>NZ_JBQEPD010000001.1:0-630731 GCF_052045675.1 Brucella sp. 22210
ACCTGGAAGATCGGCGCTTCTTCGTCCTTGTTGATGGCGACGATGACGCGGCTGTCCTTCATGCCTGCCAGATGCTGGATCGCGCCGGAAATGCCGACAGCGATGTAAAGCTCCGGTGCAACAACCTTGCCCGTCTGGCCAACCTGCCAGTCGTTTGGCGCATAGCCCGCATCGACTGCCGCACGGCTGGCACCAACCGCCGCACCGAGCTTGTCAGCAACCGGCAGGATCACTTCCTGGAACTTCTCAGCCGAACCAAGTGCACGACCGCCCGAGATGATGATCTTGGCCGAGGTCAGTTCCGGACGGTCCGAAGCCGACAGCGCATTGCCAACAAAGCTAGACAATGCTGGATCGGCAGGCACAGTTGCACTTTCAACCGCAGCCGAACCGCCATCGCCGGTGGCCTGGAAAGAGGCCGTGCGCACCGTGATCACCTTCTTGGCGTCGGTGGACTGGACAGTCTGGATCGCATTGCCTGCATAGATCGGACGCTTGAACGTGTCTGCCGATACGACTTCCATGATTTCCGACAACTGCATCACATCGAGAAGTGCTGCAACGCGCGGCAGGATGTTCTTGGCCGAGGTCGTCGCCGGAGCGATGATCGTGTCGTAATTGGCGGCGAGTGCCACGATGAGCGCTGCCGTTGGCTCAGCCAGACGGTTTTCCAGCGCATCGCTTTCAGCCAGCAGAACCTTGCGCACGCCTTTCAGCTTGGCAGCAGCATCGGCTGCCGCCTTTGCGCCCTTGCCTGCAACCAGAATATCGACATCGCCGCCGATCTGGGCGGCTGCCGTCAGCGCCTTTGCCGTCTGGTCCGAAAGGGTTGCATTGTCATGTTCGGCAAAAAGAAGAATAGCCATTTATCGTGTCCCTTCCGATTTCTTAGATGATGCCATCAGCTTTAAGCTTCTCGACCAGCTCGCCAACCGAGCCAACCTTGACGCCAGCCTTGCGGCCACCCGGTTCTTCGGTCTTCAGGACCTTCAGGCGCGCTGTGATATCGGCACCGAAATCGGCAGGCGACTTCTCGTCCAGCGGCTTCTTCTTTGCCTTCATGATATTTGGCAGCGATGCATAGCGCGGCTGGTTCAAACGAAGATCAACCGTGACAATCGCCGGAAGCTTCACATCGATGGTCTGCAGACCGCCATCCACTTCGCGCGTGACCTTGGCCGAACCGTCGCCCAGTTCCACTTTCGAGGCAAAGGTTGCCTGGCTCCAGTTGAGAAGCGCCGACAGCATCTGGCCGGTCTGGTTGGCATCGTCGTCAATGGCCTGCTTGCCGAGGAAGACGAGGTCTGGCTTTTCCGCATCGACCACGCCCTTCAAGACCTTGGCGACGCCGAGCGGCTCGACCGTCTCGTCGGTCTTCACCAGAATGGCGCGATCCGCACCCATGGCAAGTGCCGTGCGCAGTGTTTCCTGCGCCTGTGCCGGGCCGACCGATACAGCCACAATCTCCGTGACCTTGCCAGCTTCCTTCAGGCGGATCGCCTCTTCAACCGCAATCTCGTCGAACGGGTTCATCGACATCTTCACATTCGAAAGCTCAACGCCTGATCCGTCGCCCTTAACGCGGATCTTAACATTGTAATCGACGACACGTTTTACTGCGACAAGGACTTTCATCCGCGACCACCTCTTCAATGAATCCTGCGGCACGACTATGCCGCCATGAAACACCGCCCGCATGTCAGATTCCGACGGGAACCCGACATGGAAGCGGCTCCGAAAAAAGCACTGTGACAAAGCCTTTAGCCACGGCGCTTCCTATTAGAAATCGGCGGGAAACGTAAAGACGCCTGACGTGCACGTCAATCAGCCTCGGCAATCTATATCGATTAATATCCATTTATTCTGACAGAACTTCATTCTCAGATTGCGACATCCCCTGAGAGGCCTTCTGTTCCCTTATCTGTGGCGTTTACAAAGGCGTCATCCTGCTTTACGACACGCTCCGCACTAACCGGTCGCAGCCTACCCGGTCAAAACAAGGAACCCTGACTATGAAAACGCTTGTCGTCTGCTCCGGCGGACTCGACTCCGTTTCGCTTGCGCATAGAAGCGCAGCGGAACATGAACTCACTGCCCTTCTCTCCTTCGATTACGGCCAACGGCATAAGAAGGAGCTGGATTCAGCCAGAGCCTGCGCCGAACGGCTCGGCGTTCCGCACCAGATCATCGATATCCGCACCATCGGTGCCAGCCTCACCGGCTCGGCGCTGACTGATGATGTCGATGTTCCGGACGGTCACTATGCCGAAGAGACGATGAAGATCACCGTCGTACCCAATCGCAACGCCATCATGCTGGCGATTGCCTTTGGTGTGGCCGCTGCGCAAAAGGCCGATGCGGTGGCGCTGGCCGTCCATGGCGGCGATCATTTCATCTATCCCGATTGCCGTCCCGGCTTTATCGACGCCTTCCAGACCATGCAGAATCATGCGCTGGACGGCTATGCAGATATCAAGCTGCTGGCACCTTATGTGCACGCATCCAAGGCCGATATCGTCACCGATGGCGCAAAACACGACACGCCTTTCGAGGCGACATGGTCCTGCTACAAGGGCGGCGAACACCATTGCGGTCGCTGCGGCACCTGCGTGGAACGTCGCGAGGCGTTTCACCTCGCAGGCGTCACAGACCCGACCATCTATGAGGATGCCGATTTCTGGCGTGAAGCCGTTGAGCGGAGGAACGCCTGATGTTTCGCATCACCAAGGAGTTTCATTTCTCCGCATCACACCAGTTGACCGGACTACCTGCCAATCATCAATGCGCACGGCTGCACGGCCATAATTACATTGTTGAAGTGGAGCTTTCCGCCCCCGGTCTCGACGGTCATGGCTTCGTGCGCGACTATCACGAGCTGGCGCCGTTCAAACACTATATTGATGACGCTTTCGATCACCGGCATCTCAACGATGTGCTGGGTCATGGCCAAACAACAGCCGAAACGCTGGCAAAGCATTTCTTCGACTGGTGCCATTCGCGCTGGCCGGAAATTTCGGCTGTGCGGGTGAGTGAAACGCCAAAAACATGGGCGGAATATCGTCCAAGTGTAAAGCCATGAAACCGGCATCCGAAATCCGCATTAGCGAGATTTTCGGCCCCACCATTCAAGGCGAGGGCGTGCTCATCGGCGAGCCGACTGTCTTCGTGCGCACAGGCGGCTGCGACTACCGTTGCGCATGGTGCGACAGCCTGCACGCGGTCGAAAGCCGCTTTCGCCATGAATGGAAGCCTATGGGTATCGAAGCCATCTGGCATGAAGTGACGACACTTTCGGGAAATAAGCCGTTAACAGTGTCACTTTCTGGCGGCAATCCGGCGATACAACCTCTTGGACCTCTCATCGCCCATGGCAAGGTGGAGGGTTATCGCTTTGCGCTGGAAACCCAAGGCTCTATCGCCAAGGACTGGTTTTCGGCGCTGGACACGCTGGTGCTTAGCCCCAAGCCACCGTCAAGCGAAATGGAATTCGACCCCGATGCGCTGGCGGCCTGTGTCGAAGCGGCAGGACCGAAGCCGCGGGTGGTGCTGAAATTCGTGATCTTCGATGATGCCGATTATGCCTTCGCAAAGCATGTCTCGGCGCGTCATCCCCGGCTGCCGGTCTATCTCCAACCCGGCAATCACACACCGCCACCGCCCGAAGCAGATGATGCGCTGATCGACATCGACGGCATCATGCGCCGCATGGAATGGTTGGTGGACACGGTGATTGCAGACCGCTGGTTCGAAGCGCATGTGCTGCCCCAGTTGCATGTGCTGATCTGGGGCAACAAACGGGGCGTCTGACTACCGATTTGCGCCTGGCACCCAGAGCACGTCTTTCGCGCCGTTGTCATTGACGGCGCGGGAGGCGACGAAGAGAAAATCCGAGAGGCGGTTGATATATTGCAGAGCCTCCGGCGACACCACCTCACCCTCGATCTTCGCCAGCGCCACCATCAGGCGCTCGGCGCGGCGTGAAACCGTGCGCGCCAGATGAAGTGCTGCCGATGCCGCCGAGCCGCCCGGCAAAATGAAAGAGCGCAATGGCTGGAGATGGGCGTTGAGACCATCGATATCCGCTTCCACGCGGGCAACCTGCGACGCAACGATGCGCAGCGGTTCATAAGCCAGCGGCTTGCCGTCATCCGGCGTCGAAAGATCGGCCCCGAGATCGAATAAATCGTTCTGGATGCGCGAGAGCATCGCGTCGATTTCAGCATATTCGCCGGTATGAATCCGCGCCATGCCGATGCAGGCATTGGCTTCATCCACCGTGCCATAGGCTTCCACACGCAGATCGGACTTCAGACGGCGCGGGCCGCTGGCAAGGCCAGTGGTGCCGTCATCGCCGGTGCGCGTGTAAATCTTGTTGAGCTTGACCATGGCTTACTGACCGCCGGTGTGCCGCGCGAAATAGATAGCGCCCACGATCAGAACGATTGCGATGAATTGCAGGAATACGCGTAACTGCATCATCTTGTTGGAAAAATTGGCATCACCACCGCGCATCATATTGCGCAGGCCAATGATCAACACAATCGCCACGGCGAACATGGCCACCATGGCTGCGCCTTTGAACACAACGTCCATCTTGTTCCCTTCCCATCATCCGCAGCCCCTTGTTTTTCAAGACTGATCGGACAGCATCCGGTACAGCCAGCGCGATGGCATCAGGCGGCGCGCCAGAATTCCCAGTTTCGCCGGTCTCGTTACCGCATAGTGCGGACGTGGACGCGGCGCCTCCAATGCGTGAAGCAGTACATCATAGACGGCTTCCGGTCCAAGCTTGTTCTTCGATTTGGTGCCGCCGCTTGTCAGCTTGGCCATCTGGCGCTGATAAAGTTCGCGATGCACCGAGGCCTCCAGATCGATATTGGCCTGCGCATGCCGGGCGGCATTATAGGTGAATTGGGATGCGATCGGCCCCGGCTCGATCAGCGAAACCTCCACACCGGAGCCTTCAAGCTCCATGCGCTGCGCCAGCATTAGGCCTTCAATCGCGAATTTGGACGCGACATAAGCGCCGCGCCATTTCATCGGTACCAGCCCCAAGATCGACGAACAATGAACGATGCGCCCGTGCCCCTGCCCGCGCATGACGGGCACCACCCGTCGCGTCAGATCATGCCAGCCGAAGAAATTGGCTTCGAACTGGGCGCGAAGCGCTTCCACCGGCAAATCCTCGACTGCGCCCGGCTGGGCATAAGCGCCATTATTGAACAGCGCACCCAGCCTGCCATCCGTCTTGCGCAACACTTCGTCGGCAAGGGCAGCAATGGAGTCCGGCTCGGCATAATCAAGATAATACGCCGCCATCCCCTTGGCTTGCAGAGCGGCGATATCCTGTTCCTTGCGAGCGGTGGCAAATACCTGCCATCCACGACGATGCAAGGCTTCCGCGCAATAAGCGCCAATGCCGGAAGAACAGCCGGTTATGATGATGCTGCGATTTGCGTGTTCCTCAGCCATTTCGTCCTGTCCTGCCGCCGCGTTTCTTCCACAGTGCTTGATTCGCAAGGGCTTTAAAACGGCGCAACCCTTGCAATCTGACAGGTGATGCTAGATTTAAGTGTCTGAAACTTGGGCCAATGATCGAAGGGGTAAAATCTGCGGATGCGAAAAGTCAGACGTTTTCTCCGTCAGATTACCTATGATGTGCTCGGTCATTTCAGTTCGGACGACGGCTGGGCTTTTGCCAGTCACATCGCCCTGTCAGGCCTGATGGCGCTGTTTCCTTTCCTGATCTTCGCAACCTCGCTGGCCAGCTTTCTCGGCACCAAGGAATTTGCTCAAACGGCGGTCCATGTCATTTTCGACATGTGGCCGTCGAATATCGCGGCCCCCATCGCCAATGAAGTGACCAATGTTCTGACGGTTCAGCGTCGGGGGCTTTTGACCCTCAGTGTGATCGCCGCCGCCTATTTTGCCTCCAATGGCGTGGAGGCGCTGCGCATCGCGCTCAATCGCGCCTATCGCGTCACCGACCAGCGCTCGATCATCTTTTGCCGCCTGCAAAGCCTCGGTTTCGTTCTGGTCGGCACTCTCAGCCTGATGGCAATCAGCTTCCTGCTGGTTCTCGCACCGCTCGCCGTGCGCATTGCCGAACAATGGTTTCCCGACATTGCACCCTTCACCGGCACTATCGCGTTCTGGCGCTATAGTGTCGCCGTGGCGGTTCTGGTGCTGGCGCTGTTCATGGTGCATATCTGGCTGCCAGCCGGACGCCGCGGCCTTGGCGATATCCTGCCCGGCATCATCATCACACTTTTCGCCTGGCTTGCCGCCGCAACCGCCTTTGCGAAATATCTGGAGACTTTTGCCAATTATGTTTCCACCTATGCGGGCCTTGCCTCGATCATGGTGGCTATCGTTTTCCTCTATATGCTGTCGGCTATCTTCATCATCGGCGCAGAAATCAACGCAGCAATCATGAATTTCCGCAAACGCGAGCAGCAGCCGGATTTGATCGTCGAATAATCAGCGCTTCATCGTCGTCAGGGCCACGCCAAGCGTGGTGACGACCATGCCTGCAATCTGGATCGGACCGAGCGTCTCGCCAAAAATCAGATAGGCCATGATCGCTGCGGTGCCCGGCACGAGATAGAACAGCGATGCGACTTTCGACATCGCACCCTCGCGGATCATCACCAGAAGCGCCAGAATGGCACCGATGGAAATCGCCAGCGTCAGCCAGACCAGCGCGAAAATGAGCTGCGGTGACCAGATCATCACCCGGGTTTCGAACGCAAAGGCACAGATAGCCGTCAGCGTAGCGGCGGCGATATACTGAACCGCAGTGCCTGTCTTCAAATCGCCGGTCGTTCCAAAACGCTTCTGCCAGACCGTGCCCGTGCTGATGGCCAACACCGCAAAAAATGCTGCGGCAAGGCTTTTCGGGTCGACGCCGCTACCAGCGGAAAACTTCGGCCAGACGACCATGGCCACGCCAAGAAAACCGATGAGCAGTCCCGCCCACTGACGTCCACTTGCTCTTTCCCCGAGAAGCATGGCGGCGATCAGCGTTGTGAGCATGGGTTGCAAACCGGCGACGAGGCCCGACATGCCAGCAGGCAGACCGTGATGCACGGCCCAGAACAGCGCCGAGAGATAAGCGCCATGGATCAGACAACCAGCGATGGCTGCATGAACCAGCGTCGCCCCCTTCGGCCACGCAGCCCTGCTTGCCAGCGCCCAGAACGTCATGATGACTGCCGCAATGGAGAACCGCACCGCCATGAAAGTGAAGGGTTCCGCATAGGGCATGGACAGCCCGGCCCCGATAAAGCCAGTGGCCCAGAGCAGAACAAACATGATGGGGAAGAAACGGGCGGCCATGACAAACTCTCTTATTTTGGCCCGCCATATACCGCTTCGCTAGAAACGCCTATCGCATAAATCTGATTGCAGCGTTCAATTTGCCAAAAGCCGACACTCCTTTTATGGAGAACGGATGACCGCTGAAACCAATACGATCCGCATTCTTGTCGACGCCGATGCCTGCCCGGTGAAGGCTGAAATCTACCGCGTCGCCGAGCGTCACAACCTTCCGGTGGTGCTGGTTGCCAACAGTCACGTGGCAATCCCGCGCGATGCCGAACGGGTGGAACGGGTTGTCGTATCGGACAAGCTGGATGCGGCGGACGACTGGATCGCCGAAAATGCACAACCGGGGGCAATCGTCATCACCGCCGATATTCCGCTTGCTAGCCGCTCACTTGAAAAGGGCGCATCGGTCATCGCGCCCAATGGGCGCGTTCACACGCAGAGCACCATCGGCAACACACTCGCGACACGCAATCTGATGGATTCGTTACGCTCTGCCGGAGAAATCACCGGCGGCCCCGCGCCATTTTCACCGAAGGACCGTTCGGCCTTTCTGTCGGCGCTCGATCTCGCCATTGTACGGCTGAAGCGCGCCGGTTTTACCTCAGCTTGACCGGATCGTCGCGGTTGCCACACCAGCGCCGATCAGCAGGGTTCCGCCCGCGCGATTGAAAATCCGCAAGGCCCGCTCGCTGGCAAAGAAGCGCCGCGCCCGCGCCGCCGTCAGCGCATAAGCGAAGGCATTGAGGAAAGCGAGCACCAGAAACGTGCTTTCGAAGACCAGCATCTGGGTCAGAAAATCCCGATGCGGGCTGAGAAACTGCGGCAGAAACGCCACGAAGAAAGTAATGCTCTTTGGGTTGAGCGCTGTCACCAACCAGGCGTGAACCAGCATCTTTGCCGGATGCACCTTGTCATGCCGCGCCTTCGCGTTCATCGTGCCGCCTGCCCGGAAAAGCTTGATGCCCAGCCAGACGAGATAGGCTGCACCAATCCATTTGACCGCCGTGAACACAGTTGCTGAAGCCGCGAGCAGCGCGCCGACGCCTAACATCGACAGGGTCATGGCCGTGAAATCGCCAAGCGCCACACCCACCGCCATCGGGAAAACCGTCTTCCAGCCCTGTCCCAGCGCGTAAGAAACGACGAGCAGAACTGTCGGCCCCGGAATGATCAGAAGCACGATAGATGCTGCGGTGAATGCCAGCCAGACGTCGAGGCTCATGGGAAGTCTCCTTAGAAAAAGGAGGAAGCCACCAATTCCGGACTTTGTCGAGGACTAAAGCATAATCCGACCGGAGTGAAACGAGGATCGATAAGATTATGCGTTAAACAAAAGAATTTAGAGCGTCGATCCGATTCATTCGGATCGGTACACGCTCTAAAGTTTTTGCGCTGCTTCGATCAGTTTCATGGCGTCAGGCCCTTCCCATGGAGCAGGACCGTTCATGGAGGCGATCTGACAGCCTTCCTTGTCGACCAGAAGTGTGACCGGCAAGCCGAAAGCGAGGTTCTTGCGCTTCAGCTCATTGAAACTCGCCATGGTCGCATCGCGATGCAAGGCAAGGTTCTTGATGCCGATCTCGTTCAGAAAGCCCTTCGGCTTGTCGTCGGAACCTGTGTCTATATTGATCGCCACAACGTCGAAATCATTGCCGCCCTTTTCGGCCTGCAATTTGTCGAGGGCGGGCATTTCCTCACGGCATGGCGCGCACCAGGTCGCCCAGAGATTAACGAGAAGCGTCTTGCCCTTGTAATCACCAAGCGTCATCTGCTTGCCGTCGGGGCCGGTGAAAGCCAGATGAGCAACGGAAATAGGCTTTTCCGCCGGGCGCATGGCAGCCACGCCACCGGTTGCAGCCGCGTCCAGTCCCTTCAGGGAATCGGCTTTGAGGGCGCATTGGGCGGACGCTTCGTCATTTTCGGCAGAAACATTAGCCGCTACCACATTGCCAGAGGGGCGCTCCATCACGTATACCGCCCCAATACCGGCAATGACACCGGCAAGGGCTGCAAGAAGGACGATCTTGCGATTTCCCGATTTCGCCTTTTCGTTGTCTTCTGCCATGTCGCGTCACTTCTTTCTATTATCCGGCCAAATCGTCACTCGGGGCATATGAGCATGAGCGAACAAAAATCAAGCAATCAGATGTGGGGCGGCCGTTTTGCCTCAGGACCCGATGCGATCATGGAAGAGATCAATGCATCGATCGGCTTCGACCGCAAGCTCTACGCGCAAGACATCCAGGGCTCGCTCGCACATGCCGCCATGCTTGCAAAGACGGGCATCATTACGGCAGACGATCATAAGCAGATCGAGCAGGGCCTGAAAACCATCCTCAAGGAAATTGAAGACGGCAAGTTCACCTTCTCACGCAAGCTTGAAGACATTCACATGAATATCGAGGCGCGGCTGGCCGATCTGATCGGCCCTTCCGCCGGACGCCTGCACACGGCCCGCTCGCGCAACGATCAGGTGGCTGTCGATTTTCGTCTCTGGGTCAAGCAGGAGATGGAAAAGACTGCCGTCGCCCTGAAGAACCTGATCGAAGCATTTCTGGAACGCGCCGAAGAACATGCGGCAACAGTCATGCCGGGTTTCACCCATCTCCAGACCGCGCAGCCTGTCACTTTCGGCCATCATTGCATGGCCTATGTGGAAATGTTCGGCCGCGATCTGTCCCGCGTGCGCGATGCAATTGAGCGCATGGATGAATCGCCGCTGGGTGCCGCAGCCCTTGCAGGCACCGGTTTCCCGATCGACCGCCACATGACAGCGAAGACGCTCGGCTTCCGCGAACCGACCCGCAACTCGCTCGACAGCGTTTCCGACCGCGACTATGCGCTGGAATTCCTGTCGCTCGCGTCAATCTGCGCCGGTCATCTGTCGCGCCTTGCGGAAGAAATCGTCATCTGGTCGACGCCGCAGTTCAACTTCGTGCGCCTGTCCGACGCCTTCTCCACCGGCTCGTCGATCATGCCGCAGAAGAAAAATCCGGATGCCGCCGAACTGGTCCGCGCCAAGACGGGCCGTATCAACGGTTCGCTGGTTGCACTTCTGACCATCATGAAGGGTCTGCCGCTCGCCTATTCCAAGGACATGCAGGAAGACAAGGAACAGGTGTTCGACGCTGCCGAAAATCTGGAACTCGCCATCGCCGCCATGGCTGGCATGGTGCGCGACCTGACCATCAATGTCGCATCCATGAAGAAGGCTGCCGGTTCGGGCTATTCCACGGCGACCGATCTGGCTGACTGGCTGGTGCGGGAACTGGGTCTGCCCTTCCGCGAAGCGCATCACGTCACCGGTCGCGCTGTTGCTCTGGCGGAAAGCCGCAAGGTCGACCTCGCCAAGCTCTCGCTGGATGAGCTGCAATCGATCCACCCGGGCATCACCGATGCGATCTTCGGCTATCTCACGGTCGAGAAATCGGTCAAGAGCCGCCAGTCCTTCGGCGGTACGGCCCCGCAGGAAGTGCGCCGCCAGATCCGCTACTGGAAGAAGCGTATCGTGAAGGCGTGAGTGTCTGATCTAAAAGTCGCTATGCCGGTCTGCAAATGGCAATTTCTGCGCTTACCTAGGCTCACGTACCCAAAAGTACGCTGCGCTCCGGTTCTCGAAATCACCATTTTCGCCACGGCTGCCGCTTTTTGATTCAGACACTGTAGCCGTTCAAGATAAAGTCATGTGAAATCATCCGGGCAACGGGTGATTTCACTCTTGAGATTTTTGCGTTACAGCTAGCGCAAATAGATTTTGATTCAGGAACCAAAGCTGATGACAGGCCGCTCCGCTATTTCTACCGTGCTTATGATCGCCGCACTCGCGGCCACGCTTGCCGCCTGTGGACGCAAGGGCCCGCTGGAGCCGCCACCGTCGTCGCTGATTACCGACGATCAGGGGCATACCAAGCCGAAACCCAAGGAAGACAAGCCTTTCATTCTTGATAAGCTGCTCTAGTTCCCAGAAGGACTATCTTCCGTGAATCATTTTGAATATCGCGACGGCGTGCTGCACGCCGAAAATGTCAGCCTGCCTGAAATCGCCAAGGCGGTCGGCACGCCGTTCTATGTCTATTCCCGCGCCACGATCGAGCGTCATTTCCGGGTGTTCAGCGAAGCTTTCGCTGACATGGAACCAACGATCGCCTATGCGCTGAAGGCCAACTCGAACCTGGCGGTGTTGAAGACGCTGGCGAAACTCGGCGCCGGTGCCGATACCGTTTCGGAAGGCGAAATACGCCGTGCGCTCGCCGCAGGCATTCCCGCCAGCAAGATCGTCTTTTCGGGCGTCGGCAAGACGCCGCGCGAAATGGATTTCGCGCTGCAAGCCGGTATCTACTGCTTCAATGTCGAATCCGAACCGGAGCTGGAAATTCTCTCGGCTCGCGCAGTTGCAGCTGGCAAGGTCGCCTCGGTATCACTGCGCATCAATCCGGATGTTGACGCCAAGACCCACGCCAAGATCTCGACCGGCAAGTCTGAAAACAAATTCGGCATTCCGCGCGTCAAGGCGCGTCAGGCCTATGCTCGTGCGGCGAGCCTGCCCGGTATCGATGTCGTCGGCATCGATATGCATATCGGCAGCCAGATCATCGATCTCGAACCGTTCGACAACGCCTTTGCGCTGATGGCGCAACTGGTGACGGAATTGCGCGCCGATGGCCACAATATCCGCCATGTCGATGTTGGCGGCGGTCTGGGCATTCCTTACCGCACCGACAACAACCCGCCGCCGCTGCCCGTGGCCTATGCGGAAATTGTTGCCAAGCACATCAAGCCGCTTGGCCTGAAGACCGTTTTCGAGCCGGGCCGTCTGATCGTCGGCAATGCCGGTCTGCTGGTGACGGAAGTGATTTTCGTCAAGGAAGGCGATGCGAAGAACTTCATCATCGTTGATGCCGCGATGAATGATCTTATCCGCCCGACGCTTTATGAAGCATTCCACGATATCCGCCCGGTCAAGCTGGCGAAGGACGATGCGCCGCGCATCCGCGCCGATTTCGTCGGGCCTGTTTGCGAAACGGGCGACTATCTCGGCCTCGACCGCGAAACGACAAAGCCAGCGCCCGGCGACCTGATCGCCGTCAGCACGGCTGGTGCCTACGGCGCGGTTCTATCGAGCACCTATAACAGTCGTCTTCTGGTGCCGGAAGTGCTGGTGGATGGGGATCGCTACCATGTCGTTCGCCCGCGCCACACTTACGAAGAGCTGCTCGCGCTCGATTCCATTCCAGACTGGCTATAGTCCATTCGGATCATGGCCGATATTGATCATGGCCCAATTAATCATGGCGAAGCCTCGCCTTTGCCATGATGCATGTTATCCTGTCATTCGATTGCACACTGGCAGACAGAGCAGAAAGCCCGGATGACGGATCAAGGCCACGACAAGAAGGATAAGCCGCAACTGATGCGGGATGCCTTTTTGCGCCTGTTTTCAGGCGATGGTGCGCTGTTGCGGCGTCTGCGTCTGCGCACGTTCCTGTCTGTCGGGTTTGAACGTCTGTGGCCGCTGGTCCTGCCGCTGATTCTGCTGGTAGCACTTTTCGCAAGCATCAGCTGGTTTGGCCTGTTCAGCATGATGCCGCGCTGGCTGCATATCGCCGTGCTAACGGTCTTCGCGCTGGCAGGGCTGGTTGCGCTCTATCTCCCATCCCGCTTCCGCCAACCGACCGAAGACGATGTGACGGCGCGGATCGAGGCGGTGAACGGCCTTGTGCACGAACCGCTGGCCGTGCAGTCCGGCCACATGGCCACCGGCACCCACGATCCTTTCTCGCAGGCTCTGTGGCGCGAACACCAGCGCCGCATGGCCGAACGGCTGAAGAACCTGCAATCCGGCCTGCCACGACCGCGCCTTCCCGAACGCGATCCTTATGGCCTGCGCGCCGCCGTGGCGCTGCTGTTCGTCACGGCGCTCGCCTATACATCCAGTTCAAGCAGCGGGCGCATTGCCGATGCGTTTCACATTCGCCCGGGTGAAGGCGGTGCTGTTGCCCGCGTCGATGCCTGGGTGACGCCACCGCGCTATACAGGCCGCGCGCCGGTCTTCCTGACGGTCAGCGCCGACAATGCCCACAATGCCGAGGCGATTACGGTTCCGGAAGGCAGTGTGCTTTCGGTCCGCGTCATCGGCGGCAGTTCGGAACGCCTGACCGCAACCAATGCAGAAGGCGAACAGCGGGATGTCCAGCCGATCGTACCGAAGGAAGAGCAGACCGAACCCAAGGGGCTGAAGCCGGTGCAGACGCCGGAAGAAAGCGCCGTCGCGGGCAGCCGCAACTTCCGCTACGATTTGCGTGAAGACGAAACCCTGACGCTTTCCGGCACCGATGCGCGCTGGAAATTTGCGGTGACGCCGGACACGCCGCCGACAATCAGCTTTACCAAGGAACCCGGTCGCGCGCTGAACGGCACGCTGCAACTCACCTATGAAATCGATGACGATTATGCGCCGGCCAAGGCTTTTGCTGAAATCGTGCCGCTGGAAATCGATGAAGACGAAGAAGCAACGCCGCTTTACGAAGCACCTGAACTGCCGCTCGCACTGCCACGCCGTGGCGTGAAGGAAGCCACCACCTCGAAGGACCTGACCGAACATCCGTGGGCTGGCCAGAAAGTGGCACTGACCCTCGTCGTCACCGACGCGGCAGGTCAGGTCGGCCGCAGTGAAACCAAGACAACAACGCTTCCAGAACGGCCATTCAGCAACCCGCTTGCGCGCGCAATTGCCGAACAGCGGCGTATTCTGGCGCTCGACGCCAATCAGCGCGATCATGTACTGGACATGCTCTCGGCGCTGATGCTGCGTCCGGAAGAAACGATCAAGAACGCCGCGCATTATCTCGGCCTCGTGACCATCCGTACAAAGCTTCGTCTGGCGCGCAGCGATGATTCGCTCCGCGAGACTGCCGACTACATGTGGCAGGTGGCGCTGGGTATTGAAGACGGCAATCTTTCGGCAGCTGAAAAGCGTCTGCGTCAGGCGCAGGAAGCGCTCAAAAACGCGCTGCAAAACGGTGCCTCGCAGGAAGAGATCGAGAAACTCACCGCCGATCTGCGCAAGGCGATGCAGGACTTCCTGCGCGAATTCGCCCAGCGCCAGCAGCAGAACCCGAATGCGCGCCAGTCAGCGCCGGATCCCAATGCCCGGATGCTGACGGAAAAAGATCTGCAGCGCATGATGGACCAGATCGAAAATCTGGCCCGTCAGGGTTCCCGCGATCAGGCCGAACAGCTTCTCTCGCAATTGCAGGACCTGATGAACAATCTGCAGATGGGACAGGCGCAGCCCGGCCAACAAGGTCAGGGTCAGCAGGGCCAGCAAGGTCAGATGCAGCAGCAGATGAACAAGCTTGGCGATCTGATGCGCCGCCAGCAGCAGATGATGAACGAGACATTCAATCTCGACCAGCAGCAGCAGCGCCAGTTCGACAGCAATCCGGGTGCGGGGACAGAGGGCGAAGACGAGGACATGGAAGGCCTGTTTCCCGGCGATGACGGCTCCAAGGGTGGTGGCTCGCAGCAGGGCGGCCAGACGGATGAAAAGACGGCTGAGGCCATGCGCAAGCTGCAACAGCAACAGCAGCAATTGCAGCAGGAATTACAGAAGCTCACGGAAGACCTGAAAGGCATGGGCATTGAACCCGGCAAGGATTTCGGCGATGCCGGAAAATCCATGGGCAATGCCGCCGAAGCGCTCGGACGCAATGAAGGTGCGGAAGCCAACGACAATCAGGGCAGCGCTCTCGACGCCTTGCGCCGTGCCGGACGCGACATGATGCAGAAGATGCAGCAGGCGATGGGCCAGGATGGCCAGCAGGGTCAGGGCGCGAATGGTTCTCGTGGACGCGATCCGCTTGGACGCCAGCAGGGAATGGGAGCTGATGACGGCAGCGGCACCAAAATTCCAGGTGAAATCGATATTCAGCGCGCGCGTGAGATTCTGGATGAAATCCGCCGCAAGCTCGGCAATGCGCTGACGCCGCAGATGGAAAAGGAATATCTACAGCGCCTGTTACAGTTCGATTAGAGCATTTCCAGCAAAAGTGCGTAGCGCCTACGCAGAGAAATCAGTCCACTGGACTGACTTCTGATCCTGCTTCGATGCGTGGGATAATGCGAAAATACAAATAGATCGAGCGGCTCGGAACCGCTCTAGAAGCTGTTCAGCAAATTCGTCAGGCCACGGCGAAAAGAGTGATTTTCGAGCACCGTAGCGCGTACTTAAAGGTACGTGAGCACCGGCGCACAGAAAAGCGCTCTTTGCAGCCCGACATCACGAATTTGCCGCTCAATCCTTGACGTGTCCGACGTAAGGCAACTGCCGGAACGAATGGGCCACGTCCATGCCGTAACCGACGACAAAATAGTCCGGGCATTCGAAGGCGACGAAATCAGCTTCCAGATCAACCTTGCGACGCACGCTCTTGTCGAGCAGGACGGCGATGCTAACGCTGCGCGCACCACGTTCCAGCATCAGTTCGCGGACGAATTTGAGCGTCTTGCCTGATTCCAGAATATCGTCGATCAACAGCACGTCGCGATCACGAACTTCGCTGTCGATATCGCGCAGCAGGCGAACCTCGGTGCTGGTCGTGCCCTTGCCATAGCTGGAAACGGTAATGAATTCGACATCCGGTTCAACGCCTGCATCATGCATGGCGCGGATGAGGTCAGCTGCGAAAATGAACGAGCCCTTGAGAATGGAAATCGTCAGCAGATTGTGAAACTTGCGTTCGGCAATAGCCTTCGCCAGCTCAAGATTGCGACCGGCAATATCTTCCGGGCTGAACAGAACTTCTATCGTCTTGCCGCCGACTTCTGGCATTGTCGGTTCTCTCCTGATCGTTTGCTGTACTTCTCACACCCGAAGCCGTTTCAGACTTTCGGGAGGTGCTGTCATGCAGAAGGCACGCTCTATAGCATGGTTTGAGAAAAATGCACCCCGCCTGTCAACAGGCTCAGGCTTATATCCATTCCCCGATGACGGGATTTGATATAGCGTGCCAGCATGCATCCGGACATTATCGAACTGCGCTCCTTTTACGACACGACACTCGGTCATTTGGCCGAGCGCGCCATACGCATGGCGATTGCCGGTCTGTGGGAACGCGTACCGGGTGAGCGTCTCGTCGGAATGGGCTACTGCCTCCCCTATCTTGACCGGTTCAGCGCCGATACCGAGCGCACTTTTGCCTTCATGCCCGCCGGACAAGGCGCCATTGCCTGGCCTTCAGCCGACAAATCCAGCACGGCTTTGGTCTTCGATGAAGAACTGCCGCTGCCAGATTCCTCTATCGACCGCGTTTTGATGGTGCATGCACTGGAATATGCGGAAAACGCGCAGGAAACGCTGAAGGAAATGTGGCGCGTGCTTGCCCCTAATGGACGGCTAGTGATTGTGGTGCCGAACCGCGGCGGTGTCTGGGCCCGCTTCGAGCACACACCTTTCGGCAGCGGGCGACCCTATAGCCGCGATCAGCTTTCCACCTTGCTGCGCGAAGCCAACTTCACGGTCAACACCGTCAGCGACGCCCTGCATTTTCCACCCGCCACGCGTCGCTGGATGATGCGCCCCTGTCTGGCGCTGGAAGGCATGGGGCGGCGGCTGTGGCCGCTTTTCTCCGGCGTTCTGGTCGTGGAGGCACAGAAGCGCCTCTATCAGGGCCTGCCGGTTGCGCAGCGCTCGTCCCGCCGTGTTTTCGTGCCGGTGCTTGGAACCCCCGTCGGGGGCTTGCGCAAAGCAAAGCAGAAAGAAGCGGAAACCTGACGCTTTTCCCTTGAAAACAAGGTTTTTCTCGACTTCCAGCCCATGGCGGTTTATGTCGCATCGGGGCTCAAATCCCTTGAGCGTCCCGTTAAGCAACACTGTTCTTTTGGCGGAGCCAAAATCATGACCGATCAGCAAACCCTTTCCCGTCCCCAGCCCAAGGCCGGCCTGCTCAACATCGCAGCCTACGTGCCTGGCAAGGAACATGTGGAAGGCGTTGCCAAGGTCTATAAGCTCTCCTCCAACGAGACGCCGATCGGTCCCAGCCCCCATGCTGTGGAGGCCTATCGATACGCCGGCGAAAAGCTGGAGATTTATCCCGACGGACAAGCGCTCGCGCTGCGTGAGGCCATTGCCGAAACGCAAGGCCTGAACATTGGCAACATCCTGTGCGGCAATGGTTCGGACGAGCTGCTTGGCCTTCTCTGCCAGACCTATCTTGCGCCCGGCGATGAAGCCATCATCACCGAGCATGGCTTTGCCGTTTACAAGATCCAGACGCTGGCAGCCGGTGCAACGCCGGTTACGGTAAAGGAAAGCAATGAGCGCATCGACGTGGATGCCATTCTTGCTGGCATCACACCGCGCACCAAGGTCGTCTTCATTGCCAATCCGGCCAACCCGACCGGCACCTATCTGCCGTTCGAGGAAGTGCGCCGCTTGCATGCGGGCCTGCCGAAGCATGTCCTGTTCATCCTCGACGCGGCCTATGCCGAATATGTCCGCCGCAACGATTACGAGGCTGGCCTCGAACTCGTTTCGTCGAACGAAAATGTCGTGATGACCCGCACCTTCTCGAAGATTCACGGCCTTCCAGGCCTGCGGATCGGCTGGATGTATGCGCCTGCCCATGTAATCGACGCGGTCAATCGCATTCGCGGTCCGTTCAACATGAACGCGCCCGCCATTGCTGCGGGCGCCGCGGCCATTCGCGATCGCAACCATGTCGAAAAGTCGGTCGCCTATAACGACACCTGGCTGAGCTGGCTAACGGATGAGTTCACCAAGCTCGGCCTGCGGGTCACGCCTTCGGTGACGAATTTCCTTCTGATCCATTTCCCCGAAGACGCCGCTCACTCGGCGGACAAGGCGGATGAGTGGCTTTCCAAGCGCGGTTATATTCTGCGCCGCGTTGGCGGATACGGTTTCCCCAATGCGCTGCGCATGACTGTCGGACCGGAAGAAGCCAATCGCGGTGTAGTCGCCGCACTCACTGAGTTTTTAAAGTAAGATCAATGTCCACGATCCATTTTGATAAAATCGCGCTGATCGGTATCGGCCTCATCGGTTCGTCGCTGGCGCGCGTCATCAGTCGCGAAGGCCTTGCAAACCACATCGCAATCGCAACCCGCAGCGCCGAGACCCTGAAGCGCGCCGAAGAGTTGGCTCTCGGCGACAGCTACACGACCGACAGTGCCGAAGCGGTCAAGGATGCCGATCTGGTTATCGTCTCGGTGCCGGTCGGCTCTTCCGGCACCGTCGCAAAGCAGATTGCCGCAAGCCTGAAGCCGGGCGCCATCGTCACTGATGTCGGCTCCACCAAGGCTTCCGTCATCGCGCAGATGCAGCCGGAACTGCCTGCCAATGTGCATTTCATTCCGGGCCACCCGCTGGCCGGAACGGAATATTCCGGCCCGGATGCAGGCTTTGCGGAGCTGTTCAACAATCGCTGGTGCATCCTCACGCCTCTTCCAGACACGGATGAAGCGGCGCTGGAAAAGCTCACTGCCTTCTGGACGGCCTGCGGTTCGCGGCTCGATCACATGGACCCGCAGCACCACGATCTGGTGTTGGCCATCGTCTCGCATCTGCCGCATATCATCGCCTACAACATCGTCGGCACGGCCAGCGATCTGGAACAGGTGACGAAATCGGAAGTCATCAAATATTCCGCATCCGGTTTCCGCGATTTCACGCGTCTGGCGGCATCCGATCCGACCATGTGGCGCGATGTCTGCCTGCACAACAAGGACGCCATCCTTGAAATGCTGGGACGATTCTCGGAAGATCTTGCCTCCTTGCAGCGCTCGATACGCTGGGGTGACGGAGAGGCCCTGTTCGACCTCTTCACGCGCACGCGTGCGGTCCGCCGCGGCATTATCGATGCAGGACAGGAAGTGGATGCGCCAGACTTTGGCCGTCAGGCTGCTACGCGCACAAACGAAAAGAAGTAAGACAACGAGAGGGGCAGTAAAAAATACTCCCCTATTCCCCTAATTCCCTTACAACGCCGGCAACCGCCCAAGCGGAATGAACCCGGCATTGGCCCTGCCCTTGCGAACGGCAATCTCCAGCGTGGGATTGCCGTTTTCGTCTTTCGGCATAGCTGAAAGCGCGAAGAGGATCGTGGCGATATTGCTGCCCTGTTCCGGGAAAACCGTCTGGCCTGCCTGCGCCAGCGACTGGGCATTCACCAGCGTCAGCTTCACGTCGGCATTGATCAACCCTTCGTCATCGACGGAGAACGGGCCGGTCAGCGATACCATGGCCCCATTGGGCATGGAGAGAAATGCCTGATGGATCGTGCCGCTATGACCGCGCAGACGCTGGCTGAAGTCGGAAGAGCCAGACGCCAGAAGCGTCGCAGCATCGGCGATCTCGATATCGGCAACACCGTCGATCTCGGGGCTCTTGGCATTACCGATCACCGGTGCCGCGAGCTTCAGCCCTGCAAAACGGCCAGTCAGCTTCAGCGCGCCATCGGCGGCGCTCATGCTGAAATCCATCTGTTCCAGGCTGCTGAGCGGTTCCGTGGTCGTGGTTTCCGTGCGGCGGCCGACCACGACGTCGCGGGCTTCCAGCGCAATCTCAGTCGGGAACGGGCGGGCAAGCCGGGTGTTGGAGTTGAACTTGCTCCAGTTGACTTCTAGCGGTTGCAGGCCGGGGAATTCGATAAAGGCGGGGCCAGTCAGATCGTTGCTGAGCGAGCGCGGCGCATAGACAGGCGAGCCGGAGGTGAAACGACCGGCGCGGAATGCCATGCCCGCGCTCGGCTTCTGCCAGGAAATGCTGTCGCAGACGACATTGACGCGGAGCGGATAACCGCTGGTGCGCAAATCCTCGCAGCGCACACCAATGCCCTGGGCCGAAAGCTTGGCCATATCTGCCGTCGCGCGGGTTTGCAGGCGGTCGGCCACATAGAACCACCCGGCTGTATAGCCAGCGACGAGAACGATCAGGAAAATGCCAAGCGCAATCGGGCGCTTTCTGGACTTCCGTTGCTCTGTTCCAGCTTCCGTCCCGGGATGCATCATCGAAAAACCTTATGTCGGTCAGAGAGTTGAGCCTGAGAAGCGGCAAAGCCGCCAGCGACGCATCTTTCGATACCAGTGTTTTGCTCAACCTCACTGGTGGCCATATTATGGCAGGATTGAGTCTTGTGAAGTGGAGCTTCAGAAAAAACGAGGGATATCCATCAATTACCCATGGAAATCGAACAAGAGACGGCAAATATTATATCATCATGACAAAACACATCGATGAAAAGCGGACGAGTGATTTCTGGGTTTTCGGCTATGGCTCGCTGATGTGGCGTCCCGGTTTCGCGCATGTGGAAACTATTCGCGCCCGCCTGCACGGCTATCGTCGCAGCCTGTGCATCTATTCGCATTTTCATCGCGGCTCACCCGATCATCCCGGACTGGTGCTTGGCCTCGATGCGGGCGGCTCCTGCCTTGGCATGGCCTTTCGCGTGCCGGGCGAAATGACCGACGAAGTGATGGTCTATCTGCGCGAACGCGAAATGTCGAACAATGTCTATCATGAAAAGAAGCTGCGGCTGCGCCTTCACGACGGGCGCGATGTTCAGGGGCTGGTCTATGTAGCCGACCGCCGCCATGTGCAATATGCCGGAGCGCTCAAGGCCGAGGATGCAGCGGCAATTGTCGCCTCGGCGCATGGCGAGTCCGGCGCAAATATCGATTATGTAGCCAATACGCTGAAGCATCTGCGCGACATGCGGGTGCGCGATCACGCGCTGGAGCATGTTGGCAATCTGATCGCCTCGAAATCACACCAGCCGCGTGATTTCGACTGACAGGACGCGTCAAAGGATGACAATCATCCTTTGATAGCGAGAATGGATTTTGCCAGTCCGGCAATCTTTTCAAACTCGATCTGCGCATCCGGGAAGAGCTTGCGCACCTGGCCTGTGGTCAGAAGGCGGATCGATTCCACGTGGAAGCGCGCTTCATCGGCAGTTTCCTGACGTGGGAAAAAGCCAAGCCGCATTTTGGTCATCAGCCAGATGCGCACCGGCACCGGCAGCCACTGGAATCCGATAAAGCGGAAATGCGGCTCGTAAGGGAACCAGTAATTCGGCGTCTGCATATAATAGCGCTTGCCGAGCCTGCGGGTGTTCTCAGCAAACCGCGTGATGGCAGCCCAGTCGCCGACATGTTCAATGACCGAGTTGGAATGAACAACATCGAAAGTCCGCCCGGCAAACAGCGCCGGATCGGTCGCGTCGCCGACCAGAAACGTGAAAGTTTCGGTGTCTTTCTCTTCCTGCTCTTCGGGATTGATCAGCGTGAAATGCAAACGGTCACGATTGGCCTCGATAAAAGCCTCGCCGATCAGCCAGTATTTTTCCGATCCGCCGAGATCGAGAATCTCTACCTTCTCGCCTTCCGGCTTTTCGGCAAGGGCGGCTTCGATCAACTTCTGAATATGGGCAAACCGTTTGGCGCGGAAAGAAAACTCGATGCTTTTGCGGTCCTTATAGGGATCGCGACCATTATCTGAAATATTCATTGCCGTTTTATCCGTTCAGCCATACACCAGCCAGCGCTGTTAAGTTCACTTGGCATTTATTACAGAGCATAGCAACACTGCACAGAATGTTAGTATGATCTAATTTTTTGTTCGCATATCATCACAGCTATACTGACTACACGGCGATCTGTGAATAAATAGGACCATAACTCGATTGAAGGGCGCTTTTCGCACGGCATTTCGATGACGAAAGTTGAGCCGACACTCTATCGGGCACTTGTCCTTAATCGCAGCAATCGCTACATCTCGGCCAATCGTCAAGGAGACAGACACTCATGATTGCATTGTTCCGCACCATTGATCTGGCGCTCGACATCTACACCTGGATCATCATCGCCAGCGCCATCTATTCGTGGCTCTATGCGTTCAATGTCGTCAATTCCAGCAATCGCTTCGTGGCCTCGGTCGGAGAGTTTCTCTACAAGGTGACCGAGCCGGTTCTACGCCCGATCCGCAATCTCCTGCCCAATCTCGGCGGGATCGATATTTCGCCGATCATCCTGCTCCTGATCATCTTCTTCATCCGCCAGTTCATGTGGACGACGCTGCTGCCGCTCTTCCTCTGATCGGCAAACCAAAGCTTAAAAGCAAAAGCGCCCAATAATCCTTCGGGGATCATTGGGCGCTTTTGTTTTAAACCAGAATGCAAACCGGCGATTGCTCGCCCGGATTATTTGCCCTTGGCGCGTTCGATCGCTTCAACGATGAACTTGCGAGCGTAATCTTCATCGCCCCAATCGCCAATCTTGACCCACTTGCCGGGTTCCAGATCCTTGTAGTGTTCGAAGAAATGCGCGATCTGCTTCAGCGTGATTTCCGGCATATCCGTGTAATCATGGATCTTCTCGTAACGGCGCGTCAGGTGCGGCGACGGAACGGCGATGATCTTTTCGTCCTTACCGGAATTGTCTTCCATAACCAGAACGCCGATCGGGCGGACATTGATCACAGAACCCGGCACCAGCGGACGGGTGTTGCAGACGAGAACGTCAATCGGATCGCCGTCTTCCGAGAGCGTGTGCGGTACGAAACCGTAATTGCCCGGATAGGTCATCGGCGTGTAGAGAAAACGGTCAACGATCAGAGCCCCGGACTTCTTGTCCATCTCGTACTTGATCGGCTGGCCGCCGACTGGAACTTCGATGATGACGTTGACGTCTTCGGGAGGATTGGTTCCGATGGAAATGGCATCAATATTCATGATGGGTCCTTTCGTGTCGCGCTCTGATACCGGGTTTCATGTTTCCGTGCAAGAAAAACGAAACTCCCACAAAACGCGACTAATTGTCGTTTAACTTAAGTTGAACATGAAGGCTCAGGACGTTTAACCGCGAGGGGAAACGCCCAGTTCCTTCAAGCGCTCAACAGCTGTTGGTGGCATCGGGGGTGGGTTGGCGTCGCGGCTTGCCGCAACCAGAAGCTCGTCGCAGGCCGTTTCGGTGGTTTCGATCAGCCGACGCAGAAACTCTTCCTTTTCAAGCCCCGGCGGAATCGGAGGCAGAACGCGGCAGCGAACGGTGCCCGGAAAACGCAGGAACTTGCGGCGCGGCCAGTAGAGCCCGGCATTATGCGCAATCGGCAGGACCGGCAGATCGAGCGCATCGTAAAGATGCACGATGCCGTATTTATACTGCGGCGGTGCGCCCGGCGACCGGCGTGTGCCTTCGGGATAGATGAGGATCTGACGCCCTTCGGCGATAGCCTTTTCCGCGCCCTTGGTGATCGAATGCAGCGCCTTGACGCGCGATCCACGATCCACCGGGATCATCTCCATCTTGGCGATATACCAGCCGAACAGCGGAATGCGCATCAATTCGCGCTTCAGGATCAGAACCGGATCGTCCAGATAAGGCAGGAAAGCATAAGTATCCCAGGCCGACTGGTGCTTGGGCGCGCAGATATAGGCGCCTTCCGGAATATTCTCGAGCCCTTCGATGACGTAATCCGTACCGACAATGACCTTCTGGAGCCACAGATTAACCCGCGCCCAGAGCTTCGGCACGATCCATGCCTTCTTGCGCGGCAGCAGGAAATAGAACGGCGTATAAAGGATCATCTGCACCAGTGTGCAGATGTAAAACGCAGCGTTGAAGAGGATCGAGCGCAGGTATAGAAGCATCGTGTCGGCGAGTATCCCGGCTAGAGCACATCCCGAAAAGCGTGAAACGGCTTTCGGAAATGATGTGCTCAAAACAAACAGTCAGACCATAATCCCGAAAAACTGTCAGGCCTTCGTTTTCCGAAATCTCGGGCACTCCTATATCAGGAACTGCCCCATTTTCCATACAGAAAACGGTGACTGAGCGCCGGGATTTTCCTGTTTGTTACCGATTGATCTTCTGACCGGTCACGCCGTCGAGAATGTCGAAGCCGAAAATCTCTGACGCGCCAACGCGCACGACCGCGCCCAGATATTTGACATATTCAACGAAGAGCACGCGCAATGTGTCGCCTTCGGCCACCCAGCTTTGCTCGCGACCGTCGCCATTCACCACCGGATAGGGCACGAATTCCACGTCCTTCATCCGATAGGACATTTCCAGAATGCTGCGCGGCATATGGTAATTGTTCGTGACGACGATCACGCGGCGATAATCGTTGTTGCGAATCCAATGCTCGCTTTCCTCGGCATTGCCGACGGTGTTGCGGGCCGAACGGTCGAGATCGACACAGCAGTCGAACAGGCCTGGATCAGCATGGGTCGCGCGCTGTATCGATTTTTCATTCGTCGAAGGGTGCACGCCGCTGATCAGCAGCCGCTTGCCGCGCTTATCCTGCAAGAGATCGACCGCCGCCTGAATGCGGGACTGACCGCCGGTCAGAACCACGATGCCATCGGCCGGCTCATCGATCACTGGCGGCGTCATGCTCGTCACTTTCTCCCCGAAGACGACAAAGCCGACGAGAAAAGCCAGAAGCAGCGTGAAAAGCACAATCGAGATGGGTTGGAAACGTCTGAGCATACGCATCATGACAGACCACAGGAATCTGGCTGGCGCAAGCAGCAAGGATGAAGGGGCAACAACAGGGGGACTGCGCCGCCAGACCACAGCGCCCGCATGCATCTCTTCCGCTGTTCGTTTCTGTGCCACCGCATCGTTACTCGCCCGGTATCCGCCGCCCAATGCGCGCGCGATTCGTCCGTAGTTCCTCTGGCTATCATACGCAGCATTGCGGCGATAACTCGGAGAACTACCAGGAATTCCCGTGCGACGGAGCGTATTGGGCCAAAAGACTGTCATTCGGAGCGTACTCCCGGACCATCCATGGTTGCGAGCTGGCGGATAACCGTCAGGCGGCTGGTCAGCATAGTCAGGACGCTGACCAGAATGATGATGGCGGCGGCACCGAGATAGCCGCTGCGACCAATGGCGAAGCTACCAAACATGGCAGCGGCCTGATCGCCTTCGGGTGTCGCCATATGGCGCGAAGCCCACCAGGAAAAGATCAGGAAAACCAGCATGGCGGCAGCGCCGCCGAACAGAGCGCCCTTCAGCGCCGTGCGGAAGAAATGCCACTCGAATTCACGCGCCACGAATTTCGATTCCGCACCGATGAAATGCAGAACCTCGATGATGTGGCTATTGCCGGACATTGCGCCACGGGTGGCGAAAATGACGGTGAGAACGGTCGCCGCAATGACCAGCGACAGAACCGCCGTACCGACCAGAACCGTTGTGTGCGCCATCGACACCAGTCGGTCCACCCAGGTCCGGTGGTCGTCGAAGCTGGCCGCCGGAATAGCGCGGGTCAATTCCGTGCGCATGGTACCGAAATCGGGCGGCGCGCTTTCATCGATGGTCACCACGACGAGGCGTGGCACGGGCAGTTCATCGATATTGAGACCAGTGCCAAGCCATGGCTCCAGCAGACGCGCAGTGGCATCCTTGTCGATGATGTTCGTCGCTTTCACGCCCGCAAAGCCGCGTGCGATGTCGCTCGCCTGCTGCAAGGCCTTTTCAATATCCTGCCCTTCGACCGGGCGTATCTGGATCGTTGCCTCCCGCGCAATCTGGCTCTGCCAGGCGGCAGCCGATGCGCGCACCAGCGATACGCCGCCCATTGTCAGGCAGGCGAGAAAGGTCATGATCGCGATAACGGTCACCAAAGCGGTGCCGGTAACGCTTCCGTCGGGTACAATCGGGCTTGGCCCTTTGCGTTGTCGGCGCTTGCCGAGGCGCACCAGAACCATATCCTTCAGGTCTTCGAAACGAACCTTCAGGTCATCCTGAATTTTCTGCCAGCCGCTCGGGCGGCCACTGCGGGTGTTACTCATAGATGTCGAGCCGCCCATGTTCCAGAATCATGCGCCGCGCATTGACCTGATCCATCAGGGATAGATCGTGCGTTGCGATGATAACAGCAGTGCCCGAGCGGTTAAGCTCCGTAAAAAGGCGCAACAGGCGCTTGGCCAGCGGCGGATCGACATTGCCGGTTGGCTCATCAGCAAGCAGCAGTTCCGGCTGATCAATGAGCGCACGCGCAATCGCGGCGCGCTGCTTCTCACCGCCGGACAAAACCGGCGGCAGAACGCCCATGCGGTCACCGAGGCCAACCCAATGCAGCAGCTCTTCCACCTCATGTCGATAGGTGGCTTCTTCCTTGCCGCGCACCCGCAGCGGAAGAGCCACATTCTCGTAAGTGGTCATGTGGTCAAGCAGGCGAAAATCCTGAAACACAATGCCGATACGGCGGCGCAGCAGAGGCACTTGCCTGTGATCAAGACGCGCCACATCCTTGCCGAACACGTTGATCAAACCGCGTGTCGGCTTCAGCGCCATGAAAAGAAGGCGCATGAGCGACGTCTTGCCGGCGCCTGAAGGGCCAGTCAGAAACTGGAATGAACGCGGCGGTATGTGGAAACTGACATCCTTGAGGATCTCAGGTCCCATTCCATATCTCAGGCCGACATTCTCGAAACGTATCACCGGTCAGCTTCTCTTTGGTTCTTCGCGCGAGCGAGGCGTTCGCACGCACATCAATATCGGATTGACCTTTACCCTCTATGGTTAATCTTGCGTTAAATCCGGCCTGTTTGGACCGTTAAAAATTTCGCGAGCGAAGCATTAACCATTTTGCGGCAGCCTAGGCTGGCAAGGTCTATCGAGAAAACACAGAGGAAGATGACTTCATGATGGCGAAGCAATCATCAACCAGAGGTAGCGCGCGCGGCCAGCCGCATGCGACAAAGCCTGCTGGCTGGCGTCTGTCCCCTGCTGCTGAAGTCGAGGATGCCGAATTCGAAACTGTGCTGCCCGAGCGGCAAATGCCGGTCACGTCGCGCGCGCTGCCCGGTTTGAGCCTCTTTCACAAACAGGACCATCCAACGCTTTCGGCGAAAACCGCCCACGGCCCCGGAGTCGCATACTGGGTTCTGGTGGCTTTTTGCGCCACGACCGCTTTCTGGATGGCGGGCGGCTATACGATCATGACCAACAAGTCATCGGATGTCGCAGCCGCTGCCTCGCCGTCCCTGCCACTTGCTCCCGCATTGAAAGTGACCGACATCACCACGAATATTGCTGAGCGCGCCGAAGGCAATGTGCTGAATGTCGGCGCCAGCATCAGCAATGAAAGTCGCGAGACACGGCTGCCCCCGGCACTGATCGTCAGTATCACCTATAGCGACGGACAGAAGCGCGAGCGCCTGCTGGAACCGGTGCGCACCAGCATCCGGCCCGGCGGTAATATCCGCTTCGAGACAATGCTGCCCGCCCTGCGCGGCACGATCGAGAAAGTCGATATACGGATGGCGAGCCCGGCCTGATTACCGGGCGCAGACCGCCTGTAATTCTCGAAACCGCGGTTACTGCCAGCAGCCGAGATTGCGTCCCTTGAGATTGTGAGAATCGATATCGACGACAAGCTTCGGGTCCTGACGCAGCAGAACCATCGTCGTCCGCTGTTTCAGATCAATCTTCTGCCATCCAGCGCATTCGGTCGGCATCGGCGTGGAGTCGATCTTGACCTTTTCCGTCCATGCGGTCGCCGTGCAGCCCGACAGAACGGAAATCAGCGCCACTGCCACAGCGCTGCCCAATAGGGCTTTCGATTCTCTGGTCTTCGGATGCGTGTTCAAACCGCAAACTCCCTGTCATGCTCTGCGACAGCCTTTGAAAATGGCTGTTCTTCGGTTGCGGGCCTGCCCCGTGCCTACCTTTCGCTTATAACGCGCATGCAGCGTTCTTCGCAATGACCCGACGACAGAAGACCATGGCCAAGGCTCTACTGCAAATGTGGTGCCGGTCAGGCCAGCGATGATGATCCCATCAACGCGGAAGCGCGATAGAGCGCTAAAAAAGCCGACCTCTATTTTAACCAACGGGGCAAATGGATTATTTAAATGAATTCAATATTTTATGGGCTAAATTTATAAAATTCATAATATAATTGGGATAAATTTGCGCCTTTACTGTTAAAACGGTTCTAACAAGCAAAGCATAACAATCATTCTTTGCTTTCAACAATATTGCCGGAAGAATATGACAAGGATATAGTTTTTGTCATCTGATTCGCTTACGGCCAGTTTCACTACACCAACCTTGGGGATTTCCATGTTGAATAAACTATCGGCTGAGTTTTTCGGAACTTTCTGGCTGGTTTTCGGCGGCTGCGGTAGCGCGGTGCTCGCTGCGGCTTTTCCTGAACTTGGCATCGGCTTCCTTGGCGTCGCCTTTGCTTTCGGTCTCACCGTCCTGACCATGGCTTATGCTGTGGGCGGCATTTCCGGCGGTCACTTCAATCCGGCTGTATCACTCGGCCTCGTGATCGGCGGCAGACTTCCGGCAAAGGACCTCATTCCTTACTGGATCGCACAGGTTCTGGGCGCCATCGTTGCGGCGGCAGTACTCTATCTGATCGCTTCGGGGAAAAGCGGCTTTACTGCTGGGGGCTTTGCTTCCAACGGTTATGGCGAATTGTCACCTGGCGGCTATAGCCTGACATCGGCCCTGCTGATCGAAGTCGTCCTGACGGCGTTCTTCATCATCATCATTCTGGGTTCGACCTCGTCGATTGCTCCGGCAGGTTTTGCGCCGATCGCTATCGGTCTTGGCCTGACCCTTATCCACCTGATCTCGATCCCGGTGACCAATACATCGGTCAACCCGGCTCGCTCGACCGGCGTTGCGCTCTTCGCTGACACAGCTGCACTCAGCCAGCTCTGGCTGTTCTGGGTTGCACCTTTGGTCGGCGCAGCACTCGGCGCGATCATCTGGAAAGGCCTGCTTGGCAAAGATTGATCCGCCCTCCCGGATCGACTAGGCCGGCTTCATGTCGGCCTTTTTTTATTTGAAGACTTTTCGCCCCTAGTGGATTGAATTTGACGTTTAAATCCCGACTGACATAGATGCTGTTTCAAACGTCAAATTCGAAAAATCCACTAGATACTTATACTTGCTAGTGGTCTGATTCCAACCTTTGCTCAGCGCTTGAACCGAAGGATGCAAATGTTGGAATCAGACCACTAGAAGCAGGGGCGAAACATTTGCCACCAAAAAAGTGATTCCGATCATGGGAAGGATGCTGTAAGTAACAAGCATCTTTCCTCTCGATGTCTTGAGCAATGTCCCCCTCAACTGATGCTTCTTCTGCGGATCGCTACGCAGCATTCCGCCACTCGTCATTCAAGAAATACTGGGGCGCGCGCTTTCTGAGTGCCTTCGCGGTGCAGATTGTCAGCGTTTCAGTCGGCTGGCAGATTTATGACCAGACCCGCGATGCCTTCAATCTGGGCATGGTCGGGCTGGTGCAGTTTCTGCCCGCATTGCTGCTTGTTCTAGTGACCGGCGCAACAGCCGACCGTTTCGGCAGACGCCTGATCATGGGGCTGTCGCTGGTTCTGGAAGCTGTCGTCACGGCTTTGCTGCTCTCACTGACGCTAGCAGGCCTGTTCGAGCCGATGACCGTGTTTGCCTGTCTGCTGCTCTTCGGTATCGCACGCGCCTTCCTCGGACCGTCCTCGGCATCGCTCGTCGTGAACCTCGTTCCGACCGAAGACTTTGCAAATGCGGTATCGTGGAATTCGTCTGCCTGGCAGGTCGCAACCATTGTCGGCCCGGTTGCTGGCGGTCTGCTCTATGGCATCTCGCCGGTTGCGGCCTATTGTGTGGCCACGATCTTCCTGATCGCGGCTGCGGTTCTCACCTTCTCTATCCCGAAACCGAAACAGCACACGCTGACGGAAGAGCGCTCCATGTCGAGCATGCTCGCCGGCTTCCGCTATATCTGGAAGGAAAAGATCGTTCTGGGCGCAATCTCGCTCGATCTTTTTGCGGTGCTGCTCGGCGGTACGGTCGCACTATTGCCGATCTATGCGCGGGATATTCTCGATCTTGGTCCGTGGGGGCTTGGCCTGCTGCGTTCTGCGCCCGGCATCGGCGCAGTTCTCACCGCAATCTGGCTGGCCGGTCATCCGATCCGCGATCATGCGGGCCGCGTGATGTTCGTGTTCGTGGCGTTTTTCGGCCTGTTCAACATCATTTTCGGCGTTTCAACACTGACCTGGCTTTCCGTCGTCGCACTGGCGCTGGCGGGTGCTGCCGACATGATCAGCGTCTACATTCGCGAAACGCTGATGCAACTCTGGACGCCGGATCATGTTCGCGGACGCGTCAATGCCGTGAATATGGTTTTTGTCGGCGCATCGAACGAGTTGGGCGAATTCCGCGCGGGCCTGATGGCAGCGGCGCTCGGCGCGGTTCCAGCTGTGGTGATCGGCGGCGTCGGCTCCATCGCGGTCGCGATGATCTGGGCAGCCATGTTCCCGCAATTGCGCAAAGCCCGTCACTTGCAAGGGCGGACTTGATGATCAAAAGGGCGAGCTACGGCTCGCCTTTTCTATTTGCACCCGCGCCTGAAGAGCATTGCGGTCGTCTTCGCGGATGCCGATAAGCTCCGCGATACGCCATGTCACATCCGCTTCCACTTCGCTGACATCGCCATCAGCATAGACCATTTCCCACATCAGCCCCACGAAATCGAGCCGCGCATTATAGTCGAGCTGGCGCTTGAGAACGGATGTGAAGCTTGAAAAATCGATGGCCTCGCTGTCGGCCACCTCGGCGGCCTTGATCAGCTTCTTCAGCGCATCGCCTTTGAGATTATATTTCAGCGACAGCATCGCCGCGAGCTTCTTGCGCTCGCTCTCGCGCGTCTCGCCGTCGACATCCATGATATGGAACAGCAGGGCAGCTGCGGCAAGCTTGGGATCGTCATTGGAAATATCACCCTTGCGGTCACGAAAACCGTTGCCGGGCAGCTCCTTCAAAAATTCCAACAGACGATCGAACATTCACCCTCGCCAGACATATCAATACAGACGCACCCCATAGAGAAACGCTGCTCTTCATATCTGCGAACCTAACCGGGGAAACACGGCAGACAACGCGACAAACCGTCATGAAAGACGGTTCGCAGCAGATGACGCCGCCAGCGTTGTTTTTAAGCAACGCTTTGCTAAAGCGGAAGTGGCTTAAAAGAGCCGCAAGCCGCCCTGCGCCTTGCGTGGTGTACTGTTTTGATCCACACCCGGATCATCCACGACGAAATGACTGCGCTTGTCCTCGTCGTCACCATCATCAATGGGCGACGCATCAAGAGGCGGTTGCGGAATTTCATCGCGTTTCTGAGCAGGCGCGGGAGGGGAAGCTTTGACCGGTTCCGCATCGGGAACGACCACTTCGGCCTCCACCACGTCGATTTGAGGAGCTGCTTTCACTGGCGCTTCGCGAGCAGGCGGTGTTACCACAACGGGCACTGCCGCTTTGTTATCGGGAATTGGCCCTTTGATCTCCGGCTCTTCCGCCTCAACAACCGGGGCAAGTTCGACCACCGGAACTTTCCATTCAAAACTGTTCAGGCGACCGGTGACCGGCGAGACTGGCGACCAGCGTTCCGAAACATAACCGTCGGCAGTCCAAGCGGGATCACGCGGCGCCTTGACGGCCCGGGCAAGCCACTGACGCACCTTGCCCTGATCGCCACTCTCGGCTTCCTCAATATCAGCCAGCAGCAAATAGACGCTTTCCGTCGGACGCGCCCTCAGCACCTGATCGGCATTATCGCGCGCTGCCTTGAAATCTCCGGCTTCATAAGCCGCGCGCGCCAGCACAAGACTGCCTTCGGCTGTGTTGGAACGCAGCGAAACCAGATGCCGCGCGCGTTTCAAACGGTCCTGCGCCGTGTCACCAGCGCGGGCATAGACATAAGCGGAAGCGATATCCGGATGCGGGAAACGCTTCCATGCCGCTTCCAGAATCTTGGAACCCTTGCGCACTTCTCCATCGGTAAACAGCGCCTGTGCGGCCACCACGGCAGCGGGCACCAGATCTGGCGCGAGCTTGTTTGCCTCCAGCGCCATGGTGCGTGCATGGGCGTGATCCACATTCAGCGTTGCCATGGCCTTGGCCGTCAGCAGCGCTGCGCGTTCCTTCTTCACGGTATCCTTGCTGTGCGCCAGCGCCTGCTTGCGCGCCTCGACCAGCTTCAGCGCCCCATCCCAATCGCCATCAGCGCAGAACTGACCCATAACCGCAGATGACGCCCATTCGAGTTGCGGTGCCTGTTTGGCAGCTTCCGAAGCATAATGGCGTGCGGCTTCAATCGCGCCGACACGCTGGGCCTCGATGTAAAGCCCACGCAGGCCCAGAAGCTTGGTTTCCGGATCTTCCAGCATAGCCTCAAACCCCTTGCGGGCATCGTCCGTGCGGCCTTCCAGCATCGCCGTCTGCGCTTCCAGAAGCTTGATGAGCGGCTCCTGATCGGAATTCAGCAATTTGCCGGCCTGCTTGGTCATGCGGCGTGCAGCCTCGGCATCGCCCGCACCGGCAGCAATCAGGCCGGTTGAAAGCGACTGATATCCACGGTCGCGCTTGCGCGCCCGAAAATGGCGGCGCAGCGTGTAGGGCGACTGGATAATGCTCTTCACCAGCCACCACAAAAGCAGGATCGCCGCCACGATGGCCACGATACCGGCAACCGCCGTAATCAGCGGCACATTATAGTGGTTGCCCGCAAAAACGACATCCAGCTCACCGGGACGATCGGCCAGCCATGCAAAGCCGAAACCAAGGGCCACAACGATCAGCAAATAGAATAAAACACGCAGCATCGGCCCGCCCCCTTAATTACCCGCTGGTGCCGCAGCACCCGCGTCAGTCGGCGCCTTTGGCTTGAGGCTGTCCGCAACCAGACGCTGGATCAGCGCATCGGCATCGCGGCGCACCTTCATCTGGTTCGCAAATTCTCCCGAAACAGCTTTCGCATCGGCGGGCAGTTTCTCCCATTCGCCGATGGCGCGTTCCAGATCACCTGCGTGGAGTGCGGCTTCCATGCGGGCAGTCGTCGGACCGACACCCTCGCCTTCCACATTGCCCGCGACAGGGCGGACGCTCACCAGCCCCTTGGCGCTGGCAACGAGCTGATCCCAAACACCCGCATCAGCGGGCAGCTTGTTTTCGGTGGCGACAATGCGATTGGCAACCGGGCCAAACCAGGCGTTAAGGTCGGCCACTGTCGGCACGCCCGTATCGGCAAATGCCTTGAGGCCCTCGACCGAACTATCCTGCGGCGCAAGTGAAGCATAAGTATCGAGTTCGACCTTGAACGAACCGCCACGATCAATGGCCGTCTTCAGCGCATTGGCCGCGATCAGCGCTGTCGCATCCGGCTGGCGGGCAGCTTCGCCGACCTTTGCCTGCAAGGAGGTCAGTTTTGATTCGAGCGAAGAAATCGTGCCGCTATTGCCCGAAACACCGGCTGCGGCCTGATCAGCCTGATTCTGGGCTGCCGACAATTTCGATTCCAGCGCGTCGAGACGCCCGGTCAGCGCTTCAATATCACCCGAAGCGGCACCTCCAGTCGCCTGCGGCAGTGTTTCGACCTGCTGCTGCAATTGCGTGAGAGTTCCCGCGACCGCTTCCGCCTTGATCTCTGCGGCCTGAACATTCTTCTGCAAATCGGCAAATTGCGCGCGGCTTGCCGCATCGAGCGGCGCAGGCGTTGGATTGGTGCGCAGATCGGCGATCTGCTGCTCCATCTGCGCCAGCTGCTCGGCAGTCACGCGCGCGCCGGGCGACGGAATGACATTACCCCATTGAAGCGCAAACATGCCGCCGAGCGCGATAACGCCACCGGCGATGCCAGCCAGAAGATGCGATGCACCGGATGTGGATTTCGGGCTGGAACCCTGATTGGCATTGCTGATTGGCGGCACAGTGTACGATGCGCTGGAGGTTGAACGCGGCTTTTCCGCTTCCGGCTTGACGCCTGCGGTAAAAGGCGGACTGGCGGCATTTGAGGTACTTGCAGCCGGTTTCGGTTCTGGCTTTGGCCCAGATTTCGTTTCGGCGGCTTTCGCCTCAGCGGGCTTGGTTGCTGTTGCTTGAGTAAAGTTGCCGACCGGCTCGGCGGGCGGTGTCGCCCTGGCTCCCGTCTGTTCATCGACACGCTTTACATCAGACGGATCGAGATTGATCGTCACGGGATTGCGGGCCGGTTTGGAATGTCGCGGGGTGCCGGATTTCGCCATGGGTCCTCTCGTAATCGTCGATTGCCTGCCGGTGACTCTATGTGACTCTAACAGATAAAATCCTCTGTCGCAGGAAGGTTGCGTCTAAAAGAGTCAAAGTTTGGAAAACAGGCGGAAAAGTCCTTTCTCATCCGGCTGTTCTGCGACCAGCGCATTCGTCTGCCATTCGGCGGGCAGTTTTGCGGCCACACGCGCCGATATACACAAAAAGCGGGTCTTTTCGTTAAAAGGCGGAGCAATCCCGCCCATCGCGGCGGTAAATTCTTCCGCCGCCACACCGGAATAGAGCATCACAGCCGCAAGCGGTTGCGCGCCCAATATGCGCTGAAGTTCATCACGCGAATAATCGATGGTTTCGATATCATAGACATCGCACACGGTCATATCGAGACCAGCTGCGGATACACGCTCTTCGAAAATCGGCTGGCGAACGCGCCCCGCCAGATAGAGAATGCGCGCTCCTTGCGGCAAAGCCTCGCGCATGGTCTCAGCAAGACGCACCGCATCACCGCCACCGTCGACCACATCGCTGAACCCCGCCTCGTGTGCAGCACGCGCCGTACCCTCGCCAACGGCGAAGAGCGGCATATCGCGTTGCGGCAAAGCATGCCCCGCATGGCGAAACGCATTGGCGCTTGTCACCGTCAACGCGTCGAATCGAGTGGCAGGTATGGAGAAAGCCATCGAGACCGTGCGGCTGAGCGGTAGAAGCACCGGCTCGAACCCCGCATCAGTGAGCTTCGCGGCGGTCAGCAGCGCCGCCGGTTCCGGCCTCGTCACCAGAACCCGCTTGCCTGCTATGGCTGCGCCCGGCCCCGTCAAGGTCAATCCCAGTCGGTGAAGAAATGCGGACCGGCTGCCGCACGAACCTGGCTTGCAGCCTCGGTTCCAAGCGCCGCCGCTTCCGATGCCGTGCCGTCGAGCGTCACTTCATGCGCCTTTGTGCCATCAGGTGTCAGGATCATGCCGTGGAAATGCACCTTGTCGCCGTCCACAGTGGCAAGACCGGCAATCGGCGTGCGGCAGGAGCCGTCAAGCGCGCCCAAAAACGCGCGTTCGCAGGCAAGGGCTACCTGCGTGTCGCGATGCGCCAACGGTGCCAGCAGCGCATCAATGCGCGCATCGCCAATACGGCTTTCAATACCGATTGCGCCCTGTCCCGGCGCGGGCGGGAAGGTCAGTGGATCCACCAGTTCGGTAATTGCTGCATCAAGGCCCAGCCGCTTCAGCCCTGCACAGGCCAGAAAGGTACCATCAACCTCGCCTGCTTCAAGTTTTCGCAAACGGGTATCGACATTGCCGCGATACATCACCACCTGAATGTCCGGGCGCAAACGCCGGATCAGCGCCTGACGGCGCAGTGACGACGAACCAACGACAGCGCCCTGCGGCAAATCCATGAACCGCTTGGCCGTGCGACCGATGAAAGCATCGCGCGGGTCTTCGCGTTCGAGAAAGACGGAAAGATGCAAGCCTTCAGGCAAGACAGTCGGCATATCCTTGGTCGAATGAACGGCGAGATCAATGCGTCCGTCCTTCAGTGCCTGCTCGATTTCCTCGGTGAAAAGCCCCTTGCCGCCGACTTCCGAGAGCGGGCGGTCCTGAATGCGGTCGCCCGCCGTGGACATGGGCAAAATCTCGATAGCCTCTTCCGGCAAGCCATGCGCTTCCATCAGACGGCGACGCGTCTCGTGAGCTTGAGCCAGAGCCAGCTTGCTACCGCGTGTGCCAATCTTCAAGGATGGTGTTTGCATATTGCGTCGTCCATGGTACCGGGTTGCTTGACGTATCAGAAATATGAGACTGGCAGGGTCTAACCGCAAATGCGCATTCTTGGAATAGAAACCAGTTGCGACGAAACAGCCGCCGCTATCGTTGAACGCAACGATAAGGGTGAAGGCCGTATTCTGTCCAATGTGGTTCTGAGCCAGATCGCCGAACACGAGCCTTATGGCGGCGTTGTGCCGGAAATTGCGGCGCGCGCGCATGTCGAGGCGCTGGATCGGCTGGTCGCACGCGCCTTGCAGGATGCGGATATGCAGCTCGATGATGTGGATGCCGTGGCAGCCACCGCCGGTCCCGGCCTGATCGGTGGGCTGATCGTCGGCCTGATGACGGCCAAGGCGCTCGCCATGGCTGCGCAAAAGCCCTTCTATGCCGTGAACCATCTCGAAGGCCACGCGCTGACAGCGCGACTGACCGACAAGCTCGAATTTCCCTATCTGCTGCTGCTGGTTTCGGGTGGTCACACGCAGATGGTGCTGGTGCGCGGACTTAATGATTATGAGCGCCTCGGCACCACGATTGATGATGCGCTGGGTGAAGCCTTCGACAAGACGGCGAAGCTTCTCGGCCTGCCTTATCCCGGAGGCCCGGCGGTTGAGCGCATGGCGCTTCAGGGCGATCCCAAGCGCTTTGCCCTGCCCCGACCGCTGAAAGGCGAAGCGCGGCTCGATTTTTCATTTTCCGGTCTCAAGACCGCCGTGCGCCAGACAGCAAGCGAACTGGTGCCGCTGAGCGATCAGGACGTCGCCGATATTTGCGCCTCGTTTCAGGCCGCAGTCGCCGATACGCTTTCCGACCGGGTCGGGCGTTCGCTCGAACGCTTCAAAGCGGAGTTCCCGGACTGCGCAACGCCTTCGCTCGTCGTTGCGGGCGGTGTGGCCGCTAACAAAACCTTGCGGGCTTCGCTGGAGCAGCTCTGCGCCAGACACGGCTTCAGCTTTATCGCCCCGCCGCTCAATCTTTGCACTGACAATGCAGCGATGATCGCCTGGGCCGGAGCTGAACATGCCGCAACCAAAACGCCGGATTCGCTTGCCATCGCGCCGCGCTCGCGCTGGCCGCTCGATGAAAAATCCGCGCCGCTGATCGGCACGGGACGGCGCGGAGCTAAGGCATGAGTGCTCGCACGAAGATCGCCGTTCTCGGTGGCGGCGCATGGGGTACGGCGCTTGCTGCCATGGCGGCGACCAGCGGCCACGAAGCCTGGCTTTACGCCCGTGATACGGACACGGTCGCAGCGATCAACGATAACCGACGCAACCCGCGCTATCTGGGCGACATCGAACTGCCAGCCGGTATTCGCGCCAGCACCAATGCTTCCGATGTTGTGACCGATGCTGACGCCGTTTTGGCGGTAGTCCCCGCGCAGGCAATGCGCATGGGCCTCTCCGAACTGAGCAGCCTCATTCCACAGTCCGCGCCCGTCGTTCTTTGCGCTAAGGGAATTGAACGCGGCACCGGACGCCTGATGTCGGAAGTGGTGGCGGAAGTCTTGCCGAACCACCGCATCGCCGCCCTTTCCGGCCCAAGTTTTGCAACCGATGTTGCACGCGGCCTGCCGACGGCGGTGACGGTTGCCTGTGAAGATGCAGACACAGCCGACAAGCTGGCAGCTCTTCTTTCTGGTCCTGCTTTCCGCTGCTATTCGACCACCGATCTTAAAGGCGTCGAGATTGGCGGCGCTTTGAAAAACGTTCTGGCGATTGCCGCGGGCGCCGCTGTCGGACGCGGTTATGGTGCGAGCGCGCAAGCAGCGCTCGTCACACGCGGCTTCGCAGAACTGCGCCGCATCGGACAAGCCATGGGCGCAAAGCCGGAAACCATCATGGGGCTTTCCGGCCTCGGCGATCTGATGCTGACATGCTCATCATCACAATCGCGCAACTATTCCTACGGTCTTGCGCTGGGACGCGGCGAAGACCTGACCAACCGGCCTCTGGCCGAAGGTGTCGCAACCGCGCCTATTGCTGCGGAACTGTGTGACAAGCACGGCATTTCTGCACCCATCATCGATGCGGTTGGCGCTTTGCTCAGCGGGAAGATTACCATCGACGAGGCTGTAACCAGTCTCATCAACCGACCACTTAAGACCGAAGACTAGAGGACCAGACGATGCTTTTTGCACTTCTCTGCAACGACAAGCCCGACCATCTGCAAGTGCGCCTCGATACGCGCCCGACGCATCTCGAATATCTTACGAGCCTTGGCGATGTGCTGAAGTTTGCCGGTCCCTTCCTCGGCGAAGACGGCAAGCCAAATGGCAGCCTTCTCGTTGTCGAAGCTGAAGACAAGGCCGCAGCGTCCGCCATCGGCGCCAATGATCCCTATGCGAAGGCTGGTCTGTTTCAGGACGTCACCGTACGCCCGTGGAACTGGACGTTCAAAAATCCTGCCAACGCCTAAGGCTTAAGCACCGGGGAACACGCAATGGCATACTGGCTGTTCAAGTCCGAACCGTTCAAATGGTCATGGGAAATGCAAAAGGCCCGTGGCGAAAAGGGCGAGCAATGGGATGGTGTGCGCAATTATCTGGCGCGCAACAACATGCGCGCCATGAAAATCGGCGACAAAGGCTTTTTCTATCATTCCAATGAAGGGCTGGAAGTGGTCGGCATTGTCGAGGTTTGCGCTTTGTCGCACCCCGACAGCACCACTGATGATCCGCGCTGGGACTGCGTGGACATCAAGGCCGTCCGGGATGTGCCGAAGCCCGTCACGCTGAAGGACGTCAAGGCGAACCCCAAGCTTGAGAACATGGCGCTTGTCACCTCCATGCGCCTGTCTGTGCAGCCGGTGACGGAAGACGAATGGATCGAAGTCTGCCGCATGGGCGGCCTCGACGCCAAAGACATCTGAGACCAGCAACCGATGCTCGATCCGGCGGAAACCAGCACGCGCAGCTTCATTCTGGCCAATACCGGCCTGCAAGCACCGCCGCATGTGCCGGAAATCCGCCTGCATCTGGCTGACGAAGCGCACGACCTCTGGCACAAGACAGAGGAAGAACTGGCCACAATCGGCCTGCCGCCGCCCTTCTGGGCCTTTGCCTGGGCGGGCGGTCAGGGCGTGGCGCGCTATATTCTCGACCATCCGGAAGCCGTAAGCGGCAAGACTGTGCTGGATTTTGCGTCCGGCTCAGGTCTTGTCGCCATCGCGGCCATAAAGGCTGGTGCGAATAGCGTCCTCGCTTCGGATATCGATCCCTTCGCGCTCCCGGCAATCGATATCAACGCCACGGCCAACGGCGTGGCAGTGACGGCAAGCCTTGAAGATCTCATCGGCACCGATTACGGCTGGGATGTGGTTCTGGCAGGCGATGTCTTCTATGAGAAGCCGCTGGCAGACCGTCTCATTCCATGGTTCGCAAAACTGGCGGAACGCGGCGCCGAGATCATTGTCGGCGATCCGGGCCGCTCCTATCTGCCGAAAGAGCGCTTGCGGCAGCTTGCCGTCTACACCGTGCCCGTGACGCGTGCGCTGGAAGATTCCGAGGTCAAGCGCACGACCGTCTGGGCATTCATTTAGACGCACATCTTATCCGAAAACCGTTTCACACTTTTCGGGATGTGCTTTGCTTAAGCAAAGCGTTTCGCTCCCGCCACACAGAGCACGACAACTCCCGCTGTCGCGACCATGCCCATGCTGACGGGTTCACCCGCAATGCCCGCCGCCAGCATCAAGCCGAAAAACGGCTGTAGAAGCTGAAGCTGGCCAACCGTCGCAGCGCCGCCTTGCGCCAGCCCGCGATACCAGAAGAAAAAGCCGATCAGCATCGAGAACAGCGAAACATAGACCAGTCCGCCCCATGCCATGGCCCCAATCCCCGCCCATGTTTCTGGACGCATAAGAATGGTCAGCGGCAGCATGATCGGCAGCGAGAAGACCAACGCCCAGCAAATGACCTGCCAGCCGCCAAGCCTGCGGGACAGGCTCGCTCCCTCCGCATAGCCAAGCCCGCAAACAATGATCGCGCCCAGCATCAGCACATCGCCTAGGAAAGTCGACTGGCTGCCCTGCCCGTACGCATAGGACGCGACGATAGCGCCGCCCACGATCGAAAATAGCCAGAACAGTGGACGCGGACGCTCGCCGCCGCGCAGCACTGCAAATACCGCCGTCGAAAGCGGCAGCAGGCCGATGAAGACAATCGCATGGGCGGAGGTCATATGTTGCAGTGCAATGCCCGTCAGCAGCGGAAAGCCAACCACGACGCCCAGCGCCACGACAATGAGTGAAATGACATCGCTCTTGCGCGGAAGAGGTTCACGAAATGCCAGCAGCAGCGCCATGCCCAGCAGACCGGCAATCGACGCGCGTGCCAGTGTCAGAAAAGTCGGATCGATATCGATGACGGCGAGACGCGTCGCGGGTAGCGAGCCTGAGAAAATCAGCACACCGAGAAATCCATTCAACCACCCGGCCGTCTTGTTACCCACGGTCTGGCTAACAACCACCTTGTTCCCAACATTCTCGCGCATGTGTCTTTTCAGCTTTCAACAAAATCGTCTATGAATTTTGCGGACAATGCCGCGAACTTGCCGAAATAATCAGAGACAGTTACCGGACAATTCTGGCAAACTGTACTGGTACGAAAGAGAGTACAGATGATATCGACGGGCTTATTGCGCAGCCTGGAAGCCGCCTATGCGGGCGTCGATAACGCGCGCGGCGATGAAAACGCTGCTGCAGAGAAGACCTCGCTCGTCGAAAAAGTCATGTCCATTATCCGTGGACGCATTGCAGCCATGAGCCTTGCGCCCGGCGCCCGACTGCCATCGATCCGTCGGCTTGCCGAGACGATGGACGTTTCCAAATCGACCGTTGTCGAAGCCTATGACCGGCTGGTCGCCGAAGGCATCATCCAGTCACGCCGCGGCGCAGGCTTCTATGTGTCGGAACGGGCGCGCCAGCCCTTTTCGCTGGCCACGACCACACCGCATAAGGACCGGCAGATCGATCCATTCTGGGTCATGCGCCAATCGCTGGAAACCGAAGGCAAGACATTGAAGCCCGGCTGCGGCTGGCTGCCGGATGAATGGCTGCCGCTTGAAGGCATCCGCCGCGCGCTCCGCGCCATTGCTCGCGACGAGCGCAGCGATCTCGCCACCTATGGCGAACCGCTCGGCTTTCGCCCGTTGCGCAGTCACCTCGCACACCGGCTGGCGGAACAGGGTATGGATATTTCCGGCGGCGAGATAGTGCTGACCGATTCCGGCACGCAGGCCATCGATCTCATCTGCCGCTTTCTGCTTCAGCCGGGCGATACCGTGCTGGTGGACGATCCCTGCTATTTCAATTTTCAGGCCGTGCTGCTGACCCATCGCGTCAAGCTGATCGGCATCCCCTATACACTTAGCGGCCCGGACCTCGAAGCCTTCGCCAAGGCAGCCGCCGAACATGCGCCGAAACTCTATATTTCCAATGCGGGGCTGCAAAACCCGACCGGCGGCGTCATGTCGCCCGCAACCGCGCATCGCCTTCTGAAACTCGCGGAAGTCCATGGCATCATTCTCGTCGAGGATAATATTTTCGGCGATTTTCATCCCTCACCCGCGCCGCTGCTGGCGGAACTCGACGGGTTCGAACGTGTTCTGCACATTGGCAGCTTCTCCAAGACCCTCTCGGCTGCGGCCCGTGTCGGCTATATTGCCGGGCGCAGTGACTGGATCGACGGCCTCACCGATCTGAAGCTGGCCACCACCTTTGGCGGCAATTCGATTTCAGCACAAGTCGTCCACGCGCTTCTGACCGACGGCACCTATCGTCGTCACATCGAAGGCATGCGCGCCAAGCTGGCCGATGCCATGACGCTGACCGCCAAACGCCTGAAAGCCGCAGGACTTGAACTCTGGAACGAACCGCAAGGCGGCATGTTTCTCTGGGCGCGCCTGCCGGACGGCATGGACTCCGGCATCATTGCCAGGCACGCTCTCGACAAGGGTGTCGTTCTGGCTCCGGGTGATGTGTTCAGCCCGTCACGGACCGCAAGTTCCTATCTGCGCTTCAATGTGGCGCAATCAACTGACCCCGCTGTTTTCACGGTTCTGCAAGAAGCGATGAAAATAACCGAACGCTAAATCCACCCACAACATTAGCCTTCCCGCGTCGAAAACAATTTCAAGCAAAAGACGCACAGTCATGCGGACGACTGTCGTTATACTCTTGCGACTGTCTTGGAGGAGACATCGCGTATTTGTGTGTGTGGCATAACTCGGACAGCCACAACACGATTGCGCAGGGAGAACGGAGAGGGCAGACTGGTCTAAACCCGTCTGCCGGGAGGGAGTAGCATTGAATACGCGCCTGTCCGGGGCGGATGCAGTTTCGCGCCCCGAAGATGAAAAACTGTCGGTTGCTGCCAACATTGCCTATGGTTTTCAGCATGTGCTGACCATGTATGGCGGCATTGTCGCGGTTCCACTGATTATCGGTCAGGCCGCAGGGCTGAGCCCCAGCGAAGTTGGGCTTCTGATCACGGCTTCGCTCTTTGCAGGCGGTGTCGCCACCGTACTGCAAACCATCGGCATCCCCTTTTTCGGATGCCAGTTGCCGCTGGTGCAGGGTGTGTCTTTTGCCGGTGTCGCCACGATGGTGGCCATCGTCACATCCAGCGGTAGCGGTGAAGCGGGGCTGCAAGTCGTCCTTGGCTCCGTCATGGCAGCGGCTTTTATCGGCTTTCTGATAACGCCGATTTTCTCACGCATTACGCGCTTCTTTCCACCGCTCGTGACGGGCATCGTCATCACAACCATCGGCCTGACGCTGATGCCTGTTGCCGCCCGCTGGGCGATGGGCGGTAACAGCAATGCGCCCGACTTCGGCAGCATGTCCAATATCGGCCTCGCTGGATTGACGCTGGCGCTTGTGCTTGTCTTGAGCAAAATCGGAAGCGCCACCATTTCGCGCCTGTCCATCCTGCTTGCCATGGTGTGCGGCACGCTGATCGCCTGGGCGCTCGGCATGACGGATTTTTCGAGAGTCAGCGAAGGCCCGATCATGGCTTTCCCGGAAATCTTCCATTTCGGCTTGCCAGTGTTCAGCATCGCCGCCACCATTTCCATGTTCATCGTCATTCTGGTGACTTTGGTGGAAACATCCGCCGATATTCTGGCGGTAGGCGATATCATCGGCACCAAGGTCGATTCCCGCAGACTCGGCAACGGACTGCGTGCCGACATGGCATCGAGCATTCTTGCCCCGGTCTTTGGCTCGTTCACACAGAGCGCGTTTGCACAGAATGTCGGCCTTGTGGCGGTAACAGGTGTGAAAAGCCGCTTTGTCGTCGCGACGGGCGGCCTCATTCTCGTGGCGCTTGGCCTGTTGCCGGTGATGGGGCGCGTGATTGCCTGCGTTCCGCCAGCGGTTCTGGGCGGTGCAGGCATCGTGCTTTTCGGCACGGTAGCGGCCAGCGGCATTCGCACGCTGTCGAAGGTCGATTATCAGAACAATGTCAATCTGATCATCGTGGCGACCTCCATCGGTTTCGGCATGATCCCGATTGCCGCGCCGCAGTTCTATCATCAGTTTCCGGCCTGGTTTGAAACCATCTTCCATTCCGGCATCAGCTCGGCTGCGCTGATGGCTATCCTGCTGAACCTGATGTTCAATGAATTCAAGACCGGCAATTCCGATCAAATGTCTGTGTTCTCGGAAGGAACCGAGCGCATCATCCGCCATCACCACATCGCCGAACTGCATGATGGCGACTATGTCCTCGGCGGGAAGCTCTACGATGTGCAGGGCAATGAAGTGAAAGTCGTTCCCGCACCGGCACACTGACGGATCGAAACTATCGCAGGACGCGAACCACCGTCCGGTCTGATAAATGCGGCAAGAGGCGCGCCATATCGGCGCGCTTCAATGCGATACAGCCCTCGGTCGGCGTATAGCCGGGCCTTGCAAGGTGGAAGAAAATGGCGCTGCCGCAGCCACGACGGCGCGGCACAATATTCCAGTCCATCACGATGCAGACATCGTAGAGATCGTCCTTGCGCCACATATCTTCGTGACTGGCCTTGTAAGCCAGCGGTACCGGCCGGTTATAATTGCGGTCTCCCGGTGCGTCGCACCAACCGTCCAGACGACGGATTCTGCGCAACGGTAACTGCGTTGTCGGCAGAGTTCCCTTATCGCCACGGCGATATCCGTAGAGCAGACGCATGGCGGTCAAAGGCGTTGCGCCGTCGCCCTCGCGCTTGAAAGCGCTGATGCCCCCCTTGCCAAGCGCGCATTCCAGCACCAGATTGCCAGCAGTAAGCAGCCCGCGAGTCTTGTGGCCCGGCTTGGCCCGAACATTGATGATGCCGACCCCACGGCTTCCTTGGTATCTGGTCACGCCCCCGCCTCCATTTTTAGTTTACGGGCAAAACATGTTTACAATCCGCCCCCGAAGCCGGTGAAAACATGATTCGCGTTTCGCCGCTTCAACTTCTGGCCATTAAGTGTCATAAAACACGAAGAGCCATATTTAAATCAAAGAGTAACGAGGACAGGCATGACAGGCCGTACAATTCTGATTGTGGATGACGACGAAGATCTCCGCTCCATCCTCGTCGAGCAGCTTGAGCTGTGTGAAGAATTCCAGATCCTGCAGGAAGACAATGCCACCAAGGGCATTCAGACTGCGCGCAACGGCATCGTCGATCTTCTGATCATGGATGTGGGTCTGCCGGACATGGATGGCCGCGAGGCTGTCAAGCTTCTGCGTAAAGGCGGCTTCAAGTCCCCGATCATCATGCTGACCGGACATGACACTGAATCGGACACGATTCTCGGTCTCGAATCCGGCGCGAATGACTATGTCACCAAGCCGTTCAAATTTGCCGTTCTGCTTGCCCGCATCCGCGCGCAGTTGCGCCAGCATGAACAAAGCGAAGACGCGACCTTCACGGTCGGCGCCTACACGTTCAAGCCGGGCCAAAAGCTGCTCATCGACGAGAAGGGTGCAAAGATTCGCCTGACTGAAAAGGAAGCGGCGATCATCAAGTATCTCTATCGCGCTGGCGACAAGGTCATCGGTCGCGACGTGCTGCTGGAAGAGGTCTGGGGTTATAATTCGGGCGTAACGACCCATACGCTTGAAACCCACGTCTATCGCCTGCGCCAGAAAATCGAGAAAGACCCATCCAATGCCACGCTTCTCGTCACAGAAAGCGGGGGATACAAGCTTGTCCCGTGATGGACAGCGCTCGATGCAGGTGTATTGACAATCTATGGCGCTAGACGACGATATTCGCATTCTCGGCACGGTGGGCCTGTTCGAGTCATTTACACCCGAACAGTTGCGTCTTCTTGCCTTCGGCGCCGAGCGGCTTGTGCTACGCGCGGGCCGCGAACTTTTTCGTGAAGGCCAGAGCGCAGACTGCGCCTATATCGTCGTTTCCGGCAACATTACCCTGTTTCACGATGCTGATGAGGGGCGGATATCAATCCGCCCCGTCGGCCCCGGTGCGATGCTTGGTGAAATGGCTCTCATCGCCCAGACATCACGCCTCACCGGCGCGGTCGCTGAAGCAGAAACTGAAGTGATCCGCATCAGCCGCTCGATCTTCCGGCGCATTCTGGAAGAATATCCAGAAGTCGCCGCCTCTCTGCATGGTCATATCAGCCGGAATCTGCTGGACCTGATCAGCGAAATCGAGAAGGTCGCGCCTCGTCTCGGGAATGGTGACTGACCGCCTCTCATTACAGTTCAATCACTCGTTCTATTCCGATGGCGTTCAAAAACGCCTGATCATGGCTGACAACAAGTAAGCCGCCTTCATAATCGTTTAGTGCTATTTCGAGAGCCTCGATGGAATCGAGATCGAGATGGTTGGTCGGTTCGTCCAGGATCAGTAATTCCGGCTTCTGTGTTCCGCCGAGAACGCAGGCGAGTGCGGCGCGCAGCAATTCGCCACCGCTCAGCTCTCCTGCAAACCGGCTCGCGCTTTCGCCGCGAAATGAAAAACGCGCCAGCGCTGCGCGCGCATCATTGTCATTCGCATCTGGATTGAGACGACGGAAGTTCTCATAAAGCGTGGCTGTGCGATCCATCAGCTTCATCTGCTGATCGAACATCGCAATTGGTACGTAGCACTGCACGCGTCCGGCAATCGGCAACAGTTCTCCCATGACAAGCCGCAGCAGTGACGTCTTGCCCGCACCATTGGCGCCATGTATCGCGATGCGCGCTGGCCCGACGATCTTCATCGAAAAGTCACGGATGACAGGCGGGTCTGATCGAGGGCCACCCGAAACAGTATCCATTTCCAAAAGAACGCGCCCGGATGGCAGTGCCGAACGCTCGACGTTGAAACGCATTGGCTTGATCGTTTCGACCAGTGCCTCGGCCTCCGTCAATTGAGCCTGCGCCTTCTCCGAATTGCGATCCGCGAGCGCCTGGCCCTTGCCACCGGTCTTCTGCGCCCGATCCTCGCGCGCATCGAGTGTCATTTTACTTATGCCGCTATCAGCACGTGAATTACGCCCACGCGCATCACTGCGCGCCTGACGTTCGGTCGCGTCCTGCGCCTTGCGTTGAACCTGTTTCACCTCGCGTTGAGCCGTCTGAAGATTACGGGCAGCAATATCCCGCTCTTCCTGCTTCTTATCGTGATAAAAATCCCAGTTGCCGCCATAAAGATGGAGACCAGTTTGCGTAAGCTCGGCGATGCTATCCATCTGCCGCAACAATGCTCGATCATGGCTGACGACAATCGCCGCCCCGCGCCAGTCCGCCAACAGAACCCTCACGGCCTCACGGCCATCGCGATCGAGATTGTTGGTCGGCTCATCCAACAGAATGATATCGAGTTGGTGGAAGATTAGGGCAGCCAATGCCGCGCGCGTCCGCTGCCCACCGCTGAGCGACGCAAGGGGTGTCTGCGGTTCAAGCGCCAGTCCGAAGCGCTGTAAGGCGTCCGCAAAGCGCTGCGGTAGAGCCCAGTCGGCTTGTTCAAAGTCGCTGTCCTCCCCCTGCCCGGCCTCAATACGCGAAAGCATGGCTAATTCTGCGGCAAGCTCGAACAGATCGGCCAGCGTTTGCCCGCTATCGGTCGAGATATTCTGTTGCAGAACACCGAGCCTGCCGCTGCGCGCGACAGTGCCCGATGTCGGCGCCAAGGTGCCGCTCATGATGTTGAGAAGCGTGGATTTACCCACACCATTGCGCCCGACAAGCCCGATACGGGCTTCGGTTACACTAAAATTGACGGATTCGAAAAGCGTGCGGCCATCAGCCGTGATGCAGGAAACGTCCTGTAGTGTCAGAAGAGCAGTCATTGCGAACCATGGAAACATTGAAAACACTGGTCGGTTGATACAGTGCTGTCTGATCCATCGTTCTTTTCTCCTTGCTTAGACTGCTCTCTATATAGGGGCTGTTACCGGATCAATCCAGATCAAAGGTCGCAATAACCGGAACATGGTCTGATGGCCGCTCCCAGCCACGTGCATCGCGCAGAATCTGCAGGCCCTTCATATGGGCCTCCAGATCGGCAGAACCCCAGACATGGTCGAGCCTGCGGCCACGATCCGATTCATCCCAATCCTTGGCGCGATAGCTCCACCAGGTATAGATTTTCTGGTCAGACGGAATGATCTTGCGCATGAGATCGCTCCAGCCGCCCTTGACGCGCAGATCTTCCAGCGTCTTGGTCTCGATCGGCGTATGGCTGACGATCTTCAAAAGCTGCTTATGCGACCAGACGTCGTTTTCAAGCGGGGCGATGTTGAGATCGCCCACCAGGATCGACGACAGGCCATCCTGACGATCCGCCACAATGGCCCGCATTTCTTCAAGAAAGCCGAGCTTGTGGGCAAACTTCGGGTTGATTGCCGGGTCCGGCTCATCGCCGCCTGCTGGCACGTAGAAATTATGGATGCGCAGCTTCTTAGTCCCCGCCTCGACCACCGCGCTCAAATGGCGGCAATCGCCCATATCGCAAAAGCCGATTTTCTCAACACCGGACAATGGACGACGCGAAATGGTTGCAACGCCGTGATAGCCCTTCTGGCCGCTGATCGCGATATGTTCATAACCAAGTGCGCGAAAACCTTTGGACGGAAACTGATCGTCCGGGCACTTGGTTTCCTGAAGACACAGAACATCGGGCTGATAGTCGCGCAGAAACTGCTCGACCAGCGGCATGCGCAGGCGCACAGAGTTGATGTTCCAGGTAGCAACGGAAAAAGCCATGGGGGTGGACTCGCAGCAACGAAAAAGATGCCGCGAACCTAACCATTTATCCTGCAAATGCAAACAGCTTGCCGCAGCAAGGTGACATTTGCTGACCTTTTTGTGAAGGCCGTTACTGGCCTTTGCGCTTCATGGCGATGCGCTGATAGTCGATCTTGAACATGTCATCGGTGAAACGGACACCGCTGCGCACGTTGAAGATCATGACCGTCGTATCAAGCTTCTGGGCATCGGTGATCGTCCACTGCTTCAGCTCGTAAGACTTGGGATCGAACATCATGGTGATTTTCGAATCGCCGAAGATCGACTTGTCGCCCAGCACCAGCGTGGTCATGTCCGGTTCCTGCTTCACATTCTGAAGACGGCCGCCGCCAAGGTCGATACGGTCTGCCAGTAACAGCTTGAGCGGCGTCTTGGACAGCGGATAGAGATCCCACGTATCCAGCTTGCGATTGTTGATGACCACAGACTCGCCATCGGAAATCACGCGGATCGGCGAATTATTGTAGTTGAAGCGAATCTTGCCCGGACGCTCAATATAGAAAGTGCCGCCAGTCTGATCGCCCTTCGGGCCGAACTGTACGAACTCACCCGTCATGGTGCGAACCGATGAAAAATGATCGGCGATCTGCTGTGCTGCACCCGCAGCACCAGCCCCCTGCGCCATCGCCGCAACTGGCGTCAGAACCAGCGACGTGACGCCAAGACCAAGCGCTCCCATTCCCAGCACGGCTGCAAGACGACCAGCTTTCGCAAAGGCTGAAAAACGGGAGAATATCATCGGTATACTTTCTCTTTTCATCATATCGTCAGGTTATCGCGCCAGTTTGGCGCGAGTGTGGCGTGCTGTCGCGTCATATCCCTGGCTTAAAAGTCATCGTCACCGGTTGGTACGAGAATCTCGCGCTTTCCGGCATGGTTGGCGGGACCAACAATCCCTTCATCTTCCATCCGCTCGATAATCGACGCAGCCCGGTTATAGCCAATGCCGAGACGACGCTGGATATAGGAAGTGGAAGCCTTCTTGTCACGAAGCACCACGGCGACGGCCTGATCATACGGATCATCGGAATCTTCCAGATTGGAGGTTCCAGACGGGCCGCTGCCGCCCTCGTCGTCTTCTTCATCCTCAGTGATGGCATCCAGATATTCCGGCACGCCCTGAAGCTTCAGATGCTGCACGATGCGTTCCACCTCGTCGTCGCCGACGAAAGGCCCGTGCACACGCTGGATACGACCGCCGCCAGCCATGAAGAGCATATCGCCCTGACCGAGCAGCTGCTCGGCGCCCTGCTCGCCCAGAATGGTGCGGCTATCGATCTTCGATGTCACCTGGAAGGAAATACGGGTCGGGAAGTTCGCCTTGATCGTACCGGTGATGACATCCACCGATGGACGCTGCGTGGCCATGATCACGTGGATACCAGCGGCTCGCGCCATCTGCGCCAGACGCTGCACCGCGCCTTCGATATCCTTGCCCGCGACCATCATCAGGTCGGCCATTTCGTCGATGATCACGACGATATAGGGCATTGGCGCCAGATCCAGCTCTTCGGTCTCGTAGATCGCCTCGCCGGTATTGCGGTCAAAGCCGGTCTGCACAGTGCGTGCAATCGGCTCGCCCTTTTTCTGCGCCAGACCGACACGCTGATTGAAGCCGTCGATGTTGCGAACGCCGACCTTCGACATCTTGCGATAACGGTCTTCCATTTCGCGCACGGTCCATTTGAGCGCGACCACAGCCTTTTTCGGGTCGGTCACAACCGGCGTGAGCAGGTGCGGAATGCCGTCATAGACGGAGAGTTCCAGCATCTTCGGATCGATCATGATCAGGCGGCATTCCTGCGGCGTCATGCGATAGAGCAGCGACAGGATCATCGTGTTGATCGCAACCGACTTGCCCGAACCGGTCGTACCGGCAACGAGCACGTGCGGCATCTTCGCGATATCGGCAATCACCGGCTCACCATTGATGGTCTTGCCGAGCGCCAGCGCCAGTTTCGCCTTGGACTGTTCGAAGTCGCGGCTGGCCAGCATTTCGCGCAGATACACCATCTCGCGCTTCGGATTGGGCAGCTCGATGCCAATAGCGTTGCGGCCCGGAATGACGGCAACACGCGCGGCAATCGCGCTCATCGAGCGGGCGATATCGTCGGCAAGGCCGATAACGCGGGATGACTTGATGCCCGGTGCCGGCTCCAGTTCGTAAAGCGTGACCACCGGGCCGGGCTTCACATTGATGATTTCACCGCGCACGCCGAAATCTTCCAGCACGCCTTCCAGCAGGCGCGCATTCTGCTCAAGCGCATCCTTCGACAGAGCGGGATCGCGCTGGACCAGCTTGGGTTCCGCGAGGAAATGCAGCGATGGCATTTCAAACACGCCATTATCCTTGAGGAAGGACGGCTGTGCTTCACGCTGGGCGCGAGCGCCCGGCTTGGGCGAAGGCGCGGCCTGTTCGACGCGCGCCTTGCGGCTGCGTGCAGGCGGCGCATCATGCCATTCCTGACCGGCCAGCGGTGCGTCGTCCGCGCCATCATCCATTGGATCATGCATCGGGTCGTCCATATCGAACGGCGCTTCATCCGCCGATGGTCCGCCGAAGCCCGGTTCACGACGCCTGCCCGCTTCCGCACCATTGCGCGTTTCAGCGCTGCGGCGTACTGCGCGCATATTGCCGAAATCCTCGTCGCGGGACTGGCGACGGCCAAGCCCGGTGAGCCGCTTGAAGTTGGCTGTCGTCGTCAGCGCGAGATGGGTCAGCGCACCAATGAACTGGAAGCCGCCGCCTGCGGTTTCCTCGTCCTCATCGATGAAATCATCCTCAGTCCGTCCGCGTTGTGCAGGCTGAACCGGATTGATGATGCCACGGCCAATGATGCCGCTTGCAAAAAGGCAGAGCCACAGAGCGGGAAAGGCGAGAACCAGCGCGATAGCCGAAGCGATTGCACCCTGTGGGAACTGGCCAAGGAACAGGCCGGGCAGCCGCAGCAGCATGTCGCCAAACACACCGCCAAGCCCGATTGGCATCGGCCAGCTTTCCGGTACGGCAAAACAGCTTGCAATGCCCGCGAAAAGAATGGCTGCACCGATCCAGGCAAAGCTGCGCTTCGCGACACGGCCGATACCACCGCGCGTCATCATGAGAAGCGACCACACGACCAGCGGCAGCAATGCGGGAACGCTCGCCAGACCGAAGAACTGCATGGCGAGATCGGAGAAGACAGCGCCCGGATAGCCAAGCGCATTGGTCACCGGATTGTCGGTTGCATGGCTGAAGCTTGGATCAGCCACATTCCATGTAGCCAGCGCGCCAACGGCCATCGCCGTCAGCGACAAAAGCGCCAAACCGAACAGTATATAGAACTGCCTGCGGAAGATATTGGTCAGGCGAAGCCTGTCTTCCGTTATCCGCTCGTCACGCAGCGGGTATGAGGGCGAATATCCTTGCCGCATATAGCCAGTCCCGAACCGAAATTTCTGCTGTCGCCCATAACAGAATAGCTACGGGCAGAATGAATCGGTCCGATCCTAATCCGGCGATGGTTAATTCCGCATTAACCATGGGTCAAAGCATTTCCAGCAAAAGTGCGAAGCGGTTTTGCGTAGGGAAATGTGTAAAGGGATTAGAGTCCACATATGAAAAAAGGCGCAGTTTCCCGCGCCTTTTTTCGTCTTGGGAGAATTGTTCTTAATGAACAGATTCGCCGTGCAAAGAGATATCGAGACCTTCGATTTCGGCCTGCTTGCTTGGACGCAAGCCCATCACAGCCTTGACCACGTAGAGGATGATGGCCGTAGCGATTGCGGTGTAGACGACGGTTACGGCAGCACCGAAGAACTGCTTGCCCATCGTGGCACCTTCGCCAGCCGCATTGATGGTGGCGTCTGCAAAGAAACCGGTCAGAACCGCACCAACGAAACCGCCAACGCCATGGACGCCGAACGCATCAAGCGAGTCGTCATAGCCGAGAGCGTGCTTGATCTTGACGGCTGCAATGTAGCAGATCGCGCCAGCGACGATGCCGATGATGAGAGCGCCCGTCGGGTTGACGAAACCGGCAGCAGGCGTAATCGCAACGAGACCGGCAACGGCGCCCGAAATAATGCCGAGCACGCTTGGCTTACCGGCAACAGCCCATTCCACGAACATCCAGGCCAGAGCCGCACCGGCAGTCGCAACCTGCGTGTTGAGCATGGCAACACCAGCCAGTGCATTCGCGCCAGCGGCAGAACCGGCGTTGAAGCCGAACCAGCCCACCCACAGAAGGGCAGCGCCGATGACCGAGAGAACGAGGTTGTGCGGGGCCATGTTGGTGTGGCCGTAGCCATCACGCTTGCCGAGGATGAGCGCAGCCACCAGACCGGCAACACCGGCATTGATATGAACGACCGTACCGCCGGCAAAGTCGAGAACACCATCGGAAGCCATGAAACCGCCGCCCCAGACCCAATGCGCGACCGGGATATAGACGATGAAGAGCCACAGGGTCAGGAAGACCAGCATGGACGAGAACTTCATGCGTTCAGCAAACGAACCGGCAATCAGCGCAGGCGTGATGATCGCGAAAGTCATCTGGAAGGTGATGAAAACATATTCCGGGATGGTGCCGGTCAGCGATTCCATCGTTACGCCGGAGAAGAAGGCCTTCGACAGACCGCCGATGTACGAATTCATCGAACCGCCGTCGGTGAAGGCGAGCGAATAGCCAGCGACCATCCACAGCACGGACATGAGGCAGGTAATGGCAAAGCTCTGCATCACCGTGGACAGCACGTTCTTCTTGCGCACCATGCCGCCATAGAACAGCGCAAGGCCCGGAATGGTCATCATCAACACAAGCGCGGTTGACGTCAGCATCCAGGCCGTATCGCCCGTATCGAGAGTGGGCGTGGGTGCCGCAGGGGCTGCGGCGTCCTGAGCCAACGCCATTCCAGCCATGGCGACAAGCGCAGGCAAAGTGGCCAAAAGAGCTGCTGGCTTGATTCTTCCTGTTATGAGCATCGAATATCTCCGTCGAATGGCGGTTTCAAACGCGTATGCGCTGGAAAGACCGGTTCAAACAGAGAGAAACAAAAATCGTGCCAGTTGCAGAAACGAGGGGCACAAAATGTGATTTTTTTGTGAAGCCGAGGATTACGAGTTCCGAGAGAACCCGAAAAGCCGGGCTTTTTCTGCCAGAGGTTTAGGCAAAATCAGGCTAAGTGATTCTGGCGATTCAGTTTTTCAGCGCCCTGTCGGAGCGCTGAACTTTACGGCCCACCATCGAATTGCACAATATTTATACAGCAATAACCGGCACGATTAATATTTAATCATTCTTTCTTTTCGTGCACACGAATTAGCCCTTCCTGTGCAACGGAAGCCACCAGAATCCCGTCCCGCGTATAAAGCGCGCCGCGATTGAACCCGCGAGCCCCCGAAGCGCTCGGCGTGTCCTGCGTATAAAGCAGCCAGTCATCCAGCTTAAACGGACGATGAAACCACATGGCATGATCAAGGCTTGCCGCCTGAAGATCACGATCGAAGATCGAGCGCCCATGCGGATGCAGCGAGGTATCGAGAAGCGTCATATCCGACAGATAGGCGAGAATTGCCGCCTGGAGCGCCCGATCATCAGGGACAATACCGTTTGCGCGCACCCAAACATGCTGCACCGGCTCCAGCTTCTCCCGCGAGAAATAATGCGTGAGCTGGACTGGCTTGATCTCGATTGGCCGCTCCCGCTCCCAATATTTGCGGACATTGGCCGGAGCAAGATGCAGATATTGCTCCTTGATGTCGCGATCGCCGAGCAATTGTTCCGGCAACGGCAACCCTTCCGGCATGGCGATCTGATGATCGAGACCGCCCTCATCCACCTGAAACGAAGCCGACAGCGTGAAGATGGCCTTGCCGTGCTGTTTGGCCAGCACGCGCCGCGTATTGAAGCTCGACCCGTCGCGAATACGATCCACTTCATAGATGATCGGAATTGCCGGATCGCCGGGACGCACGAAATAGCCATGCAACGAATGCACATGCCGCTCTGGTTCCACCGTCCTTTGGGCCGCAATCAGCGCCTGACCGATCACCTGACCACCGAATACACGCTGCCAGCCCACTTGCGGGCTGTTACCGCGAAACAGATCCATCTCCAGCGTTTCCAGATCGAGTATCGAAAGCAGCTCGCGCATGGAAGCGGTCTGACCTGCGCTCTCGCCTGAGACAGGCCCTGCGACAGGCTTGGCATCGGACTGCTGATATTCGGACTTTTCGCGATCGGACATGGACAGCCTAACTCCTGCGACCCTATATGAACCTAATAAACCTATGGCTCATGTTTGTTCCCGACGGCAGAAATCTGTCAAGTGGCGTGGCTGCTTTTAGGGTTCCGCCTCCTTGCGAACATGCCTCACAGTGCCGCGGCAAAATATCGGCTTCACTCTTGCCGTATTTGTGCCAGAAGCGCACAAGCATGGTATAGGCTTTCCGGAAAGGACGAACTGATGGCTGCGAAATCCAAACAGACAAGCACCAGCAACACCGACCTGCTGATCGCCGGCGGCGGTTATGTCGGCCTCGTCACGGCGGTCGCGGTCAAGTCTGCGGCGCCGCATCTTTCCGTTACTGTTGTCGACGGCGCCCCTGCTGGCGCCTGGAAGACCGACCCGCGCGCCTCTTCGATTGCGGCTGCCGCATCGCGCATGCTCGACAAGCTCGGCTGCTGGCAGGAAATCGTGCCTGAGGCGCAGCCGATCACCGAAATGGTCATCACCGATTCGCGCGTATCCGACCCGGTGCGACCCGTTTTCCTGACCTTTTCAGGCGATGTGGACCCGGGTGAGCCCTTTGCCCATATGGTCGAAAATCGCGTTCTCAACACCGCCCTGCATAACAAGGCCGACGCACTGGGCATCAGCTTTCTCGAAGCAACCAGCGTGAACGGCTTTGAGACCAAGCCGGAAACCGTGGCCGTGGCGCTTTCCGATGGCAACACAATCGAGACCCGGCTTCTGATTGCTGCCGACGGCGCGCGCTCGCGCCTGCGCGATCAGGCGGGCATCAAAACCGTCAACTGGGACTACGGCCAGTCCGGCATCGTCTGCAACGTGTCGCATGAAAAGCCGCATGGCGGACGCGCCGACGAGCATTTCCTGCCTGCCGGGCCTTTTGCCATCCTGCCGCTCAAGGGCAATCGCAGCTCGCTGGTGTGGACCGAACGCACTGCTGACGCCGACCGCCTGATCCGTGAAGATGATTTCGTCTTCGAAGCCGAACTGGAGCAGCGTTTTGGCCACCGTCTCGGCTCGCTGCATGTCGAAGGTCCACGCCGCGCCTTCCCGCTTGGCCTGACGCTGGCGCGCGAATTCGTAAAGCCGCGCTTTGCCCTCGTCGGCGATGCCGCGCATCGCATCCACCCGATTGCCGGACAAGGTCTCAATCTTGGTTTCCGCGATGCGGCAGCCATTGCCGAAGTCATCGTCGAAACGGATCGTCTCGGCCTCGATATCGGATCATTCGCAGCACTCGAACGCTACCAGTCCTGGCGTCGGTTCGACACGGTGCAGATGGGTGTGACGACCGATGTGCTCACCAAGCTGTTTTCCAACGACAACCCGGCCATCCGCTCCATCCGCGATATTGGTCTTGGTCTCGTTGATCGCGTTCCCAGCCTGAAATCCTTCTTCATCAAGCAGGCCGCCGGGCTGTCCGGTGAAACGCCACGCTTGTTGAAAGGGCAGTCGATCTGATCGCCTGCTCTCAGATTGCTGCCTATTAATCGCTGGAAGCCACCGCCAAGCGCCCTATATCCGTGACGGACAATCACCAAGAGGAGCTTCCCCATGGATAGAAAAGCAACCGCAGTCTGGCAAGGCACGCTCAAGGAAGGCAAAGGCACGCTCAATACCCAGAGCGGCGCGCTGAAAGACCTTCCCTATGACTTCAAGGCCCGTTTCGAAGATGAAAGCGGGCGCGCAGGAACCAATCCTGAAGAGCTTCTTGGCGCAGCACATGCGGGCTGCTTTGCGATGCAGCTTTCCGCCTTGCTGACGCAGAACGGCACCCCGGCAGAAAAGCTGGAAGCAACGGCAGTGGTCAGCATCGGCCCTGCCTCGGGTGGCGGTTTTGAGATTACCCGCAGCGCACTGACGCTCAATGCCAAGATTCCGGGCATTTCCTCTGATGATTTCGACAGCCTTGCGAAGAAGGCAAAGGAATCCTGTCCGCTTTCGAAGGCGCTCGGCGCAATCGAAGTGACGCTGGACGCGAAACTGGTCTGAGACCACCAAAGGCCGGTTTTTGAGCGCATCCCGAAAAGTGTGAAACGCCTCCGCAGCGAAATCAGTCCACTGGACTGATTTCTGATCCTGCTTCGATCGGAAAAGATGCGCGTTAGAACAAACCCATAGAGCGCCGATCTGATCCAATCAGATCGAATGCGCTCTAAGGAACCCGCCTTTTATTCCGGCAGATGACAGACGGCCTCAATATTGTGCCCGTCTGGATCGGTCACGAAGGCCGCGTAATAATCAGGATGGTAATCGGCGCGAAGGCCCGGCTTGCCATTGTCGCTGCCGCCGGCTGCAATGGCCGCTTCATAGAAGCGATCCACTTCCAAACGCGTGCCAGCCGAAAAGGCGACATGCAGAACGCCTTCCAGTTTCGCGCCCTTCTGCTTGCCGATCCAGAATTCCGGCTTGCCATTGCGCCCATATCCAACCCAGTCACCGAATTCCATGGCGCGGGTAATGCCCAGTGGGGCAAGCGCCTCATCATAGAATTTGCGCGACTTGGGCATGCTGGAAATGTTGAAGCCAATATGGTCGAGCATGATTGCCCATTCTCCGTGCTGCCTTGTTATCTCAAGACATATCGGCAGCAACGTAAAGGTCAAGACCATGCAATCAATGAGTGCATAGTCCTCACGGGAATCCTGACAAAGAAAAAGGGGAAGGCAACAGCCTTCCCCTTTTCTAATTTTCAGATCGATCGCGCGATTACACGCGGCGCTCGACCATCATCTTTTTAATCTCGGCAATCGCCTTGGCCGGGTTCAAACCCTTCGGGCAGGTCTGCGCGCAGTTCATGATCGTGTGGCAGCGATAGAGACGGAACGGATCCTCAAGATTGTCGAGGCGTTCGCCCTTGGCTTCGTCGCGGCTGTCGATCAGCCAGCGATAGGCCTGAAGCAGCACAGCCGGGCCGAGGTAACGGTCGCCGTTCCACCAGTAGCTCGGGCACGAGGTCGAGCAGCAGGCGCACAGAATGCACTCATAAAGACCGTCCAGCTTCTGGCGGTCATCATGGCTCTGCAGCCATTCCTTCTGCGGCTCCGGCGAAACCGTCTTGAGCCAAGGCTCAATGGAACGGTGCTGGGCGTAGAAGTTGTTGAGGTCCGGAACGAGATCCTTGACCACTGGCATGTGCGGCAGCGGATAAACCTTGATGGTCCCCTTGATGTCGTCCATGCCCTTGGTGCAGGCCAGCGTATTGGCGCCGTCGATGTTCATTGCGCAGGAACCGCAAATGCCTTCACGGCACGAACGGCGCAGCGTCAGCGTCGGATCGATCTTGTTCTTGATATAGAGCAGACCGTCCAGAACCATCGGGCCGCAATCGTCGCGATCGACATAATAGGTGTCGATGCTCGGATTGGCGTCGTCGTCCGGCGACCAGCGATAAATACGGAATTCCGTGACGCGCTTTGCGCCATCAGGACGGGGCCAGGTCTTGCCCTCCTGCATGCGGGAATTCTTGGGAAGTGCGAGTTCAACCATTGCTCTTTCCCTTAATCAGTAAACGCGCTTCTTCGGCGCAATCTTGGCGAGGCTGATGCCACCTTCTTCTTCCGTCGTGAGCGGATCGAGGTGAACGGCGCGATAACCGAGCGTCACCTTGCCGTCCGGCGAGAGCCAGGACAGGGTGTGCTTGCGCCACTCGGCATCGTTACGGTCCGGGAAATCCTCATGCGCGTGAGCGCCGCGGCTTTCATGACGTGCTTCCGCCGAAACAACGGTCGTCAACGCGTTGGCCATGAGGTTTTCAAGTTCGAGCGTTTCGACAAGATCGGAGTTCCAGATCATCGAGCGGTCGGAAACCTTAATATCCGGCAGTTCGTGCCAGAGCTTTTCCATGCGCTCGCAGCCCTGCTTGAGCGATTCCGACGTGCGGAACACGGCGGCATCTTCCTGCATGGTGCGCTGCATCTTTTCGCGCAGCTCTGCCGTCGGCGTCGAGCCGTTGGCGTAACGCAGGCGATGGAAACGATCCATGATCTTTTCGACTGCGGCTTCGTTGATGTCCGGGATCTTCGCAGCGCGGTCGATGACTTCGCCAGCGCGGATCGCAGCCGCACGACCGAACACCACAAGATCGATCAGCGAGTTGGAGCCGAGACGGTTGGCGCCGTGCACCGAAGCGCAGCCCGCTTCGCCGACAGCCATCAGGCCCGGCTGGACGCGATCCGGATCTTCCGGCGTCGGGTTCAGCACTTCGCCCCAGTAATTGGTCGGAATGCCGCCCATATTGTAGTGAACGGTTGGCAGAACCGGGATCGGCTCCTTGGTCACGTCCACGCCTGCGAAAATCTTGGCCGACTCGGAGATGCCCGGCAGGCGTTCATGCAGAACGGCGGGATCGAGATGGTCGAGATGCAGGAAGATGTGGTCCTTGGCCTTACCGACGCCACGACCGGCGCGGATTTCCATGGTCATGCAGCGCGAAACAACGTCACGCGAGGCAAGATCCTTGGCCGATGGCGCATAGCGTTCCATGAAGCGCTCGCCTTCGGAATTGACCAGATATCCACCTTCGCCGCGTGCGCCTTCAGTGATGAGGCAGCCTGCGCCGTAAATGCCGGTCGGATGGAACTGAACGAATTCCATATCCTGAAGCGGCAGGCCAGCGCGCGCAGCCATGCCGCCGCCGTCGCCGGTGCAGGTATGGGCCGAGGTGGCCGAGAAGTAGGAGCGACCATAACCGCCCGTCGCCAGAACCACCATCTTGGCGGAGAAGCGATGAATGGTGCCGTCATCGAGGTTCCACGCCACGACGCCGGTGCAGACACCGTCGGTCATGATCAGGTCGAGCGCGAAATATTCGATGAAGAACTGTGCGTTGTTCTTCAGGCTCTGGCCGTAAAGCGTGTGCAGAATGGCATGGCCGGTACGGTCAGCGGCAGCGCAGGTGCGCTGAACCGGAGGACCGTCGCCGAAATTCTGCATGTGGCCGCCGAACGGACGCTGGTAAATCTTGCCTTCTTCCGTACGCGAGAACGGCACACCATAGTGCTCCAGCTCGTAAACGGCGGCAGGCGCTTCACGCGCCAGATATTCCATCGCATCGGTATCGCCGAGCCAGTCCGATCCCTTGACAGTATCGTACATGTGCCACTGCCAGCTGTCCGGGCCCATATTCTTCAGCGAGGCGGCAATGCCGCCCTGCGCCGCAACCGTATGCGAACGGGTTGGGAAAACCTTCGTGATACAGGCTGTCTTCAGGCCCTGCTCGGCCATGCCGAGCGTGGCGCGCAGACCAGCGCCACCGGCGCCAACCACGACAACGTCGAACTTGTGATCGACAAACTTGTAGGCCTTTTCGCCCGCAGCAGGAGCTGCATTCTTTTCTGCACTAGCCATCGGGCTATCAACCTCCGAAGCTGAGCTTGAGGATCGCGAAAACGCAGGCAAAACCGACCACCGCCGCAAAGAAGGTGTTCAGCATCACCAGCACGATCTTCATGCCTTCGCCATGCACATAATCTTCGATAATGACCTGCATGCCCAAACGCATGTGATAGACGCCGGTCAGAACGAACAGCGCCATGATAATCGCGGTAAGGGGATGCGAGAGAGCAGCCCGGACTTCCGCAAAGCTTGCGCCATTGAGCGAAATCACCAGGCCGATGAAAAAGAGAACCAGCGGCACCAGAGCCACCGCCGTCATGCGCTGATACCAGAAATGGCTGGTGCCTTCCTTGGCGGAGCCAAGACCGCGAACCTTGCCAAGAGGCGTACGCATATCGTTATTCGAACCGCTCATGGGATCAGCCTCCTAGCGCACCGAGTAAGCGACGACCCAGACGAGGATCGTTGCGATGACCGAGAAGACAACCGTTGCCCAGGCAATCTTGGAAGCGGTGTGCTTTTCAAGACCGGCGCCGGTATCCCAGATGAAGTGACGAACGCCGCCAGCCAGATGGTGCAGCAGCGCCCAGGTGTAACCGAACAGAACGAGCTGGCCGATCCAGGAGCCGAAAACGGCGTTGACGGCATTGAAGCACTCTTCGCCAACGGCTGCGGAAATGAGCCAGGCTGCAAGCAGCAATGTGCCGAAATAGAGCGCCCCACCCGTGATACGATGCACGATGGACATCGTCATCGTGATGACCGGCTTATAGACGGACAGGTGCGGCGACAAAGGACGCGGACGCGTTACGGTCGGTTGTGTCATGGTTCTCGTTGGCCTCTCGTGGGGCTTCCCTGACGTTTCTCCCCCGGCAATACCCACCGACGATGATCGGCCGGGCGTACCGGATGGCGGGTTTCTGAAAACCCAGTTTTGAAGTCGCCCTTCACGCAAGGTACCGGAACTTCCGATCCTGCGTCGGCACGACCCAAGAAATATGGCGAGACCGTGGAATACGGCCTTATGTGCCGCTTTCTACTGCTCTTTTACCATCACGTCAAAGAAGCTTTTTCACGAAAAGACTAACAATTGGTCGCACCTTTGCGACACATTCACGTGATTGCGGCCTTCAATCGTTTGAAGGCCGCAATTTCGAAAAACATGTGTAAATTCATCAACTTTAGTAAAGACGCATCAAGCGCCGAATCGAATCACATAGCTCGACCAGTCAGCCGCCGTCGCGATCTGCTCATAGAGCTTGCGGCCGTCTTCCGGCACGCGCGGTGCATTGAGCACAAGCTTGGACCAGCTGCGTTCTTCCGCCTTGTCGGCCAGCAGGTCGATCAGCGCCTTGGCGATGCCTTTGCCCCGGTGATCGTGATGGACATAGATGTGATCCACCTGCCCTGCGCGCAGGCCCGATACCGGCTCCGGGAGATCGTAGAAAATCACGAAGCCGACAAGGTTCCCGTCCACACGCGCGCCGAGAATTTCAGTGGCGCGGTCCTGCAAAAGATGCTCGGCGTAATAATCGTCGGGACGGCGCGGCGCTCCACGCTTCAGCGCCTGCGCATAGCTGGCAAGCAGCGGCGCAAATTCGTGGGCATCACGAAGATGAAGATGCGCAATATCGACGGCATGATCTTTGGTCATTAAACATTCCTTGGCCTTCGGGGCGGTTCAAGTCGCCTTTGGTCACAACGCGGCGAAGCAGTTGCGTCCAAAGACTTATCCGATTGTAGCCAGCACGGATGAAAAAGGTAAAGAAAGAGTTAAGATGATCTGGAAACTCTTTTTGCGTCAGACGGCAAAGGTGAAACCGCACCATGGCAAACCGAAACAGAATAGCCTTGATAGCTTCATGTGCACTTGCGCTTGCCGGCTGGGTCGCGACGGCATCCGCCGACACCACTTTGCGCTATGCCGACGCATCGGGAAACCTGATCATGCAAAAGGCGAATGGCGGCCCAAAGATCATCCGTGTCGGTGCGGCGCATAAGGACCCGACATTGCAGATGCCGCGCCGGGCGCAGGGCACGACGACCATCACCGCGCCGCAAGACAAGGCTGTTGCCTATATCGTCGGCCCGCCGAACAGCAGCTGCGAAAGCGCTGTTCTTCTGCGCGGGCGCTCATTCATGTATGGGCTGGATAGCGGAGAAACGCCGGTTCTGGATCACCCGGGCTGTTGAGCCGGATTATCCACGTGTGCGGGCTGATCCCGACGGGCGAAACTCCACGACATTCTCATCCGAGATGATCGGCGATGCCGCGCGCACGCAATTGCGACCGCCCTTTTTCGCCTCGTACAGCGCGCCGTCAGCCCGTTTGTAGAGATCGGAAAACATGTCGTCGAATTCCATCTCGGCAACGCCGAAGCTGGCGGTGAAATCTATATCGCCACTATGGCTCGGAATTTTAATCGTGCCGCATGCCAGACGCAAACCATCGGCACAGCGCGACGCCGACTGAATGGTGTTTCCCGGCAGCAGGACCGCAAATTCCTCTCCGCCCATACGCGCGGCAAAGCCGCCTCGGGCAACTGCCGTCTTGCGCAATTCAGCAGCAAAGGCCGCAATGACACGGTCGCCCAGCGCATGGCCGTAATTGTCATTTATCAGTTTGAAATAGTCGATATCGCAAACCACGAGCGACAAGGCCTGCCGCGACCGCTTCGATTTATCGATCGCCGCTTCCGCCCGCAACGCAAAGCCACGGCGATTGAGCAGGGCCGACAGCTCGTCCGTTTCAGAACGGATAGTCATGTCCGAAAGCAGTTCACGCATCAGGCTCAACAGCAACAGCAGCCCCGCCGCGACCGACAGACCTGCGCCAATCGACTGGGCAAAAAGCGCATAGGCCGTGTTCACATAATCGTTCGGCTCGCTGCCCGCCCCACCTGACACATCGGCGAGCACGGGTTTCAAAAGAAAATGTAACGCACTCAAAGCAAAGAGCGCGGCCATCATCATATCGACGGCACCACGCCTGCTGAAACGCAGGATAACCCAGACGGCAAGCGCCAAGGCCAGAAAATAAGGCGTCTGGTAGAGAAACAAGCCCGCCCAGCTGCTGCGCGCAATGCCGTAAATGGCGTAAATCATCACCAGCGAAAGGAACACAAGCAGACCGAGCATCTTCAACGGCACCGGAGCGGCATACATGCGCGCCAGACCGATGACGAGGCAAACCAGCGTCATAAGATAAGTTGCGAAGGCGAGCATATAGCCAAGACGCGGGCTTGGCATGGACGGCATCGCCAGCTCGGTCAGGAAATAAAGCATCGCAAAAACGAAGCCCATCGCGAAGACGCGCGCAGCCGCATTGCCTTGCGCGTAAACGGCAATGCCGAAAAACGCGAAGGCAAACAGACCGGATACGGTCATGTTGATGATGAGAATGAAATCGGCCCCGCCCATGAATGCCTTTTCCGTTCGAAGCGCGTCAAATAAGAAAACACTAATCTAACAGCACTTGCATATACATGGAATATGCGGGGAAACCATGAAGAAGCTCATAAGACCAGTGCTTTTTAAGGCATTAATCTCGATATTTATATTTAGAACAGAGCATAAAGAAAAAGCCGCCGGATCGCTCCGGCGGCTTTTTCAAATCGGTGTCTTACGGAACTCAGTTCCAGTCGCGAATGTCGACGAAGTGACCGGCAATCGCAGCAGCGGCAGCCATGGCTGGCGATACGAGATGGGTGCGGCCCTTGAAGCCCTGACGGCCTTCGAAGTTACGGTTCGAGGTCGAAGCGCAACGTTCACCCGGCTTCAGGCGGTCGTCATTCATCGCAAGGCACATGGAGCAGCCCGGCTCGCGCCAGTCAAAACCGGCTTCGATGAAGATCTTGTCGAGGCCTTCAGCTTCCGCCTGTTCCTTCACGAGACCCGAACCCGGCACGATCATCGCGTTGACGCCATCGGCAACCTTCTTACCAGCGGCCATACGCGCTGCGTCGCGCAGATCTTCGATACGACCATTGGTGCAGGAACCGATGAAAACGCGGTCGATCTTGATGTCGGTCATCTTGGTTCCCGGCTTCAGACCCATATAGTCGAGCGCACGCCACTTGGATGCACGCTTGGTTTCGTCCTTGATTTCGTCCGGATTTGGAACGATGTCGGTGACGAAAACAACGTCTTCCGGCGAAGAGCCCCAGGAGACGACCGGCGAAATCTTGGCGGCATCCAGCTCGACGATCTTGTCGAAATGCGCACCTTCATCCGAATGCAACGTCTTCCAGTAGGCGATAGCCAGTTCCAGCGCTTCACCCTTCGGCGCGCGCGGCTTGTCCTGCACATAGGCGAAGGTCGTTTCGTCCGGAGCGATCAGACCAGCGCGTGCGCCACCTTCAATCGACATGTTGCAGACGGTCATGCGACCTTCCATCGACAGCGAGCGAATGGCGCTGCCTGCATATTCGATCACGTAGCCGGTGCCGCCAGCGGTGCCGATTTCACCGATGATGGCGAGCGTGATGTCCTTGGCGGTGACGCCGGGAGCCAGTTCGCCCTCAACACGCACCAGCATGTTCTTGGCTTTCTTCTGGATCAGCGTCTGGGTCGCGAGCACATGCTCAACTTCCGACGTACCGATACCATGCGCCAGCGAACCGAACGCGCCATGGGTCGAGGTGTGGCTGTCGCCGCAAACAATCGTCATGCCCGGCAGGGTGAAGCCCTGTTCCGGTCCAACGATGTGCACGACGCCCTGACGGCGATCGCGTTCGGAATAATATTCGACATTGAAATCGGCAGCATTCTTGGCGAGAGCCTCAACCTGAATGCGGCTTTCTTCGTTCTTGATGCCGTTGACGCGATCTTTCGAAGTCGGCACGTTGTGATCGACCACGGCGAGCGTCTTCTCGGGATGGCGCACCGGACGGCCAGCCATGCGCAGGCCTTCGAAAGCCTGCGGGCTCGTCACTTCGTGCACAAGATGGCGATCAATATAAAGGAGGCAGGTACCATCTTCCTGCTGATCCACTACATGGTCGTCCCAGATCTTGTCATAAAGTGTACGCGGCGCGCTCATTGCGAGAGTTCCTTTGAACGGTTCTTAATTTGGCCTGTCATATGCACCTGCCATCGCGTTTCGTCAAGAAACTGAAACCGCAACAGGGTGTCGCAGTAACAATCTTGCGCAAAGTCGGCAGAATTATGCCTGATATTATGTGTCTCGGTGCATTTGGCAAATAAAAAAGGCGGCCATAGGCCGCCTTTTTCAAAGATCTCTGACTGAACCTTATTCAGCAGCGGTCTTGGCAGCTTCGGCCTTGGCAGCGGCAGCCTTGTCAGCTTCGCGCTCAGCCTTGGTGCGGTTGTCTTTCTTTTCAGAAATACGGGCAGCCTTACCGGTGAGGCCACGCAGGTAGTAAAGCTTGGCGCGACGGACCTTACCGCGGCGAACCAGCTCAACGCCTTCAACGATCGGCGAGTAAACCGGGAATACGCGCTCTACGCCTTCGCCGTACGAAATCTTGCGAACGGTGAAGTTTTCGTTGAGGCCAGCGCCCGAACGAGCAATGCAGACGCCTTCATAGGCCTGCACGCGGGTACGCGTACCTTCGGTAACGCGAACCTGAACGCGAACCGTGTCGCCCGGCTGGAAATCTGGAAGCTTGCGCTTTTCTTCGATCTTTGCTGCCTGTTCGGCTTCAAGCTGACGAATGATGTCGGTCATCGTCTGACTCCTTCTATGTTCTTTTCAAACAGTCAGAGCGCTCTGCACTTGCCGCCAAGCAATCCTTGGCCTTGCGGCTATGCCTTCAATATCAGGCAGGAGCGGTACACCATTTATTGGTTTACGGACGTCTCGGGCTTGGCCCGAACGAGGTATTGCAATGTCGGGTTCCCCCGAACAGACGCGCAAATACAGCATTGCGAGGGGTTTGTCACGCCCTGTCAGAATTTTTAATAGCCAGCCGCAAGCGACTATGTCAGAAATATTGCAAAAATAAATGCTTCACACGTAAGCAATCAAAAAAAGCATAAAGCTAAAATGGGGACAATATGACTATCAAACAACCGTCACCCTCATTGTATAATGAGGATCTGGCGCCCGCTGTCGAACGCAAATGGGGCGCTTTCAGTATTTTCAATGTCTGGACATCGGACGTCCATAGTCTTTGGGGCTATTATCTTGCTGCAAGCCTTTTTCTGCTTTGTGGCAGCTTTCTGAACTTTATCATTGCCATCGGCCTTGGCTCTCTGGTGATCTTCTTCCTGATGAGCCTCGTCGGCAATGCGGGCGTGCGGACAGGTGTGCCATTTCCGGTGCTGGCGCGCGCGTCTTTCGGCACATTCGGCGCGAATTTTCCGGCGCTCGTGCGCGGCGGCGTCGCCTGCTTCTGGTATGGCGCGCAGACGGCGGCAGCCTCTGGCGCGCTCGTTGCGCTGCTGATCCGCAATGACAGCATGCTGGCCTTTCACCAGAACAGCCATTTGCTCGGCCACTCCACCCTTGAAGTCATCTGCTACGTGCTAGTCTGGGCGGCGCAGTTGCTGATCATCCAGCGTGGCATGGAAACGGTGCGCCGCTTTCAGGATTGGGCGGGTCCGGCTGTCTGGATCATGATGCTCATTCTGGCCGTCTATCTGGTCATCAAGGCTGGTACATTCTCCTTTGGCAGCGAAATCCCACGCGATATTCTGCTGGAGAAGACAAGGGACGCTGGCGTATCCGGCGAGCCGGGTTCCATCGCCGCGCTGGCAGCGGTCGCCGCCACCTGGATCACCTATTTCGCAGCACTTTATCTCAATTTCTGCGACTTCTCGCGCTATGCCAAGGATGAAGCGGCACTGCGGCGCGGCAATCTATGGGGCCTGCCGGTCAATCTTCTGGCCTTCTGCCTCGTTGCCGGTGTCACAACCACCGCCGCATTCACCGTTTATGGCGAAGTGCTGCTGCACCCCGACCAGATTTCAGCAAAGTTCGACAGCTGGTTTCTGGCGCTTCTGGCCGCGCTGACATTCACTGTCGCCACGCTCGGCATCAATGTGGTGGCAAACTTCGTTTCCGCCGCCTTCGATTTCTCGAATACATTTCCGCAGAAGGTTTCCTTCAAGCGGGGCGGCGTTATCGCAGCGCTGATCGCGCTGATCCTCTATCCGTTCGCGCCATGGGAAACCGGCGCTGCACATTTCGTCAATTTCCTGGGTTCCACCATGGGGCCGATCTTCGGGATCATGATGGTCGACTATTATCTGCTGCGTCGCGGACAGCTGAATGTCGCCGATCTTTATCAGGAGAATGGTGAATTCCGCTTCCAGAACGGCTGGCACGTCAAGGCTTTCATCGCCTTTGCGATTGGCGCTCTGTTCTCGTCTGTCCTGCCGATGGCCACCAGTCTTCTGCCGGACTGGTGGGCAACCTATGGCTGGTTCTTCGGCGTCGGCATTGGCGGCGGCGTCTATTTCATACTCCGCAGGCCGGAAGTGCAGGCTCACGCATCCGCAAAGCAGCACGCATGAAACAAAATGCCCGGTGAAAACCGGGCATTTTCATCTATTTGCCGATACGACCCAGATGCGTATCCTGAAAGCCTGATCCATATTTGAGACCAAAGCCCAGCGCGCGGTCGATGCCGATATGCACCGCCCAGATCAGCGCCATGGCGATACAAATCTGCCAGTTCATTGCCCAGCCAAACACGGCCAGCAGAACCACGCCGATCCAGCTATGGGCAATATTATAGACAACCGCACCGGTGCGCGGTCCCTTCATATAGGCAAAGAACGACAGATCCGGCGCCAGAACCAGAATGGCAAAAAGCCACCAGCTTGCTCCACTCACCCAGTAGGCTCCGAGCGCCAAAAGCGCGAGGGACAGGCTTTCAAGGCGCTGGATCAGATTCATTTGCGTTTTGTCTCCTGATAGGAATCCCAGAGATCGGGGCGGCGTTCCCGGGTGATCCGCTCGGCCTGCGCATGCCGCCACTTGTCGATGGCGCCATGATTGCCGGATGTCAGAACATCGGGAATGGATCTGTCTTCCCAGACCTGCGGACGCGTATAATGCGGATGTTCGAGCAGCCCGGTCTCGAAACTTTCCGTTTCGCCCGATTGCTGATTGCCCATCACGCCCGGCAACAGGCGCACCACAGCATCCAGCAGCACGATGGCCGCCGTCTCGCCGCCCGAAAGAATATAATCGCCGATCGAGACTTCCTCGAGTTGGCGCGCTTCAATCACGCGTTCATCCACGCCTTCAAAGCGTCCGCACAGAATGATCGCGCCCGGCCCGGCTGCAAGCTCGCGCACGCGTTTCTGCGTCAGCGGTGCACCGCGCGGGGTCATCAGCAGCATCGGGCGATCATCGGCAACGGAATCGAGCGCCCGCGCAATCACATCGGGCTTCATCACCATGCCCGCGCCACCGCCCGACGGCGTGTCATCGACCATGCGATGCCTGCCTTCGGCAAAGTCGCGAATCTGCACCGTGTCGAGCTGCCACTTCGCCTCGGCGAGTGCCTTGCCGGCCAGTGAAACGCCAAGCGGCCCCGGAAACATTTCCGGATAGAGCGTCAGCACAGAAGCATGGAACAAGCCTGCTTCTTTGACTTCCGGCAGAAGGTGCGAAGATTCACCCGTCATGACTTCTTCGGTCGCTTCTTCTGCTGATTGCCGCCCTTCAGCGGATTGTCATTTTCATCGGGGATCAGGCCCGCCGCGAACGGCTCCACCAGCAGGGTGCCTTTTTCGAAGTCAATCTCCGGTACAGCCGCTTCGGTGAAGGGAATGAGCATCGGGCGCTTGCCCTTCTCGCTCAGTTCGATGAGGTCGCCACCACCGAAATCGAACACCGCGCTCACAACGCCATAGCTCTTGCCCTCGGCATCGATTGCCGCAAGACCGATCAGGTCGGTCTGAAAGAACTCGTCGTCTTCGAGATCGTCATCCGACAATTGCGAACGGTCGATGTAAAGCGCAGTACCATTCAGCGCCTCGGCGGCATTGCGATCGTTGACGCCCTTGAAGCGCACAATCACAACCGTCTTGGCGGCCCGGGCTTCAAGAACCTCGTAGCCCTTGCCCTGCTCATCATAAAGCAGGCCATAATCGCCAATTGAAAGCGGATCTTCGGTGAATGTCTTGATTCTGACTTCGCCACGAATGCCATGGGCGGCACCGACGATGGCGAGCTGAATCGGATTTTCTGGACGTGGCATGGTTGCCCCTGATCTGGATTCGGGCACATCGCCCCGACAGTGAGACCGATATGCGCTGCTGATTAGCTTTATCGCTTAGCGAATTAACACCGAAACGCCAAGAAAAATGCTTGGTTCCGTCAATCTGGCTGCCAAACACACTATGGCAACCAGCCGGTAACCTCTCCCTGACAAACTGTCAGCCGAAACTTCAACCGGTAGATTTCAAGATGGCGATGAATGGCGAATTCCTGATTCCCGCCCGTGCAGACCTTGCGGCTGCGCGTGAGGAATGGCTGAAGACATTAAAGGATACGCGCCGTCTTTCTGAAAACACCGTTGAAGCCTATGAGCGCGACTCGCGGCAATTTCTCAATTTCCTCACCGGACATCTGGGCGAACCGCCCTCGCTGAAAGATGTCAGCAGCCTGCGCGTTGCCGATCTGCGCTCGTTCCTCGCCAGCCGCCGCAATGATGGCGCAGGCGCGCGAACCCTTGGCCGTGGTCTGGCCGGTATACGCTCCCTGCTGCGCCATCTGGAAAAACGCGGTCTGGCCAATGCCGCAGGCGCGAGCGCCATGCGCGCACCGCGCCAGCCGAAATCCCTCCCGAAACCGCTAACCGCTGACGACGCCCGCCGTGTGGTCGCTGCCGATGGCCAGATGGCCGAGGAACCGTGGATCGCGGCGCGTAACGCGGCCGTGCTCACCTTGCTCTATGGCTGCGGCCTGCGCATTTCCGAGGCTCTTGGCCTCAAAGGCGATGCGCTGTCCGACAGTTCCGCGCTTTCGATCACCATAACAGGCAAGGGCAACAAGTCTCGGCTTGTGCCCCTGCTGCCGATTATCCATCGCGCCGTCGCGCAATATCGCGCGCTATGTCCCTATGATCTCTCTGCCGACAAGCCGCTGTTTCGCGGTGCGAAAGGCGGCGAGCTTCATGCCGCCATCATCCAGCGCGAAATGCAAAAGCTGCGCGCCGGGCTCGGTCTACCGGACAGCGCCACGCCGCATGCTCTACGCCACTCCTTCGCCACCCATCTGTTGGGCCGCGGCGGTGATCTGCGCACCATTCAGGAACTGCTTGGCCATGCCAGCCTGTCGACCACGCAGATCTATACCGGCGTGGATACGGAGCGGTTGCTGGAAGTTTATGACAAGGCACATCCGAGAGCCTGAACTGGCCACCTTTCACATCGCGGAAGATTGCTTATATTCCCCTGTATGAAAAAGCTGCTTCTCGTTCTTCTATGCGCCGTCTTCGCCGGTTCCGTCACCGCACGAGCTGACGAAAAAGCTCCCGCCTGCTCCATTCGGGGCGAAAATCTCATCGATGGCGTGGAAAAAAGCGACCCCGCTCTCTGGAAAGAGCTGCGCGCGGAAGCAGAATCGATCCCCAACCATCAAGGCCGCATCTGGAAGATCGAAAAGGACGGAGTAGCCCCGTCCTATCTGTTCGGCACCATTCATCTCAGCGATCCGCGTGTACTGGAATTGCCGAAGGTAGTGCAAGACGCCTATCAATCGGCGAATACTGTCGTGATCGAAACCACTGATGTTCTCGACCAGAAGAACTTTCTGCGTTTGAAGCTGGAACGTCCCGAACTGCTGCTTTTCACCGATGGCAGCACGCTCAAATCGCATCTGCCTGCCGACAGGCGGGAGGAAATCGAAAATAAGCTTGCGGAGCGCGGCATTATTCTCGATGCGGTCGCCAAGATGAAGCCGTGGATTCTGACCACGCTGCTGGCCCTGCCCAAATGCGAGCGCGAACGCAAAAGCGACGGCGTGAAATCGCTCGACGAGTTTCTGGCAATCCATGCTCAGTTGGAAGGGCGCAACATTGAGGGGCTGGAAACGGCTGCGGAACAGTTCGAAGCCACCGAGAAGCTTCCGCTCGATTTTCACATTCGCAATCTCATCGCCACGGTCGATTACGGTGACAAAACCGAAGACGCCATGGAAACGACAACCGCGCTTTATCTGAAGGGCGAGCTTGGCATGATCATGCCGGCGCTGAGAAGAATCGTGCCGGATGCATTGTCCGATCAGGATTACGATCTGTTCCTGAAATATCTGATCATCGACCGCAACCACACCATGGCGGATCGCGCCGTTCCGCTGCTGGAAAAAGGCAATGTCTTTATTGCTATCGGCGCCCTGCATCTGCCGGGCGAAGAGGGTGTGGTGGAGTTGCTGCGCGCCAAGGGCTATCGGCTGACGGCGCTTTAGCCCCCTGCCCGCACGCGGAACAATCGGCTTTTGACTGCGTTCACTCTGCTGAAGCGAGTTTGTGACGGCTGAAAGCCGCGCAAACCCGATGCGACAACTGGAGGAGCGCGCAATGGTTGATCCCCTCGATCCGCGAAACGACCCCAGAACGAACCCGGTTAATACTGATCCGAGACTTTCCGATCCTTCCGGCATGCCACCGCCGCAACGCGGCGGAAGCGGCTATCTTCTGGGTGCCGTTCTGCTCGTGGCAATCATCATTCTCGGCTATTTCTTCTACGAGAATGGTACGCGAACCGACACGGCAGCACCGCCACCCGCAACGCAGAGCGAGCCCGCAACACCGGCTCCGGCCACACCTGCCAATCCGCCAGCCCAGAATTAATTCCCATAAAACAAGAAAGGCCCGCTTGCGCGGGCCTTTCTGCATTCTCTCTAGAGCGGTTCCGGTTAAAACGGAATCGTGGAACCGCTCTATCTATTTTTAAGCATTATCCTACGCAAAACCGCTTCGCACTTTTGCTGGAAATGCTCGAAGAGACTACATATGGATCGGCTTGGCGAAGGTCGCCAGAGCGGATTCGCGCACGGCTTCCGACATGGTCGGATGCGCATGGCAGGTGCGGGCCAGATCTTCCGACGAGCCGCCGAATTCCATCAGAACGGCCAGTTCGTGGATCATTTCGCCAGCGTTGTAGCCGAGGATATGAGCGCCCAGCACGCGGTCCGTCGCCTTGTCGGCGAGGATTTTCACGAAGCCGTCCGTGTGCAGCATGGCGCGTGCGCGGCCATTGGCCGTGAACGGGAACTTGCCGACCTTGTATTCAATACCGGCGGCCTTCAGTTCTTCTTCGGTCTTGCCCACAGAAGCCACTTCCGGCTGGGTGTAGACAACGCTTGGAATAACGTCGAAATTCACATGACCGGCCTGGCCAGCGATGATTTCGGCAACAGCAATGCCTTCGTCTTCAGCCTTGTGCGCCAGCATCGGGCCCTGCACCACGTCGCCGATGGCGTAAATGCCTTCGACATTGGTGCGCCAATGATCGTCAATCGCAACGCGGCCGCGATCATCGACATTGACGCCTGCTTCCTGAAGGCCAAGACCGTCCGTGTAAGGACGACGGCCCGTGGAGATCAGAACGGCATCGGCTTCGAGCACTTCCGCATCGCCGCCCTTGACCGGCTCGAAAGTGACCTTCGCGCCCTTACCGGACTTTTCGACGCCCGTCACTTTCGCGCTGAGCTTGAAGGCAATGCCCTGCTTTTCGAGCAGACGCTGGAACTGCTTGGAGACTTCGCCGTCCATCGCGCCGAGCACCTTGTCGAGATATTCGACAACCGTGACCTTTGCACCGAGACGCGCCCAGACCGAACCGAGTTCCAGACCGATCACACCGCCGCCAACGACGACGAGATGACCCGGAACCTTGTCGAAGGACAGAGCGCCGGTCGAGGAAACGATGGTCTTCTCATCAATGTCGACCTTGACGCCCGGAATACCGGCAACGTCGGAACCCGTTGCGATGATGATGTTCTTGGCTTCGATTTCCTCAACCTTGCCGTCTTCGGCGGTCACGGAAACCTTGCCCTTGGCGACGACCTTGCCGGTGCCGATGTAAGGCGTGATCTTGTTCTTCTTGAACAGGAATTCCACGCCCGTCACATTGGACTTCACGGTCGCGTCCTTGTGGGCCAGCATCTTTCCCAGATTAAGCTTGGGCGACACTTCCACGCCCAGCGTATCAAAGGAATGACCAGCTTCGGCAAAGACTTCCGATGCATGCAGAAGCGCCTTGGACGGAATGCAGCCGACATTGAGGCAGGTGCCGCCGAAGGTCTTGCGCTTTTCCACCACAGCGACCGAGAGACCCAGCTGCGCGGCCTTGATTGCGGCGACATAACCGCCGGGGCCCGTACCGATGACAACCACATCATAAGACATTGAATTACCCTTTTCAGTCTTTCCTGAACGTTTTTCGTTAGAGTACCGCATTTATGCGACGCCAAATGTTTCGGCTGCAAAATGCTTGAAATAACCGGCTTTTGTTAAAGCTGCCGATCAGTTTTCATCCGGGGTGCATCCCTGAAAGCGGAACACTTCCCACTGAAGCGGCTTTTCGGGTTTGGCCGCTCCAAAATCATAACCGTCGAGCGCCGTCACCAGATCGGGGAACAGCACAGCCTGCGCGGCAGGTTCATCCGCCTTGGGCAGAACTTCCGCTTCCGCACCTTCCTTCAGCGCGTAGATGACGCTCTGCCAGATACTGCAATCATCAAGGTCTTCCGGATTGGAGCCATCGCCCTTGCAATTATAGGTGATGAGCGCATAAGGCCGCGCCACACCCTCTTCCGGCCAGATCACCATGCCATTCAGCTTGAATTCCGGCTTGTCATTGGCAGTGATCGTAAATTCATTGGTCGGCGCAGGCGTCATCTTGAGATCGTTCGTCTGCAGTGGACGGAACGTCAATGTGTAGGCGCCGTCACGGTCCTGATAGATGCCGCGATTCTGGGTGCAGGCTGCCTGCACCGCGGTTGAGAACACCGAAGCGGCGACGACCGAAGCGGCCGTTATTTTGAGAAGCTTCCTTGCAACATGCATCTGTCGGTTCTCCCTGAGTTTTTCCGGCAGCAAATCAATTGCTTCTTACATAGCCTTTTCGGTGGCAAGTTTAAGCCCCAGAGCGATGAAGACAACACCGCTGGTGCGATCGATCCATTTCGAAGCTCGCGAAAAAGCCGCGCGCATCTTCGGCGTCGTCATGAAAATGCTGACTCCAACGAACCAGCTGATCAGCGCCGTGGCCATCACGACACCGTAGCCGAGCTTTATTTCGGTCGGCGTGTGCGCGTGAACGACTGTCGAAAAAATCGACAGGAAGAAAAACACCGGCTTCGGATTAAGAGCATTCGCCGCAAAGCCGAGACCGAATGCCTTGGCAAAGCTCTGCTGCTTGCGCGGCTCGTTCGAGGCGGTTTGCGCATCAATTGTGGTCGCGCCCGCACGCAGCGCTTTGATGCCGATATAGACCAGATAGGCCACACCGCACCATTTGACGATGTTGAACAGATAGATCGACTTGGAAATGATGAGGCCAAGCCCCAGCACCGTATAGGTGACGTGCATCATCAGCGCCGTCCCGATCCCGAAGCTGGTGATGATCGCCTCACGACGGCCATGCATCAAGGACTGCCGCATGACCATGGCCAGATCTGCTCCCGGCGAAACAATCGCAAAGGAGAAGATCGCCATCAGGGAAGCCAGTTCGAAGAGATAGGGATGCATCGCTTTTCCTTTGCTACATTGTGGCGCGATTGGCCGCGCCGGCAGCTATCAAAAAATCAAAGCCAGAAACATGACACCCAATCCGACCATCGAACCGACCCAGATCAGCGACCGGATATAGGGAATGCCCGCCAGATAGAGCGGAATGTAAACAATACGGCATGCAAACCAGAGCCAGGCTCCGTAAATGCCCCAGACGCTTGCATCACCCTTCAGGGTCAGAGCCAGAGCCAGCGCAATAAAAGCCGGATAGGTTTCGCGGAAATTCGTGGACGCCCGCTCAGCACGCCCGGCAATGGCACCGGAAGGTTTCAACCCTTCATCGCGGGGACCGGCATTCCAGTCGGTGCCGAGTTCTCGCGTCGCCGTCATGGCTTGCAGGAGAATATGGGCCACCAGCAAGACGACGCTCCAGCCGACAAGCGGCAGATAGGGCGACAGATAAGGCGAAGAGGAGAAAAGACCCGGCTCCATCGTTCAAATCCCGTTGCTCGTAAACCCGACCGAAAAGCCACCCGATTGTGCCCGGGCGGCTTTCCTGAATTCCAGCTTAGAGATCGAGAACCAGACGTTCCGGATCTTCCAGGCTTTCCTTGACGCGGACCAGGAAGGTCACGGCTTCCTTGCCGTCCACGATGCGGTGATCGTAGGACAGGGCCAGGTACATCATCGGACGGATCACGATCTGGCCGCCGACAACCACCGGACGATCCTGGATCTTGTGCATGCCGAGAATGCCCGACTGTGGCGAATTGAGGATCGGCGAAGACATCAGCGAGCCGTAAACGCCACCATTGGTGATGGTGAAGGTGCCGCCCTGCATGTCAGCCATCGAAAGCGTGCCATCGCGCGCTGCCTTGGCCAGACGACCCAGTTCCTTTTCCACGCCAGCGATCGAAAGCTGATCGGCGTCGCGGATAACCGGAACGACAAGACCCTTGTCGGTGCCGACAGCCATGCCGACATGCGCAAAGTTCTTGTAGATGATGTCAGTGCCGTCGATCTCGGCGTTAACAGCCGGGATTTCCTTCAGCGCATGGGTAACAGCCTTCGTGAAGAAGCCCATGAAGCCGAGCTTCACGCCGTGCTTCTTTTCGAAGACGTCTTTGTACTTGGTGCGCAGTTCCATGACTGCGGACATGTCGACTTCGTTATAGGTCGTCAGCATGGCAGCAGTGTTCTGCGCATCCTTCAGACGCTTAGCGATAGTCTGACGCAGACGGGTCATTTTCACGCGTTCTTCGCGCGGTGCATCGTCAGCCGAGGAAGCCGGACGGGCAGCAACCGGAGCCGGAGCAGCCGAAACACCCTTGGCGATAGCGTCGAGAACGTCGCCCTTGAGAACCTGACCGCGCTTGCCCGAGCCTTCGACCTGATCAGCGGACAGACCGCTTTCAGCAAGAAGCTTCGAAGCAGCAGGTGCAGGCTGCATGGCCGGGCCCGACGATGCGGAAGCGACCGGTGCAGCGGCTGCCGGAGCGGCGGCTGGCTTGGCTTCTTCCTTCTTCGGAGCAGGTGCAGCAGCTGCGCCCTCACCGGAAATCTGGCCGAGCAGAGCGTTGACCTCAACCGTGTCGCCTTCCTTGGCCACGATTTCAACCAGCACACCAGCAGCAGCAGCCGGAACTTCCACTGTCACCTTGTCGGTTTCCAGTTCCACCAGCGGTTCGTCGATGGCGATAGCATCGCCAACCTTCTTGAACCATTTTCCGATGGTTGCCTCAGTAACGGACTCCCCAAGCGTGGGAACGCGAATTTCGGTGGCCATGGTTTCTTCTTCCGTTGATCTTCAAACTTTAGATTTTGTGTTCAATTCAGGTTGGAGCAGCTTCGAAAAACTGCTCCAAAACTATAACCCGGATCAGTTACCGAGCGCATCCTCAAGGAAAGCCTCAAGCTGCGCAAGATGCTTCGACATCAGGCCGGTTGCCGGAGAAGCGGCAGCCGGGCGGCCCGTGTAGCGGACGCGCTGATGCTTGGCATCGATATGCGCCAGCACCCATTCCAGATACGGATCGATGAACGACCACGCACCCATATTCTTCGGCTCTTCCTGGCACCAGACGATTTCCGCATGACGGAAACGCGACAGCTCGTTGATGAGCGCCTTGGCCGGGAACGGGTAGAGCTGTTCAACACGCAGCAGGTAGACATCGTCGATGCCGCGCTTTTCACGCTCTTCGTACAGGTCGTAATAGACCTTGCCCGAGCAGAGCACGACGCGACGGATCTTGGCGTCTTTCTGAAGCTTGATGCCTTCTTCGCCCTTGTTGTACTGCGCATCGTCCCAGAGCAGACGGTGGAACGAGGAATCGCCCGACAGTTCGCTGAGGCTCGATACAGCACGCTTGTGGCGCAGCAGGGACTTCGGCGTCATCATGATGAGCGGCTTGCGGAAGTCACGCTTCATCTGGCGGCGCAGAATATGGTAGTAGTTAGCCGGCGTCGTAACGTTGGCAACCTGCATGTTGTCTTCAGCGCAGAGCTGGAGATAACGTTCCAGACGGGCGGACGAATGTTCCGGACCCTGACCTTCATAACCATGCGGCAGAAGGCAGACGAGACCGGACATGCGCAGCCACTTGCGTTCACCCGACGAGATGAACTGGTCGAACACGACCTGCGCACCGTTGGCGAAATCGCCGAACTGGGCTTCCCAGAGAACCAGCGCACGCGGATCGGACAGCGAATAACCATATTCGTAGCCAAGCACCGCTTCTTCCGAAAGCATCGAATTGATGGCTTCGTAGATCGCCTGACCCTTCTGAATATTGTTCAGCGGGGTGTAGCGGTTCTGGTTTTCCTGATCGTAGAGAACCGTATGACGCTGCGAGAAGGTGCCGCGTTCCACGTCCTGACCGGACAGACGAATCGGATGGCCTTCCGCAACGAGCGTGGCGAATGCCAGCGATTCAGCGGTTGCCCAATCGATGCCTTCACCGGTTTCCATCATCTTGGCGCGGTTATCGAGGAAGCGCTGGATGGTGCGGTGGACGTGGAAGTCCTGCGGCACTTCAACCAGCTTCTTGCCGATTTCCTTGAGCGTCTTGATCGGAACACCGGTCTTGCCGCGGCGCTGCTCGTCGGCATTGTCAGCCGTGCGCAGACCAGCCCAGGCGCCGTCAAGCCAGTCAGCCTTGTTCGGCTTGTAGCTCTGTCCGGCTTCGAACTCGATTTCGAGCTTTTCGCGCCAGTCGGCCTTCATCTTGTCGACATCGGCCTGAGTGAGCAGACCTTCGGCAATCAGCTTTTCGCTGTAGAGCTGAACGGTCGTCTTGTGCGCGCGGATTTCTTTGTACATCAACGGCTGGGTGAAGGACGGTTCGTCGCCTTCATTGTGGCCGAAGCGACGGTAGCAGAACATGTCCACGACCACCGGCTTGTGGAAGGTCATGCGGAATTCCATCGCAACCTTGGCTGCGAACACCACAGCTTCCGGATCATCGCCATTGACATGGAAGACCGGCGCTTCAACCATCTTCGCCACATCGGACGGATAAGGCGAAGAACGCGAGAAAGCCGGATTGGTCGTGAAACCGATCTGGTTGTTGATGATGAAATGCAGCGTGCCACCGACGCGGTGACCCTTGAGGCCCGAAAGACCAAGGCACTCGGCAACCACACCCTGACCTGCGAAAGCGGCATCGCCGTGCAGCAGCAGCGGCAGAACCTTGGCGCGTTCGGTCAGCGGAACCATGTCGTCACGGGTGCGACCGACAAGCAGATCCTGCTTGGCGCGGGCCTTGCCCATGACAACCGGGTTGACGATTTCAAGGTGAGACGGGTTGGCGGTCAGCGACAGGTGAACCTTGTTGCCATCGAACTCGCGGTCCGACGAAGCGCCAAGATGGTACTTCACGTCGCCCGAACCTTCCACATCGTCCGGCGTGTAGGAGCCGCCCTTGAACTCGTGGAAAATAGCGCGGTGCGGCTTGGCCATAACCTGGCTGAGCACGTTCAGACGGCCACGGTGAGCCATGCCGAACACGACTTCCTTGAGACCCATCTGACCGCCGCGCTTGACGATCTGTTCCAGTGCCGGGATCAGCGATTCACCGCCATCGAGGCCGAAACGCTTGGTGCCCTTGTACTTGACGTCGATGAACTGTTCGAAACCTTCTGCTTCGATAAGCTTCGACAGGATAGCCTTCTTGCCTTCCGGCGTGAAAGCAACCTTTTTATCCGGACCTTCGATGCGTTCCTGAATCCAGGCCTTTTCAGCCGGATCGGAAATATGCATGAACTCGACGCCAATCGTGCCGCAATAGGTGCGCTTCAGAATGTCGAGCATTTCCGGCACGGTCGCGTATTCGAGACCGAGCACATTATCGATGAAAATCTTGCGATTGTAGTCAGCAGGCGTGAAGCCGTAGGCTTCCGGCTCCAGCTCGTTATAGTCGTTCGGCTTTTCGGCCAGACCAAGCGGATCGAGATTAGCATGCAGATGGCCGCGCATGCGATAGGCGCGGATCATCATGATGGCGCGAACGCTGTCGCGTGCAGCCTGTGCAATCTCTTCAGCGGACAGTGCGGCAGCGGCTTTACCGTCGCCCTTGCCATTCTGGGCAGCTTTGCCCTTCAGCTTGTCGGTCACATGCTTTTCGACTTCAGCCCAGTTGCCGTCGAGAGCGGAGACGAGTTCGCCATTGGCGGCAATCGGCCAGTTCTTTCTGGTCCAGCTTGCGCCCTGCGCATTCTTCTTCACATCTTCGGCACTATCGCCCAGCTTCGCGAAAAAATCGCGCCACTGCGGATCAACCGAATTCGGATCATCCTCATACTTGGCGTACAGCTCCTCGATATAGTCGGCGTTGCCGCCATAGAGGAACGAGGTAAGGGCGAAAACGTCGTTGGCCTGTTCTTGCCTTGCCATAACCTAATCCGGAGCTTTGCTCCGTCTCCTTGTCAGTAGCTCATCTGCGCGGGCCGGAAGTTTCCGGAAGTTCGTTGCCGAAACCTTCATCCCTCACGCCGCCGGGGAGGAACCACAACAGACCCCGGCAAAACTCGTTTCTACGCGACCCGAGCAATCTGTTCCGACGCAATTGTCAGAACCGCCCGGTCTATTTGTTCGACACCGGAGAATGACCGCGAATGCCTGCCATTCCCTTAAAGCCCGGTATCCGGCTTCAGTATGTTTTGTTATGCCAAACCCGGCAGCGGCTTTCGCCGCCGCCGGGATATTCAAACTCGAACCGATCTTAGCCCTTGAGGACTTCGACCAGCGTCTTGCCGAGCTGCGCAGGCGACGGGGAGACGCGGATGCCAGCCGATTCCATGGCTGCAATCTTGTCTTCCGCTCCGCCCTTGCCGCCGGAGATCACGGCGCCGGCATGGCCCATGGTGCGTCCGGCAGGAGCCGTACGGCCAGCGATGAAGCCAACCATTGGCTTCTTGCGACCGCGCTTGGCTTCGTCCTTGAGGAACTGAGCCGCATCTTCTTCAGCCGAACCGCCGATTTCACCGATCATGACGATCGACTTGGTTTCGTCGTCAGCCAGGAACATTTCCAGCACGTCGATGAACTCGGTGCCCTTGACCGGGTCGCCGCCGATACCGACAGCAGTGGTCTGGCCGAGGCCCTCGTTCGAGGTCTGGAACACAGCTTCATAGGTAAGCGTGCCGGAGCGGGATACAACACCCACCGAACCCTTCTTGAAGATATTGCCCGGCATGATGCCGATCTTGCATTCTTCAGGGGTCAGGATGCCCGGGCAGTTCGGTCCGAGCAGGCGCGACTTCGAGCGTTCCAGACGCTCCTTGACGCGAACCATGTCCAGGACCGGAATGCCTTCGGTGATGCAGACGATGAACGGAACTTCAGCTTCGATGGCTTCGATGATCGCGTCGGCTGCGCCTGCTGGCGGAACATAGATCACGGATGCATCGGCGCCCGTGCGTTCCTTAGCTTCGGCTACGGTTGCGAAGATCGGGAGCTTTTCGCCCTTCGAACCTTCCCAGGTTTCGCCACCCTTCTTCGGATGGATACCGCCGACCATCTGCGTGCCGTAGTAAGCAAGCGCCTGTTCGGTATGGAAAGTACCGGTCTTGCCGGTCAGGCCCTGTACGAGAACCTTGGTGTCCTTGTTAACGAGAATGGACATGCCTTAATTCCCCTTCACAGCAGCGACGATCTTCTGCGCCGCATCGTCGAGATCGTCAGCCGAAATAACGTTCAGGCCGCTCTCGTTGATGATCTTCTTGCCGAGTTCCACATTGGTGCCTTCAAGACGGACAACCAGCGGAACCTTCAGGCCGACTTCCTTGACCGCAGCGATCACGCCTTCGGCGATCACGTCGCACTTCATGATGCCACCGAAGATGTTGACCAGAATGCCCTGGACAGCCGGATCAGCGGTGATGATCTTGAACGCAGCCGTCACCTTCTCCTTCGAAGCGCCGCCACCAACGTCGAGGAAGTTGGCAGGTTCTGCACCGTAGAGCTTGATGATGTCCATCGTTGCCATGGCAAGGCCAGCGCCGTTGACCATGCAGCCGATATTGCCGTCGAGAGCAACGTAAGCGAGGTCGTACTTGGAAGCTTCGATCTCTTTTTCGTCTTCTTCCGACAGATCGCGCAGTTCCTGAATGTCAGGATGACGGAACAGCGCATTGCCGTCGAACGATACCTTGGCATCGAGAACGCGCACGCGGCCATCGGTCATGACGATCAGCGGGTTGATCTCGAGAAGGCTCATGTCCTTTTCGGTGAAAGCCTTGTAGAGGATCGGGAACAGCTTCACGCCGTCTTCGCGAGCCTGACCTTCAAGCTTCAGCGCGTCGGCGAGCTTGTTGGCGTCTTCGTCCGTTACGCCCTTGGCCGGATCGATGGCGACAGTCACGATCTTTTCGGGGGTTTCTTCGGCAACGGCTTCGATGTCCATGCCGCCTTCGGTCGAAACGACGAAAGCCGGACGGCCGACGGTGCGGTCGATCAGGATCGAGAGATAGAGTTCGCGATCAATGTCGGCGCCATCTTCGATGTAAAGACGGTTGACCTGCTTACCGGCAGGGCCGGTCTGCTTGGTGACGAGCGTGTTGCCGAGCATTTCCTTCGCATTGGCAACCACTTCCTCAACCGACTTGGCGAGGCGCACGCCGCCCTTGGCGTCCGGGCCGAGTTCCTTGAACTTGCCCTTGCCGCGTCCACCAGCATGGATCTGGCTCTTGACGACATAAAGCGGTCCGGGAAGCGTCTTTGCCCACTCTTCCGCCTGCTCGACGGAATAGACAGCCACACCGTTGGCGATCGGCGCGCCGTAGGTGTGAAGCAGGCGCTTGGCCTGATATTCGTGAATATTCATCTGGTTGTCCTCTACGGATTCCCGGTTCGTTTGGCGAACCGGTACGGATTGACAGCCGGAAAAGGCCGGAGCCCCGTCAAAAACAGAGCATCCGGCCTTGTCTGGATATTACTTGAGCGACGGAGCGATACCGATGCAGGCTTCGCAAAGACCGGCAACCGAAGCCACCGACTTTTCGAACTCGGCCTTTTCGTCCTTGTCGAGGTCGATTTCGATGATGCGTTCAACGCCATTGGCGCCGATCACGGTCGGCACGCCGACATACATGTCCTTCACGCCATACTGACCGGTCAGCTGGGCAGCGACGGGCAGAACGCGCTTCTTGTCCTTGAGGTAGGATTCAGCCATCTGAATGGCCGAAGAAGCCGGAGCGTAGAAAGCCGAACCGGTCTTGAGCAGACCGACGATTTCCGCGCCGCCGTCACGGGTGCGCTGGATGATCTTGTCGAGCTTTTCCTGGCTGGTCCAGCCCATCTTGACGAGGTCCGGCAGCGGAATGCCAGCAACGGTCGAGTAGCGAGCCAGCGGAACCATGCTGTCGCCGTGGCCGCCGAGCACGAATGCCGTGACGTCTTCAACCGAAACGTTGAACTCTTCCGAGAGGAAATAACGGAAACGGGCGCTGTCGAGAACGCCAGCCATGCCGACAACCTTGTGAGCCGGAAGGCCCGAGAACTTCTGCAAAGCCCAGACCATCGCGTCGAGCGGGTTGGTGATGCAGATGACGAAGGCTTCAGGCGCATACTTCTTGATGCCTGCGCCGACCTGTTCCATCACCTTCAGGTTGATGCCCAGAAGATCGTCGCGGCTCATGCCAGGCTTGCGCGGCACACCTGCGGTAACGATGACAACGTCCGCGCCTTCGATGGCTGCGTAATCGTTGGCGCCGGTAAACTTCGCATCAAAACCGTCAACCGGAGAAGATTCGGCGATATCCAGTCCCTTGCCCTGCGGAGTACCTTCCGCAATATCAAAAAGGACGACGTCGCCCAGTTCCTTCAGACCGGCGAGATGAGCGAGCGTGCCGCCAATCATACCGGAGCCGATGAGGGCAATCTTGTTGCGTGCCATGATTGTTTCTTTCCTCAAGTTTGATCCAGAAACGCATGAAGCCATCCGGTGTCCTCCCGGAAACGCTTAAGCGCTGCGAGGGTTCGATATGACTCTTTGCAAAAAAACACAACTCATTATTTTGCGACCAATGTTTTCAATCGGTTAGAATTATATGTTCTTACGTAAACGTAAGATAATTAGGCGAAATAATGGCAATTCCCCTCTGTCTCGCCCGTCATCACCCTGCCAGTGATGCGATAGGCAAGCCGCCAATCCGATCGGTCATTGCCGCATCCCGCATGCGAATGCCGGGAGCAACAATCCTAGAGCAGATACATCCTTCCGAACGTATCAGGTCGCTCTAACTATCTGAACCTACACACCCTGCTTTCCAAAAATTCGCTTTCGCGTTTCGGGGCCGGGGCGCTGAATTTGCGCGGGCACGATAGCCGATTGAGGATATAAGTCCAGTCTGTGGCAATCAGATGATATGGCTAGACATTTGTAGCCAGAGACGGCTCGCAGAATCGGTGAGCCGTCTTCAAGATCAAACCGATGGGCAAACCGATCGGAGAAAAGCACCGAACTCAGTCGGCCCTCTCCGGTATCTGCGACAGATATTCGGCGCTCTGCATCTCGAAGAGACGTGATGCGGTGCGGTCGAATTCGAATGCCTCGGTGCCGCTTTTCGCAACGTAAAGCTTTTCCGGCTGCGCTTCCGCCGTGATGAACACGCGGGCATGATGGTCGTAAAGTACATCCACCAGCAGGATAAAGCGCTTGGCTTCGTTGCGCCGCGAAAGATCGAGCATCGGCACATTGTCGATAAACAGAGTGGAATAGCGGCCAACAATGGCCAGATAGTCCGCAGCCCCGAGCGGGCGGCTGCACAGTTCTTCGAAACTGAAACGCGCAGCGCCCGGAACGGAATGCGGCACCTCGACATCACGCCCCTTGATGCGAATGACGTCCGGCTTTTCTTCCACGCCGTTCTTCTGCGCAGCCCAGGCGGCATCCATCCGCTTCGCCGTCTCGCCACCCAGCGGGGAGAGATAGACCGGCTGGCGGTCCAGCTTTTCCAAACGGTAGTCGGTGCGCGAATCGAGATTGATCACGTCGACATGCTTCTTGAGAATATCGACAAAGGGCAGGAACAGCTGGCGGTTCAGACCGTCACGATAGAGATTATCCGGCGCAACATTCGACGTGGCGATCAGCACGACGCCGCGTGCGAAAAGCGCGCTGAAAAGGCGCGACAGGATCATCGCATCGGCAATATCCGTCACCGTGAACTCATCGAAACACAGAACCCATGCCTGTGCGCTCAGCGCATCGGCAACTGGCGGAATCGGATCGTCCTGCTTGGTCTCACCGCGCTTCAGGGCCTGCCGATGCGCATTGATGCGATCATGCACGTCAGCCATGAAATCATTGAAATGCGCACGGCGTTTGCGTTCGACGGGCAGAAGCGAAAAGAACATGTCCATCAGCATGGTCTTGCCGCGGCCGACCTCGCCATGAACATAAAGCCCCTTGACGATTTCCTGCGCCTGCTTGCGCTTGCCGAAAAGCCAGCCAAGCGCGCTGGACTTGCGCGAAAGCCGCTTGGTGCAAATCTCCTCGATCAGCCGGTCATAACGGCTGGTCAGTTCGAGCTGCGCGGGATCGGCCTCCACTTCGCCAGATACGACCAATGCATCGTAATGCTCGCGGACGGAGGGAAACGCTTTCAGATTACCATCAAAGGACATGACAGGTTCCGTGAAACCTCTACTTAAAATTCGGCGGAGCAGTCCGGAGACGCCCCGCCGCGATCGATTGTTTCGGCTTTATATCAGCGCGCCACGTTTAAATCAGCGCGCCAATCTCAGATTAACGCGAAAGTGACAGGGCCTGACCGCCCGTGGTCTGACCGTCGAAACGGCCCTGACCGGACGAATAGAGCGAAGCGACCGTGCCGCCCGATCCATCGTAAAGCACAAGCTGCTTGCCGTTAACGGCCCAGGAAGCGAGGTTTGCCAGTTCGCCCGGGCAACGCAGCGGACCTGCGCGGAAACCCTGACCATATTTGGTCTGCGGCGTGGCAACCTTACAGCTCTGGCCGCCAAGCGAGGCGTTCCAGACGCCTGCGACGCTACCCGGCGTCAAGTCGGGCGCCGATGCGGGCGGCAGGCTTGCAACCTGCGTATTGCCCGGCTGCATGCCGGGATTGGTGGTTGGAGCGGTCGGGAACTGCGATCCATCCGGCGAATTGAGATTGCCCTTCTGCACAGAACCCTGCGGCGCGGCCTGCAAGGGTGCTGGCGGAGGCGGCGGGGAAACAGGCCCGAGGTCGTTGCCCATCCGGGAGCTCTGACAGCCGGCCAATACGATGCCAGCCGCTGCCAGGCTCAGCAAACTTGCTTTCGAAATTCCCATCAGGTTCTCCATTTCGGTCGAGGTCTTGGGATAGCGGCGCAAACCACGCTCACGCGAAACCCAGCTATCACACCAATATTGGCGCGATAAAATGGCTATATGGTTAAAAAATCAACACCATCACCCGGCAATTTGCGCAGGAGTGATCAATCCGGGTTTGAAATTGCTCATAAATTTTGGGACTGGGACAGGAAGGCCACAGTTTTTCGGGTGCATGGCTCGAAACGGAACCGCGCAACCGGCCATATGAGCTGATAGCAATGTTAGATATATTGCTGGCACTGGCAATTTGCCGGGTTTTCCGCCATATAGACGCCAGATAACCCATTGAACGAACCTTTCGGTTGCATCAATGCAGCCGCAGGCAGAACGGAACCACGACAGCTATGGCCACCAGGGCAGCCTTCGCCAAGATGAACGGGCTCGGCAATCAGATCATCGTTGCCGATATGCGCGGCCGCGCAGACCGCATCACGCCTGACGCCGCCATTCATCTTGCCGGTGCGAGCGAAACGGCCTTCGACCAGATCATGGCCATTCATGATCCGCGCACGCCGGGCACAGACAATTATATATCGATCATCAATTGCGACGGCACGGAAGCACAGGCCTGCGGTAATGGCACGCGCTGCGTGGTGCAGGCGCTGGCCGCCGAGACCGGCAAGCGCGCCTTCACCTTCGAGACCCGCGCGGGAATTTTGACCGCCAAAGAACATGATGACGGGCTGATTTCCGTCGATATGGGCAAGCCGCGTTTCGGCTGGCAGGAAATTCCGCTTGCCGAAGAATTTCAAGACACGCGCATGATCGAGCTTCAGGTTGGCCCTATCGATGCGCCAGTGCTGCATTCGCCTTCGGTCGCCTCGATGGGCAATCCGCATGCAATCTTCTGGGTGGACCGCGATGTGTGGTCCTACGAATTGGAAAAGTTCGGCCCTCTTCTGGAAAACCATCCGATTTTCCCGGAACGCGCCAATATCTCGATTGCCCGCGTCACATCACCGGAAACGATGGACCTGCGCACCTGGGAACGCGGCGCCGGGCTGACCCGCGCCTGCGGTTCTGCCGCCTGCGCCGCGGCTGTTTCCGGCGCACGCACGCGCCGCACCGGCCGCAAGGTGACGGTCAATGTTCCGGGAGGCCCTCTGCTGATTGAATGGCGTGACGACGATCATGTCATGATGACCGGCCCGGCTGAGTGGGAATTTTCCGGCACATTCGATCCGGCAAGCGGCGACTGGAGCCGCGACCTTGAAGGCGGTCCAACGGCGAGCACGTCTGCGGACAAGGGTGCTGCCTGATGAGCGTGGAAGTCGTAACATTCGGATGCCGCCTCAACACCTATGAATCCGAGGTGATGAAGCGCGAAGCCGACGCTGCCGGTCTTGGACAGTTGAAGGATGGCGCGATCATCTTCAACACCTGCGCCGTGACGTCGGAAGCCGTGCGACAGGCCCGTCAGGCCATCCGCAAGGCGCGCCGCGAAAATCCCGAAGCCCGCATCATCGTAACCGGCTGCGCGGCACAAACCGAAGCAGACAATTTCGCATCCATGGATGAAGTGGACCTCGTGCTTGGCAATGAGGAAAAGCTGAAATCCAACTCCTATCGCATGTTGCCCGATTTCGGCGTGAACCAGTTTGAGAAGGTGCGCGTCAACGACATTATGGAAGTGCGCGAAACCGCAAGCCACATGGTCGACGCCATCGAAGGTCGCGCACGCGCCTTCGTGCAGGTCCAGAATGGCTGCGACCATCGCTGCACGTTCTGCATCATCCCCTATGGTCGCGGCAATTCCCGTTCGGTGCCGATGGGTGCGGTCGTGGAACAGGTGAAGCGCCTTGTCGGCAACGGTTATGCCGAAGTGGTGCTGACCGGCGTGGACATGACCTCCTACGGTCCCGACCTTCCGGGAAGCCTGCGTCTCGGCAAACTGGTCAAGACGGTTCTCAATCAGGTGCCGGACCTTCAGCGCCTGCGTCTCTCATCCATCGATTCCATCGAGGCGGATGACGACCTGATGGACGCCATTGCCAATGAAAAGCGGCTGATGCCGCATCTGCACCTGTCCTTGCAAGCAGGTGACGACATGATCCTGAAACGCATGAAACGCCGCCATCTGCGCGACGATTCCATTCGTTTCTGTGAAACGGTGCGTTCGCTGCGTCCCGATATCGTGTTCGGCGCAGATATCATCACCGGCTTTCCAACCGAAACCGAGGACATGTTTCAGAACTCGATGAAGATCGTCGAGGAATGCGGCCTGACCCATCTGCACGTCTTCCCATATAGCGCGCGCGAAGGCACACCTGCCGCGCGCATGCCGCAGGTGCGGCGCGAAATCGTCAAGGAGCGCGCCGCCCGGCTGCGCGCTGAAGGCGACAAGGCCTATGAGAAACATCTTGCCTCGCTCACCGGCACGACCCAGCGTCTGCTGATCGAGAAGGAAGGCATTGCCCGCACGGAAGGCTTTACGCTCGCAGCCGTCGAAGGCGGCGCGGAAGCTGCCGCTCCGGGTCAGATTATCGAACGTGTGGTAACGGGCCACGACGGTGAGAAACTTCTCACCCGCGCCGCCTGACCATCAGCTGCATAAACAAGGCATCGGAATCCATGGCAATCGGTTTCATCAAGAGAATGTTCTCCTTCGGCAAGAAGGAGGTCGAGGAAAGACCGGTCGACCAACCGGCGCCCGACACAATCACCGAAGCCACGCAAACGCCAGAACCGGAAGCGCCCGCTGCACTGGAAGCGCCGAAACCGGCTGAAATACCGGAAGAAGCAGCCGTAGAGGCACCATCAGAGCCGGAAGCTCCGGTTGCCGAAGAACCGGCGGCCTGCGCCGCGCCGGAACCGGTTATTGAACCTGCCGAAAAGGCGCCGGAGCCTGCGGTCGAGGACGTTGTCGAAGCGCAGCCCGAGCCGGAACATCCTGTCGCGGAAATCGAAATTCCAATCGAACAGCCGCCGGTCATGGAACCGGCGGTGATCGAGCCGCCATTTATTGAGCCAGAGCCAGACCCAGAACCCGAGCCCGAGCCCGAGGCCGCACCGGAATCCGAAGCGGAGCCGGAGCCAGAACCGGCTCCTGTGCCTGAACCCGAACCAGAAAAGCCTGAAGAGCCGAAGCCTGTCGAAACACCAGCGCCCGTTGCAGCGGAGCCGGTGGCGGAAGCGACACCAGAACCTGCGCCCGCCAAGCCGAAAAAGGTCAAGGTTTCCAAGGCAGTGGAGGAACAGGCAGAAGAAGCGCCTGCCGCCCCTGTGGCCGAGCCGAAACTGTCGTGGTTCGAGCGTTTGCGGCGCGGTCTGTCGCGTTCATCCTCTTCGCTCAGCGAATCCATCGGCGGCATTTTCACCAAGCGCAAGCTGGACGAAGACACGCTTCAGGATCTGGAAGATGTGCTGATCCAGGCCGATCTCGGCCTTGAAACCGCAATGCGCGTTACCGATGCGCTGGCCTCCGGGCGCTATGGCAAGGATGTTTCGAGCGATGAAGTGCGCTCGATCATGAGCACGGAAATCGAAAAAGTGCTCGGCCCTGTCGCCAAGCCGCTGGAACTCGACCTTTCCCACAAACCGCACGTCATTCTGGTTGTCGGCGTCAACGGCACTGGCAAGACCACGACCATCGGCAAGCTCGCAGCAAAGCTGACGGCGGGCGGCCTCAAGGTCATGCTGGCGGCAGGCGATACTTTCCGCGCAGCAGCCATCGAACAGCTCCATATCTGGGGTGAGCGCACAGGCGCACCCGTTGTCTCGTCCAAACTCGGTGCTGATGCGGCCGGTCTTGCCTATGACGCCTGGGAAAAAGCCCGGGACGCTGGCAGCGACGTGCTGATTATCGATACAGCCGGACGCTTGCAGAACAAGGCCGAGCTGATGGATGAACTTGCCAAGATCGTGCGCGTGCTTGGCAAGCACGACCCGGAAGCACCGCACACGGTGCTGCAGACGCTCGACGCCACGACCGGTCAGAACGCGCTCAATCAGGTCGAAATCTTCAAGAATATCGCTGGTGTGAACGGGCTGGTCATGACCAAGCTTGACGGCACGGCACGGGGCGGCATTCTTGTTGCCATCTCGGCCAAGCACAAGCTGCCGGTCTATTTCATCGGCGTCGGCGAAGGTGTCGATGACCTCGAACCATTTGCGGCCAATGAATTTGCCCGCGCCATTGCAGGAGTTGCCTGATGGAGCACCCCGTCTTCGAACGCGATCCGTCGCAGAAGAGCGAAGTCGAGCGCAAGGAAGTGCAGCCGCTGCTCAAGCTGGTGCTGGAGCTGGGGCCGCTTCTGGTGTTCTTTTTCGCCAATGCGCGCGGCGAAACGCTGATCGAGCATTTTCCGGTGCTCGCCTCCATCGGCGAGCCGATCTTTCTGGCCACCGCCCTTTTCATGGTCGCGACGGTGATCGCACTTGGCATTTCGTGGGCATTGACGCGCACGCTGCCCATCATGCCGCTCATTTCCGGCATCGTGGTTCTGGTGTTCGGCGCGCTGACGCTCTGGCTGCACAACGACACCTTCATCAAGATGAAGCCCACCATCGTCAACACGCTGTTCGGGGCGATTCTCCTTGGCGGATTGTTCTTCGGAAAATCGCTTCTGGGCTATGTGTTTGATTCGGCCTTTCGGCTCGATGCCGAGGGCTGGAAGAAGCTTACCTTCCGCTGGGGCCTGTTCTTCATTTTTCTGGCGGTTGCCAACGAAGTTGTCTGGCGCAATTTCTCCACCGATGCGTGGGTCTCGTTCAAGGTCTGGGGCATTATGCCCATCACCGTTGTCTTCACGCTTTTACAAATGCCGCTTATCCAGAAGCATTCATTGACAGAGGACAATAAGCCCGCATCATAGGTGCATGATCCCAAAAAGATCATGCACGGAAAATGAACGAGCGGCAGGCATTGAGGGAATCGCGGCATGGTCGCCATCGCACAACAGCTGGATATCGAACAATTCATCTGCCGCAGTGACAATTATGGCGTCCTGATCCACGATCCGGTCAGTGCGCTGACGGCGGCCATCGATGCGCCGGATGCCCACGCCATAGAAGCAGCGCTTGAGCGGCGCGGCTGGACGCTGGATTTCGTTTTCACTACCCATCATCACCTCGACCATGTCGAAGGCAATGCGGCGCTGAAAAAGAAATTTGGCCTCAGCATCATCGGCCCGGCGGCCGAAGAAAGCAAAATCCCCGGCATCGACCGCGCGGTTCGCGACGGCGATGAATTCACCTTTGGGCTTTTCAAGGTCAGGGTCATCGCAACACCGGGCCACACAGCGGGCGAGATTTCCTATTACATCCCGGACGCCAAGGCGGTTTTCACCGGCGATACGCTGTTTGCGCTCGGCTGCGGACGGCTTTTTGAGGGAACGCCCGCGACGATGTTTCAGTCGCTGCAAAAGCTGGTCGCCCTGCCCGGCGATACCGCCATCTATTGCGGCCATGAATATACCGAAAGCAACGCCCGCTTTGCGCTGACCATCGATCCGGATAATTCCGCGCTGAAAGAACGGGCGCTGGAGATCGGACGGCTGCGCGCTGCCGACAAGATGACCCTGCCGTCGAGCATTAGTCTCGAAATGGCCACCAATCCTTTCCTGCGCTGGCATGACAGCCGTATTCGTGCCCGCCTTGGCATGCAGGATGCGCCCGACGAAGCCGTGTTTGCAGAGATTCGCAAGCGCAAAGACATGTTTTAAAGCCGTCGCCTGTGGCGACCACTCTAGACAATTGTTTCACGCATAATCTTGTCCGAAAAGTCTGCAACTGTTCGGGATTATGCTTTTAGGATAGACGACGATGACCTTTTCCCGCTTCAAAAGCCTGAACCGCACCGCCCTGCTCGGCCTGTCGCTTGTTGTTCTGCCTGCTTCTGCCGGGATGGCTTATGCGGAAGACATTCTGTCGATCGCCACGCCGCCGGAAACGCCAGCCGAAATTAACAATTTCAAGCTAACCGAAGACCTGTTGACGCGCATGGAAAAGATTCATGGCGAACTGGAACGGATGCAGCTTTCGCCTACCTCGGAAGAGGGGCAGGATGCGCAGCCCTCGATGGATTCCATGGTGAAAAGTATCGAATCGCGCCCGCAGGTCGTGGAGCTGATGAAAGCGCAGAACATTGCGCCGCGCGATTATCTTCTCGCCTATTTCGCCATGATGAGCGCTCTGGCCGCCGTCGATGCGGAAGAAGAAGACCAGCTTGTCGATGAAGTGAAGGGGATCAATCCCGAACACGTCGCCTTCGGCAAGCAATATGGTGACCGCATCCGCGATCTGATCGGCGAGTAGTCTCTTCCCGCACCCAGCGCGCGCCCTCATCTTGACCGGTGCTTCCACCTCCTCAGGAGGATGAGGCTGGAGCCAGTCAAGCTTTCTGCCTCAACAGTCGCAGCGCATTGATCGTCACCAGCACGGTTGCGCCGGTATCAGCCAGAATGGCGGGCCACAGCCCGGTTATGCCCAGCACGGTGGTAACCAGGAAGACAGCCTTCAAGCCGAGCGCAATGGTGATATTCTGATGAATATTACGCATGGTGCGCTTCGACAGATCGACCATCGCCACCACATCGCCGACCCGGCCATGAAGCACGGCTGCATCCGCTGTTTCCAGCGCCACATCGGTCCCGCCACCCATGGCGATACCAACATCGGCGGCGGCAAGAGCGGGCGCATCGTTGATACCGTCGCCAACCTTGGCAACAACCTGCCCCTCACCCCGCAATTCGCCGACAATGCGCTGCTTGTCTTCGGGCAGCAATTCGGCTCGCACATCGATGCCCAGATCGCGCCCGATGGCTTCCGCTGTGCGGCGATTATCGCCCGTCAGCATAACCGTGCGAATACCGGCATCTTTCAGCGCCTTGAGACCCGCAATAGCGTCGGCGCGCGGTTCGTCACGCATGGCGATGGCACCAGCGATCTTGCCGCCAGCGACCAGCACCGAAACCGTCTTGCCATCGTCATTGCAGGCGGCGATGCGTGCGGCCAGTTCATCAGAAACAGCTGCCACGTCGTTTGCAGCCTTTCGCGACCCGAGAAACAGTTCGGTCCCATTCGCAACACCGGAAACGCCCTTGCCGCCATGCGCTTTACCCTGCGCGACGGCAGAAAGCTTCAACCCACGCTCTTCCGCAGCCGACACGATGGCCAGCGCCAGCGGATGGCTTGAGCCAGCATCGAGCGATGCCGCAAGGCGCAACACCTCGTCCTCCGGCAGAGCACCGGCAAGAACATCCGTAACCTTCGGCTTGCCTTCGGTCAGCGTACCAGTCTTGTCGAAGCAGGCGGCGGTGATCTTGCCGATGGTTTCAAGCACAGCGCCGCCCTTCATGAGAAGGCCGCGCCGGGCGCCCGACGACAGGGCCGCAGCGATTGCAGCCGGTGTGGAAATGACCAGCGCGCAAGGGCAACCGATCAGCAGAATCGCAAGACCCTTATAGATCCACTCGCCCCATTCAGCTCCCGCCACCAGAGGCGGCAGAACAGCCACGAGTGCGGCAACCACCACCACGCCAGGTGTATACCAGGTCGAGAAGCGGTTGATGAAGCGTTCGGTCGGGGCCTTGGCTTCCTGGGCTTCCTCCACCAGTCGCACGACGCGCGCAATGGTATTGTCCTGCGCCTCTGCCGTAACTTTCACACGCAGCAGACCATCGCCATTGATCGTGCCAGCGAAAACCGTGTCGTCCACGCCCTTGCCAACCGGCGTGCTTTCACCGGTAACCGGCGCTTCATCGATAGCGCTTTCGCCGGACAGGATTTCACCATCCGCCGGCATTCGGTCGCCGGGTCGCACGGAAATGATATCGCCTACAGCAAGGCTGTCGGCGGCAACTTCCGTGGTCGCGCCATTACGCTCCAGAAAGGCGGTCTTCGGGACAAGGGCAGTCAGCGACTGGATGCTGGCCCGGGCCTTGCCCGCCGCGACACCTTCCAGCAATTCACCAACGAGGAACAGGAACACGACCGCCGCCGCTTCCTCGGTCGCACCGATGAAGACCGCGCCAATGGCGGCAATCGTCATCAGCATTTCGATGGAAAACGGCGTACCATTGATCGCAGCCATATAGGCGCGCTTGGCAATAGGCACGAGCCCGATCAGCATCGCCGCTGTAAAGGCCCACAGAGCGACCGGCGGATAAAGATGACCGATCACATAGGCCGCAACCAGACCGCCGCCACAGATAAGCATCGTGCGGCCCTTGTCCGTCCGCCACCATGGCAGAGGCTTGGATGGTGCACTGGCCTTCGGCGCATCTACGGATGGAGCTGCGGCGAGCGCGGTTTTATAACCCAGCCCTGTGACCTTTCCGGCGATTTCGTCGCTGTTTGCGGAGCCGTCATGATTGACGGTCATGGTCCCGTTGGTCACGGAAACAGACACATCGCTGACGCCTGCAACACGCCGTACAGCCGTGTCGATCTTCGCAGCGCAGGAAGCACAATCAATGCCCGCCACCTGAAAACGGAAGCTGCTGGACGATGCCGCTATCACCTTTTCCAAGGCTTGTTCATGCGCATGATCGTGCCCGGAATGATCGTGATCATGTGTGGAATGGTCGTGTCCGGAGTGGTCGTGCCCAGAATGGTCGTGATTGTGATCATGACCGTCACAGCTCCCATGGTCATGGTCGTGCGCATGCGCATCAGCCTTGGGCGCTGCGGCGCGCTTTTCAACGGCCAACCGTTCGACGCCATAGCCAAGGCTACGCACCTTCTTTTCCATGCTGTCCGGATCGCTGCTGCCATCATGCTGCACGGTCATCGTGCCAGCCGTCACCGAAACGGAGACGTCCTTCACGCCCGGCACGCGGCGTATGGCGGTATCAATCTTGGTCGCGCAGGATGCACAATCCATGCCGTCAACGCGAAAACGAATCTGGTTTATTGCCTTATTCATGACCTGCCCTTTCGGAGCACTCTTGAATTGTCCTGAACGAGGTCTACATCCTCTAGCGACTAGAGGAGCAAGAGGAAAATGACAACCAACCTTCCCATCGGCGAAGCTTCCAAGGCCAGCGGCGTCAAAGTGCCGACAATTCGCTATTATGAGCAGATCGGTCTGCTGCCGGTGCCCCCGCGCACGGAGGGCAATCGCCGCCTTTATGACAAGAGCGACGTCGAGCGGCTTTTGTTCATCCGCCACGCGCGCGATCTGGGATTCGAGGTGGATTCAATCCGCACATTGCTCGACTTGCAGGACAATCCGGATCAGTCATGCGCCACGGCCGACGCTATTGCCCGCGCCCGGCTTATTGAAGTCGAGCATCGTATCGCCAAGCTTCTGTCCCTGAAGACGGAACTGCAACGGATGCTGGAATGCACCGCGCATGGCCGCATCGACCAATGCAGGGTCATCGAAATTCTGGGCAATCACGACGAATGCCTGCATCCGGCGCACTGAGGCGCTAATTCACCTTCTCGAAGCGCGAGGCGGAAATCTTCAGCGTTCCGATCTGCGTACCGATTCGCGCCACGACTGGCGCATAGATGCCCGAATTGCCTAATGAGGCGAAGGAAACGCTGATCCGGCTCTTATTGGCCAGATAGTCAATCGACTTCTTGCCCTTCTGATAGCCGGAAATCGGAATGAACTTGGCCGAGCAGATGACCGACTCGCCGGTAAAGCCATCAGCGGTGAACGATTCGGTGCCGTTGAAGGAAAGCTTGATATCGGCCCGTGTCTGCCCGTCAAACACGCTCAGCGTGCGATTGCAGACCGAACTCGGATCGGTAGCGGGAATCATCAAAGCGCTCAGCGCATCGCTGACATTGAGCAGATCCTGCGGTGAAGTCTCTACCCATGGATCGCGCTTTTTCACTGGCGGCTGGTTTTCCGCAGCCACGACATTGCCATTGGCAAATCGAATGGTCGTGCGCTTGTTTTTCCGTCCATGCTTGTAATTGAGATCGAAGGTGCTCGGAATCACCTTCCCTTTGACCGCATTGCCGGTGACATGCACGGTTCCGGCGGTGTCATCGAAGACGCGCGCGAGGCCGGAAGTCTTGAAATTGCCGTTCAGATTATATCGGGAACCGCTGACCGTTGTCTCGGTGGCGGCGCGCGCGATGGAAAGGCCGAAAATCGATATCTCGTAATCGGTTCTGTAGAGATCGTCCGCCTGTGCTACCCCTGCGCTCAGCGCGAAACCTGCGCATGACAACAGAACAAGCCGTTTCAGCCGATTCCGTACAGGTTTCAATAAAAGTGGCGGCTCGATCATATTCGGCGTTCCTTTCTGCGTCCCGGCCCGGAAGTGGCGGCCTATGGTTTTCAACCACATTGAGCTGTCAAAAAGTTGCGAGAGATTCTTCGATACAGTATCTGTGCAACAGGCAAAACCGGCGAAGTTATGATCGTATCGTTTCGTGAAGGCGATCTGAATGCCGTAAAACCGCGCTGTTACGGCTTCGCGGCGGAATCTCACTTGACTGCCAGCGCTCCTGTCACTATAGAAACGCGACTTTCCCAATAGGCCGCCTGTCCGAAATCGCGCGCCAGCAGCATTAAGTTGCTTTGAATGCTTGAATTCGGACATTCGGGTCGGGGCCTGAGAAAACAAAATTGAAGGTGAGACCAAAATGTCCCGCGCTTGTGAATTGACCGGCAAGTCGGTCCAGTACGGCAACAATGTCAGCCACGCGAACAACAAGACGCGTCGCCGCTTTCTGCCGAACCTCTGCAACGTTACGCTGATCTCTGAAGCACTCGGCCAGAGCTATCGTCTGCGCGTTTCTGCCAACGCTCTGCGTTCGGTTGAACATCGCGGCGGCCTCGACGCTTTCCTCGTCAAGTCTGACGACAAGGAACTGTCGCAGCGCGCTCGTCTTCTGAAGCGCCAGATCGCGAAGAAGCAGGCTGAAGCTGTTGCTGCCTAAGCAATAATCCTGAAAGGCCGCTGGCCTTTCGAATAGGATTTTGCTTCAGACAGAGCACAACACATATCCCGAATGGTTTTCGGATATATGTGTTGTAAGAATACAGTCTTGAAGATTTGACAAAAAAGGCTGACATTTTGTCGGCCTTTTTTGCTGGTTCCATCACCCAGGATAAAAAAATGCCTATTGAGAATCCTGCATTTTCCCGGCTTTTGCCGGCTGTACTGGCCATGTGCGTTGCGGTCGCCGCATCGAATATTCTGGTTCAGTATCCTTTCCAGCATTTCGGCCTTGGCGAAGTGCTGACCTATGGCGCCTTCACCTATCCGGTAGCATTTCTGGTCAATGACCTGACGAATCGTCGCTTCGGCCCCGCCGCCGCGCGCAAGGTCGTCTATGCCGGTTTCGTGCTCGGTGTCGTGATGTCGATCTGGCTCGCAACGCCGCGTATCGCCATCGCTTCGGGCTCGGCCTTTCTGCTGGCACAGCTGATGGACATCACCGTCTTCGACCGTCTGCGTCGCAAGACTTGGTGGAAGGCGCCCTTTGCCGCCGCCATGTTCGGCTCGGTGCTGGATACGATCCTGTTCTTCTCGATCGCTTTTGCCGCACAATTCGCATGGATCGATATGCTGACGGGAATGCCTGATTCGTCATTGACGGAACCGGCATCGTTCCTCGGCCTTGGCGTGCCTCTCTGGGCATCGCTCGCCTTCGGCGATTTCTTCGTGAAGGTCATCATGGGAACGCTGATGCTGATTCCCTATGGCGCGATCCTCGCCATATTCGCCCCGTCGCTTTATTCATCGGGTCGGGCGACTGTAGAAAAGGCATAAAAAAGGGGCTCGTGAGCCCCTTTTATTTTAGAGCATTTCCAGCAAAAGTGCGAAGCGCCTACGCGGGGAAATCAGTCCACTGGACTGATTTCTAATCCCGCTTCGATGCGTCGGATAATGCGTCGAAACAAATAGATAGAGCGGTTCCACGATTCCGTTTTAACCGGAACCGCCCTAGCGTCGTCCGCCAGCCCGGCGTTTGCCGTTACCGGCTGCGGCCGCGCCCTGTTCCTCGAACAGGGATGCAAGCTGCTCGGTCATGGCGCCTGCCAGCTCTTCCGCATCGACAATCGTCACGGCGCGACGGTAATAGCGCGTCACGTCATGGCCGATACCGATAGCGATCAGCTCGACCGGCGAACGTGTTTCAATCTCTTCAATCACTGCGCGCAGATGGCGTTCCAGATAGTTGCCCGGATTGACCGACAGCGTCGAATCGTCGACCGGCGCGCCATCGGAGATCATCATCAGGATCTTGCGCTGCTCGGGACGGCCCAACAGGCGCTGATGCGCCCAGATCAGTGCCTCACCGTCAATATTTTCCTTGAGGAGGCCTTCACGCATCATCAGGCCAAGATTGCGCCGTGCACGACGCCATGGCGCGTCAGCGCTCTTATAGACGATGTGGCGCAGATCGTTGAGACGACCCGGATTGGCTGGCTTGCCGCGTGACAGCCAGGCTTCGCGCGACTGACCACCCTTCCAGGCCTTGGTCGTGAAGCCGAGAATTTCCACCTTGACGCCGCAACGCTCCAGCGTGCGGGCAAGAATATCGGCGCAGGTGGCCGCAACCGTGATCGGACGACCACGCATGGAGCCGGAATTATCCAGAACCAGCGTCACGACTGTATCGCGGAAATCCGTGTCGCGCTCCATCTTGTAGGACAGAGGCTGGGTCGGATCGATCACGATACGCACGAGACGAGCCGAATCGAGATAGCCCTCTTCCAGATCGAAATCCCAGGAACGGCTCTGCTGCGCCATCAGGCGGCGCTGGAGACGATTGGCCAGACGGCCCACCACACCCTGCAAATTGGCAAGCTGCTTGTCGAGGAAGCCGCGCAGACGGTCGAGCTCAGCCTCGTCGCACAGGTCCGTCGCCTCGACCTCTTCATCGAATTCTCGTGTGAAAACCTTATAGTCGATCTGCTCGGCAAAATTGCCGAAAGGCTGGTTGGGACGACGCGTATCACCCGGCGTTTCCGCGTCGATATCCTCGCTCTCGTCCATATCGTCAGCGGATGCGTCGGCAGCATCCATCTCGCCCTGCTCGCCTTCTTCGCTCGAGCTGTCGGATTCTTCGCTTTCAGCGGAATCGGAGCCTTCCTGGCTCTCGTCGCCGCCTTCCTCGTTCTCGTCGGAATCGGGCGTCTGTTCTTCGTTCTGTTCCTGATCGTCGCTCGGCTCTTCCTGCGACAGCTCTTCAGCCATGTCCATCGATGCGAGCATATCGCGCACAGTGCGTGCAAAAGCCTGCTGATCGTCGAGGTTTTCACCCAGACGCGCCAGATCGCCGCCAGCCTTCTGCTCGATCCAGTCGCGCCACAGCTCCAGCACCTGACCCGCTTCAGCAGGTGCTGCCCGTCCGGTCAGTTTTTCGCGCAAGAGCAGCGACACCGCTTCCTCAAGCGGCGCATCTTCCTTGTCCGTAACAGCCGAGAAATTGGCCTTGGCATATTTGTCTGCCAGCATGGTCGCCAGATTATCGGCAACGCCAGCCATGGCGCGCGCGCCGATTGCCTCGACACGGGCCTGCTCAACGGCGTCATAAATGGCGCGCGCCTGTTTGCCTTCCGGCGCGAGCTGCGCATGAATGCGGGGATTGTGGCGCGCCTGACGCAGCGCCATCGAGTCGCCAAGGCCACGCGTAACCGCAATATCATGCGCGGTCGGGCGCTTCGGCAGATCGGGCAGTCGGGCGCGATTGGCCGTCAGAGCGGGGCGATCATTGCTGAACGCTACTTCCAGCTCGTTTTCGCCGGAAATGGCGCGCATGCAAGCCGTTACCGCGCGCTTGAACGGCTCGGAGTCCACTGGCCCCGGCTTGCGCTCACGCGAATTGTCGCCCATTCCTGACATCTGGCCTGACATATGCCTATCCTGCTTCCCATCAAATCAAGGCCCTGCCGCCATAGCGGCGACAGGTATCATCAATTTTCCTCATGCTTGTCTTTGCCCTGAAAGCGGTCTCCGCTTTCAGGAGAACAGCATCAGGCCAGAACGATATTGGCTGCCGATTCCGGCAGTTCGGTACCGAAGGCGCGCTGATAGAACTCAGCCACCGTCGCACGTTCCAGTTCATCGCACTTGTTGAGGAAGGTCAGGCGGAAGGCAAAACCGACATCATTGCCGAAGATCGCAGCATTTTCAGCCCAGGTGATGACCGTACGCGGGCTCATCACGGTCGAAAGATCGCCGTTGATGAAAGCCTGACGGGTCATGTCGGCAACGCGAACCATCTTGTTGACGATCTCGCGGCCTTCCGCATTCTGGAACTGCTTGGCCTTGGCGAGAACGATGTTCACTTCGTTGTCGTGCGGCAGATAGTTCAGCGTCGTCACGATGGACCAACGATCCATCTGCGCCTGATTGATCTGCTGCGTGCCATGATAAAGGCCGGTCGTATCGCCGAGGCCCACCGTATTGGCAGTCGCGAACAGACGGAAAGCCGGGTGCGGATGAATAACGCGGCTCTGGTCGAGCAGCGTGAGGCGGCCGGAGGTTTCCAGCACGCGCTGGATCACGAACATCACATCCGGACGACCGGCATCATATTCGTCGAACACAAGCGCGACATTGTGCTGGTAAGCCCAGGGCAGAATGCCTTCCTTGAATTCCGTGACCTGCACGCCGTCCTTGACGACGATGGCATCCTTGCCGACGAGGTCGATACGGCTGACATGGCTGTCGAGATTGACGCGGACGCAAGGCCAGTTCAGGCGCGATGCAACCTGTTCGATATGGGTCGATTTACCCGTGCCGTGATAGCCCGAAACCATCACGCGGCGGTTATAGGCAAAACCGGCCAGGATCGCGAGCGTCGTCTGACGGTCGAAAAGATAATCCGGATCACGCTCCGGCACATAGGAGTCGCCCGCCGCATAGGCCGGTACTTTCATGTCGGAATCAATTCCGAACACTTCACGCACCGAAACCATCGTATCCGGCAAATTGGCTATATCCCGCTCAACCTTGTTCATCATGCCTCCAGGGCGGCAGGACTGTCCGGCCGCGACATCCAAGTATCATCCGGGGCATGAGGTCCGGCAAGCCGGTGGTATGCCCCTTCCGTCGTTCGTTGCGGGCATCCATGCTTGAATCCGCGCTTGGCAGCACGGCAGGAGAATGTCCGTCAGAGCATTTTGCAGCCAAATGACAACATCTGGCGTCGCATAAATGCGGCTTGAGCCACAGCTCGACTTAATCAATCGAAAACCGGCCAGTTCAAGACTGGCCGAGCCCTCATGCTCTAGCAAAAACCTGCCTGCTTGAGCAATTGGTAAGCCTGAATGACATCGCGGAATCTCTCTTCAGAACCGCGGTCACCACCATTCGCATCGGGATGGTGCTGTTTTACCAGCTCTTTATAGCGCGCCTTAATCTTATCGCTAGTCGAATTTGGTTCAAGTCCGAGTGTAGCGAGCGCTTTGATTTCCAGCGTGCGCGGCTTGCGCTTGGCTGTCGCCCCCGGTTCCTGACCCTTGGCTTCCTTCACGAAATTGAACGGATCGCGAATGCGATTGTGATAGGAAGCCGATCCGGAGCGCATCTTTGCCACGTCCGGCGAGGTGCGCGCCTTCGCCGTCGAATTCGCCGTCGTGGACCAGGTTGGACGATGGCCAGTGACCGCGTCCTTCTGGAACTTGGCGATATCTCCATCGGCAAGGCCGGAGAAATAGTTGAAATTCTTATTATATTCCCGCACGTGATCGATGCAGAAGTGGAAATATTCCCCTTCGCGCATGCGTCCGACCGGCGCGCGATGCGTGCCAGGCTTGTCACAACCGTCCCACTGACAGCAGGGTCCACTGGACTTGGCCTGCTGCGTCTTCTTCGGGCGAATGCGGATACTGTCGAAAAGTTTGGAGTTCGTGGTCATCGAATCAATTATGCGGATTAAGGGGTTGCTAAACAAGAATTGACATTTCGTCCGGTTGGGCTTTTAGCCATTTCAACAGGGCGAAATTTTGAAGCGGATTAGTTTCCTGTGCGGATTTGCCCCACCTTGGGCCGTCGGGGCTTGAGTCTATATGAAGCACAGCGTGTATATGGGGAGAACCAGCCCAAATGTCCATTCACAATAGCAAACAAGACGTGATGCAAGCAAAGCTTACAACAGCTTTCGCGCCAGAACGGCTTGAAATCATTAATGAAAGCCATCTTCACGCTGGCCATCATCATCACGACAGCGATCATCAAGCAGCTTTCGACGGCTCAGGCGAAACGCATTTTCGCGTCCGTATCGTCTCCGATGCCTTCACGGGCCTGAGTCGCGTTCAACGCCATCGCGCCATCAACGAAGTCCTCAAGGACGAATTGAACAACGGCGTTCATGCATTGGCGCTGGAACCGTCCGCGCCCGGCGAACCGACGCGCCGCTGATCCTGCCCATTTAGGTACGCGGCGGCAGAACGCCAACGGCGACGATTGGTTTTCCATCGGCATCGAGCGTTACGATACGCAAACGCGTCAGGCGGTTTTTCTCCTTTTTCAACACGGAGAACCGCTTGCCGTGAAAGGTGAAGGCCTGCTTCACTTCCGGGATAGACTGAGTTTCATGAATGACCAGCCCGGCAATCGTCGTCGCTTCCTCATCGGGCAGCGACCAGTCGAGCGCCCGGTTGAGATCGCGAATCGGCAGTGATCCGTCGACAATGAACGAACCGTCCGGTTGCAGGCGGACACCCTGCATGTCGATATCGTGCTCATCGGCAATATCACCGACGATTTCTTCCAGAATGTCTTCCAGCGTCACCAGACCCTGCACATCGCCATATTCGTCCACGACGATGGCAATGTGCGCCTTGCGGCGCAAAAAGGCGTTCAGCTGGTCCTGCAAGGTCGTTGTGTCCGGCACGAACCACGGCTTGCTAGCCACTTTCATGATGTCGATGCGGCTAAAGTCATTATCGACATCATAAAGCGCCCGCACCAGATCCTTGGTGTGAATAATGCCGACGATATTGTCGATATCGTTGCGCCAGACCGGCATGCGCGTGTGCGGGCTCGCCAGAATATCGCCGACGATCTGCTCGGCGGGCGCATCGGCATTGATGGTTCCCATCGCCGTGCGGTGCACCATGACGTCGCTGACTTCCAGCTCCTTGAGATCGAGAAGACCGCCCAGCTGGTCGCGGTCTTCCTTGATCACCGAACCGTCGCGATGTAGCACTTCCACCGCGCCACGCAATTCGTCATGCGCCGAAAGCATCGAGCGGCCAGCCGCGAGATTGATGCCGAACAGCCGCAGGATTGTACGCACGATCCAGTTGATCGCCGTCGAAATCGGGCCGATCACCGAGACCACCACGGAAACGGCGCGCGCCACTGCCAGCGAAAAGCGATCTGGCGCGGAAATCGCCCAGGATTTCGGCAGTACCTCGGCGAAGATCACCAGAATGACCGTCATGGCGATGGTGGCATAGGCCACACCGGCATCGCCAAAGAAGGTGAGGAAAATGCTGGTCGCGATCGAGGATGCGAGAATATTGGCGAGATTATTCCCGATCAGCAGCGCGCCGATCAGCCGGTCGCGCCTGCCGATCAATTGCTGCACCACTTCGGCGCGCTCGTCGCCCTGATTTTCCAGCGAATGCATGCGCGCACGGGATGCGGCGGTCAGCGCCGTTTCGGAACCGGAGAAAAAGGCCGACAGAATGACACAAAGCAGGATGATCCCGCACATGATCCAGAGTTCGAAAACCATCCCATCGATCTCCTTTTCCGTCCGCGCCGACCGGTTGCGCTATGAGAATTATGCAGTAGCCAGACGTTCCTTCAGAAACTCCAGCACGGCAGCAGGCGGTACATCCTTGGCAATGAAGGACTGGCCGATACCATGCGTCAGAATGAAGGTGAGCGCGCCCCGCGCCACTTTCTTGTCCTGCGCGATATAGTCCATCAGCTTTTCAGCAGGCGGCAAGCCGCCCGGAACGTCGGACAGCGCGGTCGGGAGGCCTACGGCCTTCAGATGCGCCTCAACCCGCTCCACCGCTTCCACGCCGGCCAGATTCATCTTCACCGAGAAACGATGCGCCAGCGCCATGCCAATGGCCACGCCCTCACCATGCACCAGACGGCTGGAATCGTAGCCCGTCGCCGTTTCCAGCGCATGGCCGAATGTATGGCCCAGATTGAGAAGCGCACGGTCGCCCGTTTCGCGCTCGTCGCGCGCCACAACGGCAGCCTTCGAACGGCAGGATTCGGCAATGGCTTCGGTTCGCGCCGCACCACCAGCAAAAACTTCATGCCAGTTCTTCTCCAGCCAGGCAAAGAAATCCGGGCGGTCGATAAGTCCATATTTGGCGACTTCCGCATAACCGGCCCGGAATTCACGCGGGCTCAGCGTATCCAGCACATCCGTATCGGCAAGCACCAGCTGCGGCTGGTAGAAGACGCCAACGAGGTTCTTGCCATAAGCGGTGTTGATGCCCGTCTTGCCGCCAACCGACGAATCCACCTGCGCCAGAAGCGATGTCGGCATCTGCACGAAATTCATGCCGCGTCGCACAATACCCGCCACGAAGCCGGACAGGTCGCCCACGACGCCGCCGCCAAAAGCTACCAGCGCATCGCCGCGCTCCAGCCGGGCAGCCAGAATGGCATTGGTGACGGTTTCAAGCATCGCGAAGGATTTGGACTTTTCGCCAGGTGCGACAACAACCGGCGTCGCTTCTATGCCCGCCTGATTGAAACTTGCCGTCAGCCGTTCGAGATGCGCCTTGGCGACATTTTCATCGGTGACGATGGCAACGCGCGCGCCCTTCAGCCGCTTGGCAACTTCCACCCCTGCACGGTCGACGAGGCCCTTGCCGATGAGGATATCGTAAGAGCGCTCTCCCAGCGAAACCGGAACGGTGACACTGTCATGTGCGGGCGAAGGCGCGTTCATGCTTATTCTCCAGTCGATTTTCCCGTGGTCCGGTTTCTGCAAGGCAATCCTCGCTTAGGCCAATCAGTCCGCGAACTGCCGTTTTTCCAGATGCTGCGCGAGAACCTCGATCAGCTCGTCGGCAATGATTTCTTTCTTCTCTTCGCGCGTCATCATTTGCAGATCGGCGAGCGCGTAAACGGGATAGCGCTCGTTCATCAGTTTCTGCATGACGGCGCGTGGATCGCTGTTGCGAAGAAGCGGCCGGTTCTGGCGGCGTGAAACCCTGTCCATCAGCACATCGATATCGGCATTGAGCCAGATGGAGATGCCCGCCGCGGAGACAGCGGCGCGCGTTTCGGCATTCATATATGCGCCGCCCCCGGTAGCAAGCACCATCGGGCCGTCATCGAGAAGACGCAGGATAACCCGGCGTTCGAGATCGCGGAATTCAACCTCGCCATAAGCTTCGAACAGTTCGGGAATCGTCATGCGCGAGACGGCTTCGATCTCCGTATCGGCATCGCGAAAAGGAAGACCGAGCATCGAAGCCATTTTGCGACCGATGGTAGACTTGCCAGCGCCCATCAGTCCGACCAGCACCAGAACCTTCGTACCGAGCAGACCACGGATAGCGTCGGCCCGCCCATGGAGCCCCGCCTTCTCATGTAGATTGGCTTGTTTTTCTATACTGCTCATCAACCTCATCCATTTGGGATGGTTCCACATGAAAAACCGGGCTGCGTCAATTGCTTTCATGGAATCTGAAAGCAGGAATGGCGGCTTTTTGCAGCGATGCCACCGACATTCTTGCTTTCATCGCAATGCCGCATCATAAACGACATATGCCTACGCTGACGCGCCTCATCGCTTTCGTCGTCGTGATCGCAGCCATTGCCTATGCTGCGATGTATGCGCTTGCGAATTTTGTCACGCCGCAGACCCAGGAAATGAAGGTGGAAATTCCGGCTTCCAAATTGAAGCCTGTGCCGATTGCGCCGACGTCTTCGGCTGGTGGAACGGCCTCGACGGAGGAACCGGCAGCGGAGACAACCACGCCTTCAACGCAAACCGATCCCCAGGCCAAACCCTAGGAATGACGATGCGCGCATCTCTGGCGATTGAAAATTTCCTTGAAATGATGAGCGCCGAACGGGGCGCTGCGGGCAACACGCTCGAATCCTATGCCCGCGACCTGCAAATGACCGCGGAAGCCCTTGGCGAGCGCGGCATCAATCTCGCAGAAGCGCAAGCTGATCATATCCGCTCGGTTCTGGACGGCATGGCGACGGAAGGTTTTGCCGCGACATCGCAGGCGCGCCGCCTGTCCGCGCTGCGCCAGTTCTTTCGGTTTCTCTATTCGGAAGGCTATCGTCAGGACGACCCCACCGGGGTCATCGATGCGCCAAAAAAGCAGAAGCCTCTGCCCAAGATCATGAGCGTCGATCAGGTCACGCGCCTTCTCGACCGTGCCGCGCTGGAAGCAAGCGAAGCCACCGAGCAAGGCGAGCGTATCAAGGCGCTGCGGCTTCATGCGCTGATCGAAACGCTCTATGCGACGGGCTTGCGTGTTTCAGAGCTGGTGGGTCTGCCGGTGCGCGTTGCCCGCACCGATCACCGTTTCCTGCTGGTGCGCGGCAAAGGTTCGAAGGACCGCATGGTGCCCCTGTCGCCCAAGGCGCGGGATGCGCTGCAAGCCTTCCTGACCTTGCGCGATTCCTTGCCCGCCAGTGACGAGAACCCATGGCTGTTTCCGGCCTTCTCGGAAAGCGGACATCTGGCGCGACAGGTTTTTGCCCGAGAGCTGAAAGGGCTTGCCGCCCGCGCCAATCTTTCCGCTGCCGCCATTTCACCCCATGTTTTGCGCCATGCCTTTGCCAGCCATCTTTTGCAAAATGGCGCTGATTTGCGCACAGTGCAGCAATTGCTCGGCCACGCAGATATCTCGACCACGCAGATTTATACGCATGTGCTTGAGGAAAGGCTGCATAAACTGGTCAGTGAGCATCATCCGCTTGCCGATTGAGCCTGCTCCGGTTATGAGAAAGTCAAAATTTGCAAGTTGAGCCCGCAGTGAATATGTAAAGCGCCGTAAAACAGCCTTCTTCAGGCACGCAATTGCGGCGAGCTCATTAGAAACGCACGAACAGTCAGGCCCGATGTACAACTATCTCGATTTTGAAAAACCCGTCGCCGATCTCGAAGGCCAGATTCTTGAGCTGAAGAAGCTCGCGCAGGAACAAGGCAGCGTTGAGATGAGCGACGAGATTCGCCGCCTCGAGAAGCGTTCGGCTGATGCGCTGAAAGATATCTATCGCAAGCTGACCCCTTGGCAGAAGGCGCAGATCGCCCGTCACCCGGATCGTCCGCATTGCCTCGAATATATCGACCGGCTGTTTACGGAATTCACGCCTTTGGCCGGTGATCGCCAGTTCGCCAATGACGAGGCGTTGCAGGCAGGCTTTGCCCGTTTCAACGGACAGCCCGTTGCCATTCTCGGTCAGGAAAAGGGCTCGGACACCAAGACGCGCCTGAAGCACAATTTCGGCTCGGCCCGTCCGGAAGGCTACCGCAAGGCCGTCCGCATCATGGAAATGGCCGACCGTTTCCAGCTGCCGCTGATCACGCTGGTTGATACGGCAGGCGCCTATCCGGGCGTCAGCGCCGAAGAACGCGGCCAGGCGGAAGCCATTGCCCGCTCCACCGCCGAATGCCTGCGTCTGCGCGTACCAGTGGTCTCGATCATCATCGGCGAAGGCGGTTCGGGCGGCGCAATCGCGATCGCCGTCGCCAATCGCGTCTATATGCTCGAACATTCGATCTATTCGGTCATCTCGCCGGAAGGTGCTGCCTCGATCCTGTGGCATGATTCCACCCGTGCGAAGGATGCCGCCTCCAACATGCGCATCACCGCGCAGGATCTGTTCGATCTCAAGGTCATCGACGGCATTATTCCTGAGCCGCTCGGCGGCGCGCATCGCGGCAAGGAAGCCGTCATCGATGCAGCGGGCGACATGATCACGGCATCGTTACGCTCGATGAAAGATATCGACGGCGAGACCCTGAAGCAGGAACGCCGTCAGAAATTCCTCCAGATCGGTCGTAACCTCTAATAAAACCCCTGTCTGTTTTGCCATTTTTCATCCGGGATGTTCTTCACGTCCCGGATTTGCATCTCCACGTCATTTCCGCCATATTGCCGTCGCGTTAATTTTTAGATATCCAAGCAAGGATTTGTAAACGATACCGTAAGGTTTGGTTGTCAAAATCATCCGAGCAGGAAATCGTCTCTTGCACCGTTCTAACAAAATCGATGCGATATGAAGATCAGAACCGCAATACTTGGAACCGTCATGGCAACCGCGCTTCTCGCGGGATGTCAGGGTTCGTCCGTATCCGACCTGAGCTTGCGCGCTGAAAAGCCGCTTCCCGAAAAGATCGTGACGAAGATGAAGGCGAAGGGCATGACCCGCACCTCGCCAATCACCGTGCGCATTTTCAAGGAAGAAGGCGTTCTCGAAGTCTGGAAACAGAAGAATAACGGCAAGTACGACCAGATCGCTTCTTATGAGATCTGCAAATGGTCGGGCAAGCTCGGACCGAAATATATCGAGGGTGACCGTCAGGCTCCGGAAGGTTTCTACACCGTCCATCCTGGGCAGATGAACCCGAAATCCAATTATTATCTCGCCTTCAACATCGGTTTCCCCAACGCCTATGATCGCGCCAACGGGCGCACGGGCCAGAACCTGATGGTGCATGGTGCGTGCTCGTCGTCGGGCTGCTATTCGATGACCGATGAGAGCGTCTCTGAAATCTACGCTTTTGGACGCGACGCCTTCAAGGGCGGCCAGCGCGACTTCCAGATTCAGGCTTTTCCGTTCCGGATGACAGCGGCCAACATGGCCCGTTACAAGAGCGACCCGAATTACGGCTTCTGGAAAATGCTGAAGCAAGGTTACGACGCTTTCGAAGTGACCAAGGTGCCGCCAAAGGTCGACGTTTGCGAAAAGCGCTACGTATTCAACGTTGCTTCGCCGGACGACCAGCCCCTCTCGGCAACGGATGCCTGCCCGCCATCGGCCAACACCGATGCGATGTCGACGGCCTATACGTCGTATGAGAAGACCTTCCAGAGCGCCTTCAGCGCGTCGCAAAAGGCCCCTGCTCCGTCGATCCAGGGCTTGACCGAAGCCAAGCTCGTTTCGGCTTGGAGCGCTGCACGCGCCCGCGGCGAAAAGGTAACCCGCGAACCGCCTTCGCTCACGCCGTCTTCGGCTGAAAAGGCTGGCGCACCGGATATTCGTCCTGTCACGCCGGCGCTATCCCAGCCGACGGCCACGGCGATTGCGGCAACGCCAGCACCGTCCGCAACTGCTCCAGTCGCGGCTCCTGCTGCTGCTCCAGCCATTCCGGCGCAATCAACCCGGACCGCTTCGGTGCCTACGCCGCAGCAGAATCCGAGCCAGAACGCGGCAATACCTGCCGACGTTTCGCCGGTCACCACCGGTAGCACGGTTGCCCAGAATATCGATCAGCCAGCACCTGTGGCTGCACCGGAAGCGAAAAAGCCATGGTGGAAGATCGTCGGCAACTGACCTCAGCCGAGGCGCAAATTCCCGTTTATGACCTGAGGGGGCTGAAATGCCCCCTTCCGGTTTTGAAAACCCGTCATCGCCTTGAAAAAATGGCGAGCGGCGCGCAGCTTTGGGTGGAGGCGACCGACCCGCTTTCCGGTATCGACCTGCCGCATTTTTGCACGCAAGAAGGCCATGCGCTCATTGAACATGAGCGCAGTGAAACCGTGCAGCGTTTCCTGATCCGGAAAAAATAAAACTCAATGCTTTGGCGAGAAGCCGGGGATTGCCAATGGATTTTCCATCAGCGCCGCCCGGTCTGGCCGGTCAAGGCTCGGACGACCCAGAAACGCGTCGAAGAGTTCCCGCACATAGCTTTCCGGCAGGTCCTTCACGATCATGACCAGAAGCGTCTGCTTCTCGCCCTGCGGCCCCAGGGGCCATTCTGGCAGGCGCGCTGGCGGGTGGAAAATCTTCTGCACGCCGTGGATCACGACGGGACGTTCCGGATCTTCGGCGATCTGCACAATGCCTTTGACGCGCAACAGCTTCTCGCCATGCGTTGAACGCAAGAGATCAAGGAACATATCGAAGGTCGAAAGCGGAATAGGTGCATCGTGCCGCAGCGAAAACGAGCGGATGGCATCGTCATGGTGGTGATGATGCGCATGATGATGATGGTGGTGTCCATGGCCGTGGCCATGATCATGGTCGTGATCGCAATCCGGCCCGCACACATGGTCATGCCCGTGATGGTGGCCATGATCGTGATCGTGATCGTGATGGTCATCATCCTCATAGGCTTCCGCCTTGAGCCAGCGCTGCACATCCGCGGTTTTGGTCTCAGGATTATATAATCCGCATTCGAACAAAGCCGCATAGCCGGTGCGCTCATCACCTGCCGTCAGAATCTCGGCGCCCGGATTGAGCGCTCTGAGACGCGCTTTCAGCGCCGCCAAGCCTGCTTGCGCTTCGGGCAAATCTGACTTGGTGAGGATGATCCGGTCGGCCATTGCCGCCTGCTTGACCGCTTCCTCATGGTTGTCGAGCGTCGCCATACCGTTGACGGCATCGACGGTTGTCAGCACGCCATCGAGACGGAAAGCCTGCATCAACACGGGATGCCCCATGATCGAATGCAGGACAGGCGCCGGATCGGCAAGGCCAGTCGTTTCAATGATGACCCGCTTCAGCGCCTTGATGCGCCCGGTCTGCAAGCGGTCGATCAGATCGGCCAGCGTGTCCACCAGTTCGCCGCGCACCGTACAGCACAGGCAACCGTCCGACAGCTCGATAACACCCTCGCTCGCCTGCTCGACCAGCAGATGGTCGATGCCCACTTCGCCAAATTCATTGATGATCACGGCGGTGTCGCTCAAGGCCAGATCCTTCAGAAGCCGGTTGAGCAGCGTGGTCTTGCCGGAGCCCAGAAAGCCGGTCAACACGGAGACGGGAATAGGATTTGGCATGGCAAACACTTCACACTTTGAGGGCGCGACACTTCAGGAGCACGATGGGTTGGGCTGACAATACCAGCCCAATGTCGTGGTGGATCAGTTGATCGCGGTTGTTTTCACACCCGCTGCACGCTGCGGGCGCGGCATTGGCACAGGCACCTGCGAGATGTGGAGCTGGCTTGGCTTGGTGACCGGGCCCGGTTCGGAAACAAGTCCGACCTGCACGGCAACCGGATCGTGATCCATGGCGTGAATATAGGGCGAGTTGATCTTCAGCTTGCCTTCAACATCGCGACCGTCCCAGCGATCGGCCATGGCCTCCTGACTACAGATCGCCTTGCGCATATCGACAGCCTCATTGAGATTGCCGCCTGCGGTTGGCCGCAGCGTTGCAAGCGTTGCACCGCCGGAAGTGTTGTCACGGAAAGCGTCGGTCATCATTTGCGCTGCCTGAACGGCACGCGTTTCCTGACGATCCGCGCCAAGCACGATGGCCAGCACAGTGCGACCGTTACGGGTGGCGGAACCGGCCAGATTGAAGCCCGAAGCGCAGACGAAACCGGTTTTCATGCCATCAGCGCCGTCATAGCGGCCCAGCAGAATGTTATAATTGGCCTGAACTTTTTTGCCCGCGCCCGGATCGATGGCCTCGGTCGAGAAATAATGCGCATATTGCGGGAATTCGCGGCGCAGCTGCACGGCGAGAACCGCCAGATCGCGCGCCGTCGTATAATTGTTCGGATCGTGCAGGCCATTCGGATTGGCGAAATGCGATCCAACCATGCCGAGGCGCTGCGCTTCGGCATTCATGAGCTGCACGAAGCCCGCCTCACTGCCACCCACAGCCTCGCCCACGGCGACGGCGACGTCATTGGCGGATTTGACGAGCATGATCTTGAGCGCAGTATCGAGCGTCATCACGGAACCGGGCTTGTAGCCCATCTTGCTCGGTGGCTCCTTGGCGGCGCGAACCGTCATCGGCACGGGAGATTCGAGCGTCATGCGACCGGACTGAAGCGCGCGAAACGTGACATAGGTTGTCATCAGCTTGGTGAGCGAAGCCGGATACCAGCGCTGGAATGCATCCTGCTGGGCGTAGACCTTGCCGGTTGCCACATCGACGGCGATAGACGGATTGGCCAGCGCCGCTCCCATCGCCGTGCCAGTCATTGCTGCGGCAGCAACCAGGATTTTCAACGACTTCGACAACATTGCGCAGTTCCAATCAATAATGGCCCGCAATTTCTGCGGGTCTCCGTTTGCACGGCTCAATTCAATGGTTCCAAATCGCCATCAGGACGACACACGACACTTCCGGTCATATAAGGAGGATTTGCGTTGCTCTTATCTATGCCATGTGGCGAGGAAAAGGCAAACAGGGATTGCCGGATTTCACCGAAACGTCATATCCTGCTTCCTTCAAATCACACCCAACCATGCCACATTGGGCCATGTTGGCCCAAGCCCATATAGACCCAATACGGGAGCCTCTCCGAAATGCCAGTGCTTAATCGTGCCGTAGAAACGCAGGCGGAAATCGCCGCCTGGCGACGCCAGCTACACCAGAATCCTGAACTGCTCTACGATGTGCACGACACCGCAAAATTCGTCGCGGAAAAGCTGAAAGCCTTCGGCTGCGACCATGTGGAAACCGGCGTCGGTCGTTCCGGCGTGGTTGGCATCATCAAGGGCCGCCACGGCGACGGCCCGGCAATCGGCCTGCGCGCCGACATGGACGCGCTGCCGATCACCGAAACAAGCGGCGTCGAATGGGCGTCGCAAAACCCCGGCAAGGCGCATTCCTGCGGCCATGACGGCCACACCTCCATGCTGCTGGGCGCTGCGCAATATCTGAGCGAGACGCGCAATTTCCGCGGCTCGGTCGCGCTGCTTTTCCAGCCCGCCGAAGAAGGCGGCGCGGGCGGGCTTGCCATGGTCGAAGACGGTGTCATGGATCGCTTCGGCATTTCGGAAGTCTATGGCGTGCATAACATGCCAGGTCTGCCGATCGGTCAGTTTGCCATGTGTAAGGGACCGATCATGGCTGCAACGGACGAATTCGATCTCTTTGTCAGCGGACGCGGCGGGCATGCGGCGCAGCCGCACCGCACCATCGATCCAATTCTGGCCGGTTCGCAACTAATGATGGCTTTGCAGGGCATTGTCTCACGCAATACCGATCCGCTGGATTCGCTCGTCATCTCGGTCACGAAGTTTATCGCGGGCGAGGCCTATAATGTGATCCCGGAAAAGGCGACGCTATCGGGCACCGTCCGCACGCTGCAAAAGGAAACACGCGCCTTCGCTGAACGCCGCATCCGCGAAGTGGCAGCGGGCATCGCCGCCGTCACCGGTGCAGAGATTACCGTGCGCTACAAGAACAATTATCCGGTCACCTTCAATCACGATGCGCAGACGGAATTTGCCGAGCGCATCGCCAGCAGCGTCGCAGGTGAAGGCAAGGTCAACGCCAATGTCGAGCCGATGATGGCGGCGGAGGACTTTTCCTACATGCTGGAAGCCCGCCCCGGCGCCTATATCTTCATCGGCAATGGCGATACGCCGGGCTTGCATCATCCTGCCTACGATTTCAACGACGACGCCATTCCCTATGGCGTCAGCTATTTCGTAGTCGTAGCCGAAACGGCGCTCGCCGCCTGAGCGCCACTCGCAATCTGAGAAAATCCGCCTACCCCGCTTTTTGCGGGGTTGGCTACCGCCATGAAACCCAGTATGTGTCGGAAACATCCGAACATGCTGGCATCGCTGGCAAAAGCGGATGGCTCTAACGGTCGGTCCCGTAGCTCAGTAGGATAGAGCGACAGATTCCTAATCTGTAGGCCACTGGTTCGAATCCAGTCGGGATCACCACTTAAAACTTACCTGTCATAAGGCCAGTTGGCCTGCGAGAAGACGCCGCCATCGACCCAGAGCGTCTGGCCCGTCACAAAGCGTGCGGCCTCGGACGCAAAAAACAGCACCGGCCCAGCAAGGTCCTCGACGCTACCGACCCGCCGCAAGGGCGTGACCTTGGCCCAAGTGCCTGCATAGTCAGGCTGTTCCAGCGCTGTGCGATCATTGAGGATTGCGCCGGGGGCCACACAATTCACCCGAATGCCGTGCGGTCCAAGTTCCACCGCCGAAACCTTGGTGAACTGTTCAATGCCGCCCTTGGAGGCCGTGTAGGAAACGAGCTTCGGGAAAGCGAGCTTGTTGCAGCCCGAACCGATATTGATGATCGCGCCGCTCTTGTCCGCATCCACCATGCGCTTGGCCGCCGCCTGTGTGTTGAGGAAGCAGCCCTTCAGATTGGTGCGGATGACATCGTCCCACTCGTCTTCGCCAAGTTCCAGCAGCGAACTCCATGTCTGGATACCGGCATTGTTGACGAGCACGTCGGGCGCATCGCCGAACCAGCTGCAAGCCTCATCAAAGAAGGCATCGACTTCTGCCCCCACACCGACATCACAGGCAAGCCCAAGCGCCTGACCGCCGCTCGCTTCAATCGCCTCGACCAACGACTGGGCTGCGCCGTCCTCATCCTTGTAGCTGAAAGCAACCGCATAGCCCGCCTCGGCAAAGGCCGTGACCAGATGTCTGCCAATACCCGTGCTGCCGCCTGTGATGACTGCGAATTCGCTCATGCCGTTCCCTCCCTGAAGCATTTCCGGCAACGAACTTAATCGGTTTTCGTCGGTGGTAAACTGGCAGAAAAGAAAATATCGTCCGCAAAGGCAGAATGGAGTGAAAAATGAATCCGGACATCAAGGAAGCCAACGGCGCATGCCACTGCGGAACGGTGCGTTTTCGCGTAAAACTGTCCGACGGCCTGCATAGCGCGCGCCGCTGCGACTGCTCCTATTGCCGGATGCGCGGCGCAGTCGTCGTATCAGCGGAACTCGGCGGGCTGGAAATCCTGCAAGGGGAAGACGCGCTCACCCTCTACACATTCAATACCGGCGTTGCGAAGCATTTCTTCTGCTCCAGATGCGGAATCTATACGCATCACCAGCGCCGCTCCAATCCACGCCAGTTTGGCGTGAATGCGGCTTGTCTGGAAGGCGTTTCGCCTTTCGACTTCAAGGTTATCCCGGTCAATGACGGCGTCAATCACCCCTCCGACAATCCGAACCACAAGGGTTCAGATGTCGTCGGCTATCTGCGCTTTGAACCGGCGGACGGAGCAGATTAAACCCTTGCACGCGGCTTCTGTTCATTTTTCTCCCAGGAGAAAACCGTTGGCGGCAGTGGATCGCGCCCGCGAATAATGTCCGATCCCTTTTCGCCGACCATGATTGTCGGCGCATTGGTGTTGCAGGACGGCACGCGTGGCATGATCGAGCTGTCGCAGACACGCAAGCCCTCCAGACCGCGAACCCTCAGTTCCAGATCGACCACGGCGGAAGCATCGGTGCCCATCTTGCAGGTGCCGACCGGATGGTGATCGGTCTTGGCATTGGCGCAGGCATAGTCGAACAAATCGTCGTCAGTCATCACTTTCGGTCCCGGCAGTCGCTCGGCCATGACAAAGGGCTTCAAAGCGTCCTGCTGCAGGATTTCGCGGGCGATCTTCAGCCCTTCCAATGACATCTTCAGATCGTGCGGATCGCTCCAGTAATTGGGGTCGATCAGCGGGGCCGCTGCCGGATCGCTGGACGCCAGACGCACCGTCCCACGCGAGCGCGGATGCAGATAGGCGGAATTGAGCGTCACGCCCGCATTCTTCAGCTTCTCGACGCCGGCTTCAATCCCCGAACCAAGCCCCAGATGGAACTGGATATCCGGCGACCGGGCCTCCGGGTCGGCATACCAGAAGCCGCCCGTCTCAAACAGGCTCGACGCCACCGGGCCGGAACGCAGCAGGATATATTGCAGACCCGCGCCAAGCGTGCGGTGCAACTTTGCCACGCCGTCATAGGTGTGATCGCCAGTGCATTCGCTGATAACGAACAGATCGAGATGGTCCTGCAAGTTTGAGCCAACGCCCGGCAGATCGTGTTTCACGGCCACGCCTGTCTGCTTGAGATGATCTGCTGGTCCGATCCCCGATTGCAGCAGAAGCTTCGGTGAGCCGATTGCGCCCGATGACAGGATCACCTCCCGCGATGCGCGCAGTACCTCGCCGCTCATCAACGCCACTCCGGTGGCGCGCGTCTTCTCCAGCACTATGTTGCGCACTGGCGCGTTGATTCTGACCGTCAGGTTTCTGCGGCCCTTGATCGATGCGAGATAGGCAAGCGAGGCGGAAGAGCGGCGGCGATTGCGCTGGGTCAACTGGTAGAAGCCGACACCTGCCTGTTCGCGACCGTTGAAATCCGGATTGTAGGGAAGCCCAAGCTCCTGCCCCGCGCGAATATAGGCATCGCAGATCGGCAGCGGCGCAGACGGCATGGAAACGCCAAGCGGCCCGCCATAGGAATGATAGTCATCGTTGAAACGCTGATTGTCCTCAGCACGTTTGAAATAGGGCAGCACGCTGCGATAATCCCAGCCGGTGCAGCCGTCTTCATTGGCCCAAAGATCGTAATCAGCCGCATTACCGCGCGTATAAATCTGCGCGTTGATGCTGGAACCGCCGCCAATGACCTTGGCCTGCGTATAGCGCAGAACGCGGTTTTTCATATGCTTCTGCGGGACCGTCTCCCAGCCCCAGCTCGCCACGCCCTTGGTCATTTTGGCAAAGCCTGCGGGCATATGAAACAGCGGGTTCCAGTCGCTTCCTCCGGCTTCCAGCAGCAACACCTTCACCGAAGCATCCTCGCTCAGTCGATTGGCGAGAACACAACCGGCCGGCCCGCCGCCAACGATGATATAATCGTAATTCATGCGTTTCTCCTCTCGAGAAACTAAAGCTTTGCTATCGACAGGCCGCCATCGGCATTAATCACCGACCCGGTAGCGAAGATGAAATTTCCGCCCGCAAGCCCGGCCACGATGGCGCCAACATCGCCCACTTCGCCCCAGCGCTTCATCGGCACCAGCCCGTCGTCAATCAGCGTGTCGTAGCGCTCGGCGACCTTTGCGGTCATGTCTGTGCGAATAATGCCAGGGCGAACCTCGAACACACCAATCCGCGCCTCGGCAAGCCGCAATGCCAGCCCCTGCACAAAGGCGGTCAGCCCCGCCTTGCTGATGCAGTAATCGAGCCTTTCCGGCGAACTCATCACCGATGAAACGGAACTGATCGTCACGATGCTGCGTGGAAAACGCACATCGGTTACCGCCAGCATGGCTTTCACTATCGCCTGCGTGAAAAACACGGTGCCGCGCAAATTGACCCCCATGATGGTGTCGAAATTTTCCGGCTTCAGGCCAAGAAAATCACCGCGTTCGACAGAACCCATGCCCGCATTGTTGACGAGACAATCAATGCTGCCAAACTCCTTCAACACGGCGGCAACCGTCGCCGCATGGGTCCCTACGGCAGCAAGATCGCCCTTGAAGAAAGCCACCTTGCCGCCCATTCCGCGTAGTTCGTGGATAACGGCCTCGTCGTTTTCAACATCGGTAATCGCCAGATCGAAGCCCTTCGCCGCGAGAGCGCGGGCTATGCCAAGCCCGATGCCGCGCCGGCCGCCGGTCACCAGCGCCACAGGTCTTTGACGGTTCATGCCAGCACCTCCCGGTTCAGATGATCGGACACGCGCAACGCCTGCGCGGCGATGGTCAGCGCGGGATTGACCGCAGCCGATGTAGGCAGGAACGACGCATCCACCACATGAAGATTGGGATGGTCGTAAGCGCGGCACCATGTATCGAGCGGCGCTGTCGCCGGGTCGTTACCAATGCGCACCGTCCCGCATTGATGCGAGGGCGTACGCCGGTCGAATGCCCGCGACAAAACTACCGGAAATCCAGCTTCCCGCAGTGCGGATTTGAGCTTGTCGACCAGCATCAGATGCGCCTTCCAGTTGCTGCGCACCCAATGCAGGACAATGCGGTCGCCATCCACCGTCACGCGGCTTTCCGGCGATGGCAGGTCTTCGCTCATCGCATAGAAGTCGATTGTGTGCCCGGCAATCCGGTTCAACAGCCATTCCGGCACACGTGGCATATTGGATTTCAGGATCGCGCCCGACACGCGCCCAAGCAATTGCACATTGCCCAGCGGCGGCCCGCCTGCCCCGTCCGACAGATAGTAATCGTTGAAGCCAAAGGTCTTCTGGTAGACGCTGTCATTGCGATAGCGCGGATCGAAAGCGATCACGGCGCTAGAATTATGGTTCATGAAATTGCGACCGACCTGATCGGAGCGGTTTGCCAATCCCGAACGCAACAAAAGTGCTGCCGATTGCACCGCACCCGCAGAAAGAATGACGAGCTTTGGGTGCAAGACCAGCGCCTCGCCGTTCTTCACATAATGCACCGCCGCGATGGTTTTGCCGTCCGGACCGGCTTCCAGCCGCGTCACCCGCGCTGCGGTTTCCAGCCTGACATTGGAATAGCGCAAGGCGCTGGCGAGCGGACAGGTTTCCGCATCCATCTTGCCGTCATTGCTGTTCGGATGCGCATCCCACGGCGTTTTTGCCTTTGCGAGCCAGCGGTCAATATCGACACCCAGCGGCAGAGATGCGGCATGAAGACCGTTCTTCTTCAATCGCGCCCGTATATCGGCAATGGCCGGTTCGTCACGGATTGCCGGATAGGGATAGGGTTTTGAATGATCTGGCTCGGTCGGATCATCGCCCAGTTCACCCCGCACCTGAAACAGCTGTTCGGCACGGCTATACCAAGGCTCCAGCTCCTCATAGGCGAACGGCCATGCGGGCGAAACGCCTTCCAGATGCGCCATTTCCGCAAAATCCTCGCGGCGATAGCGGATCAGCACCGCGCCAAAGAATTTGGAATTGCCGCCGACATTGTAATAGTTGCCGGGATTAAATGGCGTACCGCTGCTCTCGTACCAGAACTCCTTCGGGCGAAAGAAGCCTTGTTGGAAAATGGCGCGCGGGTCGCGGTTTTCCGGCCTGTCCGGGAGATGCTCCCCCGCCTCAAGAATGAGAATGTCGGCACCTGACACAGCAAGGCCGGCGGCCATTGTCGCGCCGCCGATACCCGATCCGATGATGACGATATCCGGCTGTCCTCCCAAAGCCGTCACTCCCTACTTTTCTTGCGGCATCCACCAGCCGGTGCGCGCGCCGATATGCATGTTGAGCGTCTTGGTTTCGGTGTAATCCTCCACCGCATGACGACCCAACTCGCGGCCCAGACCCGACTGACGATAACCGCCGAAAGGCAGTTCCGGCGTGCCGTCCATGAAAGTGTTCATCCAGACCGTACCGGCGCGCACCTTGCGCCCGATGCTCATGCAGGTATCGAAATCACGGCTCCATACGCCTGCGGAAAGCCCGTAATCAACCGCGTTGGCAATGGAGATCGCCTCATCCACCGTATCGAAGGAGAGGACCGACAGGACAGGACCGAACACTTCTTCACGCGCCACGGCCATATCGGCTTTCACACCCGCAATGATGGTCGGTCCCATATATTGGCCAAGGCCGAGATCCAGCACATCGCCGCCATGGGCAATTGCAGCGCCCGCCTTTTTGGCCTGATCGACATAAGCGCCAACCTTGCTCAGATGCTGCGGCGTGATGATCGCGCCCACCTGCGTGCTGACATCGAGCGGATCACCGACGATGACCTTTTTCGACAGATCAGCGACGCGCCCGACAATCTCATCGACAATCGAGCGATGCACGATGAGCCGCGAACCAGCATTGCAGCATTCGCCCGCATTGAACCATGCGCCGAACACCGCAGCGTCAATAAAGGCATCCATATCCGCATCCGGGAACAGGATTTGCGGGTTCTTGCCGCCAAGTTCCAGCGACACTTTCTTCAGCGTCTGCGCCGCATTGGCCATGGTCAGCTTGCCAACGCCAGTGGAGCCGGTGAACGACACCATGTCCACATCCGGATGCGTGCTCATATGCTGGCCGACATCAGCACCCGTTCCGGTGACGATGTTGACTACGCCGTCCGGCACGCCTGCCTCGGCCAGAATTTCACCAAGCACCAGTGTCGAACCGGAGGTAAGTTCCGAAGGCTTTACGACCGCCGTGCAGCCCGCCGCCAAAGCAAATGGCAGCTTTTGGCCGACGATCAGGAACGGAAAGTTCCACGGTGTGATGATGGAGACAACACCAATTGCCTCACGCAGCACAACGCCCAAAGTGCCATCGCCCAGCGTATTATAGCTCTCGCCATGCAGATCACGCGCAAGCGCCGCCGCATAGCGCCAGATATCGACGGAACCGGCAATCTCGCCCCGCACCTGACTGATTGGCTTTCCTGCTTCAATCGCATCGAGATAGGCAAGCTCTTCCGCCCTCGCTTCAATGAGATCAGCAGCTTTCAACAGCACCAGCGAACGCTGCGATGCCGTTTTGGAAGACCAGCGCCCGTCATCAAAAGCCTTGCGCGCAGCTGTTACGGCGCGTTCCACATCAGCCTTGGTGCCAGCGGGATAACGGCTCACCGTCACGCCATGACCGGGAGCCACACGCTCAATGCTGCCGCCGCTTTGGCTCTGCACCCATTTGCCATCGATCAGCATGGAGAATTCGCGAACGGCCAGTCCTGCCAGCGGCTGCGGTTTTACGATCGTGCTCATCACCATTCTCCCTTAAAATTCGCTTCGCGCTTTTCGCTGAACGAGCGCACGCCTTCCTTCAGATCGCCGGTCTTGGCGACAAGGATGGAACCCAATGCCTCGACGGCGGTTCCATTGTCCTCGCCATTGGCGACGGAAAGCATCAGTTTGGAAATTTCCAGTGCCGCGGGTCCGCGCTTTGCTACCCGTGCTGCATAGTCTTGTGCTGCCTGCAAAGCTGCGCCCGTCTCCACAACGGCATCGACAAGCCCATGCGAAAGCGCTTCCTCCGCTGTGAACATTTCGCCGCCCAACACCATGCGGCGCACGATCTGCGCACCGAACCGGCGCACAAGACGCTGCGTGCCCGACCAGCCGGGAATCATGCCAAGCGAGGTTTCCGGCAAGCCGATCTTCGCCTGTCGTTCGACAATGCGGATATCGGCAGCGCCTGCCAGTTCCAGACCACCGCCCAAAGCATGGCCGTTCATCGCTGCGATCAGTGGCACACGCAGAGTCGCAAGCCGCTCGAACACACGATGGCCGTAGCGCACCCATGCATGGCCGAACTCTGCCGGTTCCATGCCGCCCCAGGCCTTGATGTCGCCTCCAGCGGAAAAGGCTTTGCCCTCGCCGGTCAGGATCGCAACCCGCACAGTGCTATCCGCCTCCACCCGATCACAGGCGGCGGATAATTCCTGCAAAAGCTCGATATCGAACGCATTGAGCTTTTCGGGCCGCTTGATGGTCATGACCGCGATGTGGTTCTCGGTCGTGATTTCTATCCGGTCAATATTTACGTTTTCTGGCATCTAAGCCTCCAGCTTGCGCGCAGGCTTTTGCGGCAATTCAAGTCCAATCGGCTCTTCGCGGAACAGCGCCTCGTCCATGATCTTGAGCTGGTCGGAAACGATCAGCGGAAACTCAGCCTGATCGAGAATATGCGCCTGCAAATCCACACCCGGCGCGATCTCGGTGAGCACGATGCCTTCCGGCGTCAGCTTCATCACAGCGCGTTCCGTAACATAGGTGATGTCCTGTCCCTGCGCGACACTGCGCGGACCAGAGAAGGTGACGTGCTCAACCTCATTAACGAGCTTTTTGAGCTTGCCTTCCTTCTCGATCACCAGCTTGCCGTCTGCAACGGAGAGCTTGGCCCCTGCATTGAACATGCCGGAGAAGACAATCTTTTTGGCCCTTGCCGTAATATCCACAAAGCCGCCCGCCCCGGCCGTGACATGCGGACGGAATGAAAGCTTCGACACATTGACCGAGCCGTCGCGTCCGATCTCCAGGAAGGACAAGAGCGACGCATCGAAGCCTGCACCCTGAAAATAGGTGAACTGATAGGGCGACGGCATATAGGCGTCGGCATTCGCCGAGCAGCCAAAGGCAAAATCCAGTAGCGGCACGCCGCCGACTGCGCCCTGCTCGATCACCCATGTTACGGCGCCGTGCAGGCCTTCCTCCAGCAGAATGCGCGGCACATTGGCGGAAATGCCGAAGCCGAGATTGACCGCGCTTCCCGCCTGCAATTCCTGTGAGACACGGCGCGCAATCGCCTTCTGGATATTGAACTCAGCCAGACGGAACGTATCGATCGGACGGAAAATCTCGCCCGAAATCGCCGGATCGTACAGTGTCTGCGTCGTCTGCTTCTGATCGGGATCGACCACGATATAATCGACCAGAACGCCCGGCACCCGCACATCATGCGGCTTCAGCGTGCCTTCCTTGGCGATGCGTTTCACCTGCGCAATGACGATGCCGCCATTGTTGCGCGCGGCCAGCGCCTGATCGAGCCCCCCAAGATAAGCGCCTTCGTGCTCATAGGTGAGATTGCCGCGCTCATCCGCCGTCGTGGCGCGAATGATCGCCACTTGCGGGATGATGGAAGGGAAATAGAGCCAGTCTTCGCCTTCGAAGCTGACATGTTTCACCACCGGTTCCTGCCCGGCCTTGTCATTCATCGCCGTGCCCTGACGCTTGGGGTCGACAAATGTATCAAGCCCCACCTTGGTCAGCACGCCGGGGCGCTTGGCCGCCGCTTCGCGGTGCATATCGAACAAAATTCCCGACGGGATATTATAGGCCGGGATCTCATTATTGGTGATCATCTGCCAGATCAGCGGCGGCTCGGCACTGGACGGTCCAGACGGATAGGAACCGCCGATGATCTTCTTTAGTAATCCCGGCTTGGCGATGTAATCGACGCCCTTGATACCGCTCATATCGCCTGCTGCGATCGGATGCAGCGTGGTGATATTTTTGGGATGGCCGGTTTCGTCAAACCGCTCGCCAATGGCTTTCAGCGTCAAATCGGGACAGCCAAGACCGCTCGATGAGGAGACGGAAACGACAGCGTTGTCGGGGATGAGTGCAGCCGCTTCCGCTGCCGAAATATGCTTGTTCATGGTGTTCAGATTCCAGATTGAACGGCGGTTGCCTTGCCGGTCTTTGCGGCCTCAAGCACGGCAAGCCCGGTGGCGAGCGACCAGATGCCATCCTCCAATGTTGCGGAAGGCTGGCCTTTGCCTGCCATCGCATCATGGAAAGCCTGCAAGGCGATTTCGTAGAGATTCGTCTGATCGAGCGGCAATTCGTACTCGCCGTTCTTGTCACGCAGCAGCACCGAACCAACCGGCTTTTGCGTCATCACATTACGCGCCACCAGCGAGCCTTCACTGCCATGCACCTCGAAGCCGGTTTCCGCATATTTGGTCGTGAAAGCGTCGTGGAACTGGGCGATAGCGCCAGATGGAAAACGCAATGCGCCCATCACTCCATCTTCCAGCCCCTCACCACTCATCTTACCCTCTAGGCCCCCCTGGTGGCTGAAAGCCACAGCCTCGACCGGGTTTTCACCCAGCACAAAACGCAACGTATCGGCGTCGTGCACCGTGATATCGAGAATGACACCGCCACCAGCATCGGGCCGCTCGATACGCCAGCCCTGCAAATGCGGCGGCAAGTAAACCGCATGAAAAACCCGTGCGCCAAGCACCTTCCCGATCCTGCCCTTCGCGATTGCATCACGCATGGCGCGGTGGCTGGCAGCGTTGCGCAAATGATGGTTGGTGCCTGCCACCACGCCCGCTTCGCGTACGGCCTTCAACATGGCATGGGCATCACCAATCGTCAGCGCCAGCGGCTTTTCACAGAGGATATGCTTACCAGCCTTGGCGGCGGCAATCGCCTGATCGCGATGCAATTCATTGGTGGTGGAGATATAGACAGCGTCGATTTCCGGATCGGCCAGAAGTGCGTCGAGGCTCGTGACAGAACGGGCAATTCCGTTCTCACGGGCATAGGCTTCGCCGCGCGCGGCATTGGTGCTGTAAACGGAAACGACTTCGCCGCCAGTGGCGCGAATGGCTCCGATCACCCACTCTTTCGCAATCGTGCTTGCGCCTATAAGGCCCCACTTTGCCATTCGCGTTTCTCCTCCGTTTTAAAAGGCATGCCGCAACTGGCACGCACCGCAAGACGCACCGCCAAACGCTGTGCCTCCGCCTCCACCCGTTCTGAATTGATTTGCTTCAAAAGAAGCTGTGCCGCCCGCTCGCCCATCCCCTGCGGATCGACCGACACTGTTGTTAATGCGGGCACCGCGGTCTTTGCTTCGATCACATCGTCGAAGCCGACCACGCCGAAATCGCGTCCCGGTTCCAGATGCGCAGCGCGCAAACCGTCGCAAACGCCAAATGCCACCGCATCGTTGAAACACACCGTAGCCGTCGGCTTAGCACCCAGCAGCAACATGCGCTCCACTGCTTCCACACCGCCCGCCCGCGACGGGGTCGATGTGAAGACCAGCGCATCGTCAAAGACAAGACCGGCCTGTTCCAGACCAGCGCGATAGCCGGAAACGCGCTCGGCAAACACGGCCGTATCCGCATAACCGCCCATGAACGCGATGTTGCTGTGCCCGAGGCCGACCAGATGCTCAACGGCCTTTGCCACGCCGCCGCGATTGTCGGACAGTATGGACGAAACGCCGGAACCCGGCACATCGCGCACCATTTGCACCACCGGCAGGCCACTTTTCGCCAGCGGCTTCAGGTCGCCAGATTCAGTGCCACGCGCCGGTGACACGATCAGCCCCGCAATGCCGTGTTCGCGCATGGAGGCGATCACTTCACGCTGCCGGTCAATGCTCTCGCCGGTATTGGCCAGAAACTGCACATAGCCCGCCGACTGCATAACGCGGTCCACACCGACCGCCAGTTCGGCAAAGAAGCTGTTGGTGAGATCGTTGACGACCAGCCCGATGATCTTCGACTTGGACTGACGCAGATTGGCGGCACTGCGGTTATAGACGTAACCGAGCTTTTCGATTGCCGCCTGCACCTTCACACGCGTTTCGGCATGAACCAGCGGACTGTCGCGCAGCACGAGCGACACGGTCGATTTCGACACGCCTGCCTCGCGTGCAATATCGATGACCGTAACGCTGCTCTTGTTCATGACTTCCTCTGCTTTCGATAACAATTTAATTGGAACGTTCCAAAAAAGTCAACGGGAGAAATTTTGCCACTATATCGCCACATCAATGTCCTGTTTCACGATATCACTCCGCATAAATTTGAGAAATATGGATTATTTGCGTGAGAAGCGCTTTTCTCGGGCCTAAAACTCTACTTTTAACTCGTTAAGGGCGCTTCTTGCCATTTGGAACGTTCTAAATTATGAAAGGCAAGGTTCCGTGGGAGGATGATCATGAGCGTTGCATTCGACACTATGCTGACCTTGCCAAAGGCAGACGGCACTCTGCACGCATACCGGCTTGCTGGAACGCCGACAGAAAGACCTTCCGCTCCCCCGCAGTTTAATCGTATCGCCTATGCGGCGGCGCATATCGTTTCCGACCCACAAAGCGATACGACGCCCTGGAACAATCCCGCGCTTGACTGGGATGCGACCATGGCGTTTCGCCATCATCTCTGGGGCCTCGGCTTCAAGATCGCCGAAGCGATGGACACCTCGCAGCGCGGCATGGGCCTCAACTGGGCGGGTGCGCAGGAATTGATCCGTCGCTCACTGGCTGAAAGCAAAACCGTAGCGGGTGCCGATCTGGCCTGTGGTGCCGGCACGGATCATCTCGATCCGGCGGACGCAAAGAGCCTTGATGACGTGATCAAAGCCTACGAAACACAGGCCGGTTTCGTCGAAAAGCACGGCGGGCGTTTCATCCTGATGGCGAGCCGCGCCCTTGCCCGTATTGCGCGATCCCCGGACGATTATGCAAAGGTTTATGGGCACATTCTCTCCAATGCCCCCGAGAAGGTCGTGCTGCATTGGCTGGGCGACATGTTCGACCCGCAGCTCAAGGGCTACTGGGGAAGCTCTAATTTCGACGATGCGCTGAACACTGTCATCAATATTATCGAGGCCAATCGCGACAAGGTCGAAGGCATCAAGATTTCGCTGTTGGAAGAGCGCTACGAACTTGCCCTGCGTGACCGGTTGCCGGAAGGCGTGCTTTGTTTCACGGGCGATGATTTCAACTATGCACCGCTGATCGAAGGCGACGGGCACAAGCATAGCCATGCCCTGCTCGGCATTTTCGATGCGGTCGCGCCACAAGCCTCCAATGCGCTCGCCGCCCTCGCCAAGGGCGATACCGCACGGTTCCGCTCCATCATTGAGCCAACTGTACCGCTCTCGCGCAAGATTTTTGAAGCGCCGACGCAGTATTACAAGGCGGGCGTCGTGTTTCTCGCCTGGCTCAACGGTCATCAGACGCATTTCACCATGCCTGCCGGAATGCAATCGGCGCGCGGCATTGTCCATTATGCCGACATTTTCCAGCTGGCCGACAAGGCCGATGTGCTCGACCAACCGGAGCTTGCCATGAAGCGCATGAAAGCGCTTTTGGAAACCCATGGAGTGGAGCAGGCCTGACAGCCAATTTATCGGACGCTATACATCCTCCCACGCAAGTTTGTCCGGTTCCTGTACTGATTGATTTCGGCTATCAACTTGATTAAGCAATCAACAGCATAGAAACCAATTAGGGGAGATTTTCATGCGTTCTGTACTTCTGGCATTGCTGGCCGCAACGGCCATCGCTACTTCGGCCCAGGCAAAAGACGTAACCGTCGCCGTGACCGCCATTGTCGAACATCCGGCGCTCGACGCCGCCCGTGACGGCGTCAAGGATGCTCTGGCCGAAGCCGGTTTCAAGGAAGGCGAAAATCTCAAATTCGTCTATCAGTCCGCTCAGGGCAACCCGGCAACCGCCGCACAGATCGCACGTCAGTTCGTGGGTGATGGCCCGGACGTGATCGTCCCGATTTCCACCCCATCGGCTCAGGCTGTTGTTTCCGCCACGCGCGACATTCCGATCGTATTCACCGCCGTATCCGATCCGGTCGGCGCTCAGCTCGTCAAGAACATGGAAAAGCCGGGCGGCAATGTAACCGGCCTCTCCGACATGTCGCCGGTGGCAGAACACATCAAGCTCATCAAGGAAGTGATGCCGAACATCAAGAAGCTCGGCTATCTCTACAATTCCGGCGAAACCAACTCGGTCTCGCTTCTGGCTGCACTGAAAGAAGCCGCTGCGGCTGACGGCATTGAGATCGTTGAATCCGCTGCCACCAAGTCGGCTGAAGTCAAGGGCGCCGCACAGGCTCTCGTCGGCCGCGCCGATGCCATGTATGTGCCGACTGACAACACCATCGTCTCGGCCCTCGAAAGCGCCGTCGGCGTTGCCGAGGAAAGCAAGCTGCCGCTCTTCACCGCTGATACGGATTCTGTCAAGCGCGGCGCGATGGCTGCGCTCGGCTTCAATTATTACGACGTCGGCAAGCAGACCGGCGCTGTCGTTGCACGCATCCTGAAGGGTGAAAAGCCGGGTGACATTTCAGTTGAAATCGCCAAGGGAACCGACCTTGTCATCAATCTCGGCGCAGCCAAGAAGATGGGCGTTGAGTTCCCGAAGGCTGTGATCGACCGCGCTACCAGCAAGATCGACTGATCCAGTACGAAATACAGAAAATCAGGGGCGGGAGTGAAAACTTCCCGCCCTTTTTCTTTGAACACAAGACGAAGCCCTGAAGCGGGGTCAGGTTCGAAAAGACATCTGACCTGTAGCAATACCGCACGAATGTTGCGTAAGCTCCATATAAAGCAGCATTTGCGGGCGTTCGGCGCGGTTAGGACTTGCGCTCATGATTGTGAGAGTTGTAATCCGACTGGAACAATAATGGGAACAAATGATCTAGCCGGGAAACAATCCGAACGGGCCTCGCCTGCCGGATAAACTCAAACCAAAACCGGTCGCGATTGGTGAAAGCCTTTTGGACAATTGACGGCGCAGCGCCTTGATGTCCGCAGGCTTGCGGATGATCTTATGCCGGAGTACCGGCTTCATCCTTGTCGATTGCGGCAAAGTACAAGGAATGTCGTTGTGAGTCAGATCGCCTTCTGGGGTGCGGTCGAATTAGGCCTCGTTTTCGCGTTTGTCGCCATCGGCGTCTATCTGGCGTTTCGCGTCCTCGACTTTCCCGACCTGACGGTGGACGGTTCGTTTCCGCTCGGTGCAGCGGTTACCGGCGTTCTGATCCTCGCTGGCCTCAATGAATGGCTAGCCGCGGCAATTGCCATGGTTGCAGGCGCTGTAGCGGGTCTTGTGACCGCAACGCTCAATGTGCGCTTCAAGATCCTCAACCTGCTTGCTTCCATTCTGACGATGATCGCACTTTTTTCGGTGAACCTCCGCGTGATGGGCCGACCGAATATCGCACTCATTAATCAGGACACGATGCTGAGCCCCTTCTTCGGCCATGGTATTCCCGAATATTATGTGCGTCCGGCCTTCCTGTTTGTACTTGTCGTCATCGCTGTCTTCATCGTCTGGCGCTTTCTGGAAAGCGACATGGGCCTCGCGATGCGTGCGACCGGCGCCAATCCCAAAATGGCGCGTGCACAGGGTGTACAGACTGACCGTCAGATCTATATCGGCATGGCACTCTCCAACGCGCTTGTCGCGCTTGGCGGCTCGCTATTTGCCCAGACCAACGGCTTTGCCGATGTTACCTCGGGCGTTGGCACCATCGTCGTCGGCCTCGCCGCTGTCATCATCGGTGAAACCATCCTGCGCACCCGTAATCTGCTGGTGATCCTGATCGGTTGCGTGCTCGGCTCGGTCATCTACCGCATCGCTATCCAGCTCGCGCTTTCCAATGGCGATACGTTCGGTCTGCAGGCTTCCGACCTGAACATTGCCACAGCGCTTCTCGTCACATTCGCCCTGATATTGCCGCGCCTGCGCCGCGGGGGAGCATCCGCATGATCGAAGTATCCAATCTCGATGTCGTCTTCGGTCGCGGCACTCCACTGGAAAAGCCGGTTCTGAACAAGATCAACCTGACCATGGATCGCGGTTCCTTCGTAACCGTCATCGGCTCGAACGGCGCTGGCAAATCCACCTTGCTCGGTGTGCTTGCAGGCGACGTCATCCCGACCGGCGGCAAGGTCGTGATCAGCGGCAAGGACGTGACCCGTAAATCTACCGCCGACCGTGCCGGTCTCGTTGCACGCGTGTTCCAGGACCCGCTGGCTGGCAGCTGCGGCACGCTGACCATCGAAGAAAACCTTGCGCTTGCCGCCTCCCGCGGCAAGAAGCGCGGCTTTACTCATGCGCTGAATTCCAACCGCCGCGAATGGTTTCGCGAGCGCGTGACAAGCCTCAATCTCGGCCTTGAAAACCGTATGCAGGACCGCATGGAATTGCTTTCCGGCGGCCAGCGTCAGGCGCTTTCGCTCATTATGGCAACGCTTGCCGGTTCTGAAGTTCTGCTTCTCGACGAACATACCGCAGCACTTGATCCGGGTATGGCGGAATTCGTCATGGAACTGACCCGCACGCTCATCACCGAAAACAAGCTGACGGCGCTGATGGTGACACATTCCATGCGTCAGGCGCTCGATTATGGCGACCGCACGATTATGCTGCACGGCGGCAAGATTCTGCTCGATGTTACCGGCGACAAGCGCAAGACCTTGGGCGTCGAAGACTTGATCGATATGTTCCGCAAAGTGCGCGGCCAGACGCTGGATGACGACGCTCTGCTGATCGAGTGACACGTCATCTGAAGCGGTTTTACAAAAGCCCCATGCTTGAAGAAAATGCCTCTACGGCATCAAGCATGGTGGCCACCGGAGCTTCCAGGCCAGATCGCCTCCAGACAACATAGATATCGCAGGGAATATTGTCTTCGGTGCTGCAAATGTCATCCACACCGAGGGCTGATGCTATCGTCTGCGGGATAAAGCCGACCCCGCCGCTGTTCCTCACAAGAGCGGCCATCAAGGCGTAGGATTCCGTTTCAACCACACCATAGGCGCCAATCGGCTGCGATCGTACCCAGTCGTCCACAAAATCCCGGTAGAGGCAGCTATTGCCGTGGCTATAGACCGGCACGGGCCCGTCCGTCGGCGAAGTTTCATTGCGCATGGGAACCAGCCGCTCTTTAAAAATCAAACGGCTATTCAACTCCGGCGTAACCACCGGACCATCGGAGAAAATCGCGTCATATTCGTGGTTGTAAAGCCCCTCCTCCAGAACTCTGGAATGGCCCCGGAAAACCTTTAGCCGGGCATAGGGCTGCTTCTGCATATAGTGCGGAATGAACAAAGGCAGATGATGGTCTATGACCACATCAATGGCGCCAATGCTCAGACTATGCTGCTGTGCGGAAGTTCTGAACGTCCTCTCCACCCGGCGGGCATTCTCAAGGATCGGATGAACCTCATCGTAATATCGCCGGCCAAAGGGCGTTATGATCAGGTTGCCCTTGTCTCGCACAAATAATGCATCGCTCAATAGTGCTTCCAGATCCTTCAGCATCTTACTGATGTTCGATGGAACACAAAACATCGCATCAGCCGCAGCCACGACACTGCCCAGCTCGACAACACGACAAAAGGCTTCTACGCGCCGTAAATTCATAGTGGTTTCTCAAAAAGTGAATGAATACGTTCTTTATAATTCACTTTTATAGAATTTCAAATTGATCCATATATTCGCGCAGATGAGGAACGAATATATCAAATGTTCTTTCGTCATTACACTTGAAAATTTAAAACTAATCCAGTTGGAAAATCAGGTAAGAAGATGATTACGCTTAATGTATTCTTCCATGTTCGCGAAGAAAGTAAAAAAGAATTTCTTTCCGTCTTGAATAACATGGTTTCGGAGTCGAACAAGGAAACGGGATGCGATTATTATCAGCTTTGGAAGAGCGATGATGACAGCAATATCTATGCATTGATCGAAAATTGGACAGATAGGGAATCTCTCGCACTCCATCAGAAGACGCCGCATTGGATTGCATTCAATGATGTCGTCAATTCCTTCCTGGTTCGGCCTTATGATGAAAACCATTACACCGCTGTTCCGCATTAATGCCTGAACAGTGAGGGATTGACCTCCACGAGCAGCCGCCTGTCTATGAAAGACAGGCGGCTGTTTCCAAGAAGCTCTCGATACAAACCAACCAGCCTGCGGTTCCATAAGCACTCGCATTACCAAATTTTGCATCCGAAACCGTGCAAACACAAAATGCGTTTCCCACTCCCCGCCCAAATGCTCTAAGAACGATTCATGGCGCAGAAAAAAGCAAATGAAGTCGATGGTTTCCTGAGCAGACCGAGCAGCTCGTTTCCGGTCGTGCTTCTCTATGGTCCGGACAAGGGCCTGGTGAGCGAGCGTGCACGCCGTTATGCCGAAGCGACAAAGTTACCGCTCGACGATCCTTTTGCTGTCATCCGTATGGAAGCCGACGAGATCGATGCCGATCCTTCTAAACTGGCCGATGAAGCGCGCACCATTTCCATGTTCGGCGGCACCCGCCTGATCTGGATCAAGAACGCGGCTGGACAGAAGAAACTGGCCGAAGCGATCAAGCTTCTAGCCACCGAACCGCCGCATGAAACCTTCATTCTTGTCGAAGCTGGCGACCTGAAAAAGGGCGTGGGGTTGCGTAGCGCTATCGAGAACGCTTCGGCGGGCATGGCGCTTCCCTGCTATACGGACGACGCACGCGGCATTGACGGCGTGATCGATGATGTGCTTGCGGAGTGGAAGCTGCAAATCACCCTTGATGGACGTCAGCTTCTTCGCGCCAGCCTTGGCGGTGACCGTCTTGCCACCCGTGGCGAGCTGGAAAAACTCTGCCTCTATGCACGCGGCAAGGAGCGTATCGATATCGACGATGTGCGCGAAGCTGTCGGCGACGTTGCAGGCCTGTCGACCGACGAGGTCGTGGATGCGGTTATTGCCGGTGATTTGCAACGTTTTGAAATCACGTTTGACCGCGTCGTGAAATCAGGCACAGCGCCGTTTCTGGTGCTGAACACCGCCATGCGGCAGTTCCAGCAGATACAGGCCCTGCGCTATATCATGGATACTGAACGCAAGAGCGCCTCGGTCGTGGTGGCCGGCGCAAGGCCGCCCATCTTTTTCAATCGTAAAAGGCTTATAGAAACGGCCATCGGACGATGGGGTGGCGAAAGCCTTTCACGAGTCCTGGAACGTCTCCAGCGTGCAGTTCTGGAAAGCCGCCAGAATTCCGCACTTGCCATTCCGATCATTCGGCAATGCCTGATGGCCATCGGTGTGGAAGCCATGCGCAATGCGCGGCGCTAACCGCCTTCGCGACTGCAAAACGTGAAACATTGCCACAAACAAAAACCCCGGTACTGCGATACCGGGGTTTTTGTTTTCTTTATCAGAAACACATCAGCTTTGAAGGCGACGGCAGATTTCGTCCAGCTGTTCCAGCGAGCTATAGCGGATCTTCACTTCGCCACCACGATCCCGATGGTTGATCTCGACCTTCATGCCGGTCACATCGGAGAGCAGCTTTTCAAGCGCCTTGGTGTCGGCATCTTTTTCAACCGGCGCAGTCTTACCCGGCTTCGGTTCCACACCGCCGCGCGCTTCGGCTTGAGCCAGCGCTTCCACCTGACGAACGGACAGGCCTTCCTTGACAATGCGCTCTGCCAACCCGGTCGGATTCTCCATCGTAATCAGGCTGCGCGCATGGCCTGCGGACAAAGCGCCATCGACAATGAAATCCTGCACTGGCTGCGGTAGCTTGAGAAGGCGCAGCGTGTTGGCAACATGGCTGCGGCTCTTGCCGATCACCTGCGCCAGATCGTTCTGCGTATACTCATGATTATCGATAAGCTGTTGATATCCTAACGCTTCTTCGACTGCGTTCAGGTCTGCGCGCTGAACGTTTTCGATAATCGCGATCTCAAGAGCAACACGATCATCCACATCGCGAACGATAACAGGAATCGTATCGACGCCTGCGCGCTGCGATGCCCGCCAGCGGCGTTCACCAGCGATGAGTTCAAAATGATCAGGCTGGCCCGGTGCCGGACGCACAACGATTGGCTGGACGACACCGTGTTCCTTGATCGACTGTGCAAGATCTTCAAGTTCAGCTTCCGCAAACATGCGTCGCGGATTGCGCGGATTGCGCGTGACAAACTCGATAGGCACATTGCGTTCGATTGGAACCGGCGCTTTGCGCTCTTCGACCGGACGGTCGATCTCACCAATCAGGGCAGCCAGTCCACGGCCAAGGCGCTTTTTTGAAGGATCGTCGTTCATCGTTCGGCAAATTCCTGCAATTGTTACGTAGTCGAATCGATAGGCTAGTGATTATGCGGCTTTTAATTGCCGCTCGCGCTGAATGACTTCGGACGCAAGCTGCAAATAAGCCTGACTTCCAGCACATTTCAGATCATAGAGAATGGCTGGCTTGCCATGCGATGGCGCTTCCGATACCCGCACATTGCGCGGAATAACAGTGCGATAGACCTTTTCACCCATGAAAGCGCGAACATCATCCACCACCTGAGAGGCGAGATTGTTGCGACTGTCAAACATTGTCAGCACAATACCCTGAATGGAAAGCTCTGCATTGATCGTCGACCGAACCTGATCGACGGTCTGCAACAGCTGGCTTAAGCCTTCCAGTGCAAAGAATTCACATTGTAGCGGCACGAGCACGGAGTCTGCAGCTGCCATCGCATTCAGCGTCAACAAGTTCAAAGATGGCGGGCAATCCACCAGCACATAGGAGAACCGATCAGAAACGCTTGAATCGAAACGCAGAGAGTCGCGCAAACGGCGCGTACGGTCTGCGGATTGGGCAATTTCCATCTCGATGCCCAACAGATCAAGCGTCGATGGCACGATAAAGAGATTGGGCACATCAGTCTGCATCGCAGCTTCCGGAACTGATGCCTCTTGCGTCAACACGTCATAAGATGACAGCGGACGATTGCGACGGTCGATCCCCAACCCCGTGCTGGCATTGCCCTGCGGATCGAGATCAACGATGAGAACTGTTTCGCCTATTGCCGCCAATGCTGTAGCCAGATTGATAGCCGTCGTGGTTTTCCCGACGCCACCCTTCTGATTTGCAATGGTTATGATCCTGGACATTTTGTTCATTACCGTCGCCCTGCCGCTTTCCAGATCTGCCAAATTCTCGGATTCAATTTGCTTTGCGTCGCAAGTTGCTGATTTCGAGGATGACCGAAGTCTGATCGATAGCACTTTGATGTTTTACCAGATCGAAATCCCAACCGACACGGCTTTCATCAATTTCTCTCTGGTAATCCCGACCTTTTTGGAAAAGCGCCTTGGCGCCGTCAACGAGCCAAGGCTCCGTCAAACCGAAAAGGTCATTCAATGAGGCGAGCGCTCGGGCGGTAACAACCTCCGGAGTCTCGATTTTTTCCCACATGGACTCGATACGAGCCGCATGAATATGGGCAGGAACATTCAAATGTCCGGCAGAAGTGCGTAGAAAAGCGGCCTTTTTGCCGGCACTTTCCACCAGATCGATACAACTACCCGGTCTATCTGCCAGATAACAGGCCGTCACGATGCCCGGAAATCCGCCACCGGAACCGATATCCAGCCAGCGTCTCGCGTCTGGAGCCAGCGGAAAAATCTGCGCGCTATCCAGAATATGACGGCTCCAAAGGTCTGCCAAAGTCGATGGAGATGCCAGATTGATCGCTTTCGACCACTTCTGGAACAGTTCTTCAAATGCGATCAGACGATCCACTGTTTCACGTGAAACAGCCGGATTGATCTGGTGAAGACTTTCGAAACGGCGATCCGCACTCTTACCAGCACTCACGCCGCGCCCTTCCCTTCCGCCAATTCAGTAGCGGCTTGACGGCGAGAACCGTGCTTCTTGATCTGCGCTATCAGCAAAGCCAAAGCGGCTGGCGTCATCCCGTCAACACGCTGCGCCTCGGCAATAGTCTCTGGCTTGCGCTGCTTCAGCTTATGCTTCAGCTCGTTGGACAGGCCGGAAATGGCATCAATGTCCAATCCAACGGGGATCAACAAGCGCTCTTCGCGCTCCATGACGGCGATATCAGTCTGCTGACGCTGCATATAGACCGCATACTGAGCCTCAATCTCCAGCGTTTCGCGGGTGATTGGATCAATAGATTCCAGCTCTGGCCAAATCAGATTCAAGCGCGCCAGATCAATATCCGGATAAGATAACAGATCATAAGCCGAACGACGAACACCATCATGGTTCAGATGCAGGTCATAACGGCTCGCGAGATTTGGCGTAATTGACAATGACTGCGTCAGTTCCCGCGCAGCAGACAGTGCGTTCTCTCGTTCAGCAAAGCGCCGCTTGCGCTCACTTCCCAGTATGCCAAGGCGATCCGCCAACGGTGTCAGACGCTGATCGGCGTTATCCGCGCGTAAAGAGAGGCGGAACTCTGCACGGGACGTGAACATACGATAGGGCTCACTTACGCCGCGCGAAGTCAGATCATCTACCATGACACCAATATAGGCTTCGGTTCGCTGGATGATGATTGGCTCATCGCCCCCTGCTCGCCTTGCGGCATTCAAGCCAGCAAGAAGACCCTGAGCGCCTGCTTCTTCATATCCGGTGGTTCCGTTGATCTGGCCCGCCAGGAACAAGCCACTCACCCGCCGCGTTTCAAGGCTGCGTTTCAATTCGCGCGGATCAATAAAGTCATACTCAATGGCATAGCCCGGCTGCAGCATGACTGCTCTCTCTAGACCTGGGATGGTCTTGAGAATTTCGAGCTGAACATCCTCGGGCAACGAGGTCGAGATGCCGTTTGGATAAACCGTATGGTCATCTAGACCTTCAGGTTCCAGGAATATCTGGTGGCCGTCACGATCACCGAACTTGACGATCTTATCTTCAACTGACGGGCAATAGCGCGGGCCAATACCTTCGATCGAGCCAGAATACATAGCCGACCGATGCAGGTTGGCGCGTATGATAGCGTGTGTTTCAGGCGTTGTTCGCGTAATTCCGCAATCAATCTGCGGTGTCGTAATGCGATCCGTCATCAAGGAAAACGGTACAGGGTTCTCATCAGCAGACTGGGTTTCGAGGCTCGCCCAATCGATGGTCCGACCATCGAGACGTGGAGGCGTACCAGTCTTGAGGCGTCCCAATGCGAAGCCAAGGGTCTTCAAAGTATCCGACAAGCCAAGCGCCGGGTTCTCGCCCATGCGCCCTGCTGGTATCTTCTTCTCACCAATATGAATGAGACCGTTCAGAAATGTACCTGTCGTCAGCACGATAGCGCCGCAGCTCAACAGCCGGCCGTCCGATAGGACCACGCCGGTGACATTGCCATCATCGGTCTTGATATCGAACGCACCACCCTCGACAACCGTCAGGTTCTCTTGCGCACCTATGAATTCCTGCATCGCAAGCCGATACAGTTTGCGATCAGCCTGCGTGCGCGGGCCGCGAACGGCTGGTCCTTTACGGCGGTTCAACAGACGGAACTGGATACCTGCCTTATCGGCAACACGACCCATCAAACCGTCAAGCGCGTCGATTTCGCGAACGAGATGGCCCTTCCCCAAGCCACCAATGGCAGGATTGCAGGACATGACGCCGATAGTATCGAAGCGATGAGTGACCAATGCAGTGCGTGCGCCGGCTCGCGCAGCAGCCGACGCGGCTTCACAGCCTGCATGACCACCACCGACAACAATAACATCGAAGACTGTAGATTCAGCCGAACTCATTCTTGCATCCTTTGGATTAGGAGACAGCTTTTGCCATGAATGCGTTTGAAACGGAAGGATAAAAGCGTAACAGCCGATCAATTAAAAGCGTTCAGGGCCGCTGACTCATGAAGGATGATTGGAGTCAACTATCATCACCAGATTCCACAGATGTTTCACGTGAAACATTCAAACGGGATTTTGCTACCCGGTGGCGAGATGTTTCACGTGAATCACTCATTTGCCGATACAGAATTGAGAGAAGATTACGTCGAGGATCTCCTCCACGTCCACGTCACCGGTGATACGTCCTAGATACTGTGAGGCTCGGCGCATATTCTCAGCCCGTAATTCCAGCGGAAGATCGTCTCGCTCTGCGGCAGTTTCAATTTCAGTAAGTGTCGAACGAAGCAAATTGATATGGCGCTGTCTTGTGGGAACAGCGTCATTGATCTGGCCGATTCGTTCTTCCGCGAAAGACTGGAGTGCGGCTAGAAGCTCTTCCAATCCCGAACCGTTCTTGATCGATATTTGGAAAGTCCAGGGCGCCTGCTGGTTATTCGTTAGATCAGCCTTTGTGCCAATACGCCAAATCTCAACGTCAGCTTCGTTCAATGCCACATCAATCGGATCGTTCATATCTTCCAATAGAAGAATGAGGTCAGCTTCTGATGCCCTTTCGCGGGCTCTTTCAATACCGATCTTCTCGACTGCGCTTTCAGTCTCACGCAATCCGGCTGTATCAGTGACATAAATCGGGATGCCGTTCAGGTCGAGTTTGACTTCCAGAAGATCGCGGGTCGTTCCAGCTTCATCGGATATGATCGCCACTTCGCGCCCAGCAAGAAAGTTCAACAAACTGGATTTGCCCGCATTCGGTGCACCGGCAATCACCACATGCAAACCATCTCGAAGCATGGCTGCGCGCTTACCGCTGGCAATATGCTGCTCAATTTCCTTTTGTAGCTCTTTCAGGGATCGCCATACCTGATCAGAAACCGAGCCTGGGACATCACTCTCATCAGCAAAGTCGAGTTCAGCTTCAATGAAGGCCCGCGCGCGAACAAGTCTCTGCCGCCATTCCGTATAGAGTTGACGTTGCGCGCCGGAAGCCACTTGCAAGGCAAGACGTCGCTGACCTTCGGTCTCAGCCGCGATGAGATCTGCCAAACCTTCTGCAATTGTCAGATCCATCTTACCATTGGTGAAAGCACGTCGGGTGAATTCACCAGCCTCGGCAATACGGCAGCCCACTATTTCGCCCAGTTCCTGCAGCAGTTTTTCAACGACGGCTATTCCGCCGTGCAGATGAAATTCGACACAGTCTTCGCCTGTAAAACTATGCGGTCCGGGGAAGAAGAGTGCTAATCCACGATCAATCGCGTCTCCATTTCGGGAACGGAATGTCTTATAGGCTGCATATCTAGGTTCAATGCTGGCGCCTAGAATCGTTTCGATGATGAATCGAACTTTCGGGCCAGATGCGCGCACGACAGCAACACCAGACGGAAGCCGCCCGCTGGACAGGGCAAATATCGTATCGTGATGCACAGCGGTGTCGTTCATTGCGTTTCCTGACCTATATCAATCTTGCCAAGAGGATTGAAATTAAGCTCAGTGCATATTCATTCAAACGCTGAAAGGGAAGCCTCATGACGGATATCAGCAGAAACAGGCTGTCTGCGGAACCCAGCGCCTATCTGCGCCAACATTCGGATAACCCTGTTCATTGGCAGCCTTGGGGAAAAGAAGCCCTCGACGCAGCACGTGAGTTAAACCGCCCTATCCTGCTTTCGATAGGCTATGCCGCCTGTCACTGGTGCCATGTCATGGCGCATGAATCGTTCGAAGATGCTGATGTCGCTGCAGTGATGAACGAGCTGTTCGTGAATGTGAAGGTCGATCGCGAAGAACGACCGGATATCGATCAGATCTATATGGCCGCGCTTGGCGCGATGGGACAGCAAGGCGGATGGCCCTTGACCATGTTCCTGCGACCTGACGGAAAGCCCTTCTGGGGCGGCACCTATTTTCCGCCCCACGCACGTCACAACATGCCGGGTTTTGTCGATGTCTTGAAGGCCGTGAATAATCTCTGGCAAGGTGATAAAGAAAAAATTAATCATAATGCAGAGGCTGTGTTCGATCATCTGGAAGGTCGGCTCGCCGCGCAGAATGCCGCCACTCCGAATGAAATCGCGCGCTTTGATGATGTGACGCAACGGATCAGTGGTCTTATTGATCCGGTACGCGGCGGTATCGAAGGCGCCCCTAAATTCCCTAATGCTCCATTCATGGACGCGCTGTGGTTATCCTGGCTCTATAATCACGACAGCGATAACAGGGACAAGTTTATCCTCTCATTGAAGACCATGCTGCAAGGCGGCATCTATGATCATCTCGGCGGTGGTCTTTGCCGCTACAGCACGGACGCCGACTGGCTCGCGCCGCATTTTGAAAAGATGCTCTATGACAATGCCCAGCTGATCCGACACGCCAATTATGCCTTTGCAGTAACGAAGGATGATTTGTTCCGCATACGAATCGAAGAAACCATTGATTGGTTAGTCCGCGAAATGCGTCTGCCGGACGGAAGTTTCACATCCAGTCTGGATGCCGATAGCGAAGGCGAAGAAGGGAAATTCTATGTCTGGAGTGAGACAGAGATAGACAGCGTTTTGGGAGAGGATAGCCAGGCGTTCAAGACGTTCTATGGCGTTTCCCCGGGAGGAAACTGGGAAGGCCATACTATTCTGAACCGTTTACATGACGTGGATGCTGATGCAGCGCTAACGCCGTCGATACGGGGCGCCAAGGCAAAGCTCTTCGCACAGCGTGAAACACGCATTCGCCCAGGACGCGATGATAAGGCGCTGACAGACTGGAATGCACTTGCAATCCGTGCGCTTGCAGAAGCCGGACGAAGCTTCACCAAACCGGAATGGGTGACATTGGCGGTCGAAGCCTATCAGGCGATCATGATGCCATTCCGGGCTGGGAAAATGGCGCATTGCCGTATGGAGGATCGACTGGTCTACCCTGCCCTGTCGACTGACTATGCCGGCATGATCAATGCCGCGCTGGCGCTTTATGAAGCAAGTTCAGACCGGAGCTACATTGATGACGCTCAGAAGCTCAAACAGGCGTTGGATGACCACCACCGGGATGCTTCCGGTAATTACCGTCTATCCGCGCTGGATGCCGACGATGTCATTCTTCACGCCTATGGCGATTATGACGAGGCTATCCCCAGCGCAACCAGCCAGATCATCGAAGCGCTGACGCGGCTTTTCCTCGCAACCGGTGACATGACGCTTTATCGAAGCAATGAGACGTTGATCGAGGAAGCGCTTGGGCGTGCATTGGCGCAGCAATATGGTCAGATCGGCATATTGAATGCAGCACGCATGGCTGCCGAACCGCTATCTCTTGTCATTGCCGCGCCGTCCCATCAAGATGAGCTTGTTTCGATAGCGAATCGAAATCCGGATCCGCGTCGTCTCGACAAAATTATCAGTTTCACGCCGGATGCGGTGATTGAACTACCTACAGGCGGTACTGCCCGGACCGAAAATCCATCGGCATGGCTCTGCAAAGGACAGGTCTGTCTGCCGCCGGTGGAAAGCGGCGATGCATTGCGCATTCTTCTGACAAGCGGAACGTGACCGACAAAAAAAGCCACGCTGGAAAACCAGCGTGGCTTTTGATTAGGGCATTTCCAGCAAAACTGCGAAGCGCCTACGCGGGGAAATCAGTCCACTGGACTGATTTCTGATCCCGCTTCGATGCGTAGGATAATGCGCGAAAACAAAAAGCCGCAAGAAGCTTAGGTGTTCATCGAATCGAAGAACTCACCATTGCTCTTGGTCTGCTTGAGCTTGTCGATAAGGAACTCGATCGCATCGGTCGTGCCCATCGGCGCGAGGATACGACGCAGAACGAAGATCTTCTGCAGATCGGCGCGCGGAACGAGCAGATCTTCTTTACGCGTGCCGGACTTGAGAATGTCCATGGCCGGGAAGATGCGCTTGTCTGCAACCTTGCGGTCGAGAACGATTTCCGAGTTACCCGTACCCTTGAATTCTTCAAAGATCACTTCGTCCATACGGCTGCCGGTATCGATCAGCGCGGTCGCGATGATGGTGAGCGAGCCACCTTCTTCGATGTTACGCGCAGCACCGAAGAAACGCTTCGGACGCTGGAGTGCATTGGCATCCACACCACCGGTCAAAACCTTACCGGACGACGGAACAACCGTGTTGTAGGCGCGGCCAAGACGGGTGATCGAGTCGAGCAGGATCACAACATCGCGTCCATGTTCAACTAGACGCTTGGCCTTTTCGATGACCATTTCAGCGACCTGCACGTGACGCGCTGCCGGTTCGTCGAAGGTTGACGAAATGACTTCGCCCTTCACCGAACGCTGCATGTCGGTCACTTCTTCCGGACGTTCGTCGATCAGAAGAACGATCAGATAGCATTCCGGATGATTGGCGGTGATCGAGTGTGCAATGTTCTGCAGCAGAACAGTCTTACCGGTACGCGGCGGAGCGACGATCAGACCGCGCTGGCCCTTGCCGAGCGGTGCAACCAGATCGATGACGCGCGGCGACAGATCCTTGGAGGTCGGAACTTCCAGTTCCATCTTGAAGCGCTCATTCGGATAGAGCGGCGTCAGATTGTCGAAGTGAACCTTGTGGCGAATCTTTTCCGGGTCTTCGAAATTGATCGAATTGACCTTGAGAAGCGCAAAATAGCGCTCGCCTTCCTTCGGGCCGCGGATCGGGCCTTCAACCGTATCGCCGGTCTTCAGCGAGAAGCGGCGCAGCTGCGAAGGAGAAATATAAATATCGTCGGGGCCTGGCAGATAATTGGCATCGGCGGAGCGCAGGAAGCCAAAACCGTCCTGCAGCACTTCGACAACGCCTTCACCGATGATCTCGACATCCTGCGAAGCCAGCTTCTTGAGAATCGCGAACATCAGTTCCTGCTTGCGCATTGCGCTCGCATTTTCGACTTCAAGGGTTTCGGCGAAAGCAAGCAGCTCGACCGGTGTTTTATTTTTTAGTTCTTGTAGTTTCATTTCCTGCATGGATGAGGAACTCTTTTGAAATATAAGGAGAAAATGCAGTTGTTCGGAAAGTTGGTCAGCTGGTGGGCTGGACCGGCATCGAAGGCCTGCGATCAGGAAGGGAAGAGGCTTTCTTCTTACCGATTTGCGATATGAAGAGCAAGTCACATGTAGTGACCGCAGATAAATTCTGCAACGGGAAAATGGCAGAAACCCGACAAAGCGGGTTTCTTTTCATTCAAAAATGCAATCAAAAAGGTTTTACGATCACCAGAATGACGATCAGGACCATCAGAATGGTTGGCACTTCGTTAACGATTCGCCAATGCTTTGCCGGTTTGGTGTTTTTGTCTTCTGCGAAAAGGCGCGTCGCTTTCGAAAGATAGCCATGCATGCCGGACATCAGCACAACCAGCAGCAGCTTGGCGTGCAGCCAGCCGCCCTGGAAGCGGAAGATTTCCCACGCCATCCACAGACCGGCAATCCAGGTTACAGCCATGGCCGGGTTGATGATGAAATGCAGCAGTCGCTTTTCCATCACCTTGAAAGTCTCGGAAGCTTCAGAGCCCGGCTTTGTCGCGCAATGATAGACGAACAGTCGTGGCAGATAGAGCATGCCAGCCATCCAGGCGATAACAGCGATCACGTGAACCGCTTTCACCCACAGATAGGCATCGGTTGGATTCACGTGAAACAATGCCCAGACGCCAAGCACTACAATCACGAGCGCTGCGATCATGCGGATATAGGCAGCCTTGGTGCTGCTCTTCGACGATGGCTGGCTCACGATTTTTCTCCACGAATACGATCAATCATGCGCTGGACGTTCTCGACAGGCGCTTGAGGTGTAATTCCATGTCCGAGATTGAAGATCAGCGGGCCTTTCCCCAGACGTTCGAGGATTGCATCCACGCCTTCATCAAGTGCGGAACCGCCCGCAACAACGCGTAATGGATCGAGATTGCCCTGAATGGCGCCATCTTCCTGCAAAGCGGCGGCGAAATTGAGCGGAACCGACCAGTCGAGGCCGAGCACATCAACGCCGGTCTTTTCGCGGTAGCCCGCATAAAGCATCCCTGCCCCTTTCGGGAAACCGATGATGCGCGCTTCGGGATAGACGGCGCGAACTTTCTGAACAATCCGCGCCACCGGCTGGATGCAGAACCGCTCAAAGCAATCTTCGTCCAGAACACCCGACCATGAATCGAAAATCTGTACGGCGTCTGCGCCTGCGTCCAGCTGTTCGATAAGATATTCGGCTGACACATCAGCCAGATCATTCAAAAGCTTTTCGAAGGCTTCCGGGAACCGATAGGCGAAAAGACGGGCGGGGGCTTGATCCGGTGTGCCATGACCGGCGATCATATAGGTCGCAACGGTCCAGGGAGCGCCACAGAAGCCGAGCAGCGTCGTTTCATCGGGCAACTGCTCGCGCAGCAGCCGAACCGTCTCGTAGACCGGCTCCAGCCGTTTGGCGACACCTTCCGTCTCAAGCCAGAAAATCTCGTCAGCGTCGATAGGGGTCATCAATGGTCCCTTGCCCTCTTCAAAGCGAAGGTCGCGCCCAAGGGCGTGAGGGATGACCAGAATGTCTGAAAAGAGAATGGCTGCATCAAAGCCATAACGGCGGATTGGCTGAAGCGTCACTTCGACAGCCAGATCGGGCGAATAACACAGATCGAGAAAGCTCCCTGCCTTCTTTCGTGTCTCGCGATATTCCGGAAGGTAGCGACCGGCCTGACGCATCATCCAGATGGGAGGTGGAAAGACCGCTTCACCGTCGATCACTCTCAAGACTTTGCGTTTCATCTGATTTTTATCCGCCCTGTTGGTTGACTGATCCGGTTTTGGTTTGAAGTTATCCAGTCCGGTTCTCATAAAGAAAGGATGATTCAGGAATCTTTTGATTCTTAGAGTCTGTTGGAATCGGGGATTAAGGTCTGTCCCGGTTTTCCCCACAGTTCCGAAATTGCCAACTTACCTTGTGCAATTTTTCGTCGCCAGTCTGACGGAAAACGCAAAAAACTCAATTCCCTCTTTTAATATAAAGGGTTACCAATTGACGCAGTTCATGTGCTTTTGTGGAAAAGCTGGGAATTATTGCGAGGTTTTTCGAAATTGCGAGTCTTGTCCACACATGTTGATGGCTGCTTCGCACATGTTCGCCCGCTGTGGATGACTTGCCAATTTTTCCACGGCCTGCCATGGCTTGTGGACGAAGCCTCGGCCTTACGCACAGCCGTCAACAGGAGGGCAACAAAACTGTGACCAGAACGCTTTCCTACTTTCATCTCCATCTGATTTCTGATGCGACCGGAGAGACTCTCCTCGCAGCCGGACGCGCGGCGGCGGCGCAATATGCCAATGCGCGGGCCATCGAGCATATTTATCCACTGATCCGCACTGAAAAGCAGCTGCGCAAGGTGCTGGAAGGGATCGATGCCGAACCGGGTATCGTTCTCTATACGATTGTCGATCAGAAACTGGCCGCGATCATCGATGAGGCCTGTGCGGAAATGGGCGTTCCCAGCGTTTCGGTGCTGGAACCGGTGCTGAACACGTTCCAGTCTTATCTGGGTGCCCCCGCGCATCGCCGCGCCAGCGCGCAGCATGTGCTTAACGCTGATTATTTCCGCCGGATCGACGCACTGAATTTCACGATGGAGCATGATGACGGACAGTTGCCGCTCGATATCGAGGAGGCAGACGTCATTCTGGTCGGCATTTCGCGCACATCCAAGACGCCAACCAGCATATATCTCGCCAATCGCGGCGTGAAGGCGACCAATGTTCCAATCGTTTTGGGCATTCCCGTTCCTGAAGTTCTGTTCACGGCCAAGCGTCCGCTGATCGTCGGGCTGGTTGCGACCGCCGAGCGGATTTCGCAAATCCGTCAGAACAGACCGCTCGGCAGTGTGCCGTCGCTTGATACAGGTCTTTACACAGACCGGGTGTCCATTTCCGAAGAACTGGCCTTTGCGCGCAACATCTGCAACAGACATGGCTGGCCGATCATCGATGTGTCGCGCCGTTCCATCGAGGAAACGGCTGCCGCCATATTGGCGCTTTTGCGCACCGGGAAGAACGAAGGATTTCAATCATGACGACCAGGCTCATTCTTGCTTCCAAGAGCCCTTTTCGCTCGGCGCTGTTGAAAAATGCCGGGATCGAGTTTTCGGGTGAAAGCGCCGATATCGATGAGCGCGCCGTCGAAGCGCCGCTTTATGAAACGGGCGCAACGCCGGAAGAAGTGGCGCAGGTTCTGGCTGAAGCCAAGGCGCTCGATGTGAGCGAAAAAAATCCGGGCGCTATGGTGATCGGTTGCGACCAGACCTTGTCGCTTGGTGACGAGATTTTCCACAAGCCCGCCAATATGGAAGCAGCGGGGCGTCAGCTTTTGCAGTTTTCAGGCAAGACGCACCAGCTCAACAGCGCGGTGGTTCTGGTAAAAGACGGCGAGACCCTGTGGCGTCATGTTTCGGTTGCGCGCATGACTATGCGCAAGCTCGATCCGGCTTTTGTCGGGCGCTATCTCGGCCGGGTTGGCGACAGCGCGCTTTCCAGCGTCGGCGCTTATCAGGTGGAAGGTCCGGGCATCCAGCTTTTCGAGAAGATCGAAGGCGATTATTTCACGATTGTCGGCCTGCCGCTACTGCCGCTGCTTGCCGAACTGCGCAAGGAACAACTCATCGATGGCTGATACGATTTCCGTGACGGGGCCGAAGGCTTTTGTCACCGGCTTTCCCATCAAACATTCGCGGTCGCCGCTGATCCATGGATTCTGGCTGAACGCACTTGGCATTGACGGCTCTTACGAGCCGATTGAAGTGAAACCGGAAGATTTTGCCGCTTTCGCCGCATCTTTAGCCGAAAATGGCTTTGCGGGCGGCAATGTGACGATCCCGCATAAGGAAGCTGCCCACGCGGCAGCCGATAGTCTGGATGCGGCTGCAACGGCCATCGGCGCGGTCAACACGCTGTGGTTTGAGGACGGCAAGCTTCGCGGCGGCAATACGGACGCCTATGGTTTCGCGGCCAATCTCGATGATTATGCGCCGGGCTGGGACAATGCGGATACGGCGCTTGTGCTGGGTGCAGGCGGCGCGAGCCGAGCCGTCATTCACGCGCTTTTGTCGCGCGGCTTTTCGAAGGTAACAGTTGTCAATCGTACAGCCAGCCGGGCTGAAGAACTGGCGACGCATTTCGGTGCCGCCGTTTCGGCATCTGGCTGGGACGGCGCGCAGGATCGCGTTGCCGATGCCGGGTTGATCATCAACACCACGTCGCTCGGAATGAGCGGACATGACGACGATGGCGGTTTTCCGCTCGATCTGCGTGTCGCTTCAAAAGGCGCCATCGCGACAGATATTGTCTATGTTCCGCTGAAAACGCCTTTTCTGAAAGGCGCAGAAGAAGCTGGTCTCAGGACCGTGGACGGGCTTGGTATGTTGCTGCATCAGGCGGTTCCGGGTTTTGAACGCTGGTTTGGCCAAAAGCCAGAGGTGACGGCGGCGCTTCGCGAGCATATTCTAGCGGATATGGCAAAGGCTGGCGCTCTATGATCATTCTCGGACTGACAGGCTCCATCGGCATGGGAAAAACCACGGCGTCCAATATGTTCGCCGAGGCGGGTGTGCCTGTTTACAGCGCCGACGATGCCGTCCATCGGCTCTATTCAGGCCGCGCCGCGCCGCTGATTGAGGCGGCGTTTCCCGGAACGGTGGCAAATGGCACTGTGGACCGTGAAAAGCTCTCGGCTGAGGTCATCGGCAAGCCGGATGCCCTGAAGAAGCTTGAGAGCATCGTGCATCCGCTTGTGCGTGAGGAAGAAGAAGCGTTTCTGCGCGAGGCGGAAGCGCAAGGCTCGGCCATCGCTTTGGTCGATATTCCGCTGCTGTTCGAAACCGGCGGTGAAAAGCGTGTGGACAGGATTGTGGTTGTGTCTGCTCCTGCCGATATTCAGCGCGCGCGCGTTCTGGCGCGGCCCGGCATGACGGCAGAAAAGCTCGACGCCATTCTCGCCCGGCAGACACCGGATGCGGAAAAGCGCGCTCGCGCCGATTTCGTGCTCGATACCAGCGGCAGTTTTGACAATTTGCGTCAGCAGATAACGACGGTTATCCAGAAATTGAGTGGAAAGCCAGCTGTCGCGACCGAATAGCCGTATTGGTCGTGCTATATGGTTTTAGATAGTTTTCTGAGAGGTTCTTCAATGCGCGAGATCGTTTTCGATACCGAAACCACTGGTCTGGAAAGACTGGAGGATCGCGTGATCGAAATTGGCGGCGTGGAACTGATCAACAAGTTTCCCACAGGCCGCACGTTCCACAAATTCATCAATCCGCAGGGCCGCCAGGTGCATCCCGAGGCCTTGGCGGTGCACGGCATCAGCAACGAGCAATTGCTGGACAAGCCGACTTTTGCGGAAATTCTGGACGAGTTTCTCGAATTTTTCGACGGCGCCAAACTGGTGGCGCACAACGCCATGTTCGACCTTGGCTTCATGAATGCCGAGCTTGAACGGCTTGGGAAGCCGGAAATCGCTGTAGAACGCATTGTGGATACGCTGGCGCTGGCGCGCCGCAAACATCCGATGGGTCCGAATTCACTCGATGCGCTGTGCAAGCGCTACGGCATCGACAACTCGCACCGCACGCTGCATGGCGCATTGCTTGACTCCGAAATTCTGGCGGAAGTCTATATAGAGCTGATCGGCGGCAAGCAGACGGCGCTTGGTTTAAGCATGGATGGCGGCCCGAACAGCAGTGGTGCATCGGACGGTGGTGCAGCGATTGTGCTGGCGGCGCGCCCTGCCCCGCTTAAAGCCCGCATCAGCGAAACGGAACGTGCAGCCCACACGGCGCTCGTGGACGGCATGGGCGACAAGGCGATCTGGAAAAAATACTCGGCCTGAGAACCTGATAGTACGAAATGAAAAAGCCTGGCCTTACAGCCGGGCTTTTCGTATTGGAAAGCAATAAAGCTTAGCTCTTGACGGCAGCCTTGGCCTGTTCTTCAGCCATACGCTGCTGGAACATCTGCGCGAAATCGATCGGGTCGATCATCAGCGGCGGATAGCCGCCATTGCGCGTTGCGTCAGCAATGATCTGGCGTGCGAACGGGAACAGCAGACGCGGGCATTCGATGAACAGCAGCGGCAGCATGTGCTCCTGCGGAATGCCCGAAATGCGGAAAACGCCGCCATAGACCAGTTCCGTGTTGAACAGAACGTCCTTGCCGTCCACAGCCTTGGCTTCCAGCGTCAGCACAACGTCGAAATCCGTTTCGGAAAGCGGATTGGCGTTCACATTCACATTGATGTTGATCGAAGGCGCCTTTTCACGCGGACGCAGCGACAGCGGCGCGCCCGGGCTTTCAAAGGACAGATCCTTCACATATTGCGCCAGAATGTTGAGGGACGGCTCGGCGGTCGCGCCGTTGCCATTCTTTACTTCGCCCGCAGCCTTATCGCTCATTATCGGTATGCCTTCTTTTCGGTAATTAAACTCGTTGCCCCAAAAGGCTGGTGTGCTTGGCTAGCATGCGAGCGAGCATGAGGCAAGAAAGGCTTTCAACGTTAGCTATTGCTGCTGTTAGCCGTCTTTGCGCTCGCCTTTCCATGGCGAATTGTCATTCGGCTTGGTCGTATAGTCTTCCGGATCGAGATCGATGACACGATCTTCGCGCCGGTTCGGACTGGACTGCTGATACTGGCTATAGCCTTCCGAATAACGCGCCGATGTGGCGACAACCATGCGACCGCGCACGAATTTTTCCCAGACAATGTCGCGAATGAACGGGATGAAGAACAAAATGCCGACGGTGCTGGTCACAAAGCCGGGCACGATCAGCATGATCGCAGCCAGAACCAGCATGGCGCCATGCACCATTTCACGATCCGGAACGCGGCCTGCGGCCGTTTCCGTGCGGATACGCTGAAGAAGGCCGATGCCCTGCACGCGCAGCAGGAAAAAGCCCAGCATGGCGCTCAGGATCACCAGACCCAGTGTCGCGAAGACGCCGATATGGCTGCCGACGATCACAAAACCGGCGATCTCGATGAATGGCATTGCCAGCATGACGAGAGGGGCGAAAGAAGACGACACGTGAGTCAGGACCTTTTGTTGTTTGGTTGATGTTCCGAACATAGTGACAAATGTAGCTTTTTCAGGTTCGGAACGAAATTGAAACTGTCTATCATGAAATATCAAATAGGTACGCGTGATCGGGATTTGAATGATTGCGCCTGCCGATCTATATGTATGAAACAGAAATTCACGATTGGAAGGGATTTGACGCCCTCTCCTTCAATCAACGGCAGGCGGCATGGAATTTTTCGACTTCGGCACGATCTTCTTCTTCATCGCAGCGGTGATCATTTTTCTCCAGCTGAGGAGTGTTCTTGGCCGCCGTACTGGAAATGAAAAGCCGCCCTTCGATCCCTATACATCGGCCAAAAGCGCCGACAATGCCGCGCCTGCCGGGTCGGATAGTGACAATGTCGTGGCTCTGCCGCGCCGCGCCGGTGAAAAAGACTTCACGGCAATCGACAAGATTGCTGCGACCGGAACACCGATCAATGACGGTCTGCGGGCGATCTATGCCGCTGATCCTACCTTCGAACCGGCCCGTTTCGTCGATGGTGTGAAGATCGCCTATGAAATGATTGTGATGTCCTTTGCCGATGGCGATCGCAAAGTTTTGAAGAATCTTCTGTCCAAGGAAGTCTATGAGGGCTTCGTTTCGGCCATCGAGGAACGCGAGCAGCGTGGCGAAAGCGTGCGCTCTTCCTTCGTGGGTATCGAGAAGGCGGAGATTGCAGCTGCCGAAATGAAGGGCTCGGAAGCGCATGTGACGCTGAATATCGTCAGTCAGATGATTTCGGCAACGCTCGACAAGGACGGCAAGCTGATTGATGGCGACCTCGAAAACGTCGTCGAGATCAAGGATTTGTGGACTTTCGCCCGCGATACGCGCTCGCGTGATCCCAATTGGAAGCTTGTCGCAACCGAAGCGGAAGATTAAGAGAAGGCTTAAGAATCGGGCCGCTGATTTCAGCGGCCTTTTTGTTTGTACTTGATAGAGCCGTTCCTTTTTAAAAGCGGAAACGTCGGAACTGCTCTATCAATTTGTTTTCACCGCATTTCCTTCGCAAAACCGTTTCACACTTTTGCTGGAAATGCTCTAGACGGATGCGGCTGTGAGCGACTTGGCGAGGATTTTCCGCCCGGTGGGTTTTTCCGATTGCCCCGGCTGGGACCGGGACGATCAGGCTCCCGCATTTGCTGCTTTTCGCCGTTCCGCCGATTATGCGGCGCAACAGACCTATCTTAGCGGCAGCCTTGGCATCAGCTTCGAGGCTTTGCAAGCGGCCTTTGCCGCGGCACGGCATCTCGATAATCCCGATACGATTGCCGCCCGCGCCTTTTTCGAACAGCACTTCGTTCCGTGCCGCATCGTTCCGGAACAGGAACAGGGCTTTGTGACCGGCTTTTACGAGCCGGAGATCGAAGCATCCCGTATCGCGGATGACAGATTTACCGTGCCGTTTCTCAGAAAGCCGGACGATCTCGTCAAAGTGACGGATGAGAACCGCCCCGCCGGTTTTGATCCATCCTATGCGTTTGCCCGTCAGACGGAAGCCGGGCTTGTCGAATATGACGACCGCCGCCAGATCGAACGGGGCAGCCTTTCCGGGCGCGGGCTGGAGATTGCCTTCGTTGCCGACCGTGTGGATGCGTTTTTTGCTCATGTTCAGGGTGCAGCCAGACTGAAGCTCACCGATGGCGGCATGATGCGCATTACCTATGCCGCCAAGGCGGGCCATCCCTTCACGGGCATTGGACGTATTCTCGTCGCCAATGGAGAAATTCCGGCAGCGGATATTTCCATGCAGACAATCCGCCGCTGGCTGAAGGATCATCCCGCCAAGGCGGATGCGCTGATCTGGCAGAACCGGTCCTATATCTTCTTCCGGGAAGCCCCGGTGGATGATGTTGATGCGGGCCCGATTGCCGCTGCCAAGGTTCCGCTGACGGCGGGCCGGTCGCTGGCCGTTGACCGGCTGTTGCACACATTCGGCACACCATTTCATGTCGATGCGCCGACTGTGACTGTTTTCGATGGCGCGCCTTTCGCGCGGCTGATGATCGCACAGGATACTGGCACGGCCATTGTCGGACCGGCACGCGGCGATCTGTTTGCCGGGTCCGGCGATGCGGCTGGCGAGATTGCTGGTGGTATCAAGAGCGCTGCGGATTTCTACGCGCTTGTGCCGCGTCATCTGGTGGGAGCGTGACCATGGCGCGCGACACCGATAAAACCGGCAAGGATTATCTGCGCCCGGAAGACCGTATTCTCTGGGAAACGGTCGCCAAGACCGCAAAGCCTTTAACGCGACAGAAGCCTGTCGCGGAAGAGCTGCCTGACTTCAAGACACTGATGGCGGAAGAAGAAAAGCGTCCCGCTCTGAAAGTGCCGCAGGCTTCCAGTGATGAAAGCGCCAAGCCGAAAAAGGGCCTGTCGTCGCTCAGTGAAATGCAGATCAAGTCGCTGGATAAGCCGACTCATCGCAAGATTGCCAAAGGCAGGGTCGATATTGAAGCGCGGATCGATCTTCACGGTCTCACGCAGAATGAAGCGCATGGCCTACTCTATAGCTTTCTGGTCAGCGCCCATGCACGCGGTTTGCGGCATGTGATGGTGATCACCGGTAAGGGGCGCTCTTTCGGCAGTGAAGGCATCTTGCGCCAGGCGGTGCCGCACTGGTTTTCCACGCCGCTGTTCCGGCTTCTGGTCAGCGCTTTTGAAGATGCCGCGCGCCATCATGGCGGTCACGGCGCGCTTTATGTCCGGCTGCGCCGCCAGACCCAGCAGAACTTGCTCGGCGGCGGCTTGGGCGGAGGCAGGCAGCAGCGATGACCCCGTTCGGTAAGCGATTGCGGGAACTGCGTGAAGAGCGCGGCGTGACGCAGAAAGATATGGCGGCGGCGCTGCGCGTTTCGCCCGCTTATCTGTCGGCTCTTGAACATGGCCGGCGCGGACAGCCAACCTGGGATCTGCTTCAGCGCGTCATCACCTATTTCAATATCATCTGGGATGAGGCGGAAGAGCTGCAAAGCCTTGCGGCTGTTTCGCATCCGCGTGTGGTAATCGACACATCAGGCCTGTCGCCGCAGGCGACGGAGCTTGCCAATCTTCTGGCGCGCAATATCCGCATTATCGACAAGGAAACCATCAAGCGCCTCAGCGATGATATTGAGACGGCGCGCAAGCGCCGTCGCGGGATCATTCCGAAAAGCTGAATTGGTTCTTGCGCATTGCCTGCGCACTTTTGCTGGAAATGCTTTCCTGATCAGAACAGCGCCTTCAACTCGTCCAACTTGGAGTTGACCAGCCAGCCGTAGTAATTTTCCTGCGGCATTTGCGGGTCGGAACGCCCTGCATTCTCGTTTGCGAGTGCGCGGGCGCGGGCATCGGCACCACCGGTATTATAGAGCGTGGCGGTCAGGCCCGGATTTTTGGAAATATCGAAACCGGCAATCTGGCGATAGGAGTTGATTGACTGTTTCAGCGTCGCTGCGATGTAAGGCAGCGTCAGATCCGGGTCCATGATGGTCTTGTAGACGGCGCTGCCGTCTTCCGCATCAAGCTTCGGCAGACCGGAAACGCGGTTCACCATGTCGGTCATCTGCAACGCGGTCAGCGGATTGATCTGGCCGAGGCCAAATGTCTGCCCACCATAGAAAGGCTGGAAGAAAACGGCACTGAAGCGGTTGTTCGGATAGGAATTGCCGCCCACCGACTTGCCCCGGAACGTCTTGTTCCAGACCGTTTCACGGCATGACCACAGCGAATAGCTGTCCTTGAATTTCAGGCAGTCAGCGAATTCGGGGCGCTTGATGAACTGCCCGATGCTTTCGCCATTATAACCGAAGCTCACGCCCTGATTCACATAGGACATGGCTTTCACATAATAGGTCTGGAGCCGGTCATAGACATCGACATTATAGGTATGCTCACCGACAATCGCGCCGACAATATGAATGGGATCAATGCCATAGGCGGCGGCGGTCGAACGGATCTTCGAGCGCAACGAGGCGTCCTTCTTCAGAAGATTATAGATCTTCTGGTACTTCTTCTCATAGGTGGTGCTCAGTTCCCGCGTGCGCTTGGCGGAAGCGCCGGGAATAGGTGGCTGTTCCGCATTGCGGTTGCCGGGCGGCACGACTGTCACAGCATAGGCGCTCTGGCTCGCGAGCATGAAGGCCAGGGTAACACCAGCAACAGTGGAAACCGGTTTTGCATTGGAAATGGCGCGGAAACAAAAGCCAGCAATGCGGTTCAGTGTACTGTTGCTCATCATTGTGCGGAAGCGGCCCTGATATGGTAAATGGATCGTGAAATTGTGGGCAAAATAGAAACCCCCCCGACGCAAGTCGAGGGGTTTCTTTATTGAGGCATGAAAGCGACAGCGGCCGTGGCTTTCGGGTCACTTAGCACTACAGTTGCTTTCTTCGTGATGCCGGTCTGCAACGAGCAATTTCCTGCGCGCCGGTGCTCGAAATTCACTCGTTTCGCCACGGCCTGACGAATTTGCAACTGTAGTGTCAGTTGTCGCGGTTTACAGAATGAAGCGCGACAAGTCGGTGTTCTTGGACAGAGCACCCACCTTTTCCTTCACATAGTTCGCGTCGACGGTGAAGGTCGCGCCGGTTTTATCCGGGGCAGTGAACGAAATCTCGTCCAGAACCTTTTCCATCACCGTCTGCAAGCGACGAGCGCCGATGTTTTCGACGGTCGCATTCAGATCGACTGCAATATCGGCAAGAGCGTCAATGGCGTCGTCGGTGAAGGAAAGCGTCACCTCTTCCGTCTGCATCAAGGAAATATACTGCTTGATCAGGCTAGCCTCCGTTTCCGTGAGGATACGGCGGAAGTCTTCGCGCGTCAGAGCGGAAAGCTCGACGCGGATCGGCAGACGGCCCTGCAATTCCGGCAGAAGATCGGACGGCTTCGACACATGGAACGCACCCGAGGTGATGAACAGGATATGATCCGTCTTCACCGGTCCGTATTTGGTTGCAACCGTGGTGCCTTCGACGAGCGGCAGCAGATCGCGCTGCACGCCTTCGCGTGAAACGCCAGCACCGCCTCCGCCTTCGCGAGAGGCGATCTTGTCGATCTCATCGATGAACACGATGCCTTCGTCCTCGGTGACGCGCAGCGCTTCCTGCACGATCTGGTCCTGATCGAGCAGCTTGTCGGATTCATCATTGACGAGGATTGCATAGGAATCCTTCACCGTGGTCTTGCGCGTTTTGGTGCGCCCGCCCATGGCCTTGCCCAGCATGTCCGACAGGTTGAGCACGCCGATGTTCGCGCCCGGCATGCCGGGAATCTCGAAATTTGAGTTCGATCCGGTATCGGCGACCTCGACCTCGATTTCCTTGTCGTCCAGCTCGCCGTTGCGCAGCTTCTTGCGGAAACTGTCGCGGGTAGCGGGGCTTGCCGTCTTGCCGACCAAAGCTTCGAGAACGCGTTCCTCGGCATTGAGATGCGCCTTGGCCTTCACGTCGTCGCGGCGCTTTTCACGCACGAGGGCGATGGCGACTTCAACGAGGTCACGGATGATCTGTTCAACGTCGCGACCGACATAGCCCACTTCGGTGAACTTGGTGGCTTCGACCTTGACGAAAGGCGCGCCCGCAAGCTTGGCAAGGCGGCGCGAGATTTCTGTCTTGCCGACGCCGGTCGGTCCGATCATCAGGATGTTCTTCGGCATGACCTCTTCGCGCATCTGCCCTTCGAGCTGCTGGCGGCGCCAGCGATTGCGCAAGGCGATGGCTACGGCGCGCTTGGCGTCGTTCTGGCCGATGATGAACCGGTCAAGTTCCGAAACGATTTCACGGGGAGAGAAATTACTCATTTTACAACCCACTTTGCCACTGCTTGATGAACTCGAACGGATGCAGCAGCATGATCACGTTGAGCGTAAGATTGTCGCGAATGACGATCAGCGCCAGAATTTCAAAAAAGAGCGCGATGGCGACGGTGATTTTGGTTGGCAGCTTTGCGGCGATCAGAAAGCCGAGCGCAGCGGCGAGCGTATCGGAAACCGAATTCACGATGCTGTCGCCGAAATAGTCCACCGAGGACGTATTGGCGCGATAGCGCTCGATGATGAAGTTCGAGTTTTCGACCAGTTCCCAGACCGCTTCGATGCCGACCGCAGCCGCAAGTCTCAAGCCGAGCGGGGCTTTGGGCGCGATGACCGTGAACAGCCAGTAGAACAGAAAGCCATGGATGATATGCGACAGCGTGTACCAGTCGGCTATATGCTGTGAATTCTCCGATTTCAGAGAACCCGACCATAGTTTTATGGTGCCGCAGTCGCACATGGCGATCCGCCCGTCTAGGTGCAGCCAAGTGGCTTGCACCGCGATGATGGCAATCACGATCAGGACGCCCAGGCCCCAGCGTTGTCCACTCGGTTTGGTGACCTGCGCGAGCCAGCTCATTCTGCGTCCAGGCTTTCCACGAGGATATTGTGGTTGGTGTAGATGCAGATATCGGCTGCGATCTCCATCGCCTTGCGGGCGATCTCTTCTGCCGACTTGTCGGTGTCGATCAGCGCACGGGCCGCAGCCAGCGCATAATTGCCGCCCGAACCGATGGCCATGACGCCATGTTCAGGCTCAAGCACGTCGCCAGTGCCGGTAAGCGCCAGTGTCACCTTGCTGTCGGCGACAAGCATCATGGCTTCGAGCTTGCGCAGATAACGGTCGGTACGCCAGTCCTTGGCGAGTTCGACCGAGGCTCGCATCAGCTGGTCGGGATATTGCTCCAGCTTGGCTTCGAGGCGCTCCAGAAGGGTGAAGGCGTCGGCGGTTGCGCCGGCGAAACCGGCAATGACATTGCCCTTGCCGATGCGGCGAACCTTGCGCGCATTGCCCTTCATGACGGTATTACCGAGCGAGACCTGGCCGTCGCCTGCAATCACGACCTTGCCGTTCTTGCGGACGGTCACGATGGTCGTGCCGTAAATCGTTGTGGGATTGTGTTCGATCATGGATGCTCCTTTGGCGGCTCATGCAATCCCGGACGGCGATCCCACAAGCCCCTTCATCTGAGGGTGAACCGCTTCAGCCGGTCATTTTGCCGGATGAATCGCGTTTCAATGTGGATATTTAAGAACAGCCCCCTGAATTGCAAATACTGAATTGCAAATGCCGAATTGCGGCTTGCCGGATTGGCAAAAGCATTTGGCAAAGCGGGCAAGCTGTTCTAGAACGCCTCCAGTACCCCAATGAGGATCGCTTATGACTGCTGAAAGCACCCGCAAGGCAAGTATCGAACGCTCCACGAAAGAGACGAGCATTGCCGTTTCTGTTGATGTGGATGGCGTCGGCAAGTTCGACATCACAACCGGTGTCGGCTTCTTCGATCACATGCTCGAGCAGCTTTCGCGACATTCGCTCATCGATATGCGCGTCATGGCCAAGGGCGACCTGCATATCGATGATCACCACACGGTTGAAGATACCGGCATTGCGCTCGGTCAAGCCATCGCCAAAGCCTTGGGCGAACGCCGCGGCATCGTGCGCTATGCCTCGCTCGATCTCGCCATGGACGACACGCTGACCGGAGCGGCGGTCGACGTGTCTGGCCGCGCTTATCTGGTGTGGAACGTCAATTTCCCGGCAGCCAAGATCGGCACCTTCGATACCGAGCTTGTGCGTGAGTTCTTCCAGGCTTTTGCGATGAATGCAGGCATCACGCTGCATATCAACAACCACTATGGCGCCAATAACCACCATATTGCCGAGTCGATCTTCAAGGCGGTGGCCCGGGTTCTGCGCACGGCGCTGGAAACCGATCCGCGCCAGAAGGATGCAATCCCCTCCACCAAGGGGTCGCTGAAGGGATAATTCATGGCCCAGTTCGTCGTTCTGGAACCAACCGAAGCTTCTTCAAAAAAGAAGCGCGTCGGGACGAGCGTTGAACATTCCGTGTTCGTGCGCGACGGATTCCATGTGGTGGCGCTGGTTCTGCCCTTTGTCTGGCTTGCGACGCAGCGCCTCTGGTTCGAGGCCTTCGCCGTTCTCGGCGTCACGTTTCTGCTCGGTTTTGTCGGGAGTTACTTCGGCATTGCCGATGCGGTTCCCCTGCTGACACTGATCGTTTCGCTGTTCGTGGCCTTTGAAGGCCCGAACTGGAAAATCGCGAAACTGAAGCGTCAGGGCTATATCGAACGGGCGGCAATCGACGCCAGCGATCTCGACGAGGCGGAAATCCGTTATTTCTTCGGGCGCACAACGTCTGACACCACTATCGCGGAAAAGCCTGCCCTTGCATTGGATCCGGTCACGGCCAATCGATGGGACAAGGCGTCACCGCGTCCCACTTATTCCTCTACTGGCTCCACGATCGGATTCGTGGGTCATCGCGGAGAAAACTGAAAATGCGTGTTGCGATAATCGACTATGGTTCCGGCAATCTTCGCTCGGCCACCAAGGCCTTTGAGCGTGCCGCCCGTGAAAGCGGCATCAATGCCGAAATCGAACTGACGGCAGATGCCGCGCGGGTGGCGTCTGCCGACCGTGTGGTGCTGCCGGGCGTTGGCGCTTATGCCGATTGCCGTGCTGGTCTCCATGCCGTGTCGGGCATGGTTGAAGCGCTTGATGAGGTTGTCATCAAGAAGGCCCATCCGTTTCTCGGTATCTGCGTCGGCATGCAGCTCATGTCTGAGCGCGGATTGGAAAAGACAGTGACCGAAGGCCTCGGCTGGATTGCGGGCGATGTGCGCGAAATGACGCCGTCTGACCCGACATTGAAGATTCCACAGATCGGCTGGAATCGGATTCACGTGAAACAATCGCATCAGGCGCATCCGATTTTCCACGGAATCGAGACCGGCGAGAACGGCTTGCACGCCTATTTCGTCCATTCCTATATGTTCGACGCGAAGAAGGCGGACGAGGTTCTGGCCGTGACGGATTATGGTGGTGACGTTACTGCCGCTGTCGGTCGCGACAATATGGTGGGAACCCAGTTCCACCCGGAAAAGAGCCAGCTGCTCGGCCTTTCGCTCATTGCCAATTTCCTGAAATGGAAGCCTTGAAGACATGATCCTTTTTCCCGCCATCGATTTGAAAGACGGTCAATGTGTGCGCCTGAAGCTCGGCGACATGGATCAGGCCACCGTCTACAACACCGATCCCGCCGCGCAGGCCAAAGCCTTTGAAGATCAGGGCTTTGAATGGCTGCATGTGGTCGATCTCAACGGCGCATTTGCGGGCGAAAGCGTCAATGGCGCTGCGGTCGAAGCAATCCTGAAAGCCACCAAGAACCCGGTGCAGCTGGGTGGCGGCATTCGCACGCTACAGCACATTGAAAGCTGGCTTTCCAAGGGGCTGCGCCGTGTCATTCTCGGCACGGTCGCCGTGCGCGACCCGGCGCTGGTGATCGAAGCCTGCAAGGCTTTTCCGGGACAGGTCGCGGTTGGCATCGACGCTAAGGGCGGCAAGGTCGCCGTTGAAGGCTGGGCCGAAGCCTCTCAGCTTGGCGTGGTCGAACTTGCGAAGAAGTTCGAAGGCGCTGGCGTTGCCGCCATCATCTATACAGACATTGATCGTGATGGCGTACTGGCTGGCATCAACTGGGAATCGACGCTGGCTCTTGCCGAGGCGGTTTCCATTCCGGTGATCGCATCGGGCGGTCTTGCTTCGATGGACGACATCAAGCGTCTGGCTGCGCCGGATGCGCGCAAGCTCGAAGGCGCGATTTCGGGCCGTGCGCTTTATGACGGTCGCATCGATCCAGCTGAAGCGCTGTCATTGTTGAGGGCCACAGCATGACTTTGAAAGCACGCGTAATTCCCTGTCTCGATGTGAAGGATGGCCGCGTCGTCAAGGGCGTCAACTTTGTCGATCTGATCGATGCGGGCGATCCGGTGGAAGCTGCCCGCGCCTATGATGCGGCGGGAGCAGACGAATTGTGCTTCCTCGACATCACGGCGTCCTCGGACAATCGCGAGACAATTTTCGATGTAGTGGCCCGGACGGCAGAACAGTGCTTCATGCCGCTAACCGTCGGTGGCGGTGTGCGTCAGGTTGCCGATATCCGCAAACTGCTTCTGGCTGGCGCCGACAAGGTGTCGATCAACACGGCAGCGGTGAAGACTCCGGAATTCGTTGCCGAGGCGGCAGACAAGTTCGGCAATCAGTGCATTGTCGTTGCCATCGACGCCAAGAAGGTTTCGGGCGAAGGCGAAGCGGATCGTTGGGAAATCTTCACCCATGGCGGTCGCCAGACGACCGGCATCGATGCGGTGGAGTTCGCCCGCAAGGTGGTCGATCTGGGTGCAGGCGAAATCCTGCTCACCTCGATGGATCGCGATGGCACGAAGGCCGGTTACGATGTGGCGCTGACCCGTGCTGTGGCTGACAGCGTGCGCGTGCCGGTGATCGCCTCGGGCGGCGTGGGCAATCTGGATCACATGGTGGCCGGTATCCGCGACGGCCATGCGACGGCGGTGCTGGCTGCTTCGATCTTCCACTTCGGCACCTATTCGATCGGCGAAGCGAAGCGCTATATGGCCGAAGCCGGCATTCCGATGCGGCTCGATCCGGTTCGCTGAACAAAGAATATAAATGACGGGAGGAACCCCGATGAGCCAGTTTACGCTCGCAGACCTTGAACGCATCGTGGCCGAACGCGCCAGCGTGACTGACGGATCGTCCTATACGGCAAGCCTTGTCGCCAGAGGCCCGAACAAGGCCTCGCAGAAACTGGGCGAAGAAGCCGTGGAAACGGTGATTGCTGCTGTTTCCGGCGACCGCGCAGGCGTGGTTTCCGAAAGCGCCGATCTGCTTTATCACCTGATGGTGGTCTGGAAAATTGCCGGTGTGCCGCTCGAAGAGGTTCTCCAGGAACTCGACCGCCGCACAGGCCAGACCGGCCTTGAAGAAAAGGCCGCTCGCCCGAAGGCGTGATCCTGCAAAGGATCGCGCTGAATAGAAGGCCAGAGAGACGACAGTTCATGTGGGAAAAAGTGGATCAGCTCACCCCTTCCAGATATTCGCCCTACCGCTTTTTCTCGGCAGAGGAATGGGCCGGCTTTCGCGCGGATACCCCCCTCACCTTGACCTATGAAGAGGTCAAACGGTTGCGTTCGCTCGGCGATCCCATCGATCTTGATGAGGTCCGTCGCATCTATCTGTCGCTGTCGCGGCTGCTTTATGCGCATGTCGAGGCAAGCCAGCTTCTGTTTCGCCAGCGCCAGCAATTCCTCAATATGGAGGAATCCTTCAAGACGCCCTTCATCATCGGCGTTGCCGGTTCGGTGGCCGTGGGCAAGTCCACGACAGCGCGTATCCTGAAAGAACTGCTCGCCCGCTGGCCTTCCAGCCCGAAGGTCGATCTGGTGACGACGGACGGTTTCCTTTATCCGAATGCTGTTCTGCGCGAGCAGAACATGATGGAGCGCAAGGGCTTTCCGGAAAGCTACGATATCGGCGCTGTTCTGCGCTTCTTGTCGGCGATCAAGGCGGGCATGAGCCATGTGCGCGCGCCGCTTTATTCGCATCTGAGCTACGATGTGTTGCCGAATGACTATCAGGGCGTCGACAAGCCGGACATTCTGATTTTCGAGGGCATCAATGTCCTTCAGGTGCGCGATCTGCCTGAAGACGGCAAGATGGTGCCCTTCGTGTCGGATTTCTTCGACTTCTCGATCTATATCGATGCCGATCCGGAACTGATCCATAAATGGTATATTGACCGTTTCATGCGCTTGCGCGAAACGGCCTTCCGCGATCCGCAATCCTTCTTCCATCGCTATTCGCAGCTTTCGGAAGATGCGGCACGCTCCATCGGCGAAGGCCTGTGGCAGAATATCAATCTGCGCAATCTCAATGAGAATATCCTGCCGACCCGACCGCGCGCGGACCTGATCCTGCGCAAGGGCAGCGATCATCTGATCGAAGAGGTTGCACTCAGGAAGATATGAAAAGAGGCCGGGGGAACCCGGCCTCTTTGCTAGAGCATTTCCGGCAAAAGTGCGAAGCGCCTACGCGGGGAAATCAGTCCACTGGACTGATTTCTGATCCCGCTTCGATGCGTCGGATAATGCGTGAAAACAAATAGATCAGCGCCCGAGATTGGTGCGGGCGAGTTCGACGATTTCATCGCCGCGCCCGTTGATGATGGCTTTCAGCATATAGAGGCTGAACCCCTTCGCCTGCTCAGCCTTGATCTTCGGCGGCATCACAAGCTCCTGCTTTGCCGTGACCACATCGACCAGAACCGGTCCCTTGTGATCGAAAGCCTGTTGCAGCGCCCCCGGCAGGTCGGCGGATTCTTCCACCCGGATACCCTTGATGCCAATGGCTTCTGCCATGGCGGCAAAGTTTGGATTGTCCAGATCGGTGCCTGTGCTGAGATAGCCGCCCGCTTTCATTTCCATGGCGACGAAGCCGAGCGAGCCATTATTATAGACGATGATTTTCACCGGCAGTTTCAGCTGCGTGAGGGATAGAAAATCGCCCATCATCATGGTGAAGCCGCCATCCCCGGACAGGGAGACGACCTGCCTGTCCGGGGATGCGGCCTGCGCGCCAAGTGCTTGCAGCATGGCATTGGCCATGGAGCCGTGATTGAACGAGCCGAGCAGACGGCGCTTTCCATTCATCTTGAGATAACGCGCCGCCCAGACGGTGGGCGTTCCGACATCGGCGGTGAAAATGGCATCATCCTTCGCAGCCTGATCGATCAGACGCGTGAGATATTGCGGATGAATGGCCTGTCCCGCCTTTGAGGGCTGGGCGAGATCGTCCAGATCCTTGCGCGCTTTGACATAATGCGCCTTGGCGGAATTCAGGAAGGTGGCGCTGCGGTTCGATTTCAGTTTGGGCAACAGGGCGTTGGCGGCTTCTTTCACATCGCTGACGACGCCAAGCGTGATCGGCGCGCGACGGCCAAGCTGGGATGGATCGCGATCGATCTGAACCACTTTCGCTTTTTCGGGATAGAAATTCCGATACGGAAAACTGGTACCCAACATCAAGAGTGTGTCGCAATTCAGCATGGCGTGGTAGCCGGATGAAAATCCGATCAGGCCGGTCATGCCGACATCGTTGGGATTGTCCCACTCAATATGCTCCTTGCCGCGCAGCGCATGCACCACAGGCGCGGCGAGACGGTCGGCAAGCGCCACCACGGCATCATGCGCACCGGCGCAGCCGCTCCCAGCGAGGATTGTGATCTTTTCGGAGCTGTTCAGAAGATCGGCAAGCTGCCCGATATCATCATCGGACGGGATGATCCGCGGCTGCGCGACTTGGACCCAGGCTTTCGCCGCCGGTTCGTCGATCTGTTTCAGCGCAACATCACCCGGCAGGACGATGACGGCCACACCCTGCTGTCCCACCGCTGCACGCATGGCGCGGTGCAGCACTTCCGGCATCTGGGCGGGATTGGAGACAAGCTCGACGAAATGGCTGCATTCGCGGAACAGTTCCTGCGGATGCGTTTCCTGAAAATAGTCGAGGCCGATTTCCGACGACGGGATATGGGCGGCGATGGCCAGAACGGGCGTGCGATTGCGCTGGCAGTCGAAAAGACCGTTGATGAGGTGAAGGTTACCGGGGCCGCAGCTGCCGGCACAGACAGCCAGCTGACCTGTAACGGCTGCTTCCGCGCCAGCGGCGAAAGCGGCGGTCTCTTCGTGACGGACATGCATCCACTCAATCTTGCCAAGGCGGCGCAGGCTGTCATTCAGCCCATTCAGACTATCGCCGGTCACACCCCATATGCGCCGGACTCCGGCTTGAGCGAGGGTTTCGGCCAAAAGGTCTGCAACAGTCATGCTCATAATATCACCTCATTGAAACTCCCGTCTTCAAACTAGGGCGTCAATGAGGAGATGGTAGCGGTAATTTCAGCGNCCGCCGAAAGAATGCATCAAGCGTGATGAAAACAGCTCTACGCGGTGCAATCGGTGATGAAACGCGCCAGATAGGCGTCGAAAACCGCTGGTGTTTCACGAAAAGGTGCGTGACCCGCATTGTCGATGACGTGGGTTTTGCCTTCCCAGAGATTGCCGAAACGGACGTTCGAGACGAAGTCGAGTTCAACGAAAGGTTCGTCACGCCCGTTGACCACGGCGATGGGAAGCTTTGCTTCGGCAGCGATGTCGCGCTGATTGCCACCAGTTCCGGCAGCAAATTTCTCAAACATGATGCGGCGTGCGCGACCATCAGTGCGGGCCACGATATCAAGCAGCGAGGGTTCAAACGGTTCGCCGCAGGTGCTGCGGGCATAGGATTCGACATCGCGTGCGGAAAACACTTCCTGCCCGGCCAGTGCCATGTCGGGGCCGCTTTTGAAGCCCTGCCCCACTTCCTCGCGGGCGACCGGCGGCGTGCCGGTGATCATCAGTCCGCGCATGCCGGGATAGCGCGAAATCATCTCAAGGCCGATATGGCCGCCGAGCGACCAGCCGAACACCACCGCATCGGAAATGCCAAGCTTTTCGAGCACTTCGGTCATGGCATCGGCATAGCCTTCCATGGAATAGCTGCGGTCGGGATCGATGGCGTCGCCTGACTGGCCGTGGCCGGGCAGATCGGGCGCAATCACGCGCCACTTCTTGCCGATCTCACCTTCGAGCTGGTTCTGAAAAATCGCGCTCGCGCTCGAATTGCCATGGATCATCAGCAGAGGCGCGCCCTCGCCTGCGCTTTCGCGCACCGCAATTTTGCCATGGCTGGTTTCGAGGTGGTGGAGTTTCGTGGTCATGCGTTTCCCCTGCTCTTACGGTCTTTTCGGGATTGGAATTCAGGTCCGGAGGCGGTGCTTCAGTCGAAGGAAACCTTGCCGCGCCCTTTTTTGATATCCGCGCGGCCTGATTTTGCTTTCAGGCGGCGCTCGACGGAGCCTTTGGTGGGCCTGGTCTTCTTGCGCGGCGGCGGTGGCGGCTCGGCGGCTTTGGCGATCAGGGCGATCAGCCGTTCGCGGGCGTCTTCGCGATTGCGCTCCTGCGTGCGGAAGCGATTGGCTTCGATGAGAATGTCACCGTCCTTGGTGCCTTTCTGACCGGCCAGCTTGAAGAGGCGCGTGAGAATATCTTCCGGCAATCCCGATTGCGCGGCGTGAAAGCGCAGCTGCACCGCCGTCGAAACCTTGTTGACGTTTTGTCCACCGGGACCGGAGGCGCGAATGAAGCTTTCCTCCAGATCGTCCTCGCGGATCGTCAGGCGGTTGGTGATGCGGATGATGTTCCGGTTCTCTTCCATAAGAGAACGCATACACGCTTCGCTTCAGTTGGACAAAAGAAAACCCGGCGCACGCATGCCCCCCCAAAAATGCGAAGGGTTTTGGGACAAGGGCATGCGCAGAAAAGCTGCACCCGCCAAAGCGGGGAACCGGATTGAGGGCAAAAGAAAGCCCGGCGCGCTGGCCGGGCTCTCTCCCTCCTCAGTATTCTGGCCTCAGTATCTCTGAGCGATTTTATTCGGCAGCGACGCGGATTGCCGGTGCTGCGTCCTTGACCTCGTGGTCGACGTGGCGTTCGAACTTCTCGAAGTTCGTGACGAACATATCGACCAGCTTCTTGGCCTGTGCGTCATAGGCAGCCTTGTCGGTCCAGGTCGAGCGCGGATCGAGAATGGACGTATCCACACCCGGCACTTCAACCGGAACGGCGAAACCGAAATTCGGATCGATGCGGAATTCCGCATTGTTCAGCGAGCCATCAAGAGCCGCAGCCAGAAGCGCGCGGGTTGCCTTGATCGGCATGCGCTTGCCGGTGCCATAGGCGCCGCCGGTCCAGCCGGTGTTGACCAGCCAGCAATCGACCTTGTGTTCGGCGATCAGCTGGCGCAGCAGATTGCCGTATTCCGACGGATGACGCGGCATGAACGGTGCGCCGAAGCAGGTCGAGAAGGTTGCTTCCGGTTCGGTGACGCCCTTTTCAGTGCCAGCAACCTTTGCCGTGTAACCGGACAGGAAGTGGTACATGGCCTGTGCCGGGGTCAGCTTGGCGATTGGAGGCATCACGCCGAAAGCATCGGCGGTGAGCATGATGATGTTCTTCGGCTGACCGCCCTTGCCCGTCTTCGATGCATTCGGGATGAAATCGAGCGGATAGGCGCAACGGGTGTTTTCGGTCAGCGAACCATCGTCGAAATCCGGTTGGCGGTTGGCGTCGAGAACGACATTTTCCAGCACAGTGCCGAAACGCTGTGTCGTGGCATAGATTTCCGGCTCTGCTTCGGCGGAAAGACGGATGGTCTTGGCATAGCAGCCGCCTTCGAAGTTGAAGATGCCATGCTCGCCCCAGCCGTGCTCGTCGTCGCCGATCAGCGTGCGCGTCGGGTCAGCGGAAAGCGTGGTCTTGCCCGTGCCGGACAGGCCGAAGAAGACGGCGGTGTCGCCGTTCGGGCCTTCATTGGCCGAGCAATGCATCGGCATCACGCCCTTGGCAGGCAGGAGATAGTTGAGCGCGGTGAAAACCGACTTCTTCATTTCACCGGCGTAGGACGTGCCGCCGATCAGCACGATCTTACGGGTCAGATCGACCGCGATCACCGTTTCGGTGCGCACGCCATAACGTTCCGGATCGGCCTTGAAGGACGGCAGATCGATGATCGTCATTTCCGGCACATAGGAAGCAAGCTCTTCCTGGGCCGGGCGGATCAGCAGATTACGAATGAACAGCGAGTGCCAGGCATATTCGGTGACGATGCGGGCGTTGATCTTGTTGTCGGCATCAGCGCCGCCGATGAGGTCCTGAACGAAAAGCTCCTTGCCCTTCGCATGCTCAATGAAATCGGCATAGAGAAGCTCGAAGGCTTCCGGCGTGATCGGCTTGTTGTTGTCCCACCAGACCTGATCTTCGGTATTGGCGTCGCGGACCACGAACTTGTCCTTCGGCGAACGACCGGTGTGCTGGCCGGTGCGGGCGACAAGCGCGCCCTGTGCGGTCAGTTCGGCTTCGCCACGGCGGATGGTTTCCTCATAGAGCCGGGCAGGCCCGAGGTTATAAAAGACTGCGGAGAGTTCCTTCAGTCCCGAAGTGGCAATGGAAGCGGCCGTATTGTGAATGCCGGTCTCTCTCATGGTGTCTCCGCCATTTGGTTTGACAAATTAATCTGGCCTCCGTTTTTCCGTTCTCGGAGGAGTGGGGAGTCAGAAACAGATTAATTGCGGCAATTCAAATATTTAATCGGTTTAAAAATTTTGAATTTTTTTTAAATCGTTTAATTATTGCGTTTTCGCGTGTATTATTTGTGGAATACAATCTGAGCGAGTATTAACCAAAGAATGATTCGCCAAAGCGTGTTTCGCGGCTTCTTACAGGGCCGCCACATTTTGTACCTAATTTGTACTGCACAAGCTGCATCACTATAATAGTATCGATGTGCAAATCAGGCGCTCGATTTTCGAACCGCCCTCCAGCCGGTTGCGCCGGGTGGAATGCCAGATGGTCAATGCTCCAATGGGATGCATGCCCTGGCAAAACATGAAGGAGAAGGGTCCGCATGAAGGAAGCCTCGGCAACGCAGACAATTGCGCTGGTCGACGATGACCGTAACATTCTGACCTCCGTTTCCATTGCGCTGGAGTCGGAAGGCTATCGGGTTGAAACCTACACCGACGGCGCTTCCGCTCTTGATGGTCTGATGGCGCGTCCGCCAAATCTCGCGATCTTCGATATCAAGATGCCGCGTATGGATGGCATGGAGCTTCTGCGCCGCCTGCGTCAGAAGTCCGATCTCCCGGTCATCTTCCTGACCTCGAAGGACGACGAGATCGACGAACTCTTCGGTCTCAAGATGGGCGCCGACGATTTCATCACCAAGCCGTTTTCGCAGCGTCTGCTGGTGGAGCGCGTGAAGGCTGTTTTGCGCCGCGTCGCTGCGCGCGACGGTACGGCCAAGCCTGCGGGCCAGCCATCCAAGTCGCTGGAACGCGGTCAGCTGGTGATGGATCAGGAACGCCACACCTGCACCTGGAAGGGCGAGCCCGTCACGCTGACGGTCACCGAGTTCCTCATCCTGCATTCGCTGGCACAGCGCCCCGGCGTCGTGAAAAGCCGTGACGCCTTGATGGATGCGGCCTATGATGAGCAGGTCTATGTGGATGATCGCACCATCGACAGCCACATCAAGCGCCTTCGCAAGAAGTTCAAGGTGGTTGACGACGACTTCGAGATGATCGAAACGCTCTATGGCGTCGGCTATCGCTTCCGCGAGGCTTGATGCATATGATTATCAATGCCGGGTGCGATATCCCGGCATTGGTCAGGAATATTTGACGCATATCCTATCCGAAAACCGTTCACACTTTTCGGGATGTGCTCTAGCACGAGTAACCTAAGCGAGATGGTCGCAGAGACCCAGAACGAAGGCCTTGCAGGCCAGAAAACGAGTTTGCAAGCGAACTTGCGTGAGCGCAGAGCGCGGCGACAGCGCTCGGTGTTCTGGCGTCGCCTGTTTGCGCCCTTTCGCAAGTTTCTCGGTCAATATCTCTTTTCGAGCCTGACGCGCCGCATCCTGTTCCTCAACCTTGCGGCCCTCGGCGTTCTCGTCTCCGGCATTCTCTATATGAACCAGTTCCGCGAGGGGCTGATCGACGCGAAGGTGGAAAGCCTTCTCACTCAGGGCAAGATCATCGCTGCGGCGATTTCTGCCTCGGCAACGGTCGATACCAACTCGCTGATGGTCGATCCGGAAAAGCTTCTGGAGCTGCAGGCCGGGCAAAGCCTGACCCCCTCGCCCGATTCTCCCGATAATTGGGAATTCCCGATCAATCCTGAAAAGGTTTCCCCGCTGTTGCGCCGGTTGATTTCGCCGACCAGCACGCGTGCGCGTATCTATGATCGCTACGCCAATATGCTGCTGGATTCGCGCGCGCTCTATTCGCCGAGTTTCCCGTCGTCCGGGCCGGTGCTGCGCTATGATCTGCCGCCCATCGAGGAAGAAAAGCCCAGTGTTTGGGAGCGTTTCAGCCGATGGTTCACCAGCTTCTTCTTTGGCGGTGGCTTGCCGGTCTATCAGGAACAGCCGGGCGGTAACGGTCTTGCCTTCCCAGAGATCGTCAAGGCGCTGACGGGTTCCCCGCAAACGGCGCAGCGGCGAAACGAGAAAGGCGAACTCGTGGTTTCTGTGGCGGTTCCTGTCCAGCGTTCGCGTGCCATTCTCGGTGTGCTGCTGCTGTCGACCGAAGGTGACGATATCGACAAGATCGTGCAGGGCGAGCGCATGGCGGTCTTCCGCGTGTTCGGCGTCGTCGCGCTGGTCATGGTGATCCTGTCGCTCTTTCTCGCATCGACCATCGCAAGCCCGCTGCGCAAATTGTCGGCTGCAGCGGATCGTGTCCGCCATGGCGTCAAGAACCGTGTCGAAATTCCCGATTTCTCGGAACGTCAGGACGAAGTGGGCCACCTCTCCACCTCCATCCGCGAGATGACGGATTCGCTCTATACACGCATCGAAGCCATTGAAAGCTTCGCCGCTGATGTCAGTCACGAGCTGAAGAACCCCCTCACCTCGCTCCGCAGTGCAGTCGAGACCCTGCCGCTCGCCAAGTCGGAGGAATCGCGCAAACGTCTGCTCGACATAATCCAACACGATGTGCGCCGTCTGGACCGACTGATCACCGATATTTCGGATGCTTCCCGTCTCGATGCCGAACTGGCGCGCGAACATATCGACCGCGTGGATATGAAGACGCTGCTCACCAATCTTGTGACTGCTGCGCGCGAAGTGCGCCGCAACAAGATCGGCACAGAAATCGTCTTCAATACAGGCAAGCTGCCCGCAGGCAAAAAGGCGTTTTACGTCGCGGGCCATGATCTGCGGCTCGGTCAGGTGGTGAGCAACCTCATTGAAAATGCACGCTCCTTCGTACCGGACGATACGGGTCGTATCGTGGTGACGTTGCAGGGAGAAGGCAGCCGTCTGCGTGTTCTGGTCGAAGATAACGGACCGGGCATCCCCATCGAGAATATCGAACGAATTTTCGAGCGTTTCTATACGGATCGCCCGGCTTCGGAGGCTTTCGGACAGAATTCCGGCCTTGGTCTGTCGATCAGCCGCCAGATCATCGAAGCGCATGGTGGCACGCTGACAGCCGAGAACATTGTCGATCCGGCCAAGCCGGATGAATTCAGGGGCGCTCGCTTCATCGTCGATCTTCCGGCCAGCACATGACCCCGGAAGAAGCCAAGAGCGGTCTGCATGCCACCACCGTGCAATTGCGCGGAAAGGGCGTGATGATCATGGGTCGCTCGGGCGCGGGCAAGACTGAACTCGCACTGACACTTATCGAGCGGGCTTCCCTTCGCGGTGAACAGGCTTTTCTGGTCAGCGATGATCGCACGATGCTGCGGGCTGACGACAATCGTCTCATCGCCAGCGCTCCCGCTTCGCTGGCGGGTGGTGTGGAGATTCGCGGCGCGGGCCTGTTCAGAGTGCCTTTTGTCGCCAGTGCGACGCTTGATCTGGTGATCTGGCTTGTGGCCCGCGACGAGGCGGAACGCTATCCCGGCGGTGGAAGCTGGAGTTTTGAAGCTATCGATCTGCCGCGGCTGCTTTTGCCGTCCCTGTCGTCAAATGGCGATTCCAACGCGCTGTCGCGCGCGATCGAGGCGACTTTATTCTACGAACCATGGTCGCCGGAGAATCGCTGAGCCGATGATGGTTTCGATTCGATGAAGATTTCACACCGCTGCGGCATTTTGCTTTTTTCAAGGCGGGGTAGAGATTTTTCACTTGCTATAAGGATTTGCCCTGCCAAGATGCACAACTCGCCGGCATGGTTCCGGCTGCAGTACGATCCTTAAAACGGAACAGGTTTTTTGGAGTGATCGTACTGGAACAAAGCAGGTGCCATCTGATCATCTGGCGGGGTGATGCGGCGGGCGCGCGACGGGAGCTTTTATAGTATGATCGGACTCGTGCTTGTTACGCACGGAAGGCTGGCCGAAGAGTTTCTTCATGCCGTTGAGCATGTGGTAGGCCCGCAGGATAATTTCGAAACCGTATGCATCGGTGCGGAAGATGACATGGAGCAGCGTCGGCGGGATATCGTCGAAGCTGTTGAACGCGCCGAAAATGGCAGCGGCGTCATCATCCTGACCGACATGTTCGGTGGAACTCCCTCCAATCTGGCCATTTCGGTCATGCAGGAAGGCAAGATTGAAGTCATCGCAGGCGTCAATCTGCCGATGCTGATCAAGCTTTCGAGCGTGCGGGTCGGGGGCGATATCAAGACTGCGCTTCGCGAGGCGCAGGATGCGGGGCGCAAATATATCAATGTCGCAAGTCAGGTTCTGACAGGAAAGTAATATATGCCGTCCAGCGTCACCCTTACTGGCGAATATGATCCCGAAACTGCCATTTCCCGGTCGCTTGAGATCGTGAACAAGCGCGGGCTGCATGCCCGCGCCTCCGCCAAGTTCGTCCAGCTCGTCGATGGCTACGATGCGCATGTCCGCGTTTCCAAGGACGGCATGACCGTTGGCGGCACTTCCATCATGGGGCTGATGATGCTGGCCGCCTCGCCCGGCTGCTGCATCGAGGTCAGCGCCTCCGGTGAACAGGCCGAAACCGTGCTCAATGCCTTGCAGGTACTGATTGCCGACAAGTTCGGCGAGGAATGCTGACCCCATTGGGCAGCCTTGCCGCGCCTGTCGCGGTGTTTGACGCAGGCATTGGAAGCTACGCGCTGGTCGAGCTGATCAGACGCCGACAGCCCCAGCGTGACATCATCTATTTTGCAGATCGGGCGCGTTTTCCCTATGGCGGGAAAACGCGAAGCGAACTGTTGTCCATTATGCGCAGCACAATCGACTATTTGATCGGTCTCGGTGCGGAGAGCGTCGTTCTGGCGTCCAATGCCCCGTCGATCATGGTGCTGGACGAATTGAAAGATCAGTTCGCTGTTCCAGTCTATGGGGTTGCGCCACCCGTTCGGGAGGCGATTGCAGCCAGCCGCAGTGGCCATGTTGCGGTCATGGGCGTGCGTTCGATGATTGAGAGCGCTGAACTCAGCGCTTTTGTGCATACCCAAGCGACTGGATCGGCCGAGGTTAGTCTCATCAATGCCTCTCCCATGGTCGAGCTTGTGGAAAGCGGTCTGTTTCTGTCAGACCCGGCAAGCACCGCCGAAGACGTTGCCCGCTTCTGCGATGTGATTGTGGCGAAGCATCCGCACATCGATGTTCTGACTTTGTCGAGTACGCATCTGCCCTGGCTGCGACCGTTCTTCGAGAAAGCGCGTCCCGATTGGCTGTTTCTCGATCCGGCGGATAGCGTCGTTTCGGCCCTTCCCTCCTCGCAAGGCGGCTCCGGGCAGACCGTAGCGCTGGTGACCGAGAACACGGCCTATACGGCGTCGGACTTCCGCAGAATGCTGGAAGTTCTTGGGATCAATCTCGATTTGACCGTGGTGGAACCGGCAATCGGCTAATTGTTCGATATGCACGTATAAAGATTTGTTTATATGAAGTTGTGCTTCGGCCCGCGATCTGCTAGTCAAAGCGGCAGCCGGAGCGGCCTTTATCGATGATATTCCGCTCCTGAACCATGTCTACAACGCCATTTCGAACCGGGTTCATTGCCGTGTCGGAATTGTTTTTGATTGGAGCACGCGATGACCGCAAGCCAAGATTTCGTCGTCAAGGATCTGAGCCTGGCCGACTGGGGCCGCAAGGAACTCGACATTGCTGAAACCGAAATGCCGGGCCTGATGGCCGCGCGCGCGGAATTCGGCAAGTCGCAGCCGCTGAAGGGCGCACGCATTTCCGGTTCGCTGCACATGACCATTCAGACGGCTGTTCTGATCGAGACGCTCAAGGCCCTCGGCGCTGATGTGCGCTGGGCTTCGTGCAACATTTTCTCGACGCAGGACCATGCCGCCGCTGCGATTGCTGCAACCGGCACACCGGTTTTCGCCATCAAGGGCGAAACCCTTGAAGAATACTGGACCTATACCGATCAGATTTTCCAGTGGCCGGATGGCCAGCCGTCCAACATGATCCTCGACGATGGCGGCGACGCCACCATGTACATTCTTATCGGCGCACGCGCTGAAGCCGGTGAAGACGTTCTGTCGAACCCGGGTTCGGAAGAAGAGGAAGTTCTCTTCGCGCAGATCAAGAAGCGTATGGCTGCGACACCGGGCTTCTTCACGAAGCAGCGCGATGCCATCAAGGGCGTGACCGAAGAAACCACCACGGGCGTCAATCGTCTGTACCAGTTGCAGAAGAAGGGTCTCCTGCCCTTCCCGGCTATCAACGTCAATGACAGCGTGACCAAGTCGAAGTTCGACAACAAGTATGGCTGCAAGGAATCGCTGGTCGACGGTATCCGTCGCGGCACCGACGTAATGATGGCTGGCAAGGTCGCCGTCGTCTGCGGTTACGGCGATGTCGGCAAAGGCTCCGCCCAGTCGCTGGCTGGCGCTGGCGCTCGCGTCAAGGTGACGGAAGTCGATCCGATCTGCGCCCTTCAGGCCGCCATGGACGGCTTTGAAGTCGTAACGCTCAGCGATGCTGCTCCGACCGCCGATATCGTGATCACCACGACCGGCAACAAGGACGTCATCACGCTGGACGACATGCGCAAGATGAAAGACATGTGCATCGTCGGCAATATCGGCCACTTCGACAACGAAATTCAGATTGCCGCTCTGCGCAATCTGAAGTGGACCAACGTCAAGCCGCAGGTCGATCTGATCGAGTTCCCGGATGGCAAGCGCCTGATCCTTCTCTCGGAAGGCCGCCTGCTCAATCTCGGCAACGCGACTGGCCATCCGAGCTTCGTGATGTCGGCTTCCTTCACCAACCAGGTGCTGGCCCAGATCGAGCTCTACACGCGTCCGGAAGCCTACAAGAACGAAGTCTATGTTCTGCCGAAGCATCTCGACGAGAAGGTCGCACGTCTGCATCTCGACAAGCTGGGTGCGAAGCTGACTGTGCTTTCTGAGGAACAGGCTGCGTATATCGGCGTCACTCCACAGGGCCCGTACAAGTCCGAACACTACAGATATTAACCATAGGTTAAGCATTCTACTACATGTTGAGATCGGGCGGTTGACAAGCTGTCCGATCTTTCTTTTTGCGCGCGACACGCTTCACGTGGATTCGTCAGAAGGGTATTGTGAAGACGAATCAAAAGCATTCCCGGCAAAAGTGTATTGCGGTTTTGGCGTCCGGGTATGCGAAGAAACAATGTGTTTTGGCGGGTGTTCGCGTAGTGCGTTTTTTGCCGGTTTCGGCGGGAAGCGACTGGTCGCTTCGTCCCTGAAACACGTTTGGCTATCGGGCACTGTGGCGGTGCGTGATGGCCAATCGAGACGTTGAAGTGTTTGAAATGCGGGTGCGCGTCCGTTTTTACGGGTTGTGCAGTCGGGTGGCGGAGAAAAGGGAAACATGCCAGAAGTCGGCTTACCGGATCAGGCCCGGGGCAATTCCACAATCGGAAAAGGCAGAAGCCTGACGGTTGCCCTTGCTTGTATTGCAAAGCCGCTTCGGCAGGTCGTTTTGAAGGCGACCGTGTCGGTTTCCGCCGTTCTTGCCGCAATGCCTGCTTTCGCGCAGGGCGCTGATGGGGCACGCATCGAGCTGCCTTTTGGCGGCGGCAGCGTCGGTGCTTTCGAAGTTATCCAGTTTTCCATGTTTGTTGGCGCCATGGGCGCGGCGCTGCTTTCCGCAGGCTGGCTCATTCGCGAGCGTTCGCGCGCTGCCAATGAAAACAAGGACCTGCGTTCAAAACTCTCCGATCTGAGCCTCACTGCGCAGCGCAATGAAGCGCTTCTCAATCTCAAGGATCAGCGGATCGTCGTCTGGGACGGTCATACAGTGCGGGCCGATGTGGTCGGACAATTGCCGGATGAAAGCGGTGCGCCGCAGGATCGTTCGGCATTTCTGGCTTTCGGTCGCTGGCTGCGTCCGCAATCGGTGACGGCACTCGAACGCGCCGTCGCGTCGCTGCGCGAACATGCGCGCACCTTCGATCTGACGGTCGAAACCAATAATGGCACGCTGCTCGATGTTTATGGCCGCACGTCCGGCGGTCTGGCCGTCGCCCGCTTCTTCAGCCTGCAAGGCGTTCAGGCGGAACGCGCCGCACTTCAGGCGCAGAACCGCGAATTGTCGGAACGGGTTGAACTCCTGCGCCGCCTGCTAGAACGCATCGAGCAACCGGTCTGGGTTCGCGATGGTAATGGCCGCATCGAATGGGTCAATCAGGCCTATGCGCGTGCGGTGGATATGCCCGATACCAGCCAGACGATAGCAGAGGGCCGTGAGCTTTTCGGCGCACAAGCGCGGATCCGTCTGGAGCGGGATCGTTTTGCCGAGCCGGTTCTGCATGAGCAACTACCGACAGTTGTGCGCGGCGATCGCCGAATTTTCGATGTGACCGATGTGAGCGCCGAGGGCGGTTCCGCCGGTCTCGGCTTTGATCTGAGTGAAGTCGAGCAGGTGCGCGAAGAACTGAGCCGCACGCTGAAGAGCCACGCTGAAACGCTGGATCAGCTCTCCACGGCCGTAGCGATTTTCGATCCCGAAATGAAGCTCCAGTTCTTCAATCAGGCCTTTGCGAAGCTCTGGTCGCTCGATACGGCCTGGCTGGAAACCCAGCCGAGCAACACCTTGCTCTTCGACCGCCTGCGGTCCGAAGGCAAGCTGCCGGAACAGCCGGAATGGCGCAAATGGAAAGACGGCATGCTGTCCGCCTATCGCGCTGTCGAGCCGCAGGAGCACATGTGGCATCTGCCGGATACGCGCACGATGCGTGTGGTGGCCAATCCGCATCCGCAAGGCGGCGTGACCTGGTTCTTCGAGAATATGACGGAAAAGTTCGAACTCGAAGGCCGCTACAACACGCTGATCAAGGTTCAGGGCGAAACGCTGGATCATCTGGCTGAGGCCGTGGCGGTGTTCGGCTCCGATGGCCGCATGCGCCTTTCCAATCCGTCCTTTGCGGATTTGTGGTCATTGCCTGCTGCGATGGTCGTGGTGGGTACGCATATCTCCACGATTTCAAAGCTTTGCCGCGAACGCGGTGGAAACGGTCTGTGGGACGATTTCGTGTCCTCGGTGACCGGTTTCCTCGACCAGCGTGACGGTCGCATGGGGCAGGTGGAGCTGGATGACGGTGTGATCCTGTCCTTCGCCGTGGTGCCGCTGCCCAAGGGGCAGACCATGCTCACCTTCATCGACGTGACCGATACTGTGCGCGTTGAACGCGCCCTGAAGGAAAAGAACGAAGCGCTGGAACTGGCCGACCAGATCAAGAACGATTTCGTACAGCACGTCTCCTACGAGCTGCGTTCGCCGCTGACCAACATTATCGGCTTTACCGAACTGCTGCAGACCCCGTCCTTCGGCTCGCTCAACGAGCGTCAGGTCGAATATCTGGAGCATATCAGCACGTCTTCCTCGGTATTGCTGACCATTGTGAACGATATTCTCGATCTTGCGACCGTTGATGCCGGCATCATGGAGCTGGAGATCGGCGATGTTTCGGTGGTGGAAGCGATTTCCGCTGCAGCTTCGCGGGTGAGCGAACGTCTGCGCGACCATGATATCGGCCTTGATGTCGATATTGCCGACGATGTGGACGTCTTCAAGGCTGATGCCAATCGCGTGCGTCAGGTGCTTTTCAACCTTCTGTCCAACGCGACGAATTACGCGCCGGAGGGGTCGACGGTCACCTTGCAGGTCGCCCGTGAAGGGTCCGAAGTGGTCTTCTCTGTTCATGACGACGGGCATGGCATGCCGCCGGAAGTTCTGGACACTGTCTTCAAGCGCTTCCAGTCCTACCCCAATGGCGGGCGCAAGCGCGGTGCCGGGCTTGGCCTCGCCATCGTTAAAAGCTTCGTGGAGCTGCATGGCGGCAAGGTCGATATCGAGACCGGCGCGGGCAGGGGAACGACCGTCATCTGCCGCTTCCCTTCGGAGACACGCAGCTTCCGTGTTGCTGCCGAATAAGGTAAACGGTGCCCATGAGCGCCCAAACACAGATTCTCGAATCCTACCTGCCCGATGAAGCCGCCACACTCCGGTTTGGCGAGGACTTCGCTCTCGCTCTGCAAAAGGGCGATCTGGTCACGCTTTCCGGTGATCTGGGGGCGGGGAAGTCGTCGCTGGCACGCGCAATAATCCGCGCCATTGCTGACGATCCAGGGTTGGAAGTGCCAAGCCCAACCTTCACGCTGGTGCAGAGCTACGAAGCGCTTCGTCTACCGGTTGCCCATGCCGATCTTTATCGCCTGTCGTCGGGAGAAGAACTCGATGAACTGGGACTGGTCGAATTTCTGGACGATGGTGTTGTGCTTTCCGAATGGCCGGAACGCGGCGAGGGCTTTTTGCCCGAAGCGAATTTCTCGGTCACGCTTTCGCATGAAGGGGCAGGGCGGTGCATCGCCATTACCGGGCCGCAGGCGGCGATCAGCCGTCTGGAGCGCTCGCTGGCCATTCGCGCTTTCCTTGACCGCCACGACCGACAGGGTGCCGAGCGGCGTTATCTGCAAGGCGATGCATCTCCGCGCAAATATGAAACGATCCGCACTGCGCATGGCGTCGAAATTCTCATGAATGCGCCGCAGATGCCCTATGATCCGCCGTTGCGTGACGGCAAGACCTATCGGCAGATTGCGCATCTGGCCGAAAATATTCTGGCTTTCGCGGCCATTGACGGGCTTCTGGCCGCGCATGGTTTTCGCGTGCCCGAAATGCGGGCCGCTGATCTGGACGCAGGTTTTCTGGTTCTGGAAAATCTGGGCGTTGAGGGCGTGCGTGCTGAATCCGGTGAGCCGGTGGCGGAACGCTACGAGGCGGCAGGGCGCTTTCTCGCGCATGTGCATGGTGTGGATTGGCCGAACCGCGTGCCTCTCGATGGCTACGCCGATCACCTGATTGCGCCTTTCGACCGTGATGCCATGATGATTGAGGTGAGCCTTGTCGGGCAGTGGTATGCGCCGCGCATGATGGGGCGGCAACTGACCGACGCTGAAAAGCAAGCTTACGAAGCCGCATGGGACAAGGTGATTGCCGATATCGCCGACGTCGAACAGAGCCTGTTGCTGCGCGATTATCATTCGCCGAACCTGTTCTGGTTTCCGGAAGCTGAAGGCAAGGACAGGATCGGAACCATCGATTTTCAGGATGCGATGATCGGTCCCGCTGCCTATGATGTGGCCTCGCTGGCGCTCGATGCGCGCGTGACCATCTCCGTCGAACTGGAACAGGCGGTCGTGGCGGCTTATTGTGAGGAGCGCCGTCGCCTCGGCCATGCTTTCGACGAAGCTCTGTTCCGCAAGGCCTATGCGGCCATGGGCGCGCAACGCAATGCCAAGCTGCTCGGCCTCTTTGTGCGGCTTGATGAGCGTGACGGCAAACCGGCTTATCTCAACCATCTGCCGCGCATCCATAATTATCTCGGGCGTGTGCTTGTTCATCCGGTCATGGCGCCGGTGGCGGCATGGTTTCGCGAATTGGGGTTGATGCAGGAAGGGCTAGTGCGCAATGAAAATGCCTGAGACGGCCATGGTTCTGGCGGCGGGGCTTGGCAAGCGTATGCGCCCCATCACCGAGACAATTCCAAAGCCGCTGGTCAAAGTCGCGGGAAAGCCGCTGATCGACTGGGGTCTGGACGCGCTGGAAGCTATTGGCGTGCCCAACGCGGTGGTAAATGTCCATTACTTAGCCGACCAACTGGATGATTATCTCGCCGACCGGGCGGAGCCGCATATCGTCATTTCCGACGAGCGTGATCTGCTGCTCGATTCCGCAGGCGGTATCGTCAAGGCATTGCCGCTACTGGGAACGTCTCCGTTCTATCTTCTGAACGCCGATACATTCTGGGTGGGCGATACAGCGAAGCCCAATCTTACGGCTTTGAGCGAAGCCTGGGACGATACCCGCATGGATATCCTGCTGATGACGGCGGGGCTTGGTCAGGCCACCGGTTTCGAAGGGAAGGGCGATTTCGTCGCTGATGATGCAGGCCGTTTGCGTCGTGCCCGCGATGTGTCCGGAACGCCGCTGATCTATGCCGGGGCGGGTATCATTCACCCGCGCATTTTTGCAGGTGCAACGCCTGAAGTGGCATCGCTCAATCGATATTTCGATAAGGCCATAGCTGAAGGCCGTCTTTATGGTATGCCCATGGTCGGGCATTGGCTGACGGTCGGCACGCCAGAGGCCATAGCGCAAGCGGAGGCCGCACTTTCCGCACTGGTTTGAGCCGAAGTAATTGATGAAGGAGAGAAACAGCATGAGCAAAACAAAGCCAAGGCTGTTTTCCATTCCTTCCGGAACGCCCTTCCTGCCAGCCTTTGCCAAGGCCTTGCTTGAGGGAAGGCTGATCGAAGGTTTTCCCGGCAATCCCGCAGATCCTCTGGCACTGGCCAGCGCAACGATTTACGTGCCGACGCGTCGTGCAGCGCGCGCGTTGCGATCTGTTATCGTCGATATGAATCCGGCTAAGAGCGCCATTTTGCCAGCAATACGACCGCTGGGCGATGTGGATGAGGATGCAGCTTTTTTCAATGCCGGGACGGCGAGCGTATTCGACCTCAACCCGCCAATTGCAAAGGCCGAGCGGCTTTTGCTGCTGGCGCGTCTGATCCGTCCATGGCGTGAATCCCTGCCTGCCCATGTGCGCGCGCTGTTCGGCGTTGACGATGTATCGGTTCCGGCCACGACCGCCGATGCCATCTGGCTGGCCCGCGATCTGGCCGGGCTGATGGATCAGGTGGAAACCGATGGTGCGAAATGGAGTGAGCTTGCCACGATCGCGCCGGATGATCTTGCCGACTGGTGGCGGGTGACGCTCGGTTTCCTCGATATCGTTACCAAGCTGTGGCCCGATATTCTGGCCGAGCGCAAGCTGTCCAACCCGGCAGCACACCGCAACGAGCTGATCTGGGGTGAGGTGGCGCGCCTGCGTGATAACCCACCTCCGGGGCCGGTCATTGCGGCTGGTTCAACGGGTTCCATTCCGGCCACCGCCGAACTGGTTTCCGTTATCGCCCATCTGCCGAATGGCGCAGTCGTTCTGCCGGGGCTTGATCGTGATCTGGACGATGATGCGTGGAAGATGCTGGGCGAAGCCGAGGATAATCCTTCGACCTTCGGGCATCCGCAATATGGCCTGCACAAGCTGCTGCGCGCTATCGGGACTCTCCGCGAAGATGTCGAGCATATTGAGGATATGCCGACGCATGATCCCGAAAAGTTGACAGACTTTTCGGATGAGATCATGCGCAAGAAAAAATCGAAGCGGGTTCTGGAACGCGTTGTGAGTGAAGCGCTGCGGCCGGCGGAAACGACTGATGCGTGGGGTGCGCTCAGCCAACACCCGGATATGCAGCCGGATGTTCTTCTGGCTTCGGCCCACAAAATCGACCTCATTGAGGCGGCAAACGAACGCGAGGAAGCCCTGTCGGTGGCGCTGGCGTTGCGCGATGCCATTCACGAGGAGGGCAAGATCGCGGCGCTGGTGACGGCGGACCGCAATCTGGCGCGGCGCGTGGTTGGAGAACTGGCGCGTTTCGGCATTGATGCCGATGATTCCGGCGGGCGGCATTTGCGCGATGTGGAGACCTCGACGCTTCTGCGCCTGACGGTGGAAACGGTGTTCAATCCCGGCGATCCGGTGGCCTTGCTGGCGCTGGTGAAGCATCCTTTGCTGCGGCTGGAAACACCGCGCATCGACCGGCGTCTGGCTGGCGAAACGCTGGAGCTTGTTGCCTTTCGCGGCGGCACCGGCCGCGCTTCCGTCACTGACCTGCCAGCTTTCTTCGATCGACGACTGGAAGAAAGCGCCAACCAGTCCTGGCGTCCGGCATGGCACGACAGTATCACGCCGGAGATGATCGCAGCTGCGCGCGGTCTTTGCGAAAACCTGTCCCAGGCCGTGGCGCCGCTGGCGCCTTTCGCGACAACAAGCCGACGAACCAATATTGCTGAGATAGCACGGGCAACAGCGGAAGCCATTGAAAACATGGCGCGCGACGAAAACGGCAGTGTCGCGGCCTTCTATTCCGGTGAGCGCGGCGAAAAGGTTGCTTCCTTCCTGCGCGGTCTGGTTTCCAGCGAGTCGGAACTGTATTTCGAAGCCAGCGAATGGCCTGCAATTCTGGATGCGCTGATGGCTGGCGAAACGGTCAAGCCGCATCCGGGCGGTCATCCGCGCGTCTTCGTCTGGGGTGCGCTGGAAGCGCGTCTACAGACGGTCGATACGGTGGTGATCGGTGGTCTGAACGAAGGCAGTTGGCCTGCCAAGACGCGTAACGATCCCTTCATGTCACGCCCGATGAAAGCGATGATCGCGCTTGATCCGCCAGAGCGGCGCACGGGCCTTGCCGCGCATGATTTTCAAATGGCGCTTGGCATGGACCATGTGGTGCTGTCGCGCTCGCAGCGTTCCGACAACGCACCAACGGTGACATCGCGCTGGTTGCAGCGACTGGAAACTGTGCTGGGTGCGGATGTGACAAAGGAAATGCGCCAGCGTGGCCAACGTTTCCTGCACTGGTCGCGGGAGATAGATCGGGCACCGGATGTACCTTTCGTCAAAAGGCCCGAACCTGCGCCGCCGGTTGCAGCGCGGCCCAAACATTTCTCCGTCACGGAAGTGGAAACGCTGCGTCGAGATCCTTACGCGATCTTCGCCAAGAAAATTCTCAAGCTGCGTCCGCTGGAGCCATTGATTCGTGATCCGGCGGCGGCGGAACGCGGCACGCTGTTCCATGACATTCTTGGACATTTCACGCAGGAAAATATCGACCCGTTGTCTCCTGACGCCGCCGAGCGCTTGATGGAACTGGGGCGCATCCTGTTTGCCGATATGGATTTGCCGACCGAGATCGAAGCCGTCTGGTGGCCACGCTTCACGGCGCTGATCCCGCAGTTTCTCGAGTGGGAGCGGGAGCGGGCCTATAATGTGCAGACACGGTTTGCGGAAATCGCCTCGGATAAACGGGAGATCGAAAACCTTGGTATCACCCTTTCTGGGCGTGCCGATCGTATCGATCTGATGCGGGACGGGACCGCGGATATCATCGACTATAAAACCGGTTCCACGCCTTCGCCGCGTCAGGCGCATGTTCTGCTGTCGCCGCAGCTGGCGCTGGAGGCTGCTCTTCTGGTGCGTGGCGCATTCCGCGAGGTCGGCTCTGTTCGGGCGTCGGATCTCACCTATGTGCGGCTTCGGGCCGGTGGCGAGGTGAAACCGGAATCTATCTTGAAGATCAGCAGACCACCATCCGAAAAAACCGCGCCAGCTTTGGGTGAAGAAGCGTGGCAGCGCCTTGCACAATTGCTTGCTGAATATCAGAAGCCGGATAAGGGTTATCTTTCGCGCGCGCTACCGTTCCGCGAAACTGACCTGACGGGCGACTATGATCACCTTGCGCGAGTGCTGGAATGGTCCGCTGGCGGCGATGCCGGTGGGGAGGGCGGCGAATGAAGAAGAAACTCTATATCCCGCCGGAAACCATCGACGCACAGACACGAGCAGCCGATCCCGCCGCGTCGGTCTGGGTGTCGGCCAATGCCGGATCTGGCAAGACGCATGTTCTGACCGAACGCGTTATCCGCCTGTTGCTCGAAGGGACCGATCCCTCGAAAATCCTCTGCCTCACCTATACGAAGGCTGCGGCAGCCGTGATGCAGAACCGCGTGTTTGCGCGTCTGTCGGAATGGGCGGTGCTGCCGGATAGTGAACTGGAAGAGAAGCTGAAGTCGCTGGAAGGTCGCAGGCCGGGCGCGCCTCGTCTCGCGGTGGCACGGCGGCTTTTCGCCCGCGCACTGGAAACGCCGGGCGGCCTGAAAATTCAGACCATCCATGCGTTTTGCGAAGCAATCCTGCATCAGTTTCCACTTGAGGCGAATATCGCCGGTCATTTCGAGATGATGGACGATCTGATGCAGGCAGCACTCGTGGGCGAAGCACGGCGTCAGCTGCTCGAAACCGCGCATGGCGGCGGCGATACGGATATTGCAGCTGCCTTTGCCGATGTCTTGCAGGCATCAGGCGAAATGGGGCTGCAATCGCTGCTGGACGAGGCTGTAAACCGGCGTAACGGCTTGCAGCGCTATATTGCAGAATTGGGCGTTGCCGAAACGCGCGTCGAGACCCTGCATCGTGCATTCGGTTTCCATCCGGATGAGCGCGAAAGTGATATTCTGGCTGAACTCTGGCCGGTTCCGGAATTTTCCGATGACGCGCTCGATCTCATTCTTTCGATCCAGAAGGGTGCGGCGCGTGCGCATGATTTTGCGCTACAGCTGAAGCGCTACGACAAAGTGAGCGCCGCCCGTGACCGCGAGGCCGTGCTGCGCGCTGCATTTCTGAAAAGCACCGGAGAGCCGAAATCAGGTGCCTATGTCGGTTCGGCGGCAGTGAAGAAACTGCTGCCGGAATTCGAGGAAGCGTTTGATGGCGCTGCTTCCCGTGTTGAAATGGGGCTCGACCGGCTGAAGGAATTGCGCCTCGTGCGGCTCAATCTGGCCGCGCTGACGCTGATCGACGATCTTCTGCAACGCTATCATGATCTCAAGCGCAAGCGCGGTCTGCTCGACTTTGAAGATCTGATCACGCGGACCGTGGCTCTGCTCGCCCGCGATGGGGCAGGGCAGTGGGTACAGTACAAGCTTGATCGCGGCATCGATCATATCCTCGTTGATGAAGCGCAGGATACCAGCCCCGACCAGTGGCAGGTCATCCGCATGTTATCGGAGGAGTTCTTTTCCGGTCTCGGCCAGCGCAACCTGCAACGCACGCTGTTTGCGGTCGGTGACGAAAAGCAGTCGATCTATTCGTTCCAGGGGGCCGTACCGGAAGATTTCGCCGCGCAGGGCCGCTCGGTCAGTCTTCGCGCAGGCGATGCCGATCTGAAATTTGAGCGTGTCAGTCTCAACTTCTCGTTTCGTTCAGCTCCTGATGTGTTGCAGGCGGTGGATGAAGTATTTGCAAGACCGGAAGCCAATCGCGGGCTTGCGGGTGCTACGGTCCACGATGCTATCCGCGCCGACGCGCCAGGCGAGGTGGAAATCTGGGACATGCTGACGCCGGAAGCGGTGGAAGAGCCGGATGACTGGCGCGTGCCTGTCGATCATCTTGCAGCGCCTGCCGTGCGACTGGCCGAGCAGATCGCCGCCACCATCCGCTACTGGCTGGATAGAGGCGAACCCATACCGGGTCAGAACCGGCGCATCGCGCCGCGTGACATCATGGTGCTGGTGCGCAAGCGTGATCAATTCATGCCTGCCTTGTCACGGGCGCTGAAGAACCTTGGTGTCCCTGTGGCCGGTGCGGACCGTCTGCGCCTCACCAGCCATATCGCCATTCAGGATCTGATGGCGCTCGGACGTTTCGTTTTGCAGCCCTCGGATGATCTTTCGCTGGCTTCGCTTCTCAAAAGCCCGCTCTTCGGCTGGGATGATGACAGGCTGTTTGCGCTCGCTTATCCGCGTGGGTCAGGCTCGACGCTGTTCGAGCATCTCTATCGCGTCTCGCGTGACGATGAGGCGCTTGGCGCGATCCGCAAGACCTTGAGCCGCTGGCGCGGCATGGCCGACACGATGCCGGTTTTCGAGTTCTATGCGCGCATTCTAAGCGCCGACGGTGCGCGCCGAAAGCTTCTGGCGCGGCTTGGGCCGGAAGCGGGCGACATTATCGACGAGTTTCAGAACTACGCGCTCTCTGCCGAGCGCGCGGGTCTGCCGGGCTTGCAGGCTTTCCTCGAAACGCTGGATGCAGCCTCGCCGGAAATCAAACGGGAGCTGGATCAGGGCCGCAACGAAGTGCGCCTTATGACCGTCCACGCGGCCAAAGGCCTTGAGGGTGCGGTTGTGTTTCTGGTTGATCCCGGTAGCGCCGTCTGGACGGGAAGCCGTGCGCCCAAGCTGATCCCCTATGATCTGCCGCATGATGGTGCGCCGGTGAAAGGCTATCTCTGGCAGCCGAATGGCGGATGGCAGACCGGCTTTACCGCTTCACGTGTCGAAGATCTGAAAGCCCGCGCTGAGGAAGAATATCGCCGCCTGCTCTATGTCGGCATGACGCGCGCCGAAGACCGCCTCATCATCTGCGGCTATCGCGGCACGCGCGAAAGCGGTGAGACCTGGCACCGGCTTGCCGAGGACGCGCTTGCCGTCAAATCCGAGACCTTCGTGCATCCCGTTCAAGGTGTCGCCGCCCGGCGCTACCGCAACACGCCACGCGGATTGACGGAAATTATCGAGCCGGATCAGGCAAAGGCGACCCCATTGCCCGATCTGCCGCCGGAATATCTGCTGCCGGTAAAGCCCGAAGCGGGTCTCCCGCGTCCTCTGGCGCCTTCTGGTGCGTCAGCGCTGATCGAGGCGGATGAAGAGCCGCCGCTTGATGTCAGCTCGCCTGTGCTCGGGGATATCGTCGGTGACGGTGCGCCCGGCTTTGCCTTGCGACGCGGCACGGCCATCCACATGCTGCTGCAATACCTGCCTGAAGTTCCGGAGGGAGAGCGGGAAAAGCTGGCGGAAGATTATCTCGCCCGGATAGCGGGTGACTGGCCTGAGGCCGAGCGCCACAATGCCGTTCTGAGCGTGAAGGCCATACTGGGTGATCAGCGATTTGCGCCGGTTTTCGCGTCTGGTTCCCGTGGCGAAGTTGCAATCATGGGCACGATCAATCTTGGCGGGCGCGATCATGCCGTGTCTGGTCAGGTCGATCGTATCAGTGTTGATGAGACCCGTGTGCTCGTTGTCGACTATAAGACCAACAGGCCGCCGCCAAAGACCGTCGAGGCGGTTCCTTTTGCCTATCGTGCACAGCTCGCACTTTATAAGGCGCTGCTGGAGCCGCTCTATCCGGGGCGGGTCGTGGAAACAGCATTGCTCTTTACCGAGGGACCGTTCCTTTTGCCGCTGTCTGATACTGTTCTTGATGAAGCCATGCAGGCGCTGAAAGACTCTCAAGGAAAGTTCAATAACTAGAACTTGACGGATGGCAGCGGACACGCCACATGATATAGCGAAGAAAGAGCGGATTGCGTGTGAGTCTGTGAAGATGTCTGCCGTTCTTACCAATGTAGAGGATAGCCCTATGGCAACCGTTAAGGTCGATAACAGCAATTTTCAGTCGGACGTTCTTCAGTCGAACGAGCCGGTCGTGGTGGATTTCTGGGCGGAATGGTGCGGTCCATGCAAGATGATCGCTCCGGCGCTTGATGAGATCGCTGCGGAAATGGCCGGTCAGGTCAAGATCGCCAAGGTCAACATCGATGAAAATCCGGAACTCGCAGCCCAGTTCGGTGTGCGCTCGATCCCGACGCTCCTGATGTTCAAGGACGGCGAACTCGCCGCCAATATGGTTGGCGCTGCTCCGAAGAGCCGCCTTGCCGACTGGATCAAGGCTTCTGCCGCTTAATCAGAGCGCATCCCGAAAACTGTGAAACAGTTTTCGGATAAGATGCGTGTTAAAGCGGCATAACAGCATTCCAATAAAAAAACCCGGCCTTGGTGCCGGGTTTTTTATTGTTTGAGGAAGCTCGCGTGCGCTTACTTCGACTTCTTCTTGGTGTCAGTGTCACCGGTATTGATCGGCTTGCATTCGTCATGCGTGCCCAGAATATAGTATTTGCCATCGGCAGAAGGATTTGTACCAATAGCGCAAAATGGCATCACCTTGGTGCGAGTTCCCTTTGTGTGGGCTCCGTTTGTGGTACTCGCAGCAAAAGAAGATGTAGCCGAAAAGCTCAAAAATAGAATTGTTGAAATAATAATTGTATTTCGCATTTAAATATCCATCATTAAAAATACAATCAGTAATTAATGGATATAAATAAAGGCGAAATAGTGATTAATAATTATCTCATAATATTCTAAATTTATTAGGTGGGCGGCGTATTGTTCTCTTCCAATACTTCGCCAGCCAGATAGAGCGAGCCACAAATCAGTATGCGCGGCGGGATTTCATCGGCAGGCCATGTATCGTGCAGGAGCTTCAGCGCATTGGCGACTGAGTGGACCGGTTCGGCTGACAGACCAGCCTTTTGGGCCGATACGGCCAGCGCATCGTTCGGTATGCCTGCATCGCTGGATGGAATCGGCACGGTGAAGACATGGCGCGCCATGCCTGCAAAGGCTTCAAAATAGCCGACAGGGTCCTTGGTGTTGATCATGCCGGTAATCAGGAACAGCGGACGCGCGTTGCGTTCTTCGAGATCGCCGAAAGCTTCTGCAATCACTGCGCCTGCACCCGGATTATGCCCACCGTCGAGCCAGATTTCAGAGGTTGCGGGCGCGAGATCGACCAGTGTTCCGTGCGTCAGACGCTGCATGCGCGCGGGCCAATCCACAACCATCAGCGCTTTTTCGACGGCCTTGTCGGGGATGTTGAAGCCCGCAAGCTGCACTGTTTCGATAGCGGCGGCGGCATTGGCAATCTGGTGACGGCCGGGCAGGCGCGGAAGCGGCAGATCAATCAGCCCGTCTTCGTTCTGGAAGACCATGCGGCCATGTTCTTCAAAGGCCAGGAAATCCTGTCCGTAGACCGAAACCGGGCAGCCCAGACGATCCGCCGTCGAAACGAGCACTTCCCGCGCCGCATCGAAAGGCTGAAAGCCGACAACAACCGGGCAATCCTTCTTGATGATCCCGGCCTTTTCGGCGGCGATCAGCTCCACGCGGTCGCCAAGAAAAGCCTGATGGTCGATGGAGACCGGCATGATCAGCGATACGGCAGGTTCTGGAATGACATTGGTCGCGTCAAAACGACCGCCAAGGCCGACTTCCATGATGACGACATCGGCGGGATGCTCGGCAAACAGCACAAAGGCTACGGCGGTGAGAATTTCAAAGACCGTAATGTGCTGGCCGCCATTGGCAGTTGCAACGCGCTCGATGGCATCGGCCAGTACATCGTCCTCGACCAGCTTGCCACCACCGGGCGCAGCCAGACGATAGCGCTCGTGCCAGTTGACCAGATGCGGAGAGGTGTGGACGTGGACGTCAAAGCCGCCCGCCTCAAGAATGGCGCGGCAGAAGGCGGTCGCTGATCCCTTGCCGTTGGTTCCGGCAATATGGATCACAGGCGGTAGTTTGAGATGCGGATTGCCAAGCTTCTCCAATAGACCGCGAATGCGGTCCAGGGAGAGGTCAAATCCTTTCGGATGCAGTTGCATCAGCCGCTCGATAGCGGCAGCCGCCTTGCCTGCCACGATCTGGCTGCCCATGTCAGGCCGCCTTGCTATCGCTATCCGGCTTTGGCGATACCGGGCTGTCGGTGTTGGCCGGCTGCTTGGTCATGATCTTCAGGAGACGTGCAATCGTTTCCTTCAGCTCGGTGCGTGGCACAACCATGTCCACCATGCCGTGTTCCATCAGATATTCAGCGCTCTGGAAGCCTTCCGGCAGCTTTTCGCGGATGGTTTGTTCGATCACGCGCGGACCGGCAAAGCCGATCAGTGCACCCGGTTCAGCGATATGGATGTCGCCCAGCATGGCGTAGGAAGCCGTCACGCCGCCCGTGGTCGGGTTGGTGAGCACGACGATGTAAGGCAGGCCCGCTTCTTTCAGCATTTCCACAGCAACGGTGGTGCGCGGAAGCTGCATCAGCGAGAGAATGCCTTCCTGCATGCGCGCGCCGCCTGATGCAGCGAACAGAACGAGCGGACGCTTCAGCTCGATGGCCTTTTCGAAGCCCTGAATGATCGCTTCGCCAGCGCCCATGCCGAGCGAGCCGCCCATGAAGCCGAAATCCTGCACGGTGGCGACAATCGGCAGACCTTCGATGGTTCCGAGGCCATTGACGATGGCATCGTCCATGCCGGTGCGGGTGCGGTAATCCTTGAGACGATCTATATATTTCTTCTCGTCGCGGAATTTCAGCGGATCAACCGGAACCTTCGGTGCGTCGAGCGTGGTATATTCGCCATTGTCGAAGAAGAAGCGCAGGCGGTCTTTCGCCTTGATGCGCATGTGATGGCCCGAAGACGGGATCACGAACTGGTTGCTCTCCAGATCCTTGTGAAACACCATCTCGCCGGTCGACGGATCCTTGATCCAGAGGTTTTCCGGCATTTCGCGACGACCAAGCATCGAATTGATCTTCGGACGAACGTAGTTGGTGATCCAGTTCATGACGTTTGGTTCCGTTTCTTGTTCTTCGACGGCAAGCATTTCCGACAGAAAGTGCGGGCGTCTTTGCGCCCGCTTATGCGGAAAAGCAACTCTACCCGCTTAAATGGACGATTTATTGGGCGGCTTCAAGGCGTGTTGTGCGAACGCTTTGCGCCAGTGCACCGACAAGTTTGCTCACAGCGGCCACAGGATCGCCCTTAAGGGCACCTTCCGGCGTCAATTCACCGGCCACCGCATTGACGATTGCCGTGCCGACAACGACGCCATCCGCATGGGCGGCAATGGCGGCAGCCTGTTCCGGCGTCTTGACGCCGAAGCCGACGCAGATCGGCAGATCTGTGCTCTTCTTGATGTGACGTACCGCATCGCCGACGCGCGCCGTATCGGCGATGGCCGAGCCGGTGATGCCGTTCATCGAGACGTAATAGACGAAGCCCGATGCATTATGCAGAACCTTCGGCAGACGGTTGTCGTCGGTGGTCGGCGTGGTCAGGCGAATGAAGTTGATGCCAGCTTTCATGGCCGGGACGCAAAGCTCAGCGTCCATCTCCGACGGCAGATCGACAATGATCAGGCCATCGACGCCGGAAGCCTTGGCGTCAGTGAGAAAGCGCTCGACGCCATAGATATAGATCGGGTTGTAATAGCCCATCAGCACGATCGGGGTCGTGTCGTCTTCCTTGCGGAATTCGGCAGCCATGTAGAGCGTCTTGGTCAGCGACTGTCCGGCTTTCAGGGCACGCAGACCAGCAGCTTCGATGGCCGGGCCGTCAGCCATCGGATCGGAAAAGGCCATGCCCAGCTCGATCACATCCGCACCGGCCTTCGGCAGCGCCTTCATGACCTTGAGCGAGGTTTCGAGGTCGGGATCGCCACCCATGAAATAGGTGACCAGTGCCGGACGGCCCTCGGTCTTCAACGCGGCGAATTTGGTGTCAATGCGAGTGGTCATACCGTGCCCCGTGGCAAAGTGCGCGCAAGATAATCGGCGATGGGTTTGCCGGACATGGCCGTCTCCATCCAAGCGCGCCGTTCAAAGTCAATAATTCCGAGTTCCCAGACGCAGGCCATCAGCAAGGGCTGTGCGGGCATGAATTCGATCTCGTCGCCGAGTTCGGACTGCCACAGCATTTCCGTTGCGATGCCGCCTTCCAGCCACCAGTGCAGCAGAAGCCACAGGCTTTCCTCACCCTGATGGAGAATGGCGAAACCGGCGTCCTGATGCGGCAGGGCTTCAAGCCTTGCCGCAGCATTTGCGATCTGCCTGCGGGCGATGCCCACCGCAGCTTCGGCAAGCGGATTGGAAGGGTCCGCTTCAATGATGTTGAGCTTGATCGTCGCCGGGCCGCATTCCGTCAGGCCGTCGAACCATGCGGCACGCGGTCTGTAGGTGGAAAGCTCGGCAGCGTCTTTGCCCATTCTGTCCTCAGATATCCATGCCGAGCAGCTTGCCGACCGTGTGGACGTCCTTGTCGCCACGGCCAGACAGGTTGACGATCATGATCTGGTCCTTGCCCATGGTTGGCGCCATCTTGACGGCCTGCGCAATGGCATGGGCGGATTCGAGCGCCGGAATGATGCCTTCGACGCGGGTTGCAAGCTGGAAGGCATCCAGTGCTTCCGTATCGAGGATCGGCACGTAATCGACGCGACCCGAATCCTTGAGCCAGGAATGCTCTGGGCCGACGCCCGGATAGTCGAGACCGGCGGAAACCGAATGGCCTTCGAGAATCTGGCCGTCTTCGTTCTGGAGCAGATAGGTGCGGTTGCCGTGCAGAACGCCGGGCCGACCCGCGCTCATCGATGCGCAATGCTCGTCACCATCGAGACCGTGACCGCCTGCCTCGACGCCGACGATCTTGACCGATGCGTCGTCGAGGAAAGGATGGAACAGGCCGATGGCATTGGAGCCGCCGCCGACAGCCGCGATGATGACATCCGGCAGACGGCCTTCCTGTTCGAGAATCTGCTGGCGGGCTTCCGTGCCGATGACCGACTGGAAGTCGCGGACCAGTTCCGGATAAGGATGCGGACCGGCAGCTGTGCCGATCAGGTAATAGGTGTCTTCAACATTCGTGACCCAGTCGCGAAGCGCTTCGTTCATCGCGTCCTTGAGCGTGCCGTTGCCAGCCGTGACCGGCTTTACTTCGGCACCCAGCAGCTTCATGCGGAACACATTCGGCTTCTGACGTTCAACGTCCGTTGCGCCCATATAGACGACGCAAGGCAGGCCGAAACGTGCCGCGACGGTGGCTGATGCAACGCCGTGCTGGCCAGCGCCGGTCTCGGCGATGATGCGCGTCTTGCCCATGCGCTTGGCCAGCAGAATCTGGCCCAGGCAGTTGTTGATCTTGTGGCTGCCCGTGTGGTTCAGGTCTTCGCGCTTGAAGTAAATCTTCGCGCCGCCCAAATGCTTGGTCAGGCCTTCAGCAAAATACAGCTTGGAAGGCCGACCGGCATAATAGGTCGAAAGGGCGGAAAGCTCGGCCTTGAATTCAGGATCGTTCTTGGCCGTTTCATAGGCCTCCTGCAATTCGAGGATCAGCGGCATCAGCGTCTCGGCGACGAAACGTCCGCCGAAAATACCGAACATGCCCTCTTCATCCGGGCCTGTCTTGTAGGAATTGGGTTCAACCGGCTTGTTCAACGCTTCCGCTCCGTCATGTTCAGGCCACCCCTGTCTGGGTACGTCTGGCGGACGGTGATACATCCGCATCGGCGACAGCCTGGAAAAAATCTTCAATGAGACGCACGTCCTTTTCGCCTGGTGCGCGCTCGGCGCCAGACGATATGTCGATGCCCGGCGCGTGCGTCTCGTGCAGCGCCTCGGCAATGTTGCCAGCGTTCAATCCACCGGAAAGCATGTAATCGACATCCGCGTCAAGCGCATCGAGCAGGCCCCAATCGAAGGAGACCCCGTTGCCGCCCGGCAATTCCGATCCCTTCGGCGGTTTGGCGTCGAAAAGGAAGCGGTCGGCAATGCCCTTATAGGGTGCGATAGCGACCAGATCGTCGGCGCTGCGGATCGCAAAGGCCTTCATGACGGGCAGGCGGTAGCGCTCTTTTACAAAGCGCACGCGCTCCGGCGTTTCATGACCATGCAGTTGCAGAATATCCGGTTTTACGGTGCTGACGATTTCGTCCAGCATCGCATCGTCTGCATCGACGGTCACGGCGACAACCTTGGCCCGACCAAGTGCGGCAGGGCGCAGCGCGGCTGCGGCATCGGGTGCGATATTGCGCGGACTCTTTGGAAAAAAGATAAAGCCGATATGCGTCGCACCGCCGTCAAGAGCGGCAGCGACAGTATCAGGCGTTTTCAGCCCGCATATCTTGATATCCAAAGCCATGGGTTTCCCGTCGCACAAAACGAGGCGCTTCTCAAGCCGTTCGCACCTATTCGCAACTAATCTCTGACGGTATGTCCGTCAAAACCGCGTGCGATCAGGAAATCATACGCTTCCATGACCTCCATGGGAACAGCCTGCGCAATCTGGTAGCCTTTGGCCGGATAGTCCAGAATGCGCTCCAGATCGCCGGTCATCTCGTTGATGAGCATATCCACCGGATAGGAGGGTGTCGGCTGTTCTTCGAAGGAAAGGAGCGGCGCCGTCACGCTGGCCTTTGCTTCCGGCCATTGCCGCGCGACGGTGGCGTGGACCCGGCGTTGTGTCTGCGGCTTGGTGACGAAAATCGGGCTGATGACCCCCGGCAGCATTTTTTCAAGCGAGAAACGGATGTTCTCGCCAATATTGGTGGCGTTCGGTTCGATGGTGATTGCCTCTTCGGGCACACCGCGCAGCATTGCCACTTCGGCAAAGGCTTCCGCTTCGCTGGCGGGGTAAAGGTTTTCGGTCCAGTGACCGCTTTTGCCGGTGAAGATCACCAGCGGGGCCATGCCTTCGAGATAGAGATCGGCGGCGCGCTCCGCCACGCGCAGATCGTAGCTGCCCAGTCCGATGATGACATCGGATGCCGGAATGGGATCGTAAATGCAGTGGTAGTCCCACAGCACCTTGGCGGCGGTCAGTATCGATGGGTTCATGTAAAGTCTATAGCCTGTAATGCGCTGCCATTTCGCTTCAGCCACGCCTTGCAGCGTTCCGTATCGGGGCAAAGCTCCTGACAGAGTTTCCAGAATTGCGGCCCATGATTCATCTCGATCAGATGCGCGACTTCATGCGCGACGAGATAGTTGATGACGGCCGGGGGTGCCATGCCGATACGCCATGAAAAGGAAAGAACGCCATCCGAGGTGCACGAACCCCAGCGGCTCTTGGTGTCCTTGAAACGGACAGCCTTGGCCTTGCGCCCGACAGTCGCCGTATGGCGCACCACCAGCGTTTCGATATCCCGCTTCACCTGACCTTTGAGATAATCGGCCAGACGGCGCGGCAAATGGCTGGGATCGCCATGAACCAGCAGCACATTGCCTTCTGGGCCTTCAAGCAGGTCGACTGTGCCGCGTCCGGGCTGATGCATGATGAGGTGCGGCACGCCGCGAATGGGAATTTTCACGCCGGGACGCACACCGGGCTGATCCGGAAGTTTGGTGATGCGGCTTTCGATCCAGCCCTGATGGCGCTTGAGAAAGCTCTGTACCTCGCGCTCGGGCAGGCCGGGCGGAACTGTGATGCGCAGTCCTTTTCCGCCAGCTTCGATGCGCAGTGTCAGCCGCTTGGCACGCGGGTTTTCGAACACACGTAACGGCAACTCGCGACCCGCCACCGCATGGATGCGTTCGCTCCGGACAGTCGCCGTATTGGCTGATGCCCTGTTGCCGCTGATTTGCCGAAGGAAGGGTAAGCCCATGGCTTAAGAATAAGCGATTCGTGTGAAAAGCCAGACAAAAAAGCTCTTTTAAGCAAAACGGCGCGGTAAAACCGCGCCGTTTCGAGAGATTTCAGGGTGTTATACCCTATCAAAGATCAGTGATGTCGTTTTTGCCACCCTTGGCTGGCGTCTTCTTGGCAGCTGCGCGACGCTCGGCCATGAAGCGGTCGAACTCTTCCTTGTCGCGTGCGCGGCGAAGCTCAGCGGCATAGGATTCGAATTCGGCGCGGGCTTCGTCAAGCTTGCGGCGCTCTTCGGCAAGGCGGTCCAGTTCTTCGCGACGCCAGTCGTCGAAGGCTGCATTGCCGGTCGCGCTGCCGAAGTTGAAGCTCTCGCTCTTGCGGCAGTTGCGGAAAGAACCGAACATGGAATCGGTCTTCTCGTTGACGCCGCGCTTGAACCCCTCGAGGCGGTCGCCCCAAAGAATATAGGCGAGCATGGCGAGGCCAAGCGGCCAGAAGAGAAAGAAGCCGAGCACCATCAGCGCAATCGTGGCTGGCGTCCATGCCGGTCGGATCAATGCGGAATTGGTCATGGTCTGCTCCATAATAATCAGGCCTGCCAAGTCCACATCATGCGGACATTTGTGTCTGGCGGCTTGATTTCGAATTGGTGAAGGGATTGCGGCATTTCAAGAATGTCGCAATCCGATTCCACTTCGTTTCAGGCAGGGTCCAAGCTAACTAATGTGATTATCTCGAAATTTTTTTGCGAAAATGTTCGAGAAAAGTAACGGCAAGCCCGGCAATCAAGGCCCAGAAGGCGGAGCCGACCCCGAAAAATGCCATGCCGGAGGCGGTGACAGCGAAGGTAATCGTGGCTGCGAGGCGCTCCGGTTCGTCTTTCAGGGCCAGTGACATGGCATTGATGAACGGGCCGGTCAGGGCAAGACCGGCGACCAGCGCGATCAGCGTTGTCGGCAGGACGGCGAAGATCGCGACCAGCGATGCGCCGAACAAAGCGAACACCACATAGATTGCCGCATAGACAGGGCCGGTCAGCCAGCGCTTGGTCGGATCTGGATGCGCGTCGGGATTGGTGCAGAGCGCTGCCGAAATTGCTGCCAGATTGGTGGTCGATGCGCCGAAGGGCGCGGACAGGATCGAGAACAGACCCGTCACGCGCAGGCAGGCGCTGGTCGGCGGCTCATAGCCGGATGCGCGCAGCACTGCGAAACCGGGCAGGTTCTGCGAAGCCATGGTCACGAGATAGAGCGGCAAGGCGAGGCCGATCATCGCGCCCAGATGGAATTCCGGCCAGACGAGGGTGAGCGTCGAGATTTCCGGGGCGGGCAGGGTTGGCGAGCGACCAGAAACAAGCGCAAAGATCATGCCGACCACCAGAACCGCGATGACCGCCAGCGATGGGTTGAAGAGGCGGATCAGGAAGAACAGCGCCACCAGAGGCAGGACGAAAACAGGATCGAAGGGGACGGTCTTTGCAGCGGCGATGACGAAGCTGAGCAAGACGCCCGCAAGCATGCCGGAGGCAACCGATGCGGGTATGCGTGACACCAGCACCGAAAGCTGGCGGATCAGTCCGGTGGCAATCAGCGCCAGCGCCGTCACGATGAAGGCGCCGACCGCTTCGGCCATGGTGAAACCGGCGCTCGCACCGATCAGCGCCAGTCCGGGTGTCGACCATGCCGCGATGATGGGCATACGATAGCGCGTGCTCAGCCAGGCGGAAGAGGCTGCGATCGAAAGGCAGATGGCGGTGACCCAACTGGCCGTTTGGGCCTGGGTTGCACCTAGAACCTGTGCGGCGGCGATGATCAGCGCCAGCGTACCGCCGAAGCCGACAATGGCAGCAACCGCCGATGACGCGATGACCGAAAAGCGCATGATGATGCCCCGTTATGCTGTTGCCCGTTATTGTGTTGCAGCTACGCGTTCTGCCAGACCGGAAACCGTGCGGATGAGAAGATCGAGATCCTGCGGTCGCGACAGCCGGTGGTCACCGTCACGCACAAGCGTCAGTGTCACATCGTCAACCGGCAGATGCTCCACGAGTGTCAGTGCGTGCTTATAGGGCACATCCGGGTCTTGCATGCCTTGCAGAATATGCACCGGGCAACCCGTCTCGATAATGCCCTTGAGCACGAGGTTCTTGCGACCGTCTTCGATCAATGCGCGTGTGTAGACATAAGGATTGGGGGAATAGTCGGACGGCTCTTCGAAATAGCCCTTTTCCTGCAAGTCGCGCTTCTGGGCTTCGGAAAGGCTCGGCTCGACAAGTGCTGCCGTGAAATCGGGGGCAGGGGCGATCAGCACGATACCGGCAGGCGATTTGCCTTGCTTCTTCAGTTCCTGCGCCATGCGCAGCGCGATCCAGCCGCCCATGGATGAGCCGACGAGAATCTGCGGGCCCTTTGCATAGTGATGGTAGACGGCAAGGCTTTCGTTGAGCCAGCGTGAGATCGTGCCCTCGTTGAAGTCGCCACCGGATTCGCCGTGACCGGAATAATCGAGCCTCAGCGCGCTGTGGCCGGTCTTTTCGGCCCATTGGTCGAGAACCACAGCCTTGGTGCCGAGCATGTCGGAGCGATAGCCACCCAACCAAACAACTCCGGGCCAGACGCCGCCGGGCTGATTTTTGCCCTCTCTGTGGCGAACAGCGATCTTCGCGCCGTCCACGTCAAGAAATTCCGGCTCCAGTTCTGGCCCCGCATTGCTCATTTGAGTCTCCCGATAATTGGGATGTCTTTTGCCATGTCTTGTGGAGCGTGGAAACCCGCGCGATTGACCCAAGCGTTTGGCGCACCTTGAAATTGAAGGAAATGTGACCGATATGTCGCTTTTCGCCCCCGATTTAGCTCTTTATCACGTGGGGGTGATTTTTCCTGTCAAAGATGCTATTGACTTCGCCGCTTGCTTGACGACATTTCCGCGTTCAACTGCGGTTTGATCGGGGATATGTCGTGTAAGCGACAAAAGTTCTTGCCGTATGAACGTTAACAATCAGGAGATAACGACCATTCGCCGACCGTTCAGAGCGACGCCGGTCCAGAAAGACGGACCGCGCTCCAACCGTGACATCCGGGTTCCCCGGGTCCAGCTTATCGATGCCGAAGGCCAGAACCACGGTGATGTTTCCATTCAGGAAGCTATCGCCATGGCAGAGGAAGCGGGCCTCGATCTCGTTGAGATCGTGCCGAACGCAGAGCCTCCGGTTTGCAAGATCGTAGACCTTGGTAAGCTGAAGTATCAGAACCAGAAAAAGGCCGCCGAGGCACGCAAGAAGCAGAAAACGGTTGAAATCAAGGAAATCAAGATGCGACCGAACATCGACACCCATGACTATGAGGTGAAGATGAAGGCTGCTGTGCGTTTCTTTGAAGAAGGCGACAAGGTCAAGGTTACCTTGCGTTTCCGCGGCCGTGAAATGGCGCACCAGGAGCTGGGTATGAAGCTTCTGCAGCGCGTCAAGGAAGACACCGTCGAAATCGCGAAGGTCGAGTCCGAGCCAAAGCTCGAAGGCCGTCAGATGATGATGGTGCTCGCACCGCGCTGATTTTTTCAGTATAGTCGTTGAAAAGCCGCCTTCGGGCGGTTTTTCTTTGCAAGTAAGCAACTGAGCCGCAATGAATATGGCAACCGTGGAACGATCATGAAGACAATAGGTGAATTGGGGAAGTATCAGCAGCGCCGCCGTCTGGCGATTGGCGTTGTGATTGCGCTTCTGGTGATCGCGCTGCTTTTCGTCCGCTCGTCCTGGGTTGGGCGGGTGCATGAATATATTGAGTCCATCGGCCTCAGCTTCATCGTTGCCGCGATTCTCGGGCGCATGTGGTGCACGCTGTACATCGGTGGGCGCAAGAGCGCCGAAATCGTGCGCAGCGGCCCTTATTCGATGACGCGCAACCCGCTTTATGTGTTCAGCACGCTGGGCGCCATGGGCATCGGCGGACAGACGGGCAGCATCATCGTGGCCGTCGGCTTTGGCATTCTTTGCTACGTCGCCTTTTCCATCGTCATCCGCACGGAGGAAAAGTTTCTGGAACAGAATTTCGGCGAACCGTATCGCGCTTATTGCCGCGATGTTCCCCGCTTCTTCCCGAAGTTCTCGGTCTATAATGACGATACGACCGTGACGGTGAAGCCGGATCGCCTTTATCGCACCTTTACGGACGGTCTGGTGTTCTTCGTGGCCTATCCGTTCTTCGAATTTATCGAGTACTTGCAGGACATTCATGCTCTGCCGGTTTTGCTGCGGCTTTATTGAGTCATTTCAGTCGATTCAGCCATTGCGTTTTATGGGCTTTGAGCCTATAAGGCCGCGTTCGAACCGCCCGGCAGGGCATGCCGTGGCGGTTTCGTATGCTTTTCAGGCTTGGTCTGCCTGAAAGTAAAAACACTGTTCCTGTGTGATGCAGGCACAAGCGCCCCTGAACACAAGAGGCGTGGAGTGCCGCAGGCACGACGGGGACGAAACAAAGGAGTAGCAAAATGCCCAAGATGAAGACCAAATCGGCCGCTAAGAAGCGGTTCAAAATCACCGGCACTGGCAAGATTAAAGCTGCCGCCGCTGGTAAGCGCCATGGCATGATCAAGCGCTCGAACAAGTTCATTCGCGATGCTCGCGGCACCATGGTGCTCGCCGATGCAGATGCGAAGATCGTAAAACAGTTCCTGCCTAACGGCCTCTAAGCCGCTGTCCTTTAAGGAGATCATAATATGGCACGCGTAAAACGCGGCGTTACTTCACACGCCAAGCACAAAAAAGTTCTCGATCAGGCTGCCGGTTTCCGCGGTCGTCGCAAGAACACCATCCGCACCGCTAAGGCTGCAGTTGATCGTTCGAAGCAGTATGCTTACCGCGACCGCAAGAATCGCAAGCGTACCTTCCGCGCTCTCTGGATCCAGCGCATCAATGCTGCTGTCCGTGAGCAGGGCCTGACCTATGGCCGTTTCATCGACGGTCTGGCCAAGGCTGGTATCGAAGTTGACCGCAAGGTCCTGTCTGACATCGCAATCCATGAACCGGATGCATTCGGTGCGCTGGTTGCATCGGCGAAGAAGGCTCTTGAGTACCTCAAGAACACCGAAACGCCGAACGCTTTTGAAGGCGCTGTCCGCTAAGCCAGCCCTTCCCAAGTGATATTGTGAATTTGGGGAACCCGCGCTGGCTCGGCTGGCGCGGGTTTTTCTTTCTTATCTGGTGCCCACCGCAAATATCGCCGATGAAGAGGCGTGGACGTTGCAGGCGCGACAGGGACGTAAACCAAGAGGCGACGAGTGTCTTTAGACACGAGTGGGAAGCTAACCAAGAGGCGTGGAGCGTCTAAGACGCGACAGGGACGTAACAAATGAGCGATCTTGAACAACTCGAACAAACGATCATGGGCGAAATCGCCGCCGCCAGCGATGAGCAGGCGATTGAAGCGGTCCGCGTCGCGGCACTGGGCAAGAAGGGCACGGTTTCCGAAAAGCTGAAACTGCTTGGCACCATGACCCCGGAAGAGCGCCAGGTTCAGGGACCGGCGATCAACGGTTTGAAGAACCGCGTCACCGATGCGCTGACCGAGCGCAAGACAGCGCTGCGCAAGGCTGCTGTTGCCGCCCGCCTTGAGCGCGAAAAGCTCGATGTGACGCTGCCGGTTCGTGAAAGCGCTGCTTCGCGCGGTCGCATTCATCCGATTTCGCAGGTGGTGGACGAGATCACCGCGATCTTCGCCGATATGGGGTTCTCGATTGCCGAAGGTCCGGATATCGAGACCGATTACTACAATTTCACAGCGCTGAATTTCCCGGAAGGGCACCCGGCGCGCGAGATGCACGACACGTTCTTCTTCAATCCGGACGAGAAGGGCGAGCGCAAGCTTCTGCGCACGCATACCTCGCCGGTGCAGGTGCACACGATGGAGAAGTTCGCAGCGATCCGTGACAAGGAAGGCCGCGACGAGCCGATCCGCATCGTGATCCCGGGCAAGACCTATCGCATGGATTCCGACGCCACCCATTCGCCGATGTTCCATCAGGTCGAAGGTCTGGTCGTGGACAAGTCGGCCAATGTCGCCAACATGAAATGGGTGCTGGAAGAGTTCTGCAAGGCGTTCTTCGAAGTGCCTTCGGTGACGATGCGCATGCGTCCGAGCTTCTTCCCGTTCACGGAACCCTCTGTCGAAGTGGATATCCAGTGCGACCGCTCCGGCCCGCATGTGAAGTTCGGCGAAGGCAATGACTGGCTCGAAATTCTGGGCTGCGGCATGGTGCATCCGAATGTGCTGCGCGCTTCCGGTTATGATCCGGACATCTATCAAGGCTTCGCTTGGGGCATGGGCATCGACCGCATCGCCATGCTGAAATACGGCATGCCGGATCTGCGCGCCTTCTTCGACGCCGATGTGCGCTGGATCAACCATTACGGTTTCCGTCCGCTCGATCTACCGACGCTGTTCGGTGGTCTGAGCGCGTAAGGACAGGAAAGGGATACACAAATGAAATTTACGCTTTCCTGGCTCAAGGATCACCTTGAAACCGACGCGACGCTCGAACAGATCGTCGAGAAGCTGACCGATATCGGTCTTGAAGTGGAATCGGTCGATGACCGCGCTGCCTTCAAGGCTTTCAAGATCGCCAAGGTGGTGAGCGCCACCCAGCATCCCGATGCTGACAAGCTGCGCGTACTCTCCGTCGATACGGGCGATGGCAAGCCGGTTCAGGTCGTTTGCGGTGCGCCGAACGCCCGCACGGGTCTGGTCGGTGTTCTCGGCCGTCCGGGCGATTATGTTCCGGGTCTTGATGTCACCTTGTCAGTCGGCAAGATTCGCGGTGTCGAAAGCTTCGGCATGATGTGTTCCGAGCGCGAGCTGGAACTGTCCGACGAGCACAATGGCATCATCGATCTGCCGGAAAATGCGCCGGTCGGTACCAGCTTTGCGGCCTATATGGGGCTTGATGATCCGATCATCGAAATCGGCCTCACGCCAAACCGCGCCGATTGCACCGGCATTCACGGCATTGCCCGCGATCTGGCAGCCGCCGGTCTCGGCACGCTGAAGAACACGCTGCCTGCCGCCGCCAAGGGTGAAGGCGAAACGCCGGTCAAGATCATTCTCGATCAGAATGCGGAAAACCCGTTCTGTCTCGGCTTTGCGCTGCGCATGGTCAAGGGCGTGAAGAACGGCCCGAGCCCGAAATGGATGCAGCAGCGTCTGAAGGCTATCGGTCTGCGCCCCATCAATGCACTGGTGGACATCACCAATTACGTGACCTTCGATCAGGGCCGTCCGCTGCATGTGTTCGACGCTGCCAAGGTCAAGGGCAATCTGACGGTGCGTGCCGCCAAGGATGGCGAAACCATTCTGGCGCTCGACCAGCGCGAGTACAAGCTGAACAGCGGCATGTACATCATCGCCGATGAGAACGGTCCCGAATCGATTGCCGGTATCATGGGCGGCGAACATTCGGGCTGCGACGAAAACACGGTCGATGTGCTGATCGAATCCGCTCTGTGGGATGCACGCATGATCGCGCGTACGGGCCGTGAACTCGGCATCGTCACCGATGCGCGCTATCGTTTCGAACGCGGCGTCGATCCGGAAATGATGGTTCCGGGTGCGGAAATTGCGACCAAGCTGGTTCTCGATCTGTGCGGCGGACAGCCGACGGTTCTCGACATTGTCGGTTACAGGGCCCCTGCGCCGCGCGTCATCGACTTCCCGGTCACGGAAGTGAAGCGTCTGACGGGTATAGAGGTTTCCTACGACGCCTCGCTGGATATTCTCAAGCGCCTCGGTTTCGGTGTTGAAGGTGACGGCAAGGTCATCAAGGCAACGGTGCCGACTTGGCGCGGAGACGTGGAAGGCAAGGCCGACCTCGTTGAAGAAGTCATGCGTATTCACGGCATCAACCAGATCGAGCCGCAGCCGCTGCCAAGCCACGGTGCCGTCAATGGCCGCATCCTAACCACCTTGCAGATCCGCACGCGTCATGCCCGCCGCATGCTCGCTTCGCGGGGCATGCTGGAAGCGGTGACCTATTCCTTCATTTCCGAAGCGCAGGCCAAGGCATTTGGCGGCGGCCAGCCGGAATTGAAGCTCGCCAACCCGATTGCATCCGACATGTCGGATATGCGCCCGTCGCTTCTGCCGGGCCTGCTGGCTGCGGCACAGCGCAATGCGGATCGCGGTTTCGGCGATATCGCTTTGTTCGAAGTGTCGGGCATTTACGAAGGCGACACGCCGGAGAAGCAGCGCCGTGTGGCGGGCGGTATCCGTCGTGGAACGGCAGGCGTCGACGGCGCTGGCCGTTTCTGGTCCGGCAATGCCGCGACGGTCGGTGTGTTCGATGCCAAGGCCGATGCGCTGGCCGCATTGGAAGCGGCCGGTGCGCCGGTTGATCGCATCCAGATCGAAGCCGGTGGTCCGGAATGGTTCCACCCGGGTCGTTCGGGCACGTTGAAGCTCGGCCCCAAGGTCGTGCTCGGCACGTTCGGCGAGTTCCATCCGGATACGCTGGAAGCGCTCGATGTATCGGGCAATCTCTGCGGCTTTGAAATCTATATCGATGCGATCCCTGAGCCAAAGGCAAAGGCAACCCGCACGAAGCCTGCGCTCAACCTGTCGCAGTTCCAGAGCCTCAAGCGCGATTATGCCTTTGTGGTGGATGCAAATGTCGAAGCAGGCAATGTCGTGAAGGCGGTTTCCGCCGCTGACAAGAAGCTGATCGTCGGCGTGCAGGTGTTCGACATCTTCACGGGCGCATCGCTTGGCGAAGGCAAGAAGTCGATCGCGGTTGAAGTGCTGTTGCAGCCGCAGGATCGCACCCTGACCGATGAAGATCTGGAAGCACTGTCGAAGCAGGTCGTGGCGAGTGTCGCCAAACAGACCGGCGGCGTGCTGCGCGGATAAGCATAAAACAAAAAGCCCGGCTTCAAGCCGGGCTTTTTTTACCTCGTAAGCCGATGCAATTGCCCCATGGGTCTTGGACCTGACACATGCGCATGCCATCCTGAATATCGAGCGGTCCGCGATAGAGCTTGCCGCCGATGGCCATCAAAAGTGCCAGTGATTCATCGAAATTGTCGACGTGCCAATAGACAATGCTTCCCGCCGCACCGGACGAAACCTTTTCGTCCGCCGGAACAATTTCCAGATCGATGTCACCGATTTGCAGATAGCTGAAATCAAACGCTTCGAGATGTTTGGGAACGGCGTGCGGAAAGGCTTTGCGATACCACTCGATTGCGGCTGCAACATCGCCGACATGGATCAGAACCGCGGATATCGTGCCACTCATGCGGGGATAGTCGCACGCGCAGGCATGGCGCGCATGGCCATGTCGATGATCTTTTGCACTGCTGCACGCGAACTGCCGTCGCGCGCCTCATAGGAGAGGCTCTGCTGGATTGCGTGGTAGAACTCACTCATCTGGGTGATATCGGTATCTGCCGGCAGGTCGCCCTCGCGCAAGGCGCGTTGCAGGCGCTTAGAAAGCAGTTCCTGATTGGTATGGCGAATGGCGGTCAGGAACTCCTTGACCGGCACATTCTCCGGTTTGCACTGGATCGAGCTGACGCTGATCATGCAGCCGCCAGCCGGGCAGGCAAAGGCGCTGTCCGCGCTCAATTCGAGCCAGAGTCGTATGCCATCCTGAATGGCGGCGGCGTCTTCCAGAGCTGCGAAGGGGGTGGCGCCGATGGTGCGCCGGTAAAAATCGACGGCCTCGCGAAAAGCCTGCTCCTTATTGCCGAAAGCGGCATAGAAGCTCGGCGGCGTAATGCCTATGGCTGCCGTGAAATCGCTGATCTGGGCGCATTCATAGCCTTTGGCCCAGAATACCTTCATGACCTTGTCCAGCGCAGCATCGCGATCGAAACTGCGCGGGCGACCGCGCGAAACCATTTTTCCTCCCTTTCTATAGTCTGTCTTATATAATTCGCTTGACCTCTCCGAACAAGTCGATATGAATTATATAATCATTATTACATAAATAGGGATTCGTCTCCATGAACGATTCGTGCGAATCTGCCCTTGCGGCGGAAGGGGCGTCCATGTCCCGTAAAGAGGCGCGGGCAATACCGATGGTTGTCTATTGCCTCAGTCTCGGCGTTTTTGCGCTGACGACCTCCGAATTGATGATCTCGGGCATGATGCCTTCATTGCAAGAGGCTTTTGGCCGGTCCATTGCGGATATCGGCAATCTGATCTCGCTCTATGCTTTGGGCATGATGATTGGCGGTCCGCTGGTGACCGTGCTGTTTCTGGCCTTGAAGATTGAGAACAAGCGCGGATTGCTGGGCCTTTTGATCTTCTACGCGCTTGCCCAGAGCGTGGCCGCCTCCACCAGCAATTTCCATGTGCTTTTGGCTGCTCGCGTGCTGACAGGCATGGCCGCAGCGACGAGTTTCGGCCTCATGTTGGCCATTACCGCACAGCTGGTTGCGCCGGAATTGCGGGGGCGGGCATCGTCGCTGGTCTTTGCCGGATTGATGCTCTGCACCGTGCTCGGCGTGCCGATTGCCACGGCGATCACGAATGCTTTCGGCTGGCGCGCCAGCTTCTGGAGCATTGTAGTTCTCATTCTGCTGTGCGCGCTGGTCATCGCGTTGAAGATCGAAACGACCCGTGAGGGACCGCAGGCTGATCTGCGCTCGGAACTGGCGGAAATGCGCAAGCCGAAGCTCTGGGCGGCCTATGCCACCAGCGCGCTCGTCATCGGCTCGTCTTTTGCGGTTTACAGTTATTTGTCGCCGATCACCGTGGAACTGGCCGGTTTCTCGGCCATGCAGGTTCCGTTTCTACTTGCCGTCTATGGCGCGGCCAATATCGTCGGCAACTATGTTTCCGGTCGTTTTGCCGACCGGCACACGATCGTGACCATCTTTGCCGGTCTCGTGGTGATGCTTGCGGCCATGCTGATCTTCGCGCTCTTCGCCGAACTCAAATCGGCTGCGATCCTTGCCATTGTGATGATCGGCCTGACGGGAATTGCACTGAATCCCGCCTTCGTGGCACGTGTGATGCGTATTGCCCATCCCGGCGCATTGGTGAATGCAATGCATGCATCGGTCATCAATATTGGTCTCGGCCTCGGCCCATGGATCGGCGGTCAGGCAATGGAAGCAGGATATGGTCTCCATGCGCCCTTGTGGGTTGGCTTTGCGATGACGCTGGCCGGGTTGCTGACGCTGGCACCTCCCGCTTTACGGCGCATGTAATTGCCACTCACAACGACAATAAAAAGCCGGGGTCATGCCCCGGCTTTTTCTTTCCGTACCAATAAAGGCGGATCAGTCCTTGGAGAACATGGTGGCCGACTGGGAGGTCGAGACCATCATATTATAGTCGTTGACGATCCATTCGAGATCCGAACCGACGCGTGCCTTGCGGGCATCGCCCTTGGTCTTCTGCAGCGCTTGCTGGAACGAGCGCAATTTGCCGAGCAGGCTTGCCGGGCGCGATTCGAAGACGTGGAAGGAGTTCGGGTGCTCCGAAGCGTAATCGTCCATTTCGCGTACGGCGGCGGCATAGACATCCATGGCCTTGCCGAAGGCTTCCATGTCGACCACCGGCTTGTCATTATCCGGCAGCAGGTCCACCACCGACTTGGCGCGCATCATGACATTGCGAACATGCCAGTTGGCCTTCTTGCCTTCCGCCTTTTCAATGGCGTCGAGTTCGGCGAGATCGATCTTGCTCTTTTCTTCATCCAGAAGCGCGTCGACGCGCTTGCGCTCCTTCAGGAACTCTGGCGCATAGTCGGCAATCTGCTTGTGAAAGGCTTTGGCTTCGGCAAACTTGTCGGACATATAGTCCTTGCGATCATAATATTTGCTGGCTTTTTCGATCACCGGCGCCAGCTTCTGGTAAATCGCGATGTAGCTTTCCATGGCCGCATCGAGATCGGGCATTTTCGGGTCGACCTTGGTCGCGCCCTCGGCGGCTTCGATTTCGCTGCGCACGTCATAGAGTGAATAGAGCCCGTAGACATTGCGCTCCTTGCCGGTCGGGCCCTTTTTCATGTCGACCCAGCTGTCATATCTGCCAAGCGATTCCGATGCGCGGATCGTGCGGTTGAGAAGCGAAACATAGGCGTTCATTTTCTCGATGGCGGCATTCGGATCGGCCTCATCGGCGGATTGCGCGAAGGCCGCTGCAGGCAGGAGGACTGCCAGAAACGCAAACAGGATTGCGCGCGGCGAAAATCGTCTCATGTGCTTTTCCTCTTTAAAGAATCGGACGCCGTGTTCCGATCTATTCACGAGCATTGTCCGGCAACCAGTTGCTGCCGGAACGGTTTCTGATGAAGGTGATGATTGAAACGACGACGGACAGCACCACCAGATATTCGAAGAAGCGGAACGGGATGACGATCCAGCCGCTGACGGAGCGTTCGATGGCGCCATAGATGTTGACGAGCTGGAAATCATAGTTCACGCCGGTGCTCCCGCCGCCATGGCTGACGATTTCCCTGATCTGCATATGGCTTCCGGGACTGCCGAAAATCCATGCCAGCGGCTGGTTATAGAGCGGGTTGCCGCGGCTATCGAAGAACATGGCAGCGAAGGCCATGAACGAAATCATGATCGCGGCTGCTTCGGGCTTGCGCCAGTCGACCTTGGTGAACCAGCATATCGCGGAGAAGACGACAAGGAGAACGGCGCTTGCAACGCCATCAATGAAGATGACGCCATACATCCCGTAGACCAGAACCAGTCCCACGAGGGCAAAGCAAGCGATGACAACGGCAGCAATGGCAAAAATGCCAAGCACTTTTGTAACAGATCCTGTTTGCATAGCGCGCACAGAGCATGTGTAGAACGGAATAACAAGTCTTATTAGTGGCTTATAATATTACGGTGACAGGCGTGAACTTCTTTTTACGCTGTGCTTCCGGCACCGAAACTTGAATCCAAACCGAAATCGACAGGAACAAGCAGGATGAACCATCTGCGCTATGCCGGATTGCCGGAGCACGAACAGCGTGCGGTCTTCACGAATATCATCCTGCAAAATCCGCTCCTGACTGTCGTCTTTTCGCGCCTTGAAGATCTTGCTGCGGCCAGTAAGCAGGCTGGAAAGGGCGAGGAAAGCCCGGAATTCTGGATCGTTTCGGGCGCACTTTATAACAGTGTCTGGAATCACCTGACCGAGCGCCCGGCTCAGCACGGCATCAAGGATGTCGATATTATCTATTTCGATGCGGACGATCTGTCCTGGGAGGCAGAAGACCGGCTGATCGAGCAAGGAAAGGCTCTTTTCAGCGATTTTCCTCTGCCGGTGGAAATACGCAATCAGGCGCGGGTGCATCTGTGGTTCGAACAGCGCTTCGGTCAGCCTTATGAACTGCTGCGCTCTGCCACGGAATCAATCAGGCGGTTTTCAACCATTGCGCATTGTGTGGGGGCCAGGGCGGAAAGTGACAACACGCTGACGTTACATGCGCCCTTCGGCCTTGACGACATTTTTTCGTTTCGTCTCAGGCCTAATCGTGCCATCGATAACGCCGCAACGCACCGAACCAAGGCGCGCCGCGCGCTTTCATACTGGCCGGAACTGACTTTTCAGGACTGGGATGCGCCAGAATGATTCGGCGATGCGCATTGTGAGAGTAACGATCTGAACGAAGGAAATGGCATGTTCCGCTGGGGTATTCTTTCCACCGCCAAAATCGGCGTCACGCAGGTGATTCCCGCATTCGCCGCGTCGGATAACGGGGTTGTCCATGCAATCGCGAGCCGCGACCACGCCCGTGCCCGTGCCGTGGCTGACCGTTTCGGCGCTCCGCTTGCCTTCGGCTCCTATGAGGAATTGCTCGCCAGCGATCAGGTGGACGGTGTCTATATCCCGCTGCCGACATCGCAGCATATCGAATGGACGATCAAGGCCGCAGAAGCTGGCAAACATGTGCTGTGCGAAAAGCCCATCGCGCTCAAGGCCGACGATATCGACCAGCTCATCGCCGCACGCGACAAGCATAAGGTCACGATCGCCGAGGCCTTTATGGTCTATTATCATCCGCAATGGATCAAGCTGCGTGCATTGCTGGCGGAAGGCGCCATTGGCACCTTGCGCCATGTTCAGGGCGCTTTCACCTATTTCAACGTCGATCCGGGCAACATGCGCAACCAGCCGGACCTTGGCGGCGGTGCACTGCCCGATATCGGTGTTTACCCGACGGTCGTGACGCGCATGGTTACGGGTAAGGAACCGCTCTCGGTGCAGGCTTCGGTCGAGATCGATCCGAACTTTGGCACCGACCGTTATGCCAATGTCGCGGCGCGATTCGACGGCTTCGACATGACCTTCTATGTCGCGACTCAGCTTGCTGGACGCCAGACCATGGTTTTCCACGGCGACAAGGGCTTCATTGAAGTTCATGCGCCGTTCAACACCGGCAAATACGGTCATGGCCGCATCACGCTTTATGACGCAGGCCACACGGAAGCGACGGAATGGTCGTTTTCGGACGCAAACCACTATCAATTGCAGGCGCAAAGCTTCGTGCGCGCAGTGCAGGGCGAGGACGTATCCTTGTTTTCGTTGGAGAATTCCAAAGCAAATCAGCGCTTTATCGATGCGATCTATCGCGCGGGCAAAAATAGTGGTTTCGTAGAAGTCTAGAACCGTCTGGAAACAGACCTGTCAGAATAGCCGGGAAGGAATTTAAGGCTGTCCGGCTGTTCTGACTTGCAGTGAAAAAGCGCCTTTCTTATATACGCCTCGCACAGGGCTTCGATGACAGGCCGGAGGCTCATGAAAAAACCTCCGGAACCCAACCTTGAAGCGGGCATTGTGAAAACCGTAGGAACCGCCCATGGAACGCTCGGTAGAGGTCTTGGCGGTTTGCTGAATGGAGAGAAATATGGCTAAAGTTATTGGTATCGATCTGGGAACGACCAACTCCTGCGTCGCCGTCATGGACGGTAAGAGCGCGAAGGTCATCGAGAATGCCGAAGGCGCTCGCACGACGCCTTCCATTATTGCTTTCACCGATAGTGACGAACGTCTCGCTGGTCAGCCTGCGAAGCGTCAGGCTGTCACCAATCCGGAAGGCACCCTTTTTGCAGTCAAGCGCCTGATCGGCCGTCGTTTCGACGATCCGATGGTCACCAAGGACAAGGATCTTGTCCCGTACCACATCGTCAAGGGCGACAATGGCGATGCGTGGGTAGAAGTTCACGGCAAGAAGTATTCGCCATCGCAGGTTTCCGCGATGATCCTTCAGAAGATGAAGGAAACGGCTGAATCCTATCTTGGCGAAACCGTCACGCAGGCTGTTATCACTGTTCCGGCTTACTTCAACGACGCCCAGCGTCAGGCCACCAAGGACGCAGGCAAGATTGCCGGTCTGGAAGTGCTGCGTATCATCAACGAGCCGACCGCTGCTGCGCTGGCTTACGGCCTCGACAAGAACGAAGGCAAGACCATTGCCGTTTACGATCTTGGCGGCGGCACCTTCGACGTGTCGGTCCTCGAAATCGGCGACGGTGTGTTCGAAGTGAAGTCCACCAACGGCGACACGTTCCTCGGCGGTGAAGACTTCGACATGAGCATCGTTGATTACATGATCACCGAGTTCAAGAAGGAAAGCGGCATCGATCTGAAGAACGACAAGCTTGCTCTGCAGCGCCTCAAGGAAGCTGCCGAAAAGGCAAAGATCGAATTGTCGGCTGCCCAGCAGACCGAAATCAATCTGCCGTTCATCACCGCTGATGCGAGCGGTCCGAAGCACCTTGCAATCAAGCTGTCGCGCGCCAAGTTCGAAAGCCTGGTTGAAGATCTCGTCAAGCGCACGATCGAGCCGTGCAAGGCCGCTCTGAAGGACGCTGGCCTCAAGGCGGGTGAAATCGACGAAGTGGTTCTGGTCGGCGGCATGACCCGCATGCCCAAGATCCAGGAAGTCGTGAAGGCCTTCTTTGGCAAGGAACCGCACAAGGGCGTGAACCCGGACGAAGTCGTCGCCATGGGCGCAGCTATCCAGGGCGGCGTTCTGCAGGGCGACGTCAAGGACGTTCTGCTGCTCGACGTGACCCCGCTGTCGCTCGGCATCGAAACGCTCGGCGGCGTGTTCACTCGTCTGATCGACCGCAACACGACCATTCCGACCAAGAAGTCGCAGACCTTCTCCACCGCCGAAGACAATCAGTCGGCTGTGACGATCCGCGTCTTCCAGGGCGAGCGTGAAATGGCTGCCGACAACAAGATCCTCGGCCAGTTCGACCTCGTAGGTATTCCGCCTGCACCGCGTGGCGTGCCGCAGATCGAAGTGACCTTCGACATCGATGCCAACGGTATCGTGAACGTCTCGGCCAAGGATAAGGGCACCGGCAAGGAGCACCAGATCCGCATTCAGGCTTCGGGCGGTCTGTCGGATGCCGACATCGAAAAGATGGTCAAGGACGCCGAGGCCAATGCCGACGCCGACAAGAAGCGCCGTGATGCTGTCGAAGCCAAGAACCAGGCCGAAAGCCTGATCCACTCGACTGAAAAGTCGCTGAAGGATTATGGCGACAAGGTCTCGGAAGACGACAAGCAGGCAATCGAAGGTGCTGTTGCAGCACTCAAGACCTCGCTTGAAGGCGACGACGCCGAAGACATCAAGGCCAAGACCCAGACGCTTGCTGAAACGGCGATGAAGCTCGGTCAGGCCATGTATGAGGCAGCGCAGGCTTCTGAAGGTGCAGAGGCCGAAGGCGGCGAACACGCTTCGTCCAAGGACGATGTCGTTGACGCCGACTATGAAGAAATCGACGACGACAAGAAGAAGTCGTAATCATCTGCCGCTGACAGTGAAAGCCCGGCTCCATGCCGGGCTTTTGCCAGTTTCTGTATTCGGCATATGACGAATAATAACGAAGGCTCCGGTTGGGAGTCCGGTCCAGCCGCCGGGGTAACGGACGTATGAAGATCGATTATTACGAAGCATTGGGCGTTGAAAAGTCCTGCGATGACAAGACGCTGAAAGCGGCTTTTCGCAAGCTTGCCATGCAGTACCATCCTGATCGCAATCCGGATAATCCGGAAGCCGAACGCAAGTTCAAGGAAATCGGCGAGGCCTACGAAACGCTGAAGGACCCGCAGAAGCGGGCTGCCTATGACCGTTTCGGCCATGCTGCCTTTGAAAATGGCGGCGCGGGTGGCGGTTTCGGCAATGGCTTTGGTGGCGCAGGCGGTTTTGCCGATATTTTCGAAGATATTTTTGGCGAGATGATGGGTGGCGGTCGCCGCCGTTCCAGCAACGGTCGCGAACGCGGCGCCGATCTGCGCTATAATATGGAAGTGACGCTCGAAGAAGCATTTGCCGGCAAGACCGCGCAGATTCGCGTGCCGACTTCCATCACCTGTGACGAATGCTCCGGTTCCGGCGCCAAGGCCGGTTCGCAGCCCACCACCTGTACCATGTGTTCGGGTTCGGGCCGTGTTCGCGCGGCGCAGGGCTTCTTCTCGGTGGAACGCACCTGCCCGACCTGTAACGGTCGCGGACAGGTCATCAAGGACCCTTGCGGCAAGTGCCATGGTCAGGGCCGTGTGACGCAGGAGCGTTCGCTGTCGGTCAATATCCCGGCCGGTATCGAGGATGGCACCCGTATTCGCCTTGCAGGCGAAGGCGAAGCCGGCATGCGCGGCGGACCGTCGGGCGATCTTTACATCTTCCTTTCGGTCAAGCCGCATGAGTTCTTCCAGCGCGACGGGGCCGACCTTTATTGCAAGGTGCCGATCTCTATGACCACGGCGGCGCTGGGCGGTCAGTTCGAAGTTTCGACACTGGACGGCACCCAGACCCGCGTAAAGGTTCCGGACGGCACGCAGAACGCCAAGCAGTTCCGCCTCAAGGGCAAGGGCATGCCAGTTCTGCGCCAGCAGGCAGTGGGCGATCTCTATATCCAGATCGATATTGAAACGCCGCAAAACCTGTCGAAGCGCCAGCGCGAATTGCTGGAGGAATTCGAAAAACTCTCCTCGCAGGAGAACAGCCCGAAATCAGCCGGGTTCTTCTCGCGGATGAAGGAATTCTTCGAGGGAATAGGTGAATAAAAAAGGGGAGCCATGCGGCTCCCTTTTTTCATATTTTCCTTATTCCTGCCTTGCTTAGGGAATTGAAAGCGGCATAAGCTTGTCCAATAACGACAATGGGAGCATGCGGAATGGCAGGTCAACTCGGCAGGAAACTCGCCGCGAAATTCGACGAGGAAATCCGTTTTTTCAAAGGGTGGATTGACGGTCCGAAAGCGGTAGGCGCCATTCTGCCGACCAGCTCCATCACCGCGCGACGCATGGCGAGTGTGATCGACATTCATTCGGGCCTGCCGGTTCTGGAACTTGGACCGGGCACCGGCGTCATCACCAAGGCGATCCTCAAACATGGCGTGAAGCCGTCTGATCTTTACTCCATCGAGTATTCGCAGGATTTCGTCGAGCATCTGAACAAGACATATCCCGAAGTGAACATCATCCAGGGTGATGCGTTTGATCTCGACACCACGCTTGGCGAGATGAAGGACCAGCAATTCGACAGTATTGTCTCTGCCGTGCCGTTGCTCAACTTCCCGATGGCGCGCCGCATCCAGCTCATCGAAGACATGCTGACGCGTATTCCGCGCGGTCGCCCCTTCATGCAGATTACCTATGGTCCTCTGCCACCGGTTCCGTCCGGCCGTGGAAATTACACGGTCCAGCACTATGATTTCGTCATGCGCAACGTTCCGCCGGCACAGCTGTGGGTTTATCGCAGACCGCTCGGCTGAGTGTCTGATCTAAAAGTCACCATGCCGGTCTGCAAATGGCAATTTCTGTGCTTCCGGTGCTCACGTACCCAAAAGTACGCTGCGCTCCGGTTCTCGAAATCACCATTTTCGCCACGGCCTGCCGCTTTTTGATTCAGACACTGACTTCATAGGAGTTGTCCATGACCGCACGCATTCTTGTCTTCGCCGGTTCGATCCGTATCGGCGCTTTCTCGGGTCATATGGCGGATGCCGCCGAACAGGAATTGCGGGCGCAGGGCGCAGAAGTCACACGCATTACGCTTGCCGACTATCCGCTGCCGCTGATGGACCAGAATCTGGAGAAGGAGCATGGCGTTCCGGAAAACGCCATGAAGCTCGGTCGGCTCTTTGCCGAACACGACGCGCTATTGATCTGCTCGCCGGAATATAATGCGTCGATCCCGCCGCTGCTCAAGAACACGCTCGATTGGATCAGCCGTATTTCCCAGGATGGCGACAAGCCGCTTCGGCCTTATAGCGGCCTGACGGTTGGTTTGTGCTCAACCTCCGACGGTCTCTTCGCTGGTATGCGCGGGCTTTATCACCTGCGCGCCGTACTCATGGCAGTGGGAACGCAGGTCGTGACCGAGCAATGTTCGGTCGGTCGTGCTTCGGCGGCATTCAATGAAGATGGCACGCTCAAGGATGAGCGCAGCGCGAAGATGCTCACAGCCGTTTGCCACAGCGTGATCAGCCGGGTCGGCTGATTCTCCGTTCGATATGCATATTTCAGGGCGCGGTATCTTTCGTACCGCGCCCTGTTGTGCGAATAGAGCATGATCCCGAAAAGTGGGCACCGGTTTTCGGAAAAGATCATGCTCAAGCAAAATGCCTGAGCGGGGTTATGTTCAACGTGAAATAGATCCCGCTCAAGACAGAATCACAGCGGAGAATTTCATGACGACGACAGAATTACGCGATCAGCTGATCGTGGGCCTCGATGTGCCAACTATCGCCGAAGCGGAAAAAGCCGTTGAGGAACTCGGTGATGCCGTATCCTTTTACAAGATCGGCTATCAGCTGGTTTTTGCGGGCGGTCTCGATTTTGCAAAGAGCCTGATTGCAGCGAAGAAAAAAGTCTTCCTCGACATGAAGCTGCTCGATATCGACAACACCATTGCCAAGGGCGTGGAGAATGTTGCGAAAATGGGCGTCTCGATGCTCACGCTGCATGCCTATCCGAAAGCCATGCGCGCCGCCGTCGAAGCGGCCAAGGGGTCCGATCTCTGCCTGCTCGGCGTGACGGTGCTGACCTCGATGGACGACGCTGACCTTCGGGAAGCGGGCTATTCCGACAATGCGGAAACCCTGGTGCTGAAGCGTGCGCGTCAGGCGCGTGAGGCGGGCATGGGCGGTATCGTCGCTTCCGCAGCCGAAGCCGCGGCCATCCGTCAGGCAATCGGGCCGGATATGGCCGTGGTGACTCCGGGCATTCGCCCCGCAGGCGCTGAAAAGGGCGACCAGAAGCGTGTCATGACGCCTGCGGATGCGCTTCGCGCTGGTGCGAGCCATCTCGTTGTGGCGCGACCGATTGTCGGAGCGGTGGATCGCAAAGCGTCAGCGCTTGCCATTCTGGAGGAAATGCGCTCGGTTGCGTAAATAATATTGGAGGAGGAAAGCATGACAAAAGCCTATTGGATCGCTCGCGTGGATGTTCGCGACCCGGAACGCTACAAGGACTATGTGGCAGGCTCCAAGGTTGCATTCGAGCGCTATGGTGCCAAATTTCTGGCGCGCGGCGGCAAGGCGGAAGCCGTCGAGGGACAGGGTCGTGCGCGCAATGTCGTCATCGAATTCGAGACCATGCAGCACGCGCTTGATTGCTTCAATTCACCTGAATATCAGGCAGCCGCCGCGATCCGCCGGACCGTTGCGGATGGTGAAGTTCTCATTGTTGAGGCTTTTGAAGGCTAAAGCACATCCCGAAAAGTGCGCTTTCAGTTGGAATGTAAAAGGCCCCGGAAGGGGCCTTTGTCTTTTTGACAGCTTTTAGAGCAGCACCGGCGGGTCGTGCCGCCCTGCCAATGTGAGGTCGAGCAACAGTACCTTTCCGGCATGAGGGTCGGCATTGCGGGCTGCGTCGTTCATGCCCTCATGGGCGCTGGTCACAATCATCACTGCCGCATCCGGGCCGACAAAGGCCGGGCAAGACGGCTGGGTAACCGGCAGCTCGATAGAGCGGATCAGACGGCCTTGCGGCGAATAGGCATGCAGCGCCTTTCCGCCCCAGCAGGCATTCCAGACGGTGCCTTCCGCATCCACGACCGATCCGTCCACGCCGCCTTCTTCAATCCGATGGTGAAAGACGCTCTTTTCCGAAACCGGCAAGCCATTTTCCGGATCGGTATCGACGCGCCAGATGATGTTGCGGTCGGTATCGGCGAAATAGGCGATCTTTCCATCGGGTGAAAAGCAGATCGAATTGGTGATGGTGATACCGGAGAAGAGCTTCTTCACCTGACCTTCCCGATACCACCAGATGGAACCGGCATCCTTCTCGGCCTTGCGGCCCATGGTGCCGATCCAGAATGAACCGGACGGGTGAACGCGGGCATCGTTGGAGCGTGTCACGGGATTGTCGGCTTCCAGCGGATGATGCATGGTCAGGCGGCCATTGGCGCGTTCGCGGATGAACAGTCCATGTTCGCTGACCAGAAGCTGGCGCTCGCGGTCGATGACGGCAAGGGCGCTGGCTTTCATGCCGAGGTCATGGACCTCTATCGCGCCGCTGTCCCAGTTTCGCTCGATCAGTTTCTGCCCGAGAATGTCGAACCACCAGACGTGGCCCGTCAGCGGATCGTAACCCGGACCTTCGCCCAGCTCGGCGATATGGTCAGCGAATATGGCGGTTTTGACGGACGTCACCTTTTCCTCCTGAAAAGCGTCTTGCGGATTACGTGTTTAGTATACCTTCCGACCAATTGGAAACCTCTGGCGTGGCACCAATAGGGCAAACATGAAGAAGCGGCTTTGCCTTTCCTCCGGGACAAAGCCGCTCCTGATCTCGATGCGTCTAGCGCCAGCCGAGCGCCGGAGCGACATGTTTCAAGATCGCTTCGATGACATGGGCGTTGTAGTCGACGCCAAGCTGGTTGGGGACAGTCAGAAGCAGCGTATCCGCCTCGGCGATCGCTTCGTCCTGCGCCAGTTCCTTGATCAGATCTTCCGGTTCTGCCGCATAGGACCGGCCGAAGATCGCCCGCGTGTTTTCATCGATGTAACCGATGCTGTCCTGCTCCTTGCCGCCGGCACCGAAATAGGCGCGATCACGGTCGTCGACGAGCGCGAAAACGCTACGGCTCACCGAAACGCGCGGCGTGCGGCTGTGGCCCGCTTCCTTCCAGGCTTCGCGATAGGCGCGTATCTGCTTGGCCTGCTGGATATGGAACGGCTCGCCGGTCTCATCGTCTTTCAGCGTGGAGCTTTGCAGGTTCATGCCGAGCTTGGCCGCCCAGACAGCCGTGGCGTTTGACGACGCACCCCACCAGATGCGGTCGAGTAGTCCTTCGGAATGTGGCTCCAGACGCAGCAGGCCGGGCGGGTTGGGGAACATCGGACGTGGGTTGGGCTGGGCAAAGCCTTCGCCTTTCAGCGTGCGCAGAAATACTTCCGCATGTTTGCGCCCCATATCCGCATCTGTCTGGCCGTCTTCCGGCGCGTAACCGAAGTAACGCCAGCCGTCTATCACCTGCTCGGGCGATCCGCGGCTGATGCCGAGCTGCAAGCGTCCGCCGGAGATCAGGTCGGCAGCGCCTGCATCTTCCGCCATGTAAAGCGGGTTTTCATAGCGCATGTCGATCACGGCGGTGCCGATCTCGATCTTGCTGGTCTTGGCGCCGACAGCGGCCAGAAGCGGGAAGGGCGAGGCGAGCTGGCGCGCAAAATGGTGCACGCGGAAATAGGCGCCATCGGCCCCGAGTTCTTCTGCGGCGACAGCCAGATCGATCGATTGCAGCAGCGTATCGGCAGCCGAACGGGTTTGCGACTGCGGTGAGGGCGACCAATGGCCGAACGAGAGAAAGCCGATCTTTTTCATGGGGTTCCCTTGAATCTAGGGGGATCTATTTGTGATCCATCATATGGGGTGGGGCGCGTGCTTTGGAAGTGAGGCCCCTTAGTAAACACTTTTTTGTGTTTCTCCGTCGGGCCGAAACTGCCTGAAAGGCAGGAACGGCGGCGTTTTGACGGCAGAAAGGCACTATATCGCCGGTTCATTCCGTTTTAGATTTCCGGCAACTTCGAATCGCGAGGAAATCATGGCTCTCAAAGTCGCGGTCCAGATGGACCATATCAGCACGATCAATATCAAGGGCGACACAACATTTGCGCTTTCGCTGGAGGCGCAAAAGCGCGGCCACGAGCTGTATCACTACACGCCCGACCGCCTGTCGATGCGCGATGGTGTTGTTTCGGCCCGTCTTGAAAAACTCGACATACGCGACGTTGTGGGCGACCACTTCACGCTGGGCGAGCCCATCCGCCGCGACATGTCGGAAATGGACGTGGTGCTGCTGCGCCAGGACCCACCCTTTGACATGAACTACATCACCACCACGCATCTTCTGGAACGCATTCATCCGAAGACGCTGGTCGTCAACGATCCGGCCTGGGTGCGCAACAGCCCCGAAAAGATCTTTGTTACCGAGTTTCCCGATCTGATGCCGGAAACACTCATCACCAAGGACCCGCAGGAAGTCATGGATTTCCGCCGGGAGTTCGGCGACATCATCCTGAAGCCGCTTTACGGCAATGGCGGCGCGGGTGTGTTCCATCTGGCCGATGGTGACCGCAATCTCTCGTCGCTGCTCGAAATGTTCGGCCAGCTCTTCCGCGAGCCGTTCATCGCCCAGCGTTATCTGAAAGATGTACGCGCAGGTGACAAGCGCATCATCCTGATCGACGGCGAGCCGGTGGGTGCGATCAATCGCGTGCCATCGGAAACCGACGCCCGCTCCAACATGCATGCTGGCGGCAAGGCCGAACAGAGCAAGCTGACGCCGCGCGAACGCGAAATCTGCGAACGTATCGGACCGTCCTTGCGGGAACGCGGCTTCATTCTCGTCGGCATCGATGTGATCGGCAATTATATGACCGAGATCAACGTCACCTCGCCAACGGGTATCCGCGAGATTGAGCGTTTCGACGGCACCAATATCGCTGCGTTGTTCTGGGATGCCGTGGAAGCAAAGCGATAATCAAGCGCACTGCCCTTTGTTATGAGAGGGGTGCGGTATTTTAGCTATAAAGCTATCAGTATTGTGAAACGGGCTTCCAGCAATGGGAGCCCGTTTCTTGTTAGTCTGGTAATCGTTTATTATGATTATACCATTGAGAAAACTTGCAAAACCAAAATGAAACATGTCGCTTCTGTCTCAGACGTCAGTTTGGGCAACACTATCTTATAAAGTTAGATTCATCTAATTTATGTTATTGCCAATCCCGCTCTTTAATGCAGAATTCGAAATATTCAGTGATTTGTCGGATAGTGTTGAGGGGATTTTAATGCGTAATTCGACTGAGAACAGAAAAAGTCGCGCCTTTCCATCACTGCGCTTAACCGCACCTCAGTTTAAAATGCCCATACCCGTCATCGGGGTTCTTCTTCTCTTTCCCTATACAGAGACCGCGCTGGCCGATTGTACGCCTGCATCTCCGGCTTCCGGCGATACTGTCATCTGTAACGGCAATCCGAACGGGTTCAGCACCAGCGGGCTTGGCAGCCTTGATGTCGTGATCCAGCAGAACACCAATCTGAATGGTCCGTTCACGGCCAGCAGCATGGGTGCGCTAACCGTCGACAATTCGGGAAATATGCAGAGCGCGGTCATAACCGATGCGACCAGCCTCGTTTTCGACAATCGCGCCACGATCAATGGTGGCCTGACGATCAGCGGCAACGGCACCTATACGGTCCACAATTACGTCAATTCGCATATCAATTCGGTTTTCAGCTTCACCGGCAACAGCACCAATAACATTACCAATGATGGTACGCTGAACAATGGCGTCACCATCAATGGCGATGGTGCGACCAATATCACCAACACCACTGGCGCTTCGCTCAACAATGGCATTTTCGTCAACGGCGCCAGCCAGACCTATGTGCAGAATTACGGCACGATCCAGAGCACGATTGCGCTCGGTTCCGGCAATGACACGATCATCAATTACGATCCCGGCCAGATAAACGGCAGCGTTTCGCAAGGCTCCGGCGACGATATTTTCGACATGCGCGGCGGTCGTGTCAGCGCAACAGTGAATCAGGACGCCGGCAACGACGTCTTCCTCCTGTCCGGCGGTGAAGTTACCGGCTCACTGATGGCGGGCGCGGGCGCCGACTATATGCTGTGGACTGGCGGTCTGATCGGCGGCATCGATATGGGCACGGAAAATGACGTCGCCGTGTTTCAGGGGCTGACCGATACCCAGCTGAAAGGCATCCAGATCAATGGCGGGCTCGGCACAGATCAGCTGGTCTGGCAGAACACCAAAGGCAGCAATCCGCAGCGCCTGATCAACTGGGAGCTTATTGCGCTCCAGAGCGCGTCCGAGCTGACGATGAACAGCAATCTGACGCTCGGCGACAGCGGCACTTCGACCGGCACGCTCACCATCGATTCGACCAGCTATCTGCGCGCAGGCAGCGGCACATGGACCATTAGCCCCGCAGTGAGCGGCAGTCTCACGCAGGTGGTGAATGCTGGCATTATCGATCTCACCAACGGTTCCAATTCCACGTCGGACAGCCTCACCATCGTCGGCAATTATCAGGGCAATTCCGGCCAGCTCTGGCTGAATACGGTTCTGGCCAGCGACAATGCGCCATCCGACAAGCTGGTTATTTCGGGCGGCACGACGACCGGTTCAACCGGTATCGTGATCACCAATGTTGGCGGAACGGGTGCAGAGACCCAGCAGAACGGCATTCTCGTGGTGGAAGCCGTTAATGGAGCGACCACCGGCGAGGGTACGTTTAGTCTGGCGCAGCGCGCTTCTGCCGGTATTTACGAATATCAGCTGGTGCAAGGCGGCGTGACGGCTGGCACTGAGAACAACTGGTATCTGCGCAACAACTTCTCCGGCATCGACACCAGCAATCCGGATCTGCCGATCTGGTTGTTGCCGGGACCTGATGAAGGTGATGGCGACGGCGATGGCAATACCGGCGGCGGTTCCTCCGGTGGAGGATCAGGCGGCGGCACGGGCGGCGGGACGGGTGGCGGGACTGGCGGAGGTTCCGGTGGTGGAACTGGAGGCGGCAACGGAGGTGGATCGGGTGACGGCGACGATGGTGGAAGCGTCACGCTGGTTCGTCCTGAAGTTCCGATCCTCGGCGCAACGCCCACCGTCGTGCGTGGCCTGCTGCGCGTGGCTCTCGGCACGTTCCACGAACGCCATGGCGAACAGTCCTGGTTCGGTGATGAGGCAAACAAGCACATCATCTGGGCGCGCGTGTTCGGCGATCAGTATCGCCAGAACCTGAGCACATTTGCCGATCAGCGCTATAAGGGTAACCAGTGGGGCATGCAGTTCGGCGTGCCGGTCTATCGCGCCGAACATGATAATGGTCAGCTCGATACGTTCGGTCTCATGGCCAGCTATGCGCGCGGCTGGGGCGACATGCGCGCCAGAAACATCTACGGCAATAATATCGAGATCGGTAACATCGATGTCGATGCCTATAGTCTCGGCGCCTACTGGACCCATACCTGGGAAGATGAGGCCTATATTGACGCCATCGTCATGCATTCCTGGCTTAGCATCGATACGGAATCTGTGGCGAATTACAGTTCCAGCTTCCACGGCAAGGAATGGTCGGCTTCTCTGGAAGCGGGCAAGAAGTTCTCGATCACCGATAAATGGGTGATCGAACCGCAGGCGCAGATTTATTGGCAGTATCAGAATTTCGATGATGCAACCGATCCCGGCGGTACCATCAGCTATGACAATAACGACTCATGGACCGGCCGTGTCGGTGCGCGCCTGCAAGGCAATTACACCATCAACGAACGGCCGTTCAATCCGTTCATGCTGGCCAATGTCTGGCACCAGTTCAAGGCGAGCGATACGATCTACTTCAACAATGACCGGCTTCGCCCATCCTGGGAAGAAACAAGCCTGGAACTCGGTGCCGGTTTCACGACCAAGGTTGCCGACAATACCTCGCTCTATGCCAATGCATCCTATGAGTTCAATCTTGGCGGTGAGCGCTTCAGGCTTCTCTCCGGTCGCATAGGTGCGCGCGTTTCCTGGTAAATTCCCGACCTCAACCGCCACACGACGTTCTTGATCTGTTTCGGGAAAAATGCTTAAATCCTCTGGTTGTATTTAAGCATTTTCTCACTTTAGGGATGTGCTGCGTGGCGAGTGGGGGCTTATGGTCGCGCGGGTTGGAACAGTTGCCTTTCAGGGCATAGAAGCAGTGCCTGTCGATGTGCAGGTCATGGTTGCTCCGGGCAAGATGGGTATGTCGATTGTCGGCCTGCCCGACAAGGCGGTGGCGGAAAGCCGCGAACGTGTACAGGCGGCCTTGCACGCCTCCGGGCTGTCCATGCCCACCAAGCGTGTCACGGTCAATCTGGCGCCTGCCGATTTGCCAAAGGAAGGGTCGCATTACGATCTCCCGATCGCGGTCGGGCTGATGGCGGCCATCGGCGCCATTCCCGCCGACGCCATTCAATCCTATCTGGTGCTGGGTGAACTGTCGCTCGACGGATCAATCACAGCGGTGGCGGGTGTTCTGCCTGCTGCCATCGGGGCCAATCGCGAAGAGAAGGGGCTTATCTGCCCCCATGCCTGTGGGCCGGAAGCGGCCTGGGCCGGTGCCAATATCGATATTCTCGCACCACGCAGCCTGATCGCGCTTGCCAATCATTTTCGTGGAACGCAGGTGCTGACGCCGCCCGATCCCTCCATGCGGGTTTCCAGCGAAAATCTGCTGGACCTTGCCGATATCAAGGGGCAGGAAACGGCAAAGCGCGCGCTGGAAATCGCCGCAGCGGGTAATCACAATCTGCTTCTGGTCGGCCCGCCCGGTTCGGGCAAGTCGATGCTGGCGCAGCGCCTGCCATCGATCTTGCCGGGCCTGTCTCCGCGCGAATTGCTGGATGTGTCCATGATCGCGTCCATAGCCGGAGAGCTGGCAGGCGGAAAACTCTCCGACCGCAGGCCCTTCCGGTCGCCGCATCATTCGGCATCCATGGCGGCGATGGTCGGCGGTGGCCTGCGCGCCCGACCTGGCGAAGTGTCGCTCGCACATAATGGCGTGCTGTTTCTCGACGAGTTTCCCGAATTCTCGCCACAGGTGCTGGATTCACTGCGCCAGCCGTTGGAAACGGGAGAATGTCTGATCGCCCGCGTCAATCATCGCACCAGCTATCCGGCGCGTTTTCAGCTGATTGCCGCCATGAACCCATGTCGTTGCGGGATGGCGGGTGAACCCGGCCACACTTGCGCTCGGGGACCGCGCTGCCAGACGGATTATCAGGCGCGGATTTCCGGGCCGCTTCTGGACCGTATCGACCTGCGTGTCGACATGCCCGCCATCTCGGCGCTGGACCTCATTCAGCCTGCGCAGTCGGAGCGCAGCGAAACCGTGGCGCAACGGGTGGCCCGTGCCAGGGCCGTTCAGGCTGCCCGCTATGCGGCGTTGGGTTTCGATCCGTCTATGACGAATGCTCATTGTTCGGCAAAGCTGATCGAGGACGTGGCACGACCGGATACAGCGGGATTGAAGCTGTTGCGCGATGCCAGCGAGCAGATGCGCTTTTCCGCGCGCGCCTATCATCGCATCCTGAAAGTTGCCCGCACGCTGGCCGATCTAGACGGCGTGGATCAGGTCAGCCGCGTTCATTTAGCTGGCGCAATTTCCTATCGCACCGGTGCGGAACGGTTGATTTCTGCGGCGTGATCGCTCACGCCGCAGATAGTCCTTCGCTGACGCTCAACTGCCGTTGAGCTGGAGCCGCAAGGTTCCGTTGTTGAGAAAGCAGGTTTTATTGAACAGCGACAGATCAAGCGGATTGGGTAATCGGACGTCGTCGAGGTCCGGGCAGACCTTGACATCAGCATCGAAAGACCTGTCGATTTGTGAAATGCAGATGATCGTCATCGCATGCTCGCGGGCAAAAGCTTTGAGCGCATTGATCTGCAACATAAGCTCCGGCTTGTCGCGCTTTTGGTCGAGGATTTGCAGATAATCGATAACAGCAAAGCTGCCTGCCGGTTCACGGTTCAACTTCTCCGCAACATAACTGGCGCTGATCGCGTCAGAACAATCGAAGACAAAACGGTCGCTGAAAAGTGTGGGACGAGTACCCAGATAATCGAAACGGCTTGCCACATCCTTCTCATTGTAATCGAGCGAGAAGAACAGACCGCGCCTTCCATCCTTCATCGCTTCGATCAAAATCTCCAGACTGAGCAGTGTTTTGCCATGGCCGGGACGCGCACCGATCAAAACCAGATCGCCAGCTTGCAAGCTCTGATACAGATCCTTGCCGGACATGGAGGCTGACGATTTCTGCGCGAGCATGCTCCAGCTTTTGTAGCCCTCCTGCGCAGCCACTTGGTCCAGCGCGGCGTGAAGTGGAATTCGGGCATCGCGTGAAAGGCGCTTCGCGTGATGTTTCAGGTGATAAATGGGAGATGATAATTTCATCATTGTGACCTTCTGTGGCGAGCGGTCATCGCAATCCCTCCTCATGCATCTATGCTCGAACAGTCGGTTCGATGATTGATACTTCCTGCATGGAAAATGCTTTCCCGATTGGAGGGGGGAGGCGTGGAAGCAGCCAGAATCAAATCATAGCGCAAATAGTGGCGATGCGGAATTGCCCCTTGCACTCCGTCGCTCATATGAGCGCGGAGCAGCCCGCAGAGACAAGTCCACTCGCCTCTCCGGGATGGTTTTAAACAGATTCGGTTACGTCGCAGGGCTAAAGTCCGAAGGTCACCAGACCGTTTTCGTCGATCTGCCAGGCAGGGTTCCAGGCAATTTCCCAGGCGTGGTCGTCGGGGTCAGCGACATAGCCGCGAAAGCCGCCATGTTGAGGCGCGTCGGCAGCGCGCAGCAGCGTTCCACCGGTCTCTATCAGCCGGTGCATCAGCGGCGCTACATCGGATTTTTGCTCCACATTATGGGCGAGCGAAAATGCGCCGGGCCGTAACAGGCCGCTCCGGTTCATGTCGGCTTCCAGCGAAGTTTTGAGAAAGGTGCCGAGCACGAAACCGTTCATCTGATAGAAGACGATCTCTTCATTCTCGAAAATCGGCGTCCAACCGAAGCCTTCGACGTAGAACCGACGCGAAAGGGCCAAGTCGGCGACACCAAGTGTGATAACGGAGATTTGCTGTTTCATTGTCCAAACCCTTGATCCTCCGGCGCACCATTGCTCCGGAGTTGAAGGTCAGGGGACTCGACGGGTTTGCAAACAGAACCGCGAAGGTCAGGACCCATACATGCATCATGCCAGACGCTGTATCGGAACCGGGCTAACCGCACCGGCCTCTCCTTTTTAGACCCGGATTGTCTAGCATGTTCCGGGTCTGAATTCAATTTTTGGAAGCTTATGATTTAGTGACGAACCGAGCCGACCAGCAGGTTGTCCGGGGCCTCGATGCTGACCCAGCGGCCGGTATTGTTCGTGGCCTGACGCTTCAGATAGGTATAATCGGTTTCGTTCCAGCGCAGAACTTCGTCGGTCAGATTGTCGAGGACGAAGTCACCACGATCAGTGCGAACGGTCAGGACGGCATGGCCTTCACCATCCGGCTTGCGCACCACGGTGATCAGAAGATCGGTGATCGGAACGCCAGCCTTTTGCAGTTCGCGCTGCTTGAGCAGCACATAGTCTTCGCAATCGCCGACGGTGGTTGGGTAAGCCCAATATTCCTCGACGCCGTAGATTTCCATGTCGGTCATCGGCTTGATGCGCTCATTGACCGAAAGATTGACTTCGACAATCCGCTGCCAATTGGCATGGCCAAGCTGCAACGGGCTGGTGTCGCGACTGGCGATATTGCATTCCTGTGCTTCGCGCTTGCAGAATTCGTAATGGCCGATCGGCTGGGACGTGACCTTTCCGGTCTGCATGAAGTCGCCAGAGGCTGCCTCAGCGCCAAAGCCTGTCATCAGCACCGAAGCCGCGAAAGCAGCAGCTGCCATAATTTTCTTGGTCGAGCGAACTACGCAAAACATACTCAACGCCTTTGGTGGGGACCTTTGATCTGGTCCTTGCCGGATACTCGTTTATTAACGAAACGTTAAAATCTGAAACACTTCGGAGTCAATTCGATTTGCCGCTTCATCGCCCAACATCTTAATTAATGGTTAACACGGGTAATGCGTAAATATACAATCATAGATTGAATTTATTGTGTTTTTGGGGCTGCGAGAACGCTCGGTTGCCACTCATAATTTTGCCATGCTCGGGGAGCTTGTTTTTGCCAGCGAATATGCCAATGGTTGGCACATTCGACCGGACCTTTGAGGTCCATTTGCAAAGGCCACGGGATGACAAGCGCAACCACGCGCAAGGCCACGGCAGACGACATTGATGCGTTATTGCGCATCGAAGAGCGCTGCTTTGAAGCAGACCGCATTTCCCGACGCTCCTTCCGCGCCTTGATCGCGCGTCCCACCGCTGAAACGATCATTGCGGAAGTCGATGGCAAGATCATCGGCTATGCGATGATCCTTTTCCGGCACGGTACGGCGATGGCGCGGCTCTATTCGATCGCCGTCGATCCGGATGCGAGTGCAAAAGGTATAGGCGGGCTTCTGTTGCAGGCTGCTGAAACGGCGGCCTATGAGCACGATCGCCCGCTGTTGCGGCTCGAAGTGCGCGAGGATAATGCGCGGGCCATCGCGCTTTATAAGCGCAACGGTTATCGCCCAATCGGGCGCTATCTCGATTATTATGCCGATCATTCCGACGCCCTGCGTTTTGAAAAGACGGTGCGCGGCGGCATCCCTCCGATCACGACATTTCCCTATTACCGGCAGACGACCGATTTCACCTGCGGGGCGGCCTGCCTGATGATGGCGCTCGCCTATCACAAGCCCGGCGTGCAACTCGACCCGGTGCTGGAAGTTCGCCTGTGGCGCGACGCGACCACGATTTACATGATGTCTGGACCGGGCGGCTGCGAACCTTTCGGCCTTGCCGTCGCGGGGTATGAACACGGATTGAAGGCGTCCATCATCGTTTCCATTGAGGACATGCTGTTTTTGCAATCGGTGCGTTCGGAGAAAAAGCGCCGGGTGATGCAGCTTGCACAGACCGATTTCCGCCAGCGCACGGAAGCCTATGGCATCCCGGTGGATTATCGCGGCTTCACCTTGTTTGACATCGTCACGGCGCTCCGGCGCGGTGCGTCGGTGATCGTTCTGATCAGCGGCTATCTCATGTTCGGCAACAAAGTGCCGCATTGGGTGCTCGCCCATGGCGAGGATGGCCGTCACATCTTTATTCATGACCCATGGGTGGAAGAGGAGCAAGGCGAGAGCATCGCCGATGCGGCCAATGTGCCGGTTCCATTTCACATTTTCGACCGTATCGCCCGTTTCGGCAGCGATGGGCTCAGGGCAGCAGTGATTCTCGAAAAAGGGACAGACTGATGACGATCTGCGTCATTCTCGTTGGGCGCCTCTCGGATATCGATAATGGCGCCACACCGCACAAGGTCATGACCAATCGTGACTATCTCGCACATCCGGCGCTGTTTAACGGCCAGCAGCGCCCGCGCATCATCAACCTGTCGCGCACCTATGCCTATCAGAGCCGCGGCTATTATGCCTCGCTTCTGGCGGAAGCGCGCGGCCATCGCATCATTCCGTCCGTTGAGACGATGATCGATCTTTCCGAGCGTCGGCTCTATGAGAATGCCATCCCCGAACTGGAAGACATGCTCAACAAGGCGCTGGGCAAGCACCCGGAAAAAGCACCTGAAACCATCCACGTCCATTTCGGTCTGTCCGAGAACCCGGAATTCGAGCGTTTCGGCAGGCTTTTGTTCGACTGGTTCCGGGCTCCGTCGCTGGAAGTGACGGTCAAGCCGGGTGAGTGGGCGCGTATCCAGAAAATCGGCTTCTCCAATATTTCGAAATTCTCGAAACATCAAAAGGAGCGTTTTGAGGATGCGCTCGACCGCTACACCCAGCGCGAATGGCGGGCGGCCAAGCCGAAAGTTCCGGCCCGTTATTCCGTGGCCACGCTCTGCGATCCGAAAGAGGCGATGCCGCCATCATCCATGGCGTCCCTGAAGCACTGGGCGAAGATTGCGGCGCGACTTGGCGTCGAGGTCGAACCAATCGGCAAGAAGGACCTCTCGCGTCTTGCCAATTACGATGCGCTGTTCATCCGCGAAACCACATCGATTTCCAACCACACCTATCGCTTTGCGCGCCGGGCGCAGCAGGAAAACATGCCGGTCATCGATGATCCGATTTCGATGATCCGCTGCACCAACAAGGTCTATCTGCACGAGCTGATGCAGGCCAATGATGTGGCGGTGCCTCAGACCGTGATGATTGCGGGTGAAGAGGATCTGGAGCGGGCTGCCGATCTCCTGGGCTTTCCGCTGGTCATCAAGATCCCGGATTCCTCTTTCTCACGCGGCGTGAAGAAGGTGAGTGATCTGGGCGAGCTGAAAGCGCTGGCGATGCTGTGGCTTCAGGATAGCGATCTGTTGCTGGCGCAGAAATATATGCCGACCCGCTTCGATTGGCGCGTCGGCGTTCTCGACGGCAAGCCGCTTTTCATCTGTCAGTATATGATGGCGAAAAACCACTGGCAGATCGTGAAGCACGATACGGGCGGCAAACCACTTGAGGGCGGCTTTCGCACCTACACGCTGGCAGAGGCCCCACAAGCGGTTCTGGAAACCGGGCTGCGCGCCGCGCGCTGCATCGGCAATGGCTTATACGGTGTCGATCTGAAGGAAACCGATGACGGTGTCGTGGTGATCGAAGTCAACGACAATCCCAATCTCGAACACGGCATCGAAGATGCGGCGGAAAAGGATGACGTCTGGATCAACCTGACCAGGTGGTTCACCGACCGGCTGGATCGCAAATAAAGCAATAGCGGTCCGATCCGGGCCGCTTTCACTTTATTATCCGAAGATGTCTTTACGCCGGATTACATCGGCGTGAAGCAGACCTTGGTGTGTCCGGCGCCAATGAAGCCGAGACGGCTTGCAGCACCCTTGGAGAGATCCAGCACGCGTCCTTTGATGAACGGGCCGCGGTCGTTGATGCGCACGACGAGCGACTTGCCATTTCTCTGATTGGTAACTTTGACCTTGCTGCCAAGCGGCAGGGAGCGGTGCGCTGCGGTCAATCCGGCTGGGTTCATACGTTCACCCGATGCCGTGCGGGAGGTCAGGGCGTACCAGGAGGCACCGCCGCATTGCTGTGCCGAGGCTTCGATTGCACTGACAGCGAGAAGGCTGGTTGCTGCAAAGCCGAGCATAGCCATACGGGTCTTGAAGTTCATACCAGTTCCACTAGTTGTTAACGGGGCGCTTTGACAGTTTTGCTGAGAAAGACCTGAGCGAAGTGGAATCTAAATGTGGCGATGACGTGATTCGAATGAGAACATTGTGCGGTAATTGAATCTATATCCGCAGCGGAAAATCATCCTATACTATGCGTTGTTTACTTATATTCTGAAACAAAACTGAGGAATATTTGGAAGGATTCAGTTCGATTGCTGTAAAAGCGTTTACGATTCGTTAGGAATCTGGCGCTGGGCTGAGCGCGTCCATGTTTTCAGGCGTGGAATCCAAGAAAAGCTGCTTGCGACCTTTGTGGCGCTTGCGTCTGACCCTGCAATTTTTATTTGTAGACCAAGTTTTGAAGCACCTTCTAAAAGTTGTCGAAATGCGGCCTTTTCCGGGCAAAATTACAATTCTGGCGTGTGAGTGGTAATTTTCACAGGTCGTCTTTTTGTTATCCACAGGCCGGAAAACGGGGCTTATGACGTTTCTTTGACCGTGCAGCCAGTGCAATTTATGGAAGAAATCCTGCTATAAGCCTGTTGTGAACAGGTGCGATTCCAACGGAAAACATGCAGGACGATCCTTCTGACACGAACACGAATGCCTCCGTTCCGGCGATCTCCGCTGGCAAGCGGGTACTGTTTCTCGTGCTCGGATTTGTCATGCTGGCGCTTGGCATTATCGGTGCGCTTTTGCCGGTCATGCCGACAACGATTTTCATCATACTGGCGGCGTGGTTCTTCGCGCGGTCTTCGCCCAGGCTTGAAGCACGGCTTCTTCGTGATCCGCGTTTTGGTCCGCTGATCATCAAGTGGCGCGACCGTGGCGCCATTCCGCCAAAAGCAAAGCTCTATGCCTGTCTGGGCATGACTGTCGGCTACGGGCTTTTCTGGTGGGGTGCTCATCCGGGCCCGCTGCTGGCAATTTCCGTGACGATCTTCATGCTGGGGTCTGCGGCTTATGTGCTTTCGCGACCCAGCGAATAAACGGCTTCAACCGACCGGCCCTTCACGATAAGAGGGGCGCAATTGCCATGGGAGCCAACAATGAATTTGCCCGCCGTCAATCCGCTGATCGATCAACTCTCCGCGCCGCCCATTCCGGCTGTGCAGGCCTGGGCGCGGGATTATGACGGCAGCCACGGTCCGCTGATCGATCTTTCGCAGGCGGTTCCGGGTTATCCGCCGCATCCAGACATGTTGCAGTTTCTGGGCGAGGCGGCGGGATCGCTCGCCTGCGCTGGCTACGGACCGATCCAAGGCGAGGCTGTGCTGCGTCAGGCCTATGCCGCACATGTCGCTTCGCTTTATGGTGCATCGATTGAAGCGCACAATGTACATGTCACATCCGGCTGCAATCAGGCTTTCATTGCAGCCATCATGTGTGTGGCCGGCAGCGGCGATACGGTGCTGACCACCGATCCGTTCTATTTCAACCACCGCTCCTCGCTGGAAATGCTCGGCATTAAACCGGCTTCATTTCCATGCCGTGCGGAAAACGGCTTTGTGCCGACGGTCGAGGATGTGCAGGCGGCGCTGCATCCCGGTGTGAAGGCGCTGACGCTGGTTTCTCCGAACAATCCGACCGGCGCGGTCTATCCGCCGGAACTGCTTGGCCAGATCTACGCGCTCTGCCGTGCCAACGGAACATGGCTGATCCTCGACGAAACCTATCGCGATTTTCTGCCGAATGCCGATGAAGCGCCGCATGGGCTGTTTGGCGAGGCCGACTGGCCATCGCATCTGATCCAGCTCTATAGTTTCTCAAAATCCTTCTGCATTCCGGGGCATCGTCTGGGGGCGATTGTTGCGGGTGCCGATATGGTGTCCAATATCGCCAAGGTGATGGACAATCTGCAAATCTGCGCCACACGCGCCCCCCAGGTGGCTGTTGCCCGTGCGCTTGCGCCGCTGGAAGCCTGGCGCAATGACAACCGCAAGGAGATTGCACGCCGGGCCGCAGCGCTTCGTTCCGTCATGGCGGGTGTCGATGGCTGGCGCGTCGAGGCGGTGGGAGCCTATTTTGCCTTCGTGCGCCATCCCTTTGACGGCACATCTTCTGTGACGGTGGCCGAGCGCCTTGCGAAGTCGCTCGGCATTGTCACATTGCCGGGCGTCTTCTTCGGCGAAGGACAGGAAGCCTTTCTGCGTTTTGCCTTTGCCAATGCCGATGTAGCGGGCATCGAGGCCACGGGAGCCCGTCTGCCGCGTCTACGGCTTTGATTCCCATAACAGTTCCAGCAGCTCTTCCAATGCCTGCGAAACCCCACACAATTGGTGGCGCGGAGCATTGATACAAACCTGTAACATTACTGTCATATGAATGTAATATAGAGCGCGTAGACGGCTACTGACGCTAATCGTCATAGGCTTTTTACAACAGGAGCTGCTGCTCATGAACAAGATGATTTCCTCGACCGCGGCGCTGGCCATTGCTGCCGTTCTGTCGGTTTCCGCTGCCCAGGCGCGCGATCAGATTCAGGTTGCCGGTTCCTCGACCGTGCTGCCTTACGCAAAGATCGTCGCTGAAACCTTCGGCGAAACCTTCCCGAACTTCAAGACGCCGGTTGTTGAATCGGGCGGTTCGGGCGCAGGTATCAAGGAATTCTGCAAGGGCGTCGGTGAAAACACCATCGACATCGCCAATGCATCGCGCGCCATGAAGGACACGGAACTGAAGTCTTGCGTCGACGCTGGCGTCAAGGACGTTCAGGAAGTGCGCTTCGGTTATGACGGCATCGTATTCGCGACCGACGCAAAGGGTCCGGATTGGAAGCTGAAGCCGGAAGACGTCTACAAGGCTCTGGCTGCCAAGGTTGTTGTCGACGGCAAGCTGGTCGACAATCCAAACACCAAGTGGAACCAGGTCAACCCGAACCTGCCGGATTGGGACATTGCTGCCTACATCCCGGGCGAAAAGCACGGTACCCGTGAAGTTTTCGAAGAAAAGGTTCTTGCTGACGGCTGCAAGCACTCGGGCGCTCTGGACGAAATCAAGAAGGCCGGTCTCGACGACAAGGCTGCCGCTTCGGCCTGTATCGCAGTTCGCAAGGACGGCAAGGCTGTCGACATCGACGGCGACTATGCTGAAACGCTGGCTCGCATCGACTCCAACAAGACCGGCGTTGGCGTTTTCGGCCTCTACTTCTACGAAAACAACGCCGACAAGCTGAAGGTTGCGACCGTCAACGACATCACGCCGTCGGCTGCCACCGTTGCTTCGGGTGAATATCCGGTTTCGCGCCCGCTGTTCTTCTACGTGAAGAAGGCTCACCTCGGCGTCGTTCCGGGCCTCAAGGAATATGTTGATTTCTTCCTGAACGATCAGATGATCGGTCCTGACGGCCCGCTCGCTGAATACGGTCTGGTTCCGGCCCCGGATGCAGAGCGCGAAGCACAGCGCGCTGCCTTCACCGACGGCAAGACGATGGCTGCAAAGTAAGACTAAAACTGTGGAACGCGGGGATGAAACCTCCCCGCGTTCTTCTCCTTTCGCGCCATTCTAATATGAGAGGCGCAATCGCGCGGAACTGACAGTCTGGTCATAGGGGTCATGTCTTTGTCGTTTCGCATTTTTCAGGGCAACCGGGGAAATTGAATGTCCTTCTTTCTGGTTCTCGTTAGCGTCATTGCAATCGGGTTAGTCGGCTTCTTTATCGGCCGTCAGCGCGCTGTTGCACTGGACAAAGCGCAGCCTGTCGCCCCACAAGGGCCGACGGCCGAGAAAATGCATTCCCGCCCGCATTATCATGGCTGGTGGGTTTTCCTCGTTTCTGCATTGCCTGCAGTTCTGTTTCTTGCTGTCTGGGCCATCGGAGCGTCTGTTTATCTCGATCTCAGCGCCTCCTCGCGCCTGCCCGATGCGGTCGAGGGTGGTTCCTATACCAATCGTAGCCTTCAGCTCGGTATGGTGCGCGGTCTCGCCAATGGCCTTGAGCGCCTGACGCCGGCTGAGCTGGAAAGCTTCCCGTCCAACTATCAGGATGCGCGCACGGTTCTCGGCAATAAGGGCGTGGCTCTCGCGACCGAGGGCCAGGACTACATGGTGCCCATCGCCCTCTATCTGAAGAAGGCGACGGACCTCACCCACACCATCGGCGCTGCCGTGGCGCTGGTCATTGCTGTTGCCGGTCTGATTTTCGGCCTCTCCACGATCAACCGCCGCATGCGCGCCCGCAACAATGTCGAGCGCATCGTGCTGTGGGGGCTGATCGCCGCCTCCGGCATCGCCATTCTGACGACCATCGGCATCATCTGCTCGATGCTGTTCCAGACGATCAGCTTCTTTCAGGCTGTTTCCCCTTGGGACTTCTTCTTCGGTACGGTCTGGGATCCGCGTTTTGCCGCTGCCGGTTCCGGTGGTGAAACGGGCCAGTTCGGTCTGATCCCGCTTCTGGCCGGTACGCTCTATATCGCGCTGGTCGCGATGCTGTTCGCGGTTCCGGTCGGCCTGTTCGCCGCCATCTACATGGCAGAATATGCCTCGCCGCGCGTGCGCACGGTGGTCAAGCCGGTGCTGGAGCTTCTGGCCGGTATTCCAAGTATCGTCTACGGCTTCTTCGCCCTTGTGACGGTTGGCCCGTTCCTGCGTGATCTTTCCGCTGCGATTGCGGGCGGGCAGGGCTTCATCATGGCGCAGAGCGTTCTGACAGCCGGTCTCGTCATGGGCGTGATGCTCATTCCTTTCGTGTCTTCGCTCTCCGACGACATCATCACTGCCGTTCCGCGCACGCTGCGCGACGGCTCGCTCGGTCTTGGCGCAACCCGCTCCGAAACCGTCAAGCGTGTTGTCCTGCCTGCGGCTCTGCCCGGCATTGTCGGCGCACTTCTGATGACAGCCTCACGCGCCATCGGCGAAACCATGATCGTGGTTCTGGCGGCAGGCGTTGCGGCACGTATCAATATCAATCCATTCGACGCGATGACCACCATCACGGTGAAAATCGTCAACCAGCTGACCGGCGATCTTGAGTTCAACTCGCCACAGACGCTGGTTGCCTTTGCGCTCGGCATCACGCTTTTCGTCCTGACGCTGATCATGAACATCTTTGCGCTGCACATCGTGCGCAAGTACCGGGAGCAGTACGAATAATGACCGATACGACCTTCAACGCAAGCGGCGCGGTTTCTGCAAAGCCGGTGCGCCGCGATATCGGGCTCAAGCGCCGCTATGCCGCCGAACGCCGCTTCCGCCTCTATGGCATTGCTGCAATCGCCATTGGTGTGTTCTTTCTCTGCGCGCTGCTGTTCTCGGTTTTCTCCAAGGGCTACACCGCTTTCTGGCAGACGACGCTTTACCTGCCGGTCAAGCTTGAAGCGCAGGTGATCGATCCGGGCAACAAGCGTGCGACCGATCCGAATGTGCTGATCACAGCGAACTATCCGCTTCTGGTGCGCAACGCCCTTGCTGAAAAGCTTGGCGTGTCGCCCACGGACCGTCCGGCCATGCGCGATCTCGGTCGCTTCTATTCGGATGGCGTACGCATTCAGCTTCGCCAGATGGTGATGGACAATCCGTCACTCATCGGCACGACGCAGACCGTTCCGGTTCTGGCTGGCGCAGACATCGATTCCGCCTTCAAGGGGCAGATCGACCTGACTGTGCCCGAAACGAACCGCAAGGTTTCTGACCGTCAGATCGGCTGGATGAAGACGCTTTCGGAAGAAGGCGTCATGAAGGAAGCCTTCAATACCGGCCTCTTCACCTATGGCGCATCGAGCCGCCCGGAAACATCCGGTCTCGGTGTGGCGCTGGTCGGCTCTCTTTATATGATGCTGATCGTGCTGGGTCTGGCTCTGCCTATCGGCGTGGCCGCATCGATCTATCTGGAAGAGTTCGCCAAGAAGAACCGCTGGACCGATATGATCGAGGTGAACATCAACAACCTCGCAGCCGTACCGTCCATCGTGTTCGGTCTGTTGGGTCTGGCAGTTTTCGTCAACTTCTTCGGCCTGCCGCGATCGGCTTCGCTGGTCGGCGGTCTGGTTCTGACGCTGATGACGCTGCCGACGATCATTATCGCAACACGCGCCGCACTTCGCGCGGTGCCGCCATCGATCCGCGCCGCAGCGCTTGGTCTCGGCGCTTCCAAGACACAGATGGTCTTCCATCACGTCCTGCCGCTTGCCGCACCCGGCATTCTGACGGGCACCATCATCGGGCTGGCCCATGCGCTTGGTGAAACCGCTCCGCTTCTGCTGATCGGTATGGTGGCCTTCGTGGCGGATGTTCCGTCCACCCCGATGGAACCGGCGACCGCCTTGCCTGTCCAGATCTATATGTGGGCCAATGAAGCAGAACGCGCCTTTGTGGAACGCACGTCCGGCGCTATCATCGTCCTGCTTCTGTTCCTGGCCGTGATGAACATTGCAGCAATCATTCTGCGCCGCCGGTTCGAGCGCCGCTGGTAAACGGGAGTCGAAGCTATGAACTTGATGACAGAACGTACTCTCGAGAAAGCCGTAGGAGAAAAGATGAACGCCAACGCCAGTTCCGTAAAGATGCGCGGCGACAAGGTTTGCGTATTCTATGGTGAGAAGCAGGCTCTTTTCGACGTCAATCTGGATGTTCCGGAAAAGATGGTGACGGCGCTGATCGGTCCTTCCGGCTGCGGCAAGTCGACATTCCTTCGCTCGCTCAACCGCATGAACGACACCATTGAAGGTTGCCGCATCGGTGGCAAGATCACCCTCGACAATGAGGATATCTACGATCCGAAGATCGATGTCGTGGAACTGCGCGCCCGTGTCGGCATGGTGTTCCAGAAGCCGAACCCGTTCCCGAAGACGATCTACGAGAACGTGGCTTACGGCCCGCGCATTCACGGTCTGGCCCGCTCCAAGACCGATCTTGAAGAAATCGTCGTGACGAGCCTTCAGAAGGCCAGCCTGTTCGAGGAAGTGAAGGATCGCCTTCACGATGCGGGAACGGGTCTTTCCGGTGGTCAGCAGCAGCGCCTGTGCATTGCACGTGCGATTGCGGTGAGCCCGGAAGTCATTTTGATGGACGAACCCTGCTCGGCGCTCGATCCGATTGCCACCGCAAAGGTGGAAGAGCTGATCGACGAACTGCGCCAGAACTACACGATCGTCATCGTCACCCACTCCATGCAGCAGGCGGCTCGCGTTTCGCAGCGCACCGCCATGTTCCATCTCGGCAATCTGGTCGAAGTGGGCGATACGGAAACGATGTTCACTGCGCCGACCGAAAAGCGCACGCAGGACTACATCACCGGACGCTTTGGCTAACGGACTGGGGCAGGGGACAAGTCTCCCTTGCCTGCGGAATGTGCCAGAACAAACAGAAGTGCGGCTTCCCCGCAATTTATATTACGAGGTCTACCATGCCGTCTCAGCATACCGTTCGTTCCTACGATGAGGAACTGAAGTTTCTCACCCACAAGATCGCCGAAATGGGCGGACATGCGGAACGTATGGTCGAACAGTCGGTCGCCGCTATTGTCAACGCGGACAACGCTCTCGCACAGCGCGTCATTTCCGACGACCTGATCCTCGACGCCAGCGAACGCGAAATCGACGACAAGGCCGTGATGATCATCGCCAAGCGCCAGCCGATGGCTGTCGACCTGCGTGAGATCATCGGTTCGATCCGTATCTCCGCCGATCTGGAGCGCGTTGGCGATCTGGGCAAGAACATTGCCAAGCGCGTTGCAGCCGTTTCGGAGTCCCGCCAGCCGGTCAAGCTCTATCGTGGCCTTGAAACCCTGGCCGAACTGGCGCTGACCCAGCTGAAAGACGTGCTCGACGCCTATGCGTCGCGCTCGGTGCAGCAGATCAATGTCGTGCGTGATCGTGACGACGAGATCGACGCTATGTACACCTCGCTGTTCCGCGAGCTGCTCACCTATATGATGGAAGATCCGCGTAATATTTCTGCCTGCACGCATCTTCTGTTCTGCGCCAAGAATATCGAGCGCATCGGCGACCACGCGACCAACATTGCGGAAACTGTCTATTACATCGTTACCGGCCTGCAGATGCCTGCCGAACGACCGAAAGAAGACCTGAGCCACGGCATCGTCGTGGATGAGGCACGCAAGCCCTGAGTAAGCGCTGCGTTTGGAACACATCAGGACGGCTTTGCCGAAAGGTGCTCCAAATGCGGTGGAGAATGAGTGAATAGCGCGGCGACACGCGGTCGATGGGGGGACGTGTATCTTCCGCTCGCCGGATTTTAATAGGGAATATTGGATGTCACAGGTACCCAAAATCGCTGTGGTGGAAGACGAAGAAGCGCTGAGCGTTCTGCTGCGCTATAATCTTGAGGCCGAAGGCTATCAGGTGGATACGATGCTACGCGGCGACGAGGCTGAAATCGCGCTGCGCGAGAACGTACCGGATCTTCTCATCCTCGATTGGATGCTTCCTGGCGTATCCGGCATCGAACTGTGCCGCCGTCTGCGCCAGTGGCCGGAAACGGAACGTTTGCCGGTCATCATGCTGACCGCCCGCGGTGAGGAAAGCGAACGCGTTCGCGGCTTGAGCGTCGGTGCCGACGATTACGTGGTGAAGCCATTCTCGACCCCCGAGCTTCTGGCCCGCGTCAAGGCCATGCTGCGCCGCGCCAATCCAAGCCTGCTGTCGCATGTGCTGAAGGTCGGTGACCTGGTGCTCGACCGCCAGCAGCATCGTGTTTACCGCAAGGAAAAGGAAGTTCGACTTGGACCGACGGAGTTCCGCCTGCTGGAATATTTCATGATGTCGCCGGGTCGCGTTTTCTCACGCAGCCAGCTTCTCGATGGTGTCTGGGGACCGGACATTTATGTCGATGATCGCACCGTCGACGTCCATGTCGGACGCCTGCGCAAGGCTATCAACTTGGGTCGCGCACTCGATCCGATCCGCACGGTACGCGGCGCCGGTTATTCTTTCGGCTGATTGAACTTCGATAAAAACTGCTCTTTGAGCCCGTCTTTCGTGACCGAAAGGCGGGCTCGATCACTTTTGGACGTACCCGTTTTGCCAGTTGCTCAAGCCACCCGATTCGGCCAGATGAGGCGCTGAAAAGGCCTAAAATGGCCAATATCACGGAATGTTACGCAGCTTGCATCAAAGTTGAAGGAACCGGCGCAGGACTTGCTAAAACAGTTACGCTGCAGATTCTCCCAGCCCGATGAAGCAAGATATATCAAAATTTTACAGCAGTTGCGAATTAAGGCAGCGATGTGGCCTGTATTGGGGAACTATGATTTCCATCAAATCAAAGGTTTATCTCTTTTCTGCAGGTTCATTAAGAAATTATTAATAGTTTTGAATGGTTTGTGTGGGTAATTACGCTCGTGATTCGGGTTTCATTTGCAGCCGTTTCGATGGTTTCAGCAATTTCGGAATTTGACCCATTGCCTTTTTTTGGCCTAAAAATTCCAAAACCTTGAAGAAGACGAGCGACGGCAGGTTGTTTGATTTTTGATCTTCGCTTGCTTTGACTTGCACCGCAGCTAGACCCGCACTGGTCATTATTGGCCTTCGGATCGACTGCTTCAGTTAAGGGTCCTGAATATGAGACTGAGCCGTTGACGCGCGCTGGTAATTGGAAGCTGCCTGTATTGGCAGGACTGCTCGTAGCGCCCTTCGTAGTGACGGGCTGCACGACGACCGGCACCACAGCCAAGACTGAGAAGACGGCGGCTGTAAGCCACGTCAAGTCGGTTAACGGCGTCAAGACCTATACCTACACGGCGAAGGACAAGGAGTGCCTCGAGCGCGCAATGTTCTTCGAATCGAACCGTTCCAGCCCTGATGGTCTGATGGCCGTTGGTACGGTCGTCATGAACCGTCTCGCGTCGGGCCGTTATCCGGATACGATTTGTGGCGTTGTCGGTCAGAAGAACCAGTTCGCACCGGGCGTTCTCAGCCGCAAGATGGAATCGGGCAAACTGCCCGACGTTCAGGCCGCAGCCGATGCCGTGCTGAAGGGCCAGCGCCATCCGAAGCTGAAGAATGCCATGTTCTTCCACACGGCTGGCCTGTCATTCCCGTATAACAACATGCATTACGTGCTGGTTGCCGGCGGTAATTCGTTCTACGAGAAGCGCAATCGCGACGGTTCGTTGCAGAACCCGGTGCCGCAGGAGCCATACAATCTGGCTCTCGCCTATTCGCCGCAGTCGCCATCCACGCCGCAAGATCCGTCTTATGACGTGACGCTGCCACAGGCCGGACCCGTGCCGGAAGCAGCGCCCACCGTACAGGTCGCGCTGGCGGATGCCGCAAAGATGGAAACCTCTATACGGGGCAGCGGCCTTGGCCCGCAGGCCCGTGGCAATCGCCTCTCGCACCAGAATGGTGTAGCGCAGGCACAGCCGCAGATTCAGCAGGTCGCGTCCTACCAGCCGCAATTCGATACGTCTGCGCCTGCCAGCCAGCCGCAAACGCTCGGCTATGCCCCGGCAGACCAGAAGCAGGCCGATGCAATCGGCGCGCTGCTTCTGTCGCAGGATCGTCCAGAAACGCCTCTATAAGTTGATTTGAACAGCTTCGGTGCGGGCTAATCTTTCCGATTGGCTCGCATTTTTCATTTGAGCCCTGCAATCTGCCGTAATTAGCGGGGCCGAACTACGACCGGACGATAGATCGGCTGATAGAGCATGATTGGCCGGTCGTAAAAATCGACGCGGTTTTCCCATGCGCGGCGATCCGCCCGGCGGTCGAGATCGAGCCGTTGCAGACAGTTGGCAAATGCGTCGGTCCGAGGCTTGAAACCATAGCCGAGACATGTCCGTTCATCGGCAGCGCGGCGCTCTTCCGGCGTCATGGTGACACAACCTGCCAGCAGGCCTGCAAGTCCCAATAATACAAGCGCTTTCTTGTTCATTCTCTTTGCTTTCCATATCGCTGACCGCAGCATCCAGTATAGACCATATCCTGAAAAGAACGTGGTTTAATTGCGCCATCTGATAAACTGGCGGCAAGTGTACAGAAGTGATTCTTTCATGACGCCCCCTTTCTTGAGGGAGGCGCTTTCGCATCAAAGAGGTCCGCAGCCCATGGCTCACGATATGCAAAATCCCGTCATCGATCCGGTAAAGCTCGAACGTCTGGCTGAAGTAGCCGTTCGCGTCGGCCTGCAATTGCGCGAGGGGCAGGATCTGATCATCACGGCGCCTGTTGTTGCCTTGCCGCTGGTTCGACTGATTGCCAAACATGCCTATAAGGCGGGCGCGGGTCTGGTGACGCCGTTCTTCGCCGATGACCAGATTGCACTGGCTCGCTATGAAAATGCGCCGGATGCAAGCTTCGACCGTGCTTCGACCTGGCTCTATGAGGGCATGGCCAAGGCTTATTCCGAAGGTGCGGCGCGTCTGGCGATTGCTGCCGACAATCCGATGCTTCTGTCCAGCCAGGACGCTGCCAAGGTCTCGCGCGCCAATCGCGCCAACTCCAAGGCCTATCAGCCAGCGCTGGAAAAGATCGCCGGTTTCGACATCAACTGGAACATCGTTTCCTATCCGAATGCGGCATGGGCGCAGCTGATGTTCCCCAATGAGCCGGAAGAGGTGGCGACCCGCAAGCTGGCGGAGGCCATCTTCGCCGCTTCGCGTGTGGATGTGGACGATCCGATTGGCGCATGGGCTGCACATAATGCAGCGCTTCGCACCCGCACCCGCTTCCTGAACGGCAAGGCTTATAGCGCCCTGAACTTCAAGGGTCCAGGCACGGATCTGACGGTCGGACTTGCTGATGGTCACGAGTGGCACGGCGGCGCGTCGACCGCCAAGAACGGCATTACCTGCAATCCGAATATTCCGACGGAAGAGGTGTTCACCACGCCGCATGCATTGCGCGTCGATGGCTATGTCGCCAGCACCAAGCCTCTGTCGCATCAGGGCACGCTGATCGAAAACATCGCAGTGCGTTTCGAGGCGGGCCGTATCGTCGAAGCGAAGGCGACCCGTGGCGAAGAAGTGCTGTCGAAAGTGCTCGATACGGATGAAGGCGCGCGCAGGCTCGGTGAAGTGGCGCTGGTGCCGCATTCCTCGCCGATCTCGCAAAGCGGTCTTCTGTTCTACAACACGCTTTTCGATGAAAACGCCGCGAGCCATATCGCGCTTGGCCAGTGCTATTCCAAGTGCTTCATCGACGGCGCCAAGCTGACGCCGGAACAGATCAAGGCGCAGGGCGGCAATTCCAGCCTCATCCACATCGACTGGATGATCGGCTCCGGCGAAATCGATGTCAACGGCATCAAGGCCGACGGCAGCCGCGAGCCGGTGATGCGTGGCGGAGAATGGGTCAGCTAGAGCATTTCCAGCAAAAGTGCGAAGCGGTTTTGCGTAGGACAATGCGTGAAAACAAATGGATAGAGCAGTTCCGATGATTCCGTTAAAATAGGAACTGCTCTAAGAGCTGGATAGAAGAAACTGAAAAGGCCGGGATATTTCCCGGCCTTTTGTATGACGGTTTGAGGGTAAGCCTCAGTTCTTTTCCTGCACATGGGCTTCGAGGAACCAAAGCGCCTTGTCCAGCGAGCGCGATGCGGCAGTGAAAATATCCGCCGTGTTGTCATCACCCGCGTCGTCCGAATCCTTGATCGATTTGCGCAGCAGGTTGGCGACATCGCCATAACGTTCGATCAGTGCACCCAGATGGTCGTGAACCGCATAAATATCCGTCGGATACGGCTTCAGTTTCGTGTCCTTCACGACAATCTGCGATGTGCCATAGGCCGTGCCGCCAAGCTGAACCGCGCGTTCGGCAATGGTGTCGACGTGATCATCGAGTTCGGTCCTGAAGCCGTCGAGCATCTCGTGCACTGCGATGAATTGCGGCCCCTTGAGGTTCCAATGCGCCTGCTTGGTGATCAGCGCAAGATCAATGGTCGCAGCCAGATTTTCGTTCAGAAGCGCGATCATGGTCGTCTTGGTATTGGAAGGAAGATCGTTGCGGGTTGCATGCGTCGACTTATTGGACATTTTATCCTCATATCCTTTGCACAATCAGGCGCGAGCGATTGGCCAGCTCGCAGCGATTGGGGAAATCGCCAGCGTGGGAGCGGTCGAAAAGACGCACAAACGGCACCGTCAAATCTGTAAAAGGCCCGTATTGCAGCAAAACTTGCTGTCGCAAAGGCAACAACAAGACCTTCCCGCACCCGGCGAGATAACGCCTGGCGGGGGATTTTGTTCCGCAGGAAATGCCGAAAATCGTAAGAACCGCTGCTCTTTGAGAGTGATTTGGTGTCGGCTCATTACGGTTAGGCTTGTCGCGGGACCAATTCTCATTTACCCGGAAGTGCATGAAGATACTCGCCCTCGATACCGCCGCTTCCTATTGCGCCGCAGCCGTCTATGACGCTGGCCGCGATGTCGTTCTTGCTCAGGTCAGTGAGAATATCGGCAAGGGGCATGCAGAAGTGCTGATGGATTATGTCGGGCGTGCACTGGCGGACGCGGGCGTCACGATAAAGGATATCGACCGTGTGGCGGTGAATATCGGCCCCGGTTCTTTCACGGGCGTTCGTATTGGTGTTTCGGCGGCGCGAGGCTTTGCGCTGGCGCTCGGCTGCCCGGCCATTGGCGTGACGGCATTCGAGGCGCTGGCTGACGAGACACTTGCACGAGTGCCGGGCAAGCCGGTGACGATCCTGCTCGACGCGCATCGCGGCGAGATTTATGGGCAGACATTCGACGCTAACGGCGCTGCTCTGTCCAAGCCATCGGTTTTGTCGCGGGAAGAAGCGGAAGCTTTTGCAGGCAATGCGCCCCTCGAAACCGTGCTGGCCGGATCGGCGGCAAGATCGATTAACGAGGCTTTGGGCGACAAGTTTGCGCTCGGTCCCATCGAACCGACCGCCGCTATCGCCACTTTCGCCCGTCTGGCAGCCACACGCACAGCCGGTGATGCGCCGAAGCCGCTTTATATGCGCGGGCCTGATGCCAAGCCGCAGGTGGGGTTTGCATTGCCACGCAGGCAGGCCGGAGAATAGGCGATGATGGGCTTGCCATTCGGTCGCTTCGGACGCCGACAGGTTTCAGTGGAAGCTTTAAGCGCACAGGACAGCCATGCGATCCAGCGCATTCATGCCGTCGCCTTTCATCATGGCTGGAGTTCCGACGATTTTCGCTCGCTGATCGCGCAGGATACGGTTTTCGGCTTTGTCGCCCGTGCGGAAGGCAAGCCCAATGACGCCTGCGGCTTCGTGCTGGCGCGGCTGGTGGCCGGTGAGGCGGAAATCCTCACCATCGCGGTTTCACGCGACGTGCAGCGACAGGGTGTCGGCCGGGCGCTGATGGATGCGGTGTTGCGCTATCTCTATCAGGAACGGGCGGAAACGCTGTTTCTCGAAGTCGATGAAGCCAATGTCGCTGCGCAGGCGCTATACCGTCGTCTCGGCTTCCAGAAGGTCGGCGATCGCCCGGCCTATTACGAAACCGCCAATGGGCGTTCGGCGGCGCTCGTTCTGCGGCGCGATCTGAAGAGACCGCAATGATCGGCGCGATCCGGGTCTTTCTCGTTCTCGCGGCTATGGTCATGCTCAGCCTGTCGCTGATCCCGGTCCAATATGTGTTTCTCAAGCTCAAGAATGGTTGGAAACGCAGCCTGCCCAACACATTCCACCGTATGATTGCGCGACTGTTCGGCTTTCGGGTGCGCACAGTTGGTGAAATGCATCGCGGACGCCCTCTTCTGCTCGTCGCCAATCATACGTCCTGGAGCGATATTGTTGTTCTGTCCTCGGTCGGGCAGGTGTCCTTTATCGCCAAGTCCGAAGTGCGCAACTGGCCGATTTTCGGCATGTTCGCTGTTTTACAGCGGACCGTTTTTGTCGAGCGCGAGCGGCGTGGCAAAACCGGCGAACAAACCTCTGAAATTGCGACACGGATGAGCGAGGGGGACGCGATGGTGCTGTTTCCCGAAGGCACGACATCCGATGGCAATCGGGTCTTGCCGTTCAAGACCGCTCTTTTCGGCGCTGCCCATGCGGCGATCAAGGAAGCCGGTGTGCCGGAAGTGCTCGTGCAGCCGGTCGCTATCGCCTATACCGGCGTGCACGGTATGGCCATGGGGCGTTACTTTCGCCCGATTGCATCCTGGCCGGGCGATGTCGAGCTGATGCCGCATCTGAAAGGCATCCTGCGCGAAGGCGCCATCGATGTTGAAATCCGCTTCGGCGAGCCGATGGTTGTCACGGCGGCTACAGACCGCAAGATGCTGGCCCGCACCATGGAAGGCCGGGTGAGAGCGCTTCTGCAAAGCGCGCTTCTGGGCCGCGAGATTGCCGACGATTAGTGCGCGGCTTTGCGCCCGAAAATGCGATAGCGAAAAAGCCGATCAGTTTGTCACCTTCCAATGCGGCAACAAAAGCTGTAGATAGCCCCGCATGAGCGAAAACATCACCGATATTGTGCCAGCGGCAGAACACGCCGATACGCGTCCAAATGCACGCAAGGTTTTTGTCAAAACCTATGGCTGCCAGATGAATGTGTATGACAGCCAGCGCATGGCCGACAGCCTTGCAGCGGAAGGCTATGTCGCGACCGATACGCCGGACGATGCCGATCTGGTGCTGCTGAACACCTGCCATATTCGCGAAAAAGCGTCGGAGAAGCTCTATTCTGCGCTGGGACGCCTGCGCAAGATGAAGGACGCGCGCGAAGCCAATGGCAAGGAATTGACCATCGGCGTTGCGGGCTGCGTGGCGCAGGCCGAGGGGCATGAAATTCTGCGCCGTGCGCCGAATGTTGATCTGGTGATTGGACCGCAGACCTATCATCGCCTGCCCAATGCACTGGCGCGTGTTCGGGGCGGCGAAAAGGTCGTCGAGACTGAATATGCGCTTGAAGACAAGTTCGAGCATCTGCCGTCGCCGAAGCGTGAAGAAACCCGCAAGCGCGGCGTTTCCGCTTTTCTGACGGTGCAGGAAGGTTGCGACAAGTTCTGCACCTTCTGCGTGGTGCCCTATACGCGTGGCTCGGAAGTCTCGCGCAGCGTCAGGCAGATCGTGGCGGAAGCTGAACGCCTCGCCGATAGCGGTGTGCGCGAACTGACCCTGCTCGGCCAGAACGTCAATGCCTGGCATGGCGAGGGCGACGATGGCCGCGAATGGGGGCTTGGCGAATTGCTGTTCCGCCTCGCACGCATTCCGGGCGTGGCACGCCTGCGTTACACGACCAGCCATCCACGCGATATGGATGACAGTTTGATCGCTGCCCATCGCGACTTGCGCCAGTTGATGCCTTATCTGCATCTTCCGGTACAGTCCGGCTCGGACCGTATTCTCAAGGCGATGAACCGCCGTCACAAGGCGGACGAATACCGACGCCTGATCGAGCGCATCCGTGAGGTGCGTCCGGATATGGCGCTGTCGGGCGATTTCATCGTCGGTTTCCCGGGCGAAACCGATCAGGATTTCGAGGACACGATGCAGCTCGTGCGCGACGTCAATTATGCGCAGGCCTATTCGTTCAAATATTCGCCGCGACCCGGCACGCCCGGCGCAGATCTGCCCGATCATGTGGAAGAAGCGGTGAAGGATGAGCGCCTTCAGCGCTTGCAGGCTTTGCTGTCGGAACAGCAATATGCGTTCCAGGAATCCATGATCGGTCGCGAGATGGACGTGCTGTTGGAAAAGCCCGGCCGTCAGGCGGGACAGATGGTGGGACGTTCACCTTGGCTCCTCCCGGTGATCATCGACGACAACAATGATCAGGTCGGCGAAATTATTCATGTGAAAATCACCTCCACTGGGACCAATAGCCTTATTGCGCAAAAACTGGCGTGAAGGCATGATACCGTTCAGGCAGATGTTTCGGCGCTTGAGTCTCGCGCCGATAATCCTGTCGGGCCGATGATCCCGTCGGAACTGTGATTGCAATGCGTGAACTCTTGAGGAGATACGGTTGAGCGCCACGGAAAAGCTGAGACCTGCCAAGCCAACCACTCTAACGCAAAAAAGCCCGACTACCGGGGCCTCGGATATGGCCCATATCGTGCTCACTTTCGAGAACAACCGCCTGGCCAGTGCGCTTTACGGTCAGTTCGACGAAAATCTGGCACGTATCGAGCAAAAACTCGGTGTCGATGTTCGCTCCAAGGGCAACCAACTCTCGATCCGGGGCGAACCAACCGCGACCGAACAGGCGCGCCGTACGCTCGATCATCTTTATGAAACCGTGCAGAAAGGTCATGAACTGACGGCATCGGATGTCGATGGCGCCTTGCGCATGGCCATTGCGGCTGATGATCAGCTGGATCTGCCGACAATGGAAAACAAGGGCAAGCTATCCGCTGCCCAGATTTCCACGCGCAAGAAGACGATCTTCGCGCGCACGCCGACACAGGACGCCTATATGCGGGCGCTCGACCGTTCCGAACTGGTGTTCGGTGTCGGTCCCGCCGGTACGGGCAAAACCTATCTGGCCGTCGCCCATGCTGCCATGTTGCTGGAACGCGGTCTGGTGGAGCGGATCATCCTCTCCCGCCCGGCTGTTGAAGCGGGCGAACGCTTGGGCTTTCTGCCGGGTGACATGAAGGAAAAGGTCGATCCCTACCTGCGTCCGCTCTATGACGCGCTTTACGATATGATGCCCGCCGACAAGGTCGAGCGTGCCATCACCGCAGGCGTCATTGAAATCGCGCCGCTGGCCTTCATGCGCGGGCGCACGCTGGCCCATTCGGCAGTCATTCTCGATGAAGCGCAGAACACGACATCCATGCAGATGAAAATGTTCCTGACGCGTCTCGGTGAAGGATCGCGGATGATCGTGACGGGCGATCCAAGCCAGATCGATCTTCCACCCGGTCAGAAATCCGGGCTTGTCGAAGCGCTTCGTGTGCTGGACGATGTGGAAAGCGTCATCAAGGTGCGGTTCACCCAGAAAGACGTGGTACGACATCCGCTGGTGGCGGCAATCGTCAACGCCTATGACCGCGATGCCAAGACGCATGTCCAGCAGCCGGTTCGTCCGGAATAGGGGCCAAGGACTTGTAATTGGTCGTTAGAATGACGATCTGAAGCATTTCCAGCAAAAGTGCGCAGCGTTTTTGCGCGGGACAATGCGTGGAAAAAAGCATGCTGTCTGCCTTTTTGGGGCGGACGGCTTTCGAACAACTGAAAGGACGAAGCGGCTTGCTGTCAGGGGAAGCCGCCGCAGAACGTGTCAGACAACGCGATCCATATCGATATAACAATCGAAGCCGGCAACTGGCCGGATGAAACAACACTTGAAGGACTTGTCAGAAAGTCTGTCGAGGCGGCATGGGCCAATCTTGGCCTCAAGAATGCCGACAGCGAATTGAGCGTCGTCTTTACCGACGATGCGTCCATTCAGGAGCTCAACGCCGAATGGCGCGGCAAGGACAAGCCTACCAATGTGTTGTCGTTTCCTGCTTTTCCGGTCAAGGCCGGGGCGCAGCCGGGACCGATGCTGGGTGACATCGTCATCGCTCGCGAAACCGTAGAGCGTGAAGCGGTTGAAGAAGGCAAGCCTCTCGACCATCACCTCTCACACCTTGTCGTGCATGGATTCCTGCATCTTTTGGGATACGATCATGAAACCGACGAGGAAGCAGAAGAAATGGAGCGCCGCGAGCGCGAAATTCTTCATGCTATTGCCATCCCCGACCCTTATGCTGTATCCGAAGAGACCATTAACAACGATTGACCATGGCTGATCAAACCTCACAACCTCCGTCCGCTGGCGAGAATCGCAGCGAGACCCAAGACGCCGAAGGGCAAAGTACGCAGCGGCCTGTAGCGGCCGAAAAGCGCTCCCTTCTGTCAAATATTTTCCCTTTTATCCGCTCGCGACAGCAATCTTCCTTGCGTGAAGATTTGGCCGATGCCCTGTCCAGTACGACGAGCGAACAGGATTCCGCATTCTCGCCCGAAGAAAAGGCGATGCTGCACAACATCCTGCGCCTGCGTGAAATCCGCGTCGAAGACGTGATGATTCCGCGTGCGGATGTCGAGGCGGTGGAAATTTCCACGCCGCTCTGGGAAGTGCTGGAACTCTTCGAGGAATCCGGTCACTCCCGTATGCCGGTCTATGCCGAAACGCTGGATGATCCGCGTGGCATGATCCATATCCGCGATGTTCTGAATTTCATCACGCGTCAGGCGCGCCAGAAAACGCGCCGCCGCACGACGGCCAAGACGCCAGCGACGGCAACGCCGCCGAAATTCGATATGAGCCGCATTGATCTCACCAAGACGATCGGCGAGCTTAACCTCATGCGCAAGGTGCTGTTCGTGCCTCCGTCGATGATGGCAAGCGGCCTGATGGCCCGCATGCAGGCAACCCATATCCAGATGGCGCTGGTCATCGATGAATATGGCGGCACCGACGGTCTCGTCTCGCTCGAAGACATCGTCGAAATGGTTGTTGGCGATATCGAAGACGAGCATGACGACGAAGAAATCATGATCGCCGAGGAAGCCGATGGCGTATTTGTTGTCGATGCGCGCGCCGATCTGGACGAATTCGCTGCAAAGATTGGCCCCTCTTTCGAGGTGGGCGAACATGGCGAGGATGTCGACACGGTCGGCGGCCTGATCTTCTCGGTTCTTGGCCGGATTCCCGTCCGTGGTGAGGTCGTGCAAGCCGTGCCGGGCTATGAATTCCATGTGCTGGAAGTTGATCCGCGCCGCGTGAAGAAGGTACGCATTGTGCCGCTTTCCGCTGCCGACCGCCGCAGGCAGCAGCGCGCTGTCGTCACCACCAAGCCTGAAGAGCAGTCACCGGCCACGGCCGAAGACGCTGAAACCTTCAAAGAGGCCTGATGATCGAAAGGCTTGCGGGCAGGATCATTCTTTCTAGCGGCTGGCGTCGTGCGCTGGCCGCTTTTTTGAGTGGCGCCTTCGCGACACTGACCCAGCCGCCTTTCGATCTCTTCATTGCCGGTTTTGTTTCCTTCCCGATCCTCGTCTGGCTGATCGACGGCGCTTTGGCGCGTGCCGATGCAGGCCCGATCCGTCGCGTTCTGCCCGCGGCAATAGTCGGCTGGTGGTTCGGCTTCGGCTATTTCGTCTCCGGCCTCTGGTGGATAGGCACAGCTCTTCTGGTTGATGCAGACCAGTTTGCCTGGGCCCTGCCGCTGGCGGTTTTAGGCCTGCCTGCCTTTCTGGCGATTTTCTACGCTTTCGCGACCATGGTCGCGCGCATCTTCTGGTCGGACGGGCTGGGGCGTATTTTCGCGCTGGCCTTCGGCTTCGCGCTTGCGGAATGGTTGCGTACGTTCCTGCTGACCGGTTTTCCATGGAATGCCATCGGCTATGCAGCCATGCCAGTGCCGGTGCTGATGCAATCGGTCGCCGTGGTCGGTCTTGTCGGGATGAGCGCTCTGGCTGTGTTCATCTTCGCATCGCCTGCATTGCTAATCGGTGGACGATTGGCAAAGAGCGGTATCGTTCTGGCCATTCTTCTGGCCGCAGCCCATGTCGGCTTTGGCGTGTGGACCCTGTCGCATGCGCCCGCCATCGGTGATGAGAAGGGCACGGTCAATATCCGTATTGTGCAGCCCTCCATCCCGCAGAGCATGAAATGGGACAATGCCGAACGGCGCTCGATCTTCGACAAGCTGATTGCTTTGACGGCGGAAGCACCTGCCGACGGCAAGCCGAAGCCTGATATCATCATCTGGCCCGAAACGGCGGTGCCCTATATTCTGACATCGACGCCGGACGCGCTCGCGCTGATTGGCAATACATTGCAGGACGGCCAGGTGCTGCTGACCGGTGCCGTGCGTGAAGAGAAGGCGGCAGGCAATGGCGAGCCGCGCTATTATAATTCCATCTATACGATCAATGATCGGGGCGAGATTACGGACGCCGCCGACAAGGTGCATCTTGTTCCGTTCGGCGAATATCTGCCATTCGAGACCTTTCTGCGCAGTCTGGGCCTTCAGGAAGTGGTGGAAATGCCCGGTGGCTTTACCGCCGGTTCCTCGCGGCGTCTTTTGAATGTCAGGCCGGGCCAGACTTTCCTGCCGCTTATTTGCTACGAAGCGATTTTCCCGGACGAGCTTGGTTTTTCTGGCTCGCAAGCAGGCGCTCCCAATGCCGTGGTCCCCAATGCCATTGTTAATGTCACGAATGATGGCTGGTATGGCGACACGCCGGGGCCTTACCAACATTTCAGGCAGGCGCAGGTTCGTGCGGTGGAGCAGGGCTTACCGCTGGTGCGCGCGGCCAATAACGGCCTTTCGGCGGTAACGGATTCCTACGGTCGAATCACTGAAGGGCTGGCGCTGGACGTCGTTGGGGTGGTTGATGCTTCCCTACTGTCAGCTCGTGCTCCATTTTGGGGCACCGCTCCCGGATCGAAACAGACGATATCGATCCTGTTAACCTTACTCTTTGTCAACGCTGCTTTCAGGGTGTCATTCCGTAGGCGTTTTCATTGACACGGCAATTTTGTTAAGATGTTATACCGGCGCGGTGACGGTTCCCACGTGCGAAGTCGTGCGAAACGCGTCAGACTACCTCCCACAACGTGATGTTATCCCTGTTCAGATGAACAGTACATGAATGAAAGCTCGCAGCCGCGAGGAGTGACAGCTGTATGATTGAGAATAAAAAGAAGCCCAACCCAATCGACGTACATGTCGGCAGCCGCATTCGTCTCCGCCGCAACATGCTGGGCCTCAGTCAAGAAAAGCTCGGCGAGAATTTGGGCATCACGTTTCAGCAGATTCAAAAATACGAGAAGGGCACCAATCGCGTCGGCGCCAGCCGCCTTCAGGCGATCTCCGCCATTCTCAATGTTCCGGTTTCCTTTTTCTTCGAAGATGCACCGGGATCGAACCCTGTCGGCCAGGAGGGTTTTGCGGAAGACAATGAAGCAACCTATGTGGTCGATTTCCTGAATTCCAACGAAGGCGTTCAGCTCACCCGCGCGTTCACGAAGATTTCAGATCCGAAAGTACGCCGGAAAATCATCGATCTGGTGAAGTCGCTCGCAGCAGACGCCGAGTAAGCAATCCACTGTTACCCCCTGCATTCGGCGGTTTATTCGCCTTTTTCCCCTTTTGGCGTAGGCTTTGCGGCCTTGGGAATGAATTTTTCCGGCTGCGCCCCGTCGCGATACGAAAATGCATTGACGGTTTGATCCTAACTTCGCTAACACTTTGACGCGCCCGGAAAGTTCCGGGCGCTACTGTGTTTCCTAGGCGGAGATGTTCTCCGTTGGATTTTCAAGAGGGGTTACCCGTGTCGCGCAGTTCTTATCTCTTCACCAGCGAATCTGTGTCTGAAGGACACCCGGACAAGGTTTGCGACCGCATCTCCGATGAAATCGTCGACATGATCTACAAGGAAGCCCGCCGCTCTGGCGTGGATCCGTGGTCTGTCCGTGTTGCCTGCGAAACGCTTGCCACCACCAATCGCGTGGTGATTGCCGGCGAAGTGCGCGTACCGGAGACTTTCCTGAAGAAGAACAAGGACGGCTCGATCGCCAAGGATGCCGCTGGCCATCCGCTGATCAATCCTGCCCGCTTCCGTTCGGCAGCGCGCAAGGCAATCCGTGAAATCGGCTACGAACAGGACGGCTTTCACTGGAAGACGGTGAAGATCGACGTACTTCTGCATCCGCAGTCTGCCGATATCGCGCAGGGCGTGGACAATGCTGCCGACCGTCAGGGCGAAGAAGGTGCTGGCGATCAGGGTATCATGTTCGGCTATGCTTGCCGCGAAACCCCGGATCTGATGCCTGCCCCGATCTATTACTCGCATAAGATTCTCGAAAAGCTGTCCGAAGCGCGCCATAAGGGCGAAGGCGATGCGGGCAAGCTTGGCCCGGACGCCAAGAGCCAGGTTACGGTACGTTACGAAAACGGCAAGGCTGCCGAAGTTACGCAGATCGTGCTCTCGACGCAGCATCTGGATGCCAGCTGGGATTCCAAGAAGGTTCGCTCGGTTGTCGAGCCTTATATCCGTGATGCGCTGGGCGAGCTGCCGATTGCAGCCACCTGCAACTGGTACATCAACCCGACCGGTAAATTCGTCATTGGCGGCCCGGATGGTGACGCAGGCCTGACCGGCCGCAAGATCATCGTCGACACCTATGGCGGTGCGGCTCCGCACGGCGGCGGCGCATTCTCCGGCAAGGACACGACCAAGGTCGACCGTTCGGCTGCTTATGCTGCGCGTTATCTGGCCAAGAATGTCGTGGCGGCTAATCTTGCCGACCGCTGCACGATCCAGCTTTCCTACGCTATCGGCGTTGCGCAGCCGCTTTCGGTCTATGTCGATCTGCACGGCACGGGCAAGGTTGCGGAAGCCGCTGTTGAAGAAGCGCTGCGTGAAGTGATGGACCTGTCGCCGACCGGTATCCGCAAGCATCTCGATCTCAACAAGCCGATCTATGCCAAGACCTCGTCTTACGGTCATTTTGGCCGCAAGCCGGGCCGTGACGGTTCCTTCTCCTGGGAGAAGACCGATCTTACCAAGGCATTGAAGGCATCCGTTGCCTAAATCTTGGAGCGTTGTGCGTCCTTTTGGGCGTACAACGAGACCAAAAGTTGCATCACAGATCGCTTGGCGTTATGTGTCCGGGCAAATTTCAGAGAGCGCGATTTCAAATCGCGCTCTCTGTTTGTGTTGTTAAGCTGCATTTTGCAGGCCGACGGATAAAACATGACCGAAGAAACCCATCCTCTGCGCGGTGCCGGAAACTTTTTTGGCCGTCGTCACGGCAAGCCGCTGCGCAGCCATCAGCGGAACCTGTTCGAGGAGCTGCTGCCCGAGCTGAAGATCGACCTTGCCAAGCCTGCCCCACAGGATCTGCGCGCGCTGTTCCCCATCGCGGTTGACGCGGTGCGCATGGAAATCGGCTTTGGCGGTGGCGAACATCTGCATCATGAAACGGGCCGCTATCCGCAGACGGGTTTCATCGGCGTTGAGCCTTTCGTCAATGGCATGGCCAAGATGCTGGCGGCGCTCGATCAGGAGCCGCGTCCCAATATGCGGCTTTATGATGAGGATGCGACAGCGGTTCTCGACTGGCTGCCGGATGCCTCTTTGTCCGGTATCGACCTGTTCTATCCTGACCCTTGGCACAAGCGTCGCCACTGGAAGCGTCGTTTTGTCAGCGATGCCAATCTGGATCGCTTCGCCCGCGTTTTGAAACCCGGCGCAAAATTCCGCTTCGCTTCGGATATCGAGCATTACGTGAACTGGACGCTACAGCATTGCCGTCGTCACGATGCTTTCGACTGGCAGGCCGAAGGACCGTCGGACTGGAACGACGCCTATGAGGGCTGGCCGGGCACGCGTTATGAGGCCAAGGCCTTCCGCGAGGGGCGCAAGGCTGCCTATCTGACATTTATCAGGCGTTGAATTTCTAGAGCAGTTCCGATCAAAGAGGCATCGTGGAACCGCTCTATCTATCTGTTTTTAAGCATTATCCTACGCAAAACTGCTGCGCATTTTTGCTGGAAATGCTCTACGGAAGCGGGACTTGAAAAAATCCGCTTCCGCTGGTATATAACTCTCAAATTCTTGGTCGAACGAACAAGAGTGGGTCCGTCCGGTCCCGCTCTTTTTTGTTACTTTGACCTAGGAAATAGAGGTTTTTCGACCCCTTTGAGAGGTTTAGAGTTGACGGAACAGGTTCAGGCAAACGAAGCAGAGACGCCGGAAGTGGCTGTGGATGAGCGCATCATTCGCGAAACGGGCATCGATGCGAAAGTGGCAGGCATTATTGAGCCCGTGCTCAATACGCTGGGCTTTCGTCTTGTGCGCGTGCGTCTTTCCGGTCTCAACGGCCAGACCTTGCAGATCATGGCCGAACGTCCCGACGGCACGATGACCGTTGACGATTGCGAGCTGGTCAGCCGCACCGTCGCGCCGGTGCTTGATGTCGAGGACCCGATCAGCGGCAAGTATCATCTGGAAATCTCTTCGCCGGGCATCGACCGTCCGCTGGTGCGCAAGTCGGATTTCGCCGATTGGGCGGGCCATATTGCCAAGGTGGAAACCTCCATCGTGCATGAAGGCCGCAAGAAGTTCCGCGGTCGTATCGTGCTGGGCGATGCCGAGACAGTCGTGATCGAAAGCGATCAGGTGTCTTACGGCAACGAACCGGTCGTGCGCATTCCCTTTGACGTAATTTCGGATGCGCGTCTGGTCCTGACCGACGATCTGATCCGCGATGCGCTGCGCAAGGACAAGGCCCTTCGCGAAGGCCGCATTCCTGGAGACGATCTGGGCGATGCGCCGGAAGAAGCGACGACAGAAGATACGGCTGAAGAGAAATAAGCCGACGAAACAAGTTTCAGGCATTCGGCGCAAGGAGAAGCCGGGTGCGACACCAAGGAGAGACCTATGGCAGTCAGTGCTAACAGGCTGGAGCTTCTGCAGATCGCCGATGCGGTCGCACGCGAGAAGTCGATTGACCGCGAGATCGTTCTTGCGGCCATGGCCGATGCGATCCAGAAGGCAGCGCGTTCGCGTTATGGTCAGGAAAGCAACATCCGCGCCGACATCAATGCGAAGTCGGGCGAGATCAAGCTTCAGCGTCTGCTCGAAGTGGTTGAGAATGTCGAAGACTACGCCACGCAGATTTCGCTGTTCACCGCACGTGACCGCAACCCGGATGCGCAGATCGGCGACTTCATTGCTGATCAGCTGCCGCCGATGGATTTCGGCCGTATCGCTGCCCAGTCGGCCAAGCAGGTCATCGTGCAGAAAGTGCGCGAAGCCGAGCGTGACCGCCAGTATGACGAATACAAGGATCGCGTTGGCGAGATCGTCAACGGCACCGTGAAGCGCGTCGAATACGGCAATGTGATCGTCGATCTGGGCCGTGGCGAAGCCATCGTGCGCCGTGACGAACTGATCCCGCGTGAAGCTTTCCGTTATGGCGACCGCATCCGCGCCTATGTTTACGACGTGCGTCGCGAACAGCGCGGCCCGCAGATTTTCCTGTCGCGCACCCATCCGCAGTTCATGGCGAAGCTCTTCACCATGGAAGTGCCGGAAATCTATGACGGCATTATCGAGATCAAGTCGGTAGCCCGTGATCCGGGTTCGCGCGCCAAGATCGCAGTGGTTTCGCGCGATGCGTCCATCGATCCGGTCGGCGCCTGCGTTGGTATGCGCGGTTCGCGTGTTCAGGCTGTTGTTGCCGAACTTCAGGGCGAAAAGATCGACATCATTCCGTGGTCGCCGGATGCGGCTTCCTTCATCGTCAACGCGCTTCAGCCTGCTGAAGTTGCCAAGGTTGTTCTCGATGAAGATGCGGAACGTATTGAAGTTGTCGTCCCGAATGACCAACTATCACTAGCGATCGGTCGTCGCGGCCAGAATGTCCGCCTCGCATCGCAGCTCACCGGTTGGGACATCGACATTCTGACGGAGGACGAAGAGTCCGAACGTCGTCAGAAGGAATTCACCGAGCGTTCGAACCTGTTCATGGAAGCCCTCGACGTCGACGAAATGGTCGGTCAGGTTCTTGCTTCCGAAGGCTTCGCCTCGATTGAAGAACTGGCTTATGTCGAGCCGGGTGAAATTGCATCCATCGATGGTTTCGATGACGATACGGCTTTTGAAATCCAGCAGCGTGCTCGTGAATATCTGGATCGCCTCGAAGGTGAACTGGATGCGCGCCGCAAGGAACTGGGCGTCGAAGACGAACTTCGCGAACTGCCGAACCTGACGACCGCCATGCTGGTTGCTGTCGGTGAAGACGGCGTGGAGTCGATCGAAGACTTTGCCGGTTACGCTGTCGATGACCTCGTCGGCTGGCGTGAACGCAAGGATGGCGACACCGTCACCCATAGCGGCATTCTCTCGTCTTTCGATGTTTCGCGCGTCGATGCCGAACAGATGATCCTGACTGCCCGCCTCAAGGCTGGCTGGATCACGGAAGAAGAGCTGGCAGCTGCCGCTCAGGAAGAAGCCGAAGCGGAAGTCGAGGCTGAAGCCGGTGAAGAAGAAGCTGCTTCGTAAGAAGCGCTGAGAAGTTCTGGGGCCGCACGGGTTCTTACGTCTGAAGCAATTCAGGAGTAAGCTGTGCGGCCTCGAGCATCTCCAGCAAAAGTGCGAAGCGGTTTTGCGCCCGGAGATGCGGAAAGACAAACAAGGGAGCGGTTCAATGAAATTGAAACGGCTCCAACAATTGATGTGATGCCGAAAACGGGTCTCATTTACCAGATTCGGTAAGGCAGATCGGGTTTCAGTGGGCTTTCCGCGACGTTTCGGGTTGTGGCGAGGCCCCGGCTCTGGTACAGCGCCACGCGTTGCATTCGATATGTCCGGTGGGGTAACAAACCGCCCGATTTGAGAACAATGCGGCGGAAGCGTTGCCAGTTTTGAAGTTGAGTACAAGTCCGTATACGGCAGAGCGGGAGTTTGCGTGGAGCAGGATATGAATGACAGAACCTGTATCGTCACGCGCGAAAGCGGTTCTGCCGATGACATGATCCGCTTTGTTGCAGGGCCAGACGGTTCCGTCGTGCCGGACTTGAAAAGAAACCTGCCGGGCAGGGGATGCTGGGTCAAGGCCGAGCGCCGTCTGGTGGATGAGGCGATCAAGCGCAAGCTTTTTGCGCGGGCGCTGAAGGAAGGCGTGAAGCCGCAGGATGATCTTGGCGCGCTGGTAGACCAGCTGCTGACAAAATCCGCCCTGGGCAGTCTCGCTTTGGCGCGCAAGGCTGGCGCGGTGGTAACGGGCTCGACCAAGGTGGATCAGGCGATCCGCACGGGCACGGCGGCCATGGTGCTGCATGCGCAGGAAGCCGCAGCCGATGGCGTGCGCAAGCTCGATCAGGCCCGGCGCGCCGTGGTGCATCTTGATGGCCCGGATATCCCTGCCTTCACCCTTTTTACGGGAGAAGAAATGGATTTGGCATTTGGGGGCGGAAATGTGATACATGCAGCCGTGCTTGAAGGAAAGGCGGCTGTCGGGTTCGTAAAGCGGGCGCAATTGCTGCATCGCTATCGCGGTGAAAGCGCAACGGATTCGAATTAGAGCGTAATCTTGCCGAGGCTGGCAGGCCTCATACCGGATTATGCGTTGAGTGGATGACTGGAGCATTATCCAACCCGACTGGGTCGCGTTGGATAATGCTCGAGTAGAGCGGCCGGAGCCGCGAAGGAAACGGAACGTAATGAGCGATAACACAAACGACGACAAGACGCTGGGCGTCACCCCCAAGAAGACCCTGACCATGAAGCGGCCAGGCGTTGAGCAGAGCACCGTGCGCCAGAATTTCAGCCACGGCCGCACCAAGGCTGTCGTCGTTGAAACCAAGAAGCGCAAGTTCTCACGGCCAGACGACAAGCCGGAAGTGGAAGCAGCGGCTCCCAAGCCTGTTGTAACCGCTCCTGCTGCGCCGACGCCCCAGCCGAAGGCACCGGCAGCACCAGCTGCTGCTGCTCCGGTAGCGAAGCCGCATGTCGCGCAGCAACAGCAGCGCCCCGTGCAGCAGCGTCCCAACCAGCAGGCACCGCGTCCGCGCCCGACCGATCGCTCCGGCATGGTGCTGAACACGCTGTCGCGCTCCGAAATGGACGCACGCCGCCGCGCGCTTGAAGAAGCGCAGGTGCGTGAAGTCGAAGAACGCGCACGTGCGGTTGAAGAAGCCAAGCGCCGCGCCGAAGAAGATGCACGCCGCGCCAAGGAGCGTGAAGAATCCGCACGCCGTCAGGCTGAGGAAGAAGCACGTCTCAAGGCTGAAGCCGAAGCACGCCGCAAGGCCGAGGAAGAAGCTGCCAAGCGCGTTCCGCAGCCGGAAGCACGTGGCGAGCAGCGCACCGAGCGTCCTGAACGCCGCGACGATTCGCGTGGCGCACCGCAGGGCAATCGCCCGCAGCACGCTGGCCGTCCGCAGCAGGGCAATCGTCCGCAGTCGGGTACACCGCGTCCGGCGCCGTCGCTTGCAGAAGCTGCTCCCGGACCGGGCAAGCCGCTCCCGCAGAGCCAGCTTCGCAGGCCTGGCCAGTCCGGCGATGATGATGATCGTCGTGGCAGCAGCCCAACCGCTGCTCGTCGTGGCACGCCCGCCAAGCCGGACGCTCGCGCCCCGAAGGTGGTCAAGACCGAAGACGATCGCCGTCGTGGCAAGCTGACGATCTCCAGCAATCTGGAAGACGAAGGTCGTTCGCGTTCGCTGTCGGCCATGCGTCGCCGTCAGGAAAAGTTCAAGCGTTCGCAGATGCAGGAAACTCGCGAGAAAATCTCTCGCGAAGTGACCGTGCCTGAAACCATCACGCTTCAGGAACTCGCACAGCGTATGACCGAGCGTTCGGTCGATATCATCAAGTACCTGATGAAACAGGGCCAGATGATGAAGCCGGGCGACGTGATCGATGCCGATATGGCGCAGCTGATTGCTGAAGAATTCGGCCACACCGTCAAGCGCGTTGCGGAATCGGACGTTGAAGAAGGTATCTTTGACGTTGCGGACGATCAGGCAGCGCTGGTTTCGCGTCCTCCGGTCGTGACCATCATGGGTCACGTCGACCACGGCAAGACGTCGCTTCTCGATGCAATCCGTCACGCCAACGTGGTGTCGGGCGAAGCCGGTGGTATCACCCAGCATATCGGTGCTTATCAGGTCGAACAGAACGGCCAGAAGATCACCTTCATCGATACGCCGGGCCACGCTGCCTTTACCGCAATGCGTGCCCGTGGTGCGCAGGCGACCGACATTGCCATTCTGGTGGTTGCCGCTGACGACAGCGTGATGCCGCAGACGATTGAATCGATCAACCATGCCAAGGCGGCTGGTGTTCCGATCATCGTGGCGATCAACAAGATCGACAAGCCATCTGCCGATCCGCAGAAGGTTCGTACTGCCCTGCTGCAGCACGATGTCTTCGTGGAATCGATGGGCGGTGAAGTGCTCGACGTCGAAGTGTCGGCCAAGAACAAGATCAACCTCGACAAGCTGCTTGAAGCAGTTCTGTTGCAGGCTGAAATCCTTGATCTCAAGGCAGATCCGAAGCGTACGGCTGAAGGCGTCGTCATCGAAGCACAGCTCGATCGTGGCCGTGGTTCGGTCGCAACCGTTCTGGTTCAGAAGGGTACGCTGCATCCGGGTGATATTATCGCCGCTGGTAACGAATGGGGCCGCGTGCGCGCTCTGGTTAACGACCGTGGCGAACACGTCAAGGAAGCAGGACCTGCAATGCCGGTTGAAGTCCTTGGTCTCCAGGGTACGCCGCAGGCAGGCGATCGCTTCGCAGTTGTTGCCAACGAAGCCAAGGCTCGTGAAATTGCTGATTATCGCCAGCGCCTTGCTCGCGATAAGGCTGTTGCCCGTCAGACTGGTCAGCGCGGCTCGCTTGAGCAGATGATGAGCCAGCTTCAGGTGAATGGCCTGAAGGAATTCCCGCTCGTCATCAAGGGTGACGTGCAGGGTTCGGTCGAAGCAATCATTACGGCTCTCGACAAGCTCGGCACCGACGAAGTGCGTGCACGCATCGTCCATTCGGGCGCAGGTGGTATCACGGAAAGCGACGTGTCGCTGGCCGAAGCCTCCAATGCAGCAATCATCGGCTTCAACGTTCGTGCCAACAAGCAGGCGCGCGACGCTGCTGAACAGCAGGGCACTGAAATTCGCTACTACAACATCATCTACGATCTGATCGAAGATGTGAAAGCAGCGATGTCGGGTCTTCTGTCGCCAGAACGTCGTGAAACCTTCATCGGTAATGCTGAGATTCTTGAAGTCTTCAACATCACCAAGGTTGGTAAGGTTGCTGGTTGCCGTGTTATCGACGGCAAGGTTGAACGTGGTGCAGGCGTTCGCCTCATCCGCGACAACGTGGTCATCCACGAAGGCAAGCTCAAGACGCTCAAGCGCTTCAAGGACGAAGTGCAGGAAGTGCCGATGGGCCAGGAATGCGGTATGGCGTTCGAAAACTACGACGACATTCGCGCAGGCGACACGATCGAAGCGTTCCGCGTCGAACATATTACGCGCACGCTCTAACAACTACTTGCCGGATCGCCCGACAGGGGCGGTCCGGCTTTTTATTGCCCGGTTCCGAGGGTCTGACTCCCATCTGAATTGTGGTAAGTTACGCCCATAATTTTCAAGTCATGCGGTCGGACGGTCTGAGAGACTGGACGCCGGTTGATGGCTGTTTATCGAGGATATAGCTATGGCACGTTCTCCGGACCCAAAAGGCTCAGGCGGCCTTTCCCAGCGCCAGCTTCGCGTTGGCGAACAGGTGCGCCACGCATTGGCGCAATTGCTCCAGCGCGGTGAAATCCGTGACGATCTGATTGAGCGCACCGTCATTTCCGTTTCGGAAGTGCGCATGTCGCCCGATCTGAAGATCGCCACCTGTTACATCATGCCGCTTGGCAATGTTGATCCGCAAGCAATCGTCAAGGCATTGGCCGCAAACGCGAAATTCATTCGTGGTCGCATGGCGCCAGTTCTTGGCCAGATGAAATATATGCCGGAGTTCCGCTTCCGCTCCGACACGAGTTTTGACAATTTTTCGAAGATCGACGCCCTTCTGCGTTCGCCGGAAGTGGCGCGTGATCTTTCGCATGACGATGAAGACGCTGGCGAGGATGAAACCTCCCGCAATGGAGACGAATAAAGCATGGCAAGACGGGGTAAGAAAAAAGGCCGTCCGGTTTCCGGTTGGGTTATTTTCGACAAACCGAAAGGTATGGGATCGACCGAAGCGGTCTCGAAGATCAAGTGGCTGTTCAATGCCGAGAAGGCCGGCCATGCCGGTACGCTCGACCCGCTCGCATCCGGCATGCTGCCGATTGCTCTGGGTGAAGCCACCAAGACCGTGCCTTATGTCATGGACGGAACCAAGGTCTATCGTTTCACGGTGACCTGGGGCGAAGAACGCTCGACCGACGATCTGGAAGGTCAGGCGACCAAGACCTCTGACAAGCGCCCGTCGCGGGAAGAGGTCGAAGCCTTGCTGCCAAGCTACACCGGTCTCATCTCGCAGATTCCGCCGCAGTTCTCCGCCATCAAGATCGACGGCGAACGCGCCTATGATCTCGCCCGCGAAGGCGAAACGGTGGAGATCCCGGCACGCGAAGTCGAGATCGATCGACTGGAGATCGTCGAATTCCACGACGACAACCGCACGTCATTCGAAGTCGAATGCTCCAAGGGCACCTATGTGCGCTCGCTGGCGCGCGATATGGGCCGCGATCTTGGCTGCTTCGGCCATATTTCCGAACTGCGCCGCATCGAAGTCGCTCCGTTCACGGAAGAAGATTTCGTCACGCTGACGGAACTGGAAGCCGTCTGGCCGCCGCTGCCGCCGAAGGACGAGGATGGCAACGCGGTCGAACCTGCTCCGCGTCGCGATTTTTCTGGCCTCGATGCTCTGGTGATCGATACGGGCGCAGCGCTCGATTGCCTGCCGCAGATTCCGCTGACCGAGGAACAGGCGCAGCGTGTGCGTCTTGGCAATCCTGTTATCCTGCGTGGCCGCGATGCTCCGCTGGAAGCCGATGAAGCCTGTGTCACCGCGCGCGGAAAACTGCTCGCTATCGGCTATATCGAGCATGGTCAGTTTAAGCCGAAGCGTGTTTTCACAGCTAACTAAAAAGTCTTCGCAATTGCCGGGGCATATTTGATGCTGGCATTCTTGCCGTTTTTGCACTATATGCCCCATCAGCGATCATGCAGAAATGCAGATCAGATCGTGTAAGTTGGCCCGCGCTGGACGACATCCCGGCCTGGGCGTCTGTTTTTCCTCTCATCAAGAAAGGGTTTACGATGTCGATTACTGCTGAGCGTAAGCAAGCACTTATCAAGGAATACGCCACCAAGGAAGGTGACACCGGTTCTCCTGAAGTTCAGGTTGCCGTTCTTTCCGAGCGTATCGCCAACCTCACCGAACACTTCAAGGGCCACAAGAATGACAATCATTCGCGTCGCGGTCTTCTGAAGCTGGTTTCGCAGCGCCGTCGTCTTCTTGACTATGTCAAGGGCGTGGACGCAGCGCGCTACCAGGCGCTGATCGGCCGTCTCGGCCTGCGCCGCTAACGGTAAATCGGGCGACGTCACAAGCGTCGCCCGTTTGATTTGAGCATTCTGGGGAAGAGCGGATAGCCGCTTTCCAAAAGAGAATGCGAGAGTATCGGGCGAATGCCCACTGGCATGAGACGGCGCACAAGGTGCATTCCGTCATGCCGATGACGAGCCATAAGGCTCATGACCTGGACCAGTCATGGGGCAGGATTGCAGGTAGTTCGGCGGGTATGATCCCGAAAAGTTGCAGACTTTTCGGATGAGAGAATACCCGGGAAAAGTATGATCCCGAAAAGTGGGAACCGGTTTTCGGATAAGATCATACTATCAATCTGAGCTTCCCGTTGTCTTGCCCGTGGCCTGTCCGCCAACCCGGGAGATGCCTTAGCGCTTTGCGCGGCGTCTCCATATGAGGACAAGATATGTTCAATACCCACAAAGTGGAAATCGAATGGGGCGGTCGTCCGCTCACGCTCGAAACCGGCAAGATCGCCCGTCAGGCTGACGGCGCTGTTCTGGCAACCTATGGCGAAACCGTCGTTCTGGCGACTGTCGTTTCTGCCAAGGAACCAAAGCCAGGTCAGGATTTCTTCCCGCTGACCGTCAACTATCAGGAAAAGACCTACGCTGCCGGCAAGATTCCTGGCGGCTACTTCAAGCGTGAAGGCCGTCCGAGCGAAAACGAAACCCTCGTTTCGCGCCTGATCGACCGTCCGATCCGCCCGCTCTTCGTTGATGGCTACAAGAACGACACGCAGGTTGTTCTGACTGTTGTTCAGCACGACCTCGAAAACAACCCCGACGTTCTGTCGATGGTTGCAGCTTCCGCAGCACTGACCATTTCCGGCGTTCCTTTCATGGGCCCGATTGGCGGCGCACGCGTTGGCTACATCAACGGCGAATACGTCCTGAACCCGAATATCGACGAAATGCCGGAATCGAAGCTCGATCTGGTTGTTGCCGGTACTGCCGACGCAGTGCTGATGGTCGAATCGGAAGCGCAGGAACTTTCCGAAGAAGTCATGCTCGGCGCCGTTGTTTTCGGCCAGAAGGGCTTCCAGCCGGTAATCGACGCGATCATCAAGCTCGCTGAAGTTGCTGCCAAGGAACCACGTGATTTCCAGCCGGAAGATCTGTCGGATCTCGAAGCCAAGGTGCTCGCCGTTATCGAAAACGACCTGCGCGACGCTTACAAGATCACCGAAAAGCAGGCTCGTTACGTTGCTGTTGACGCTGCAAAGGCCAAGGCGAAGGCTCACTTCTTCCCGGAAGGCGTTGAAGAGCCGGAAATGTCGCCTGAGCAGTTCGCGACCATTTTCAAGCATCTGCAGGCCAAGATTGTTCGCTGGAACATTCTGGACACCGGCAGCCGCATTGACGGCCGCGATCTGAAGACCGTTCGTGCAATCGTTTCGGAAGTTGGCCTTCTGCCGCGCACCCACGGTTCGGCGCTGTTCACCCGTGGTGAAACGCAGGCTATCGTTGTTGCCACGCTCGGCACCGGCGAAGACGAGCAGATGATCGATGCCCTGACCGGCACCTACAAAGAATCCTTCATGCTGCATTACAACTTCCCGCCATACTCGGTCGGTGAAACCGGTCGTATGGGTTCGCCAGGCCGTCGTGAAGTTGGTCATGGCAAGCTCGCATGGCGCGCCATTCACCCGATGCTGCCAGCTGCTGACCAGTTCCCTTACACGATCCGTTCGGTTTCCGAGATCACCGAATCCAACGGTTCGTCCTCGATGGCGACTGTTTGCGGCACCTCGCTGGCTCTGATGGACGCAGGCGTTCCGCTCGCACGTCCGGTTGCCGGTATCGCCATGGGCCTGATCAAGGAAGGCGACCGTTATGCTGTCCTGTCCGACATCCTCGGCGACGAAGATCACCTCGGCGACATGGATTTCAAGGTAGCCGGTACTGACAACGGCATCACCGCACTTCAGATGGACATCAAGATCGACGGTATCACCGAAGAGATCATGAAGGTCGCTCTGGAGCAGGCCAAGGGCGGTCGCGTTCACATTCTCGGCGAAATGGCGAAGGCTCTGTCCACGTCGCGTGACGAACTCGGCGAATTCGCTCCGCGCATCGAAGTGATGAACATTCCGACCGACAAGATCCGTGATGTTATCGGTTCGGGCGGCAAGGTCATCCGCGAAATCGTGGAAAAGACCGGCGCCAAGATCAACATCGAAGACGACGGTACGGTGAAGATCGCTTCGTCGAACGGCAAGGAAATCGAAGCCGCCAAGAAGTGGATCCACTCGATTGTTGCTGAGCCGGAAGTCGGCGAAATCTACGAAGGTACGGTCGTCAAGACTGCTGACTTCGGCGCTTTCGTGAACTTCTTCGGCCCGCGTGACGGTCTGGTTCACATCTCGCAGCTCGCTTCTGACCGCGTTGCCAAGACCACCGATGTGGTCAAGGAAGGCCAGAAGGTCTGGGTCAAGCTCATGGGCTTCGACGAACGCGGCAAGGTTCGCCTGTCGATGAAGGTCGTCGATCAGGAAACGGGCAAGGAAATTGTCCAGGAAAAGAAGGCAGAAGCAGACGCTGAATAAGCTTTGCATCTTCTTTGAAATCGAAAGGCGCGCCTCTGGGCGCGCCTTTTTGTTTTTTCACGAGATTGATCGGGATCATGCGGTCTTTTCGGATGCGATCTTGCGGGGTAAAGAACGATCATGATGACACCGGCACAGAAAACACTTTTCCTTCCCTTCGAGCAGGGCATTCTCGATATGCCCACAGACGGGCAATCCTTTCTCGCTTGCGGCCTTTCCGCGGACCGGCTTCTCGATCCGGAATGGAAAGAGGTTCTGATCTGTCTGCAACCATGGCGCCCCGATTTTCTGGCGCTCGGCAAGGAAGGCTATCGTGCAGAGCCAAGATTGGCCACAGACAGCCGTTTTGCTGGAGGGCTACTCCTGCTTGGAAAACACCGTGGACGCAACGAGGCGTGGTTCTCCGAGCTTCTGACGCGCGTTCAGCCCGGCGGTTGGATCGTCGTCTGCGGTGAGAAGAAGCTCGGCGTCGACAGTTTCCGCAAATGGGTGGGCAATATCGCTGAAATCAGCGACCGCATGTCCAAGAACCACGCCGTCTCATTCTGGCTTCAGCGCCCCGCCGATCTGGATGATGATTTCATCGCCGCTCTGCGCCCTCTTGAAAGCGCAATCGACGATGTGTTCCGCACGGAACCGGGCATGTTCTCGCATGGCGCGATCGACAAGGGCTCGGCGCTGCTGGTGCCGCATATGGAAAAGATCGTGTTCGGCAATGTTGCGGATTTTGGCGCGGGCTGGGGTTATCTCGCAGCACAGAGCCTGAAATACGCCGACCGCATCAAGTCCATCGATCTGTTCGAGGCAGATTACGAGGCGCTGGAGGCCGCGCGCGGCAATCTGGAGCGTCTGGGCGCTTCGGTGCCGATTTCATTCAACTGGTTCGATATTACCAGCGAAAAGGTGACCGGCATTTACGACACGGTCATCATGAACCCGCCCTTCCACGAAGGGCGTGTGACGGATGTTTCGCTCGGCCAAAGTTTTATCTCAGCGGCGGCGTCCCGCCTGAAACCTGGCGGTCGCCTGCTGATGGTCGCCAACCGGCAATTGCCTTATGAGGTCACGCTCAAGGGCCTGTTCAAGTCGGTGACGACATTGGAAGAAGCAGACGGGTTCAAAATCTTCGATGCGAAGAAGTGAAACAAAAAAGCCGCCCCGAAGGGCGGCTTTTTCAATTCCAGAGCATTTCCAGCAAAAGTGCGTAGCGCCTACGCGGGGAAATCAGTCCACTGGACTGATTTCTGATCCCGCTTCGATGCGTAGGATAATGCGTCAAAACAAATAGATAGAGCGGTTCCACGATTCCGCTTTAACCGGAACCGCTCTAGAACGCTTACTCGCCGCGTTCAGCGTCAGAGCTTTTCAGCTCTTCCAGCGTCGGCATCGAAACGATGTTGTAGCCCGAATCCACATAATGGACTTCGCCGGTCACGCCGCTCGACAGGTCCGACAGAAGGTAGACAGCCGATTTACCCACATCGTCGATATCGACAGTGCGGCGCAGCGGTGAATTGCGGCGCTGATAGCTGAAGATCGCGCGCGCATCGCCGATGCCGGCACCCGCCAGCGTGCGCACCGGGCCAGCCGAAATGGCGTTGACGCGGATGCCCTGCGGGCCGTAATCGGCAGCCAGATAGCGAACCATCGCTTCAAGCGCCGCCTTGGCAACGCCCATGACATTGTAGTTCGGGATGGTGCGGGTCGAACCGCCATAGGTCAGCGTCAGGATCGAGCCGCCGTCCTTCATGAGCTTTTCGGCGCGCTGTGCCATTTCCGTGAAGGAGTAGGCGGAAATCACCATGGTCCGGCTGAAATTATCGCGCGTGGTGACGTCTGCGTAACGGCCCTTCAGTTCGGTCTTGTCGGAAAAACCGATGGCGTGAACGATGAAATCGAGCTTGCCCCACTTCTTTTCGATCTCGGCAAAAACCGCGTCAACCGTTGCAATGTCTTCAACATCGCAAGGCAGAACGAGGTCCGAGCCGACCTGTTCGGCCAGCGGCTTCACGCGCTTGCCCAGCGCATCGCCCTGATAGGTGAAAGCCAGTTCTGCGCCCTGTGCGGCGAGTTGCTTCGAGATGCCCCATGCCAGAGAATGATTATTCGCGACCCCCATGATGAGGCCGCGTTTTCCTTGCATCAAACCTTCCATATTCCCCTCTCCCTCAGCCCTGGTAGCGCTGGAAAACCAGCGTCGCATTCGTGCCGCCAAACCCGAAGGAGTTGGAGAGCACGGTATTGAGCTGAGCATTATCGATGCGCTTGCGGACGATAGGCATGTCCGCGAAGGCAGGGTCCAATTCTTCGATATGCGCGCTTTCGCAAATGAAATTGTTGTGCATCATCAAAAGCGAATAGATCGCTTCCTGCACGCCCGTTGCGCCCAGCGAGTGGCCGGTCAGCGACTTGGTCGCGGCAATCGGCGGGCAGGCGTCGCCCGAGCCGAACACCTGACGGATAGCGTCGATTTCCGGCGCATCGCCAGCAGGCGTCGAGGTTGCGTGCGGGTTGATGTAGTCGATCTTGGTCTTGACGGTGGAAAGCGCCATCTTCATGCAGCGGATCGCGCCTTCACCGGACGGAGCGACCATGTCGTAGCCGTCGGAGGTTGCGCCATAGCCGACGATTTCGCCATAGATCTTCGCGCCGCGCGCAAGCGCGGTTTCGAGGTCTTCCAGCACCAGAACGCCAGCGCCGCCTGCAATCACGAAGCCGTCGCGATTCTTGTCATAGGCGCGTGATGCAGTGGCAGGCGTGTCGTTATATTTCGTCGCCATCGCGCCCATGGCGTCGAACAGCACCGAGAGCGTCCAGTCGAGATCTTCACAGCCGCCCGCAAACATGCGGTCCTGCTTGCCATACTGGATCATCTCGAACGCATTGCCGATGCAATGGTTGGATGTCGCGCAGGCCGAAGAGATCGAATAGTTGATGCCCTTGATCTTGAAGAAAGTGGCCAGCGTTGCGGAAGCCGTGGAGCTCATGGCTTTCGGCACAGCAAACGGACCGACGCGCTTCGGACCCTTTTCACGGGTGATATCGGCGGAATCAACGATGGTGCGGGTCGAAGGGCCGCCCGAACCCATGATGATGCCGGTACGGTCATTGGAGACTTCGTCATCCGAAAGGCCTGCATCGGCGATCGCCTGATCCATGGCGATGTGATTCCAGGCCGTGCCGCGACCGTGGAAGCGCATGGCGCGACGGTCCACGAGGGATTCGACATCGATTTTCGGAGCGCCGTGCACTTGGCAGCGGAAACCCAGTTCGGCATATTCTTCCGCGCGCGAGATGCCGGATTTGGCTTCGCGCAGCGAGGCCGTCACCTCTTCGGTGTTGTTGCCAATCGAGGATACGATCCCCATACCCGTTACGACCACACGCCGCATCGCGTTCTCCTTTACACCCTTGCTCGTCGAGCGGCAGTCGATTGGGTCAGGACTGCCTCGTCGCCGTTACATAGGTGCGATCTTCGCATGTTTTGAGCGCGGCCGCATGAAAACTGTTCATTTTTTGCCGTCGCGCCCGTGAATGATGGTGGATTCAGGCGATGTTTAAGCGTCGCCGTCCTTTGAAAGGCCGACGCGCAGATCGGTGGCCTTGTAGATCACTTCGCCATCGGCCTTCAGCCAGCCGTCAGCAGTGCCGAGCACGAGACGTCCGCGCATGACGCGCTTGAAGTCGATGCCATATTCGAGAAGCTTGGTGTGCGGGCGCACCATGCCCTTGAACTTCACTTCGCCGGTCGAAAGCGCCATGCCGCGACCCGGTTCGCCGAGCCAGCCAAGGAAGAAGCCGGTCAGCTGCCACATGCCGTCCAGGCCAAGGCAGCCCGGCATGATCGGGTTGCCCTGGAAATGGCACGGAAAATACCAGTCGTCGGGGCGCACGTCGTATTCGGCGCGGATATAGCCCTTGTCGAACTCTCCGCCGGTTTCGGAAATATCGGTGATGCGATGCACCATCAGCATTGGCGGCAGGGGAAGCTGGGCATTGCCGGGGCCGAACAGCTCGCCGCGCCCGCAGCTGAGGAGTTCTTCGTACCCGTAGCTTGATTTCTGTTCTGCCATTTCGCCTCCCTTGAGGTTTATTCGCTATCGGCCAGCAATCCGGCCCGGTTGTCATTTGGAACGGTTTTAGCGCAAACGCCCAAACCGCTCTATCTCTTTCTGGTCGTTAAGTCGGAACACCCCTATCACAGACTGGTTCCCGTACAAAACCTCAGCGACCATAAAAATATGCAATGGATTTTCCCGAAAAATCGGGCAAACTCCAAGCCTATTGATACTTATTTCGCAACGGCATATATCAATGTCAGTATGCAATGGGCAACAGCCCGTTCAATCTTTGACGAATTTGCTACAAGCTTGTAACGGAACCAGCGGTGAATATGCAGTCTACACATACCCACTCGACGGTCTCTATGGAAGAACGGCTCCGCGATGCTGGCCTGCGTCCGACGCGCCAGCGTGTTGCACTTGCGAGCATGATCTTTGCGCAGGGTGATCGCCACCTGTCCGCTGAAGACCTCCACGAACAGGCGGTCATGGCGGATGTGCCGGTGTCTTTGGCCACCGTTTACAACACGCTGCACCAGTTCACGGAAGCCGGAATGCTGCGCATTATCGCGGTGGAAGGCTCCAAGACCTATTTCGACACCAATATTTCGGACCATCAGCACTTCTTCCTCGAAGGGGAAAATGTCGTGTTCGATATTCCGCATGGCGAGCGCGGGCAGCCGACCGTTGCCAACATGCCGGACGCGCCGGATGGTATGGAAATCGTCAATGTCGATATTATCGTCCGCCTGCGTCGCAAGACGCAGTAACTGATAATATGCGTCGCAAGACGCAGTAAGAGATTGATCCTCAAAGGATTTTGAGAAAGCGGCTTCGGCCGCTTTTTTGTTAGCTGCCACAAAGTTCTTGCCAGAACGATGGAAAGCGGATCGAATAAAACGGTTCCGAAACAATCCTTTTCTTGCAGGATAACGGATGCCGGTTGAGTTGAAGCCGATACAGGCGCTGACATTGTTGAAGACCCTGTCGCTGGGGCAGGTGCGCGACGAGATGCCCGATCTCACGACGCGGCAGACAGCTATCCTTCTGACAATCTATCTGGAGCCGCCGCCGCACACTGTACGCGGGCTTGCGGCAAAACTGGATGTCACAAAGCCGGTGATCACGCGCGCACTTGATACGATGGGTACGCTCGACCTTCTATCCCGTCATCGTGATGAAAAAGACCGGCGAAATGTGCTAGTTAAGAGAACAGTCGCCGGTGCGCTTTATGTTGAACGACTGGGCGATCTGGTGATCGCCAAAGCCAGAGAGTTACCTTTATGAGTGTTCGCCAATGAGTCTCAATGTGACCACGCTCGACCGCCGCCTCAATGCCTATCGCGCCGATCTCGCTGATGAGCGACTGACCGACAAGGTGGAGGCTGCCCGCTTTATAGCCGGAGCCGAGATGCAGGTGACTGCATCGGTCGTGGATTTGCGCAGCGAGCCACGCCCCGATAGCGGACCTCAGACACAGATCATTTATGGCGACACGGTACGCGTCTTCGAGGAAATGGACGGCTGGTGCTGGGTCCAGGCCGAGCGCGACGGCTATACGGGCTATGTATCGGCCTCGTTTATCGAGAAGCCGCAGGGCGCGGCCACGCATATGGTCACCGTGCCGCGAAGCTTTGTCTATCCCGGCCCGGATTTGCGCTTTCCGCATACGCAGGCGCTGTCGCTTGGCTCACGCGTTCGCATTGTGGGCTCGGCTGAAACGCGCGGCACCCAATATGCGGTGCTGGAAAGCGGCGAAGCGATGATCGCAAGCCATCTGGCGCCAATCGGCGAACACGCTGCCGATTATGTGGCCGTGGCGGAAACGCTGCTGCACACGCCCTATCTGTGGGGCGGTACGTCGGGCTTCGGTATTGATTGCTCTGGTCTCGTGCAGCTTTCCATGTGGGCGGCTGGCCGCAAGGTTCTGCGTGATTCCGACATGCAGCAGAATACGCTGGGCACAGTTCTGGAGCCGAATGGGAATTATTCCAATCTCCAGCGCGGCGATCTCGTGTTCTGGAAGGGGCATGTCGCGATCTGCGCTGCTCCCGACATGCTGATCCATGCCAGCGGTCACACGATGACGGTGACGCTGGAGCCGTTGCAGGATGCGATCAAGCGCATCGCTTATCTCTATGATCTGCCGACGCTGATCCGCAGACCCTAAACAGGTCCATGAAAGGTCGGGCCGATGACGGGAAACAGGATATTTCAAAGTGCAGGCTTCGTGGCCGCGGTGCTTGGTCTTGCTGTTCTCATCCCTTCAACGGTGTCGTCCGAAAGGATAGCGCGCGTGACCATTCCTGCTTCGCCTGCCGCCTTTGCCGAGGTCAACGGTATCGAGATGTATTACCGGATCGTCGGCAAGGGACCGCCTATCCTGCTGATACCGGGCGGCCTTTCCGACCAGCATGTCTGGGATGCGCAATTGCCGATTCTGGCGCGTCATCATACGGTGATCGTTGCCGACAGTCGCGGGCAGGGGCGTTCCACCCGCACGACGGAGCCGCTGACTTATGGCCTGATGGCGGATGACTATGTGGCGCTGCTCGATTTTCTGCATATCGACAAGGTTGATCTGGTCGGTTGGAGCGATGGCGGTATTATCGGGCTGGATATTGCGATGCGGTACCCTGAGCGGCTGAAGAGCCTTTTCGCGCAGGCTGCCAATGTCACGCCCGAGGGCAATACCGGCTATATCGAAGCACGGGCCGAAGGACGTCCAATCCCTGAGCTCCGCCATTATGAAAGCATCGACAAGGAAATCCACGCGCTCTGGGCCAATGAACCCAACTACACCGATGAAGATTTGTCACAGATCTCGGTGCGCACGGCTATTGTGATCGGCGATCATGATACGGCCATTACACGGGAACATACGGAATTCATCGCCAGCCAGATTCCCGGTGCCCAACTGATCATTCTGCCTGATTCCGGACATGGCGTGCCGGTGGAAAATCCCCGGCTTTACGCCCACACGGTCCTGAAATTCATCGATGGAAAAACGAACAGCCGAATTTAAACCCGATTGGGAAGAACCCTGTCCGGCGTCCGGTGCCCGTCGACGAAGGCCTTAATATTGATGATGACCTTGTCGCCCATATCGATGCGGCCTTCAATCGTGGCCGAACCCATATGCGGCAGCAGTACAACCTTGCCCTTTTCCGCAAGCGCCAGCAGGCGCGGATTGACGGCTGGCTCGTTCTCGAACACATCCAACCCAGCACCGGCGATCCGGCCTTGCTCGATCAGATCGATCAGGGCGTTTTCATCGATGATCTGACCACGCGCCGTGTTGACCAGATAGGCCGTCGGCTGCATCAGCGCGATGCGGCGGGCCGACAGCAGGTGAAACGTTGCGGGCGTTGAAGGGCAATTGACTGAAATGATGTCCATGCGGGCCAGCATCTGGTCGAGGCTGTCCCAATAGGTCGCTTCCAGCTCTTCCTCGACCTGCGGGCTCACGCGCTTGCGATTGTGATAATGGATCGAAAGGCCAAAAGCCTTGGCGCGGCGCGCAACGGCGGTTCCGATGCGCCCCATGCCGACGATGCCGAGGCGCTTGCCCCAGATGCGGCGTCCGAGCATCCATGTCGGCGACCAACCCGGCCATTTGCCGTCGCGCTCGTTGAGCACATTCGCGCCTTCCACGAGGCGGCGCGGTGCCGACAGAAGCAGCGCCAGCGTCATGTCGGCTGTATCTTCGGTCAGGACATTGGGCGTATTGGTCACGGTGATGCCGCGCTTTGCGGCGGCTGCGACATCGATATTGTCGACGCCGTTACCGAAATTGGCGATCAGCTTGAGATTGGGTCCGGCTTGCTCGATGGCGGCGGCGTCGATCACGTCGGTGATGCAAGGCACCAGAACGTCAGCCTCCTTCAGCGCGGCGATGATTTCCGGCTGGCTCATGCGGTGATCGTCTATGTTGAGACGTGCATCGAACAGTTCCCGCATTCGGGTTTCCACCGGGTCCGGCAGTTTTCTCGTAAGAACGACCAGCGGCTTCTTTTTGTTCGACATCTCCACCCCGTTTTTTGAGCCTGTTTCCGGGCAAACTTATATGCTGAAGCTTCATGTTGAGACCTCCTTAACCAAGAAGGCGCAATATGGGATATTGCTTCGGCTGCTCATCTCTATCAAGGCGGCGGGGCAAAGACAAAGAAAAACAGGACCGATAAACAAGACGGTCACGATGCCGGGCAGCCCCTGCTGTTTTACGCTTCCGCTGAAGGCATGGTCGTCTTGGGTTAAGAACAGGACGGCGAGAGGCGCAGTTGAATAGAGTACTTCCCCAAAGGTTTTTGGCTAAGGGCATGTCGGTAAAGCGCCTTCTCACGGCCTTTGCGGCTTGTATGGCGCTCCTGTTCGTGGCGATGCCGATCAGTGTGAACGCAGCCGAAACCGAAGGCGCAAACGGTACGGCGACAGGCGCCAGCGGTCTGCCCGTGCCCCGCTTCGTCAGCCTAAAGCCGGCACGCGTCAATCTGCGCATCGGCCCGGGGCGCGACTATCCGGTTTCGTGGCTGTTCATGAAATCAGGGCTGCCGGTCGAGATCATTCAGGAATATGACAACTGGCGGCGCATTCGCGATGCTGACGGCACGGAAGGCTGGGTCTACCAGTCGCTTCTGTCCGGCAAGCGCACCGCGATCACCGCGCCCTGGTTGAAGAACGACAAAAGCAAGATGATCACCATGCGCCGCGATGCCAACGATACGGCAGCTGTCGCCGCCGATATCGAGCCGGGTGTTGTCGGGACCGTGCGCCAATGCAATGGCCAGTGGTGCCGCATGGATGTCAGCGGCGTGCGCGGCTGGATCCGGCAGTCGGACCTGTGGGGTGTGTATCCCGGCGAAGTCTTCGACTGATAACACGACAGTTGCATTCTTCGTGATGCCGGACTGCAAAGAGCAATTTTCTGCGCTCCGGTGCTCACGTACCCTTAAGTATGCTCCGCTCCGGTGCTCGAAAATCACTCTTTTCGCCACGGCCTGACGAATTTGCAACTGTCGTTATAAGCCGCGGGCTTCTTACTTGCCGTATTTTTCCTTGAGCAACAGATAGAGCGCACGGATGGCCTGCGCTTCGCCGCCGACCGGCGACGCAGGCTTTTCCACTGGCACCCAGCCGAAAATATCGAAATGCACGTGCGCCTTGGCCTTTTCCACAAAACGGCTGAGGAACAAGGCCGCCGTCACGGCTCCGGCAAAACCGTCGGTGGTGACATTGTTGATGTCGGCAATGCGTGACGACAGTTTCTGCGCATAAGGCTGCCAGAGCGGCATACGCCAGAGCGGATCGGCTGTCTCCTCGGCCTTGGCGGCAATGGCTTCGGCCAATGCGTCATCATGCGTGAAAAATGGCGGCAGGTCCGGGCCGAGCGCCACGCGTGCAGCACCGGTCAGGGTCGCCATGTCGATCAGCAATTCCGGCTCTTCCTCATCGGCCAGTGCCAGAGCATCGGCCAGCACCAGCCTGCCTTCGGCATCCGTATTGCCGATTTCGACGGTCAGTCCCTTGCGGCTTTGCAACACATCGCCCGGGCGGAAGGCATTTCCGGCAATCGAATTTTCAACCGCCGGGATCAAGACGCGCAGCCGCACCGGTAGTTTCGCGCTCATGACGATGGAGGCAAGGCCGAGCACATTGGCAGCGCCGCCCATGTCCTTTTTCATCAGCAGCATGCCGTTTGCGGGTTTGATATCGAGACCACCCGTATCGAAGCAGACACCCTTGCCGACCAGAGTTACCTTCGGATGGCTTTCCTTGCCCCATGTGAGGTCGATCAGACGCGGCGCAATCGCGCCTGCACGCCCGACCGCATGGATCATCGGGAAGTTTTGTTCCAGAAGAGCTTCGCCTTCCGTGACGCTGATTTCCGCCTTATGTTCGCTTGCCATTGCGCGTGCGGCGTTTTCCAGTGCGTCCGGGCCCATATCGTTGGTCGGCGTGTTGATCAGATCACGCGTGAGCGTCACCGCAGCGGCGATGCGCTTCGTCTCGGCTTCATCCACGCCGTCCGGCAAAGCAAGGCGGATTGTCTTGCCATTCGCCTTGCGGTAGCGCGAAAAATTATAGCCGCCCATCAGGAAGGCGAGCGCCGCGAGCGCGGTATCGTCGTCCGCATTTTCGAAATGCCAGTCACCTTCCGGCAAGCTGCGTGCGAGTTTGCCAGCAAGCAGTTGCGACTGGCCGCTCTTGACGCCATCGCCAATGCCGAACAGCGCGCCGGAGATCGCACCGTCCGGTCCCGGCAGAACCAGAACCTTGCCCGCTTCTCCGTCGAAATCATGGGCTTTCGCCCAGGCAGTTACAGGAGCCGGAAGCGTGTTTTCTTCCAGCTTTCCCTTTTTCGCAAACCAGATTGGACGGCTTTGTTCCGACTTTTGGGCAATGATTTCGACAGACATGGCACTCTTTCTCACCAAGGCAGATTGGGCCGATCAAGGCAGTTTTGAAAACAGATAGAACGCTTCGCCCCGTTTGGAAACAGGCGCATGCAAGGCTCGTTAACCAATCATTAGGGTTAACGGATTATTGATGAAGGAGAAATCGGGCTTGAGGGGCTGGGGCATTCGGTGTGCAATGTCCGGCCGCATATGGAGGCGGGATGCTCAACTTGGGGTTAATGGGCGGCGCTGGTTTCCGCCTTGGCGTGGCTTCTGTCCTTTCAGCGCTCGTCCTCACCGGCTGCAACACGGTAGACCGCACCACCACAGGTTCGGTGCGACGTGTCGAAACCGCCGCCACTTTCGATCACATGAACGATGCACAGCTTGCCGCAATGGTGGGCCGTCTCGGCGCGCAATATGAGCGCAATCCCAAGGACCGTGGCACCGCGCTCAATTATGCCAGCGCCCTGACCCGTCTGGGACGCAACGATCAGGCTCTCGCCGTCATGCGCGCGCTGGTCATCACCTATCCGAAGGATCAGCAGGTTCTCGCAGCCTATGGCAAGGCACTTGCCGGTGCGGGTCAGTTCGACACCGCGCTCGATGCAATCCGCCGTGCGCAAGATCCGGCCTATCCCGACTGGAAACTCGTATCCGCCGAAGGCGCTATTCTTGACCAGATGGGCAACCGCGATCAGGCCCGCGCCATGTATCAGAAGGCGCTGCAGATCAAGCCGGGCGAGCCGTCGATCCTCTCCAATATGGGCATGTCCTATCTTCTGGCCGGTGATTCCAAGGCGGCGGAAAACTATTTCCGGCAGGCATCTGTGCTACCTGGAGCAGACAGCCGCGTCCGCCAGAATCTGGCGCTTTCGGTCGGCTTGCAGGGGCGTTTCCAGGAAGCCGAAACGATTGCCGCGCAGGAGCTTTCGCCGCAGCAGGCCAAAGCCAACACGGATTATCTGCGCTCCATGCTGGCGCAGCAGAATTCCTGGAACATGCTCAAGGACAAGCCGAAGGGCTGACACGACAGTTACATTCTTCGTTGTGACTTTTTTCGGCGGTGGCGATCAGTGCCCGCCGAAGAATCCGCCTTGCGCGCTAAGCTGGATGAAAGCCGGGCCGAGAATGACAATAAACAGCACCGGCAGGAAGAAAACGATCATCGGCACGGTGAGTTTTGGCGGCAAGGCCGCCGCTTTCTTTTCCGCCTCCAGCATACGCAGATCGCGGCTTTCCTGAGAAAGTGTTCGAAGCGCCTGCGAGACGGGCGTACCGTAGCGCTCCGCCTGAATGAGTGCTTGCGATACCGATTTCACCTGATCGACGCCCGTGCGCATCGCGAGATTGTCATAGGCCTGACGCCGTTCAGGCAGGAATGACAGTTCCGCATTGGTGAGCATCAGTTCTTCCGCCAGCTCCACAGACTGTATGCCGATTTCGTCTGCCACCTTGCGAAAGGCTGCTTCGACAGACATGCCGGATTCCACGCAGATCAGCATCAGATCCAGCGCATCCGGCCAGGCGCGGCGGATAGACTGCTTGCGCTTGGCGGCCTTGTTGGAAACATAGAGATTGGGCGCATAGAAGCCGATATAACCGGCGATAATGCAGACTAGAAGTCGGACGAAGAAGGAATGTTCCGGCATATTGCCGAGCACGAAGATATAGAAGCCAGCCAGCGTCATTGCGCCGAAAGGCAGCACGAAACGCATGAACAGGAAGATGTTGAGCGGGTTCTGCCCGCGAAAACCGGCGGTTCTGAGCGCGGCAATCGTCTTGTCGTCGGCCAGTGCCTTTTTCAGGTCCAGCCTTTCCACGAAATCGCGAATGCCCTGCTTCTGCTGGTGTCGCAGGCTGTTGCGCCGGTCGTTTTCCGCTGCCAACCGCGCGCGCTCGCGAGACCGTATCGCCTCGCGTTCGGTGGCGACCGACTTCATGCGCGATTTCAGGATGCTGGTGCTGAGTATCGGCAGGAGAACCGTGACGATGGCGGCAAAAACCGCAATCGTGATCAGCATGGCGATCAGGAATTGCGGGTCTGTCAGTCTTTCTATGAGGAGAGAAAACATGGTCTGCGCCTCACATATCGAAATTGATCATGTTCTTCATGATGAAAATACCGGTACCCATCAGAACGACAGCGATTCCCAGCAGCATATGGCCGGTCGATGAGGTGAAGAGCAGCGTCATATATTGCGGGCTGGTCAGATAGACGAGCACCATGACGATGATCGGCAGCGCACCGATGATTGCGGCAGAGGCCTTTGCTTCCATGGACAGCGCATCGACCTTGGCTTTCATCTTCTTGCGGTCACGCAGTACCTTGGAGAGATTGTTCAGCGCTTCAGAAAGATTGCCGCCGGCCTGAGACTGAATCTGGATCACGATGGCGAAGAAATTGGTTTCAGGGCAAGGCATGCTGTCTGGCATCTTGCCAACAGCTTCCGGTATCGAAAGCCCCATCTGCTGGGCTTCAACAACTTTCTTGAATTCGCCTTTAACCGGCTCCAGCGCTTCGCTGGCAATCAGACGCAGCCCGTCATTGAGTGGCAGGCCTGCCCGTGTCGCACGAACAATGACGTCGAGGGCGTTTGGAAATTCTTCCAGAAACTTCTTCAGGCGACGCTTGCGTTTTTGCAGTACGAACCAGCGGGGCAGGCCGAAAAAGCAGGCAATGGCAATGCCCGGAAGAAGCAACAAAGGAAGACTGAAGATAAAACCGATCAGAAGTCCGGCAAAGGCCGTCGCACCGGAATAAATATAGAATTGGCGCAGCGTAATGCTCAGCCCGGCCTGCGTTAGCATGATACGCAGCGGCGGGTATTTCTGATTTTTCTCGCGCTGCTTCTGCCGTGCTTCAAGATCCTTGATATTGTCCTGCAATTGCTTGCGGCGTTTCTGAATATCGGTGTTCTTGTCGCGTTCGCTGCGGGTGACGCTGCGTTCGGCATAGTTGCGCACGGTTTCCAGCCGCCGCGAGGCGGGGTCCTTGCTGGCCAGCCTGTCGTAGAACAGCACGTAAGCCAGCGCGGCACAGGCAACCACCGCCAGAAGAATGAAAATCAGAATGCTGACGGGTGAGGCGGTCATCAGTCGACGCTCTCCATACTGTCGAGAACAGAGGCGAGGCGGCTGTCTTCATTGTAGTAGCGCGCGCGGTCCCAGAAGGCCGGGCGGCCAATGCCGGTCGAGCTGTGCGTGCCGAGAATGCGGCCGGATGCATCCTCCCCCTTGATGTCGTAAAGCATCAGATCCTGGGTGATGATGACGTCGCCTTCCAGCCCCACCACTTCCGTTACATGGGTGATACGACGCGAACCGTCACGCAGGCGCGCTGCCTGAATGATGATATCAATCGAGTTGACCAGAATTTCACGCACGGTCTTCTGCGGCAGCGTATAGCCGCCCATGGCGATCATGGCTTCCATACGGCTCAGGCATTCGCGCGGGCTGTTGGAGTGGATCGTGCCCATCGAGCCGTCATGGCCAGTATTCATGGCCTGCAACAGGTCGAACACTTCGGGTCCGCGCACTTCGCCGACGATGATTCGCTCAGGCCGCATACGCAGGCAGTTCTTGACCAGATCGCGCATCGTCACTTCGCCTTCGCCTTCCAGATTGGGCGGGCGGGTTTCGAGGCGCACGACATGCGGCTGCTGCAATTGCAGTTCGGCGGAATCTTCGCAGGTGATGATGCGTTCATGCGTGTCGATATAGCGGGTGAGGCAGTTCAACAGCGTGGTTTTACCGGAACCCGTACCACCGGAAATGATGACATTGCAGCGCACGCGGCTAATGATCTGCAACAATTCCGCACCGGCATTGGAGATCGCACCGAAGCGCACCAGCTGGTCGAGTGTCAGCTTGTCCTTGCGGAATTTACGAATGGTCAGTGTCGGGCCGTCGAGCGACAGCGGCGAGGCGATGACGTTGACGCGCGAGCCGTCCGGCAGGCGCGCATCGCAGATCGGGCTCGATTCGTCGACGCGTCTGCCGACCTGGCTGACAATGCGCTGGCAGATATTGAGAAGTTGCTGGTTGTCGCGAAAACGAATCCCCGTTTCCTGCACCATGCCGTCGACTTCGATATAGGTACGGCGCGAACCGTTGACCATGATATCGGCAATGTCGTCGCGGGCGAGCAGAGGCTCCAGCGGACCATAGCCGAGGACGTCGTTGCAAATGTCGTCGAGCAGTTCTTCCTGCTCGGCAATCGACATGACGAAGTTCTTGATCGCAATGATATCATTGACGATATCGCGGATTTCTTCGCGGGCCGTATCGGGCGCCATGCGCGAAAGCTGCGACAGGTCGATCGTATCGATCAGCGCCGAAAAAACCTGCGCTTTGGTGTCGTAATAACCTTCGTTCTTCTCGCGTCCGCTGCTGGTAGCAGCTGCGGGTCTAGCTGGTGTGTTGGGAACGGCGGCCTGCATGCGGGACGGCTGAACGGGCTCCGTGCGCTGCACAGGCTGGGGCGCGATTGCTTTCGCAATGCTGCCGTCCTGTTTGCTTCCTGAATCGTTGCCTCTTTTGCCGAACATGATTTTCCGCCGTTACTTCGTCTTGCGCGCGAATTTGCCCAGAAGACCGGAGATGCCATTCGTCTTGCGCGGCTGGACATCCGCCCGCCCCGTCAGCACATGCGCTATATGCGTGATGGTTGCAGAAACCGGGCTTTCCGGGCTGGTTTCCGCGATCATGCGTCCGGTATTGGCGGCATTGCCGAAAAGCTGCGGCTCGAATTCGATGGCCGCAATCGGATCGATGCCGAGCGGTTCGGAAAAATCCGACAGCGCGATTTCGGGGCGCTTCGGAACCCCGACCTGATTGAGCACCAGATGCGGCTTCAGATCATTCGGGCGCAATTGCGCCAGCGTATCGAGCAGGTTTTTCGTATTGCGCAGATTGGCAAGATCGGGCGCAGCCACGATCACCACTTCATCCGCCCGCATCAATGTGGTGCGGGTCCAGCCGTTCCAGCCATGCGCGAGATCGAGAACGATCAGTGGCGAGGTGCGCTGGGCGACGTCGATTATTTCGGAGAACGCATCCTCTTGAAAATCGAATGTGCGCTCCAGACTGGATGGTGCGGCAAGAATCGAGAGATGTTCGCCATATTGCACCAGCAGGCGGTCGAGATAGACCTCATCCACACGTTCCGGAGAAAACACGGCGTCGGCTATCCCGAGCGTCGGGTCCTGATCGAAATTGATGTTGGCCGTGCCGAAAGGCAGATCCATGTCGGCGAGAACAACATCGTGCCGGAACAGATGCGAGATCGACCAGGCGACATTATGAGCGATGGTCGATGCGCCGACCCCGCCCTTGGCGCCGATAAAGGCGATGGAGCGTCCAAGCGGCTCGGCACCCGGATCGAGAAAGATCGATGAGACGATGGCCAGAACATCGGCCAGCGACACGGGCGCGACGATATATTCCGAAACGCCGCGGCGCAGCAATTCGCGGTAGAGCCAGACCTCGTTGGAATGACCGACGACAAGCACCTTGGAGCCCGGGTCGCAGACTTCCGACAGGCGCCGGAGTTCATCGAGCAGAACATTCGGTTCCGATGACGATTCGACGATGATCAGATTGGGCGTCGAGGCCGTCTGATAGAAGTCGATTGCGGCCTCTATGCCACCCGGCGAGACTTTCAGATGGGTCTTGGCCATGCGCCGGTCATTACCGGCGCGCTCGATGGGAATGGCGACGCTTTCGTTTTCACAAAAGGCCTGGATGGAAATGCGCGGGATTGGCCGCACATTTTCCAGCATGATCGGCGCGCGGTGTTCGGCAAGGTCGCTGCCGGCTTCTGGTTCGAAGGCGATATCTGTCATGGCGCCCTCTTAATAGTTTGCCTGTTCGCTACGGGATTCCTTCCAGTTATCCGTCCGCGCAGGCGACATCTTCGTGTAGCCTTGACTGCCGTTGAGGCGTTGTACCGTGCGGTCGGAATCAATTGGGGAAGAAACGCGTGGTCCAAGAAGATCGGCGGGGTTGGCAACCTGAGCTGCGAGATTGTTCTGCGATGCACAGCCGAAATTGGCATAATGCTTGTTTTCAGGCGTGGTCGCAATATCGTCTGGCCAGCGTCCGCAAGGCGTCGTGCCCGCCGTCATCGCATAATAGCTGATGCGGATCGGCGCTGCGGCATCCGGCGATGAAACCGGATAGTTTTCAATGGCGATGTTGGTCTGCTTGACGCCACCTTTGCGCAAGGCGGTCGCAACTTCTGTGCTTAACCGATAGGCTGCGGCTTGATTGGGCGCTCCAGCAGGAACAAGCACATAGACCATGCCCGAACCCTTGTAGCGGTAGTTGGCGACCGCGCTCTCGATGATGCCGCGCTGCATGGTGTTGAGCCGGCTATCGGCGCTGCCGACAGGAATGTCGGTCACCTGTTCGCGCTCGGCAATCGTGATGGGATGATTGGTGCGGTAATCGTCCGGCAATGCGCCGACGGTCACATGCTGCCGGTTGGCGCAACCGGCCAGAAGAGCGACCGACAGGACCAGCAAGACTGGCGTGATGGAAACTCTGTTGCCCCGAATTGTCATGCCCGTTTCCCCACTCATTTGTAGATATACCCGACAACACCGTTGTAACGGCCGGGCGGCAGCTTGGTCTCCATCGTTCCGTAAACGCGGTTGACCTTGCCGAGAATGTAACCTGCGCCATCGCTGGCCGGATTGAGATTGTCGTCGGGACGCGCAAGTGCCTGCCGCGCAACCGGGCGAGCCAGATATGGCGTCACGATAACCACGAGTTCCGATTCGTTGCGGATGAAGTCCTTGCTGCGGAACAGCGCGCCGAGGACGGGAATCTTGGTGAGACCAGGAAAGCCGGAAACCGACTGGCGCACTTCATCGCGGATCAGGCCGCCGATCATCATCGAACCGCCTGATGGCAGCTCTACCGTGGTGTCTGCCACGCGTTTGCGCAGCGACAGAATGCTCGCGCCGAGGCCGTCTGCCTGGTTGGCCGATGAGGAACCTTCCGTTGTGGGTTCGGAAACCGATGTTCTGATCTTCAGGCTGATGCGACCCGGGCCGAGCACCACCGGCATGAACTCCAGTCCGATGCCATAGTTGATCTTGGCCAGCTGGTTGGTGCGCTTGCCATCGTCATCATAGGTCACGCTATTGATGACGTTAAACTCGCCGCCCACATTGAATGCAGCTTTTTCGCCGGAAATCGCAGTCAGTGTCGGTTCGGCCAGCGTCTTCATGACGCCTGCTGTTTCCATCGCGCGCAGATAGGCAGAGAAATTGCTGGTTGCGAGACCGAAGCCAGTATTTGACAGGGTATCGCCAATGGCTCCGGGCAGGCTTTCTGAAATGCCGCCATAAGAGATGCCATTGCTGGTCCCGCTGCCCGTCATATTGACGCCGAGCTGCTTCATGACGTTGCGGCTGACTTCGGCAACGGTCACTTTCAGGGTGACCTGATCTTCACCCACGATGGTCAGCATGTTGACGATCGCACTGGTGCGACGCCCCCTGTCGGGATTGTCGATTGCAACACCGCCGCCATCGGTCGGAGCCGAAGCGGTGGATGTGTACTGGCCGGTCGTTGCTTCACCGCCGGTCACGAAAAGGCCTGCGAGTTTTGCAGCCTGTGCCGAATCCTGCGGTGTCTGTACCGAACCGGTCAGAACGACGTTGTCGTTAATCAGCTCGACCCGGATATCCGAGCCCGGAATGAGACGTTTCAGTTGTGCAGAGAGGCTGCTTACATCGCGCTCGATTTCGATATCGATGGAAGCAATCTGTTCGCCATTCGCGCCGAAGACGAAGATATTTGTCTGCCCGACCTGTTTACCGAACAGATAGATGCGACGCGATGTGCGCGTGACAGCATCCGCGACGGATGGATTGGAAACGAGGACATCATAGGCGTCCTGCGGCAAATCAAGAATGATCGATTTGTTGAGACCGAGACTGATCTGCTGGGCGCGGCCCTGCGTGCCGACCTTGACGACACCGCCCGCCGCCATGGCAGGTGTATCGAAGAAGGGTTGTGCTGCGAGCGTCAGGCTTGCGGCAATAAGGGCTGATTTGGTCCAATACGGGCGCACGCGTTTTCCCTGTCTCATGAGCGCGGTCCTACTTCTATAATGCTGCCGGACTTGATGACCTTGACCGTTCCGCTATGCGTTGGAGAGGAAACCAGATAGTCGGCTTGCTTGATGTCCTTGTCTTCGGCGTCGTGCATGGACCGCAGCGACAGTGTCAGCCGGTCCGCCATTTGCTGGGCAACGGTGATGATTTCCGCCTGATCGGGCGTCAGTTCCAGTGTCGCCGTCTGGCCGACCATCACCTTGCGACCTTGCTCGTCTTCCTGAATCGTCTGGTCGATGGCGAGCACGCGCACATTTTGCAGCACGGTTTCGGTCGTGAAAGGCGCGATGGACGTGCTGCTGGCATTGTCGGGTTTGCGACGGGTCATGATGACATCGACGAAATCATTGGGCAGGATAAAGCCGCCCGCCGAGCTTTCGGCATTGATCTGGGTCGCAACCGCACGCATGCCGGGCGGCAGGATCGAGGACAGGAAGCTCTGTCCCGGTCCGATCAGTTTCACTTTGCGAATCGGCTCGCCGGGGAAAAGTTGCAGCCTGACGGTGGCACCATTGAGCTGGTTGATTGCATCCGGCTCACTGGAACGAGTGATGTAGCCGTCGGAAATCGCTTCCTTGGGCCATGATTGCCAGCGCATCTGCGAGGTCAGTTCAGCGCCGACGCCGAGATTTTCCGTGGCGACAAGCACTTCTTCCAGCTGGATCTGTGGGGTCTCAGGCGCAACCACGACGGGTGCAGGCGGCGGTGCCGACAGATTCATGGCGATATAGCCCGCACCGCCAGCAGCGATAACGGCTACCCCAAGAATGAGCAGACGAGCTGATTTCATGATGTGCCCCGTGCAAGTCCCCACGTCCGAACGACGTGTTCCAAAATTGCACCGGCAATCGTGTAATTATGGTTAATATAATCTTATTCGTATTAAGAAATATAAGTTCCGCAGGGCAATTCGTTGCCGGTTATCATGCGGGAGCGAACAAAATTGACTGAATTGACTGGCCGACAGGTGAGAGCGGGAAGCTCCACAGACCGGCGGCGCCCAAAGCGATCCCATAAGGAATCCCGACATCCTTGCGCGACAGTCGTTCCAGAAAGGCATAACGATCAGCATAAACCGGGCGCGGTATCAGGCGATAAATAATGATGAGAAGCGTGAGAACGCCGCCCAGGATCGAGAACTTGACGACATAGTCCGCCAGGCCCGGATTGAAGCCGAACCACAGCGTCGTTGCGGCAATCAGTTTTGCGTCGCCGCCACCCATGGTGCGCAGGCAGAAGAGGGCAAAAGTGATGCCGAGCATCAGCGCGCCGGTCACCAGATGCCAGCCGTAATCAGCAAGTGAAAGCCCGGAAAAGGGTGCGAGAATGATGAACCCGGCGGCGAGACCAATCGAAACCCGGTTGCGAATGGTCATCGACAGGAGATCGGTGATCATGGCCGTGACCATCGCTGCCACGAAAATCGCCGTCATCAGCGCTGCTATGACCATCAAAGCCCCCGATAGAGTTTCGTTGCCGATTATTTACCGTTCGTCGCGTTCTGGACGCTTGTGGCAACGGCGTCGAATTTTTCACCGACACTACCAGCCATGAGCGCTACACCACTGATGATCGCGATAGAAACCAGCGTGCCGATCAGCGCATATTCAATCGCTGTGGAACCGGCCCGGTTCTTCAAAAAACGCGTCATCAATGTCGGCATTGTACGCTCCTTCGCCTCTCCGAAGACGGCTGCCCCATAATGGCCGTCATCAAGTTCGGATGGCTGAAGCATAGTCGGCAGGCATTGTAGGCCCCTTAACAATCAGGGTTAATGAAGCGTTGCCTGATAAATTCCACCTCCAATGGGGCACAAGGGGCAGCTTTGCGGCAAGCTTAATGCTTCTTTCACCAATCCTCTTCATTATTTGCTAGGCATATTACGGGGGTCGTAGAGTGGCGCGTCGGTTTTTCTCTTCGGAAAAGTTGCGGAAGGCATTGGCCTTGGCAGCGATAATGCTGTCTTCGGCCGGAGTTCAGGCCGCGCATGCGGAAGAATATATCAAGCTTGAAACAAGTCGGGCACGCATCCTTCGCCTCGCCCGCCCCGCTGATACGGTGGTGATCGGCAATCCGGCTATTGCGGACGCTGTCGTTCAGGATTCCCAGACCATCGTACTGACCGGCAAGGATTTTGGCGTTACCAATATCGTTGTCATGGACAAGCAGGGCGAGCCGATCATTGATCGGGAACTCGTTGTCTCCAGCAATGGGCGGGGCACCACCCGCGTCTATCGCCGGGCAGAGGTCCAGACCTTGTCTTGCACGCCCTATTGCGAAAAAGCTTCGACCAAGATCGGCGACGATAAATAAGAGCTGTCGCTAAAATCCCGCATGTGCCGTTAATACTCTTTCAGGTTGTCCTGATGTATTCCTACGCCATGTTTTAAACCGGCATGGTTTGGGTGGGGCATGGCATTCAAGAATTCCCGTCGGCACTGGCGAGGAGAAGAATATTCGTGGCTATGTGCCGCCTTTCGGCGCGTGCGGCTGTTTGGCCGGGCGCGCGACGGCGCGACAGCAATCGAATTCACACTTCTGATCATTCCGTTCCTGCTTATCGTTTTTTCGACCATCGAAACGGGTATGAATTTCACTGCCCGACAGGTGTTGTGGAATGCCACGCAGAATGTCGCGCGTCAGATCCAGACCGGGCAGATCAAGGGAAGCGATCTCACGCCGACCAAAATCCAGACCATGCTCTGCGACCAGATCCAGTTCATGGTGAAGGCCGGTTGTGAGGGACTGTCGTTCAATCTTGGCACCTATTCCGGCTTTTCCACGGTGCCGACCACCGGCATTTTGACTGCTGATGGCGATCTGACGCGCACCGGCATCACCGGCACCAACGGCACCTCGACCATCAACCAGCTCAATGTGCTCTATCGCTGGCCGGTTCTGACCAACATTCTCTATCTGACCGACAGCGCCGATGCGAAACGCGGCACCATGCCGTTGTTCTCCACGCTGACATGGCAGAACGAGCCGTTTCCCAACTGACGACGAATATCGGGTTGCGGCCCGGACTGGACCTTTATCGCCATGCGAACAGCACTATTCCGGTTGTTACAAAATTTCCTGCGCGACAGGCGCGCTGTCGGCGCGGTCGAATTTGCGCTGATCGCTCCGGTCCTGCTCGTGATTTATCTTGGTTCGACCGATCTTGCCGATGGTCTCGACGTCAACAAGAAGGTGTCACGATCCGCCAGCAGCCTGGCCGATCTGGTTACGCGGCAGATTTCGGTTTCGGCCAGTGACGTCGACGATATGTTCGCCATTGGTAGCGCATCGCTGCTGCCTTACAGTCGGACAAGCCCGAAGATCAGGGTAACGGCCCTGAAAGTCACCAAGGCGCAATCATCGAACACCTATACCGTGACGGTCGACTGGTCGCGTGCGAATGTTGCAAACTTCGCTGCCTTGGCTGGCAGCAAAGGCGATCTTCCCGCTGCGCTCATCGCGACCGACGCCTATTTTATCAAGGTTGATGTGGAGCTTGACTACAAGCCGCTCAACTCATGGATATCGACCAGCATTCCCATGAGCGAGACCTATTATCTCTCTCCACGCTATACCAACACCATTCCTTGTAGCGGGTGCTGAAGCGTTCTTTCGCGTATTCCCCTTGGCAATAGGGGCAAAACCCAACATATAGAGGGAAAGGCCAGACCTTCCCTTCAGGATTTGCTTTCAATGCCAGAATTGCCAGAGGTAGAAACCGTTCGCCGCGGCTTGCAACCCTTCATGGAAGGGGCAACCATCGAACGTGTCGATCAGAACAGACCCGATCTGCGCTTTCCTTTTCCAGACCATTTTGTGGAACGCCTGACCGGGCATCGGATCGAGGCGCTCGGTCGCCGTGCGAAATATCTGACGCTTCATCTCGATGACGGTCTTTCCATCATCAGCCATCTCGGCATGTCCGGTTCGTTTCGCATCGAGGCCGAAGACGGCGGGGATACGCCCGGCGCTTTCCATCACGAGCGATCTAAGAACAGCGCCCATGACCATGTGGTGTTTCATCTGTCGCGTCCCGGCGGTTCAGGTGCGCGCATCATCTATAATGATCCGCGCCGTTTCGGCTTCATGTTGTTTGCGGAAAAAGGCGCGCTCGACACGCATCCATTTCTGAGCGGTCTCGGTATTGAACCAACCGGCAATCTTTTGTCGGGAGCGATACTGGCGGAACTGTTTCAGGGGCGGCGCACGCCGCTCAAGGCAGCACTTCTCGATCAGCGGCTGATTGCCGGTCTCGGCAATATCTATGTCTGCGAGGCGCTGTGGCGTTCCGGTCTGTCGCCCATGCGCGCAGCCGGGGCCGTAGCGGGCGATGCGGTGCTTATGGAGCGTCTGGCCAGCGATATCCGCACGGTGATTGCCGAGGCCATTGCGGCGGGCGGGTCGAGCCTGAAGGATTACATTCAGGCCGACGGGGCGCTTGGCTATTTCCAGCATTCCTTCTCGGTCTATGGGCGGGAAGGGGAACCATGCCGCAACCCGGCGTGCAACGGTACCGTCGAGCGCGCGGTCCAGGCGGGACGTTCGACTTTTTTCTGTGCGTTCTGCCAGACATAAGACCTTGCCAAACGGGGATGGCCGGTCCACCTTGCCGCCCGGAAATTGAAGCTGTCATGGTATCGGCCTTATGGGCCGTGAACCGGATAGCGATGCCTGATGAAGGAGGAGCAGAATTCCATGGCTTATGAAACGATCATCGTCGAGACGCGCGGCAATGTCGGGCTTATCCGCCTCAATCGTCCGCAGGCGCTCAATGCGCTCAATCGGGGTGTGCTCAATGATTTGACGGATGCGCTCGCGATTTTCGATGCTGATGACAAGATCGGCGCCGTGGTGCTGACCGGTTCTGAAAAGGCTTTTGCTGCTGGCGCCGACATCAAGGAAATGCAGTCCATCGACTTCGTCGATGCCTATCTGCAGGACATGTTCGCCGATTGGCAGAAGGTGGACCGCACGCGCAAGCCGATCATCGCTGCCGTTTCCGGTTATGCGCTTGGCGGCGGCTGTGAGCTGGCCATGATGTGCGACTTCATCATTGCAGGCAGCAATGCCAAGTTCGGCCAGCCGGAAATCACGCTCGGCGTCATTCCGGGCATGGGCGGCTCGCAGCGCCTGACCCGTTTCGTCGGCAAGTCCAAGGCGATGGATATGTGCCTGACCGGCCGCATGATGGATGCGGCGGAAGCCGAGCGCTCGGGCCTCGTTTCACGGGTCGTCGAGCCGGAAGTTCTGCTGGAAGAAACTTTGAAGGCTGCCGAGCGTATTGCGTCCTTCTCGCGTCCTTCGGTTCTGATGGCCAAGGAAGCGGTGAACCGCACCTATGAAATGACGCTGAGCGAAGGACTGCGCTATGAGCGCCGCCTGTTCCATTCGCTTTTTGCGACGGAAGACCAGAAGGAAGGCATGGCGGCATTTGTCGACAAGCGCACGCCATCCTTCAAGAATCGATAAGACGGATAGCGCATCGGGCGGTGGTTACCGCTGCCCGATGCGGTATTCAGGGCTGGATGGAGGCTGGTTCAGAGGGCTTGAAGGCCCGCGCGCAGGCGCAAAACCGGCTTTTTGATTGATAGTCGCGGCAGAATCCTCGTTGACGTGAGGGCAAAGCTGATCTATAAGCCCGCCACGGATCGGCGGCCACCCGGGTTTTCTAGGGATTTCGGCTGCCCTAGAGGTTTTGTGCCCGGCGGTTTAAGCCCCTGGCTAGCTGACAGAAAAAGAGAGGCATTTATGGCCAATACTCCTTCGGCCAAGAAGGCAGTGCGCAAGATCGCTGCCCGCACCGAAATCAACAAGTCGCGTCGCTCGCGCGTTCGCACTTTCATCCGCAAGCTGGAAGACGCTCTTCTGAGCGGCGACAAGCAGGCTGCGGAAGTCGCATTCAAGGCTGCTGAGCCTGAACTGATGCGCTCCGTCACCAAGGGCGTGATGCACAAGAACACTGCTGCTCGCAAGGTGTCTCGCCTTGCCAAGCGCGTGAAGGCACTCAACGCCTAATTATTGCCTATTTTTATAAGCAAGTTCTGAAACCCGGCTCATTGTTAGCCGGGTTTTCTTTTTTTCGGGCTTCTTGCAGCTTTCTGCTCAACGTAAGGTCGCAATTTTTTCGCATATTTTTCAATGTGAAGAGGCAAGTTTACGAGGTTTCAGAATGTTACTACCGGGTAATTTTCGATTGTAATTTCAATCATTTGCGTAACATTTCGCAGAGTTATCCACAGGGGCCGGATGGGACTCGGAAGGCCGTTTGAGTCAAGCAGATTTTTAAAAATTATTTTTCAGGCGGAACAGATCAGGACCATCTAATTTGACCACGTAGAAAACACATTGAATCCAAAGGTGTTAATTCGCTGGCGTCCGATTCCCGGTCTATCGCGCTGCCCTATGCAAGGGGTTTCATGAAAAAAAACTGGCAATCCTAGGCTTGCTCTTTACGGCGGCCCTTCGCTAAAGTCAGGTCATCAAGAGGGGTGGGCCACCGGCCCGGAGTTAGCGCTAATTGCTGTCGAATGTCAGCGTGGATGTTGAATCCGCGAGCGCTATTTTCTGGTCTCCAAGGTCCTCTTTCTTTCGGGTGATTGCTTATCATTCAATGACCGGGCCATTAACTGGCCATTAACCGGAAAGTCGTTTTGGACAGATGGCGGGCAATTGAGTGGTTGTCGTGGAAGGGGTTCCGGGCAATCAGCCTTCGGTGAACAGTTGTATGAGTCGTGCGCGGGTAACCGGAAAGGAGTCTTTCGGTTTGGACCTGTCGGGTCCGATTGAGTTTGTGTTTGGTCCGGTGTTGCGGGCCTGAGTGTATGAGTGAGTACCGCCGGCGTTGAAGGACGACAGATCTGGAACGACGAGCTGGAAAAAATGACAAGCGCCGGAAAATGGCGCGTACGAATGTGAAGGCAGGCGAGACGATGGCAATGACGAGCGGCAAGGCGACGGCAACGATGGGTGATGATGCACATGCGAACCGTATCCATGGATCTTCTGCTACCGGAAATGACAAGAGCCTGACGAACATGGACGCTGCAGTCAGCGAAGAGGCTTTCGAGCGCCTTACGGCAAAGCTGAAAGCCCGTGTGGGCAGCGAAATCTATTCGAGCTGGTTCGGCCGGTTGAAACTTGACGATATTTCCAAGAGCATTGTGCGCCTGTCGGTCCCGACAGCTTTCCTGCGCTCCTGGATCAACAATCATTATTCTGAACTCCTGACCGAACTCTGGCAGGAAGAAAACGCTCAGATCCTGAAGGTCGAAGTCGTTGTGCGCGGCATGAACCGCGTGGTTCGCAGCGCAGCGCCGGCAGAAACGACGGAATCGGCTGAAGCCAAGCCTGTCGTGGCTCCGCGCGAAAAGATGATGTTCCCGGTCGGCCAGTCCTTTGCCGGTCAGCATATCGGCGACAAGCGCGGTTCTGCCGTGGTCGCAGAATCGGCTGCCGCTTCGGGCTCGATTCTCGGCTCGCCGCTTGATCCGCGTTACACGTTCGACAGCTTCGTCGATGGCGCATCGAATCGTGTGGCGCTTGCCGCCGCCCGCACCATTGCGGAAGCCGGTTCCAGCGCTGTGCGTTTCAACCCGCTTTTCATTCATGCATCGGTGGGTCTCGGCAAGACGCATCTTCTTCAGGCCATTGCAGCCGCAGCGCTGCAGCGTCAGGAAAAGGCCCGCGTCGTTTATCTGACCGCTGAATATTTCATGTGGCGCTTTGCGACCGCTATCCGTGACAACAATGCGCTTTCCTTCAAGGAACAGCTGCGCGACATCGACCTTCTGGTCATCGACGACATGCAGTTCCTGCAGGGCAAGTCCATTCAGCACGAGTTCTGCCATCTCCTGAACACGCTGCTCGACAGCGCCAAGCAGGTCGTTGTTGCCGCTGATCGTGCGCCGTCGGAACTGGAATCACTCGACGTCCGCGTCCGTTCGCGTCTTCAGGGCGGCGTTGCGCTTGAAGTGGCCGCACCGGATTACGACATGCGCGTTGAAATGCTGCGTCGTCGTCTGAACACGGCACAGGTTGAAGATCCGAGCCTCAACATTGGCGACGAGATTATTTCGCACGTCGCCCGCACCGTCACCGGCTCGGGCCGTGAGCTGGAAGGCGCTTTCAACCAGCTTCTGTTCCGCCAGTCCTTCGAGCCGAATCTGTCGATTGACCGCGTGGATGAGCTGCTCGGCCATCTGACCCGCGCAGGCGAACCGAAGCGCATCCGCATCGAGGAAATCCAGCGCATCGTGGCGCGCCATTACAATGTTTCGAAGCAGGATCTGCTTTCGAATCGTCGTACCCGCACCATCGTGAAGCCGCGTCAGGTGGCGATGTATCTCGCCAAGATGATGACGCCGCGTTCGCTGCCGGAAATTGGCCGTCGCTTCGGCGGACGCGATCATACGACCGTGCTGCATGCCGTGCGCAAGATCGAAGATCTGGTGGGTGCCGACACCAAGCTGGCACAGGAACTGGAGCTTCTGAAGCGTCTCATCAACGATCAGGCTGCGTGATTAATACGACAGTTGCAAATTCGTCAGGCCGTGGCGAAACGGGTGATTTTCGAGTACCGGAGCGGAGCATACTTAAAGGTACGTGAGCGCCGGAGCACAGGAAATTGCTCGTTGCAGCCCGGCATCACGAAGAATGCAACTGTCGTGTTACAGAAGCTTCCCCGCTATCAACCGCGGTTATCAACAAAAAGCCCGGGCCCTGTCGCAATACGACACGGCCCGGGCTTGCTTTTCTCCTTAAAAATCTGCCACTTTAACGGACCTTTCTGGCGCCTTTGGTGCCTTACCGACGAGGGCCGCTGCCCGTCAGATGCAAGCGCCTTGTCCTAGCGAGCGAGTGCGTTTGAACATGCGTGTTACCCTAGAGCGATCGAACCTTCTCAAATCTCTCAACCACGTCCACCGCGTCGTGGAGCGTCGCAACACGATTCCGATTTTGTCGAACGTGCTTTTGCAGGCCGAAGGAGCAAGCCTTGCCCTCAAGGCGACCGACCTCGACCTCGAAGTGAACGAAGCAACCGCGGCCATGGTCGAGCAGGCGGGCGCGACGACGGTCCCGGCACATCTGCTCTACGATATCGTGCGCAAGCTGCCCGATGGCGCGGAAGTCATGCTGTCCACCAATCCGGATGGCGGCTCCATGTCGGTTATTTCCGGTAAGTCGTCCTTCCGCCTCCAGTGCCTGCCTCAGTCGGATTTCCCGGAACTGACGGCCGGATCCTTCACCCATTCCTTCCGCATCGAAGCGCAGGCGCTGAAGCGCCTTATCGACCGCACCCAGTTTGCGATCTCGACGGAAGAAACACGCTATTATCTGAACGGAATCTTCTTCCATGCTATCGAAAGCGACGGCGCTTTGAAGCTGCGCGCTGTGGCGACCGACGGTCACCGTCTGGCCCGCGCTGAACTGGAAGCCCCATCGGGAACGGAAGGCATGCCGGGCATCATCATTCCACGCAAGACGGTTGCCGAACTGCAGAAGCTGGTTGATGCGCCTGATGTGGTGGCAATGGTGGAACTGTCGGACGCCAAGATCCGCTTTACGGTCGGCTCCGTGGTGCTCACCTCCAAGCTCATCGACGGTACCTTCCCGGATTACCAGCGCGTCATTCCATCCGGCAATGACAAGAAGCTCACCATCGGGCGCCAGGAATTTGCCGCATCCGTCGATCGTGTTTCGACCATTTCGAGCGAGCGTGGCCGTGCGGTCAAGCTTTCCATCGCTGATGGCCAGCTGACGCTGACGGTCAACAATCCCGATTCGGGCAGCGCAACGGACGAGCTGGCAGCGGATTATGATTCCGATCCGCTGGATATCGGCTTCAACTCCAAATATCTGCTGGATATCACCAGCCAGCTTTCCGGTTCGGATGCTGTCTTCATGCTGGCCGATGCCGGTTCGCCGACACTGGTGCGCGACACCGGCGACGAAGATGTGCTGTATGTTCTGATGCCGATGCGCGTCTAGGGCTGGGATATTTCGACTCTGGCGGCCTGCAAATGGCGTGATTTTTCGCTTCCGGTGCTTCACGTACAGTATGTACGCTGCGCTCCGGTTCTCAAATCCCACCATTTTCGGCATGCCATAGCCAAAATCTCGTCAGCCCCGGCATCTCGCTGGAAGAGGCCTCTCAAAGAACCCGATTGTGGATATAAAAGACGATATAACAAGTCGCCCCGACCGGGTTTCGGTCCGGCGGCTTAAGCTTACTGATTTCCGCAATTATGCGGAACTCTCGCTGCCGCTTGGCCCCGGCCATGTGGTGCTGACGGGCGAGAACGGTTCGGGCAAGACCAATCTCATTGAAGCGCTTTCCTTTCTGTCGCCGGGACGCGGTCTTCGCCGGGCGTCTTATGACGATGTGGCGCGGGTCAACGGTCCGGAGGGACAGCAAGACGGCTTTGCCATCCACGCATCACTGGATTGCATGATCTACGGCGAAGCCGAAATCGGCACGGGAACGGCGGGCGGCGGAGAAGGCGGGCGCAAGGTTCGCATCAACGGCGTTGCAGCCTCTGGCGACGAGCTTCTCGATTATGCCCGCATCCTCTGGGTCGTTCCTTCCATGGACGGGCTTTTTACCGGTGGCGCGTCGGACCGGCGGCGTTTCCTCGATCGCATGGTCCTCGCCATCGATACCGGGCACGGCAAGCGTGTGCTCGATTATGAAAAAGCCATGCGCAGCCGCAACCGACTGCTCAGCGAAGGCAATAATGACGACCGCTGGCTCGATGCCATCGAAAGCCAGATGGCGGAGCTTGGCACCGCCATTGCCGCAGCGCGCGCAGAAGCCATGCGGCTGATTGCGGCCATGATAGAGCGCCTTCCGGCGGAAGGTCCTTTTCCGAAGGCGGATTGTTTTCTGGAAGGGTCGCTGGAACAGCGGATCGGCCTCGAGGCGGCGCTCGATCTGGAAGAGGATTTCCGCCGCATCCTGCGCGACGGGCGCATCCGGGATCGCGCGGCAGGCCGCACGCTGGATGGGCCGCACCGCACCGATCTCATCGTGCAGCATAGGCCGAAAGCCATGCCAGCCGCCCTGTGCTCGACCGGCGAGCAGAAGGCATTGCTCATCGGTTTGATACTGGCCCATGCGCGCCTGACGGGCGAATTGTCCGGCATGGCCCCGATTCTCCTTCTGGACGAAATCGCCGCGCATCTCGATTCAGGCCGCCGCGCTGCTTTGTTCGGCATTCTCGACGATCTCGGCGGGCAGGCCTTCATGACCGGCACCGACAGGGCGCTGTTCGATACGCTTGGCGGCGATGCGCAGTTTTTCAGTGTTGCAGGCGGCGTTCTCACCAAGAGCTAAATTATCCGCTGACAGCATCGTCGCGGAGGCATATGTTGGCCATCATGAATGCACCATCCAGACCATTTTCGTCCGAAGAACTTGAACGCTATGCGCGCCATATCGTGCTGCCGGAAGTCGGTGGCCCCGGCCAGCAGAAGCTGAAGGCAGCGCGTGTATTGGTTATTGGTGCGGGTGGTCTCGGAGCGCCCGTGCTGCAATATCTGGCGGCTGCGGGCATCGGGACGCTCGGCATCGTCGACGACGATACGGTGTCGCTGTCCAATCTCCAGCGTCAGGTCATCCACGACACGGAAAGCGTCGGTCAGGAAAAGGTCGAGAGCGCGCGAAACGCCATTGCGCGCATCAATCCGCATGTGACGGTCGAAGGCCATGCCCTGCGCCTCAACGCGGACAATGCCGAAGCGCTGATTGCCGATTACGATGTGATTGTTGATGGCTCCGACAACTTCACAACGCGCTATGTGCTGGCGGATACGGCGGCCAAAGTCGGGCGACCGCTGGTAACTGGCGCGATGGGCCGCTTTGATGGCACGGTGACAGTGCTGATGCCTTATCTGACCGGTTCGGACGGCACGCAAAATCCCTCCTATCGCGATCTCTTCCCGGAAGCGCCGCCGCCGGGAACCGTCCCCACCTGCGCAGAAGCGGGCGTGCTGGGCGTGCTGCCGGGCGTGATCGGCAGCTTGCAGGCAATGGAAGTGATCAAGCTCGTCACCGGTATCGGCGAATCGCTGGTTGGTCGTTTGCTGCTCTATAACGCGCTGTATGTCCGTTTCGAGACCATTCGCTACAAGGCGCGTACGCCCAAATGACCACGCTCCGCATTGTGGCCATCAATCAGGATTTCGCCCGCTGGGACGAGCTTCTGAAACTCATCCGCGACAGCTTTGCCTATATGGACGGCGTGATCGATCCGCCGTCTTCCGCGCATCTTCTGACTGCGGAAGGACTGAAACAAAAGGCCGGGGAAGAGACCGGCTTTGCAGCCCTGATTGGCGAAGAACTGGTGGGCTGCGTTTTCATCAAGGAGAGAAGCGATAGCTTCTATCTCGGCAAGCTTGCCGTTGCGCCCGCCTTCGAGGGGCAGGGAATCGCTCGCGCCCTGATGCAGCGTGCGGAGGCTGAAACTTTCGCGAAGGGCAAGCCGGCGATTGAATTGCAGGTGCGTATCGAACTGACGCGCAATCGGGCGGTGTTTGAAAAGCTCGGTTATTGCAAGATCGCGGAAACGGCGCATCCCGGCTATACGCGCACGACCTCCATCACCTTGCGCAAGGAGATCGTGCAGGGATAGGTGGTGAGACGACCGGCAGCCAGTAGCTGCCGATCCTCCAATCTGAAACGTCAATACTGCGTATTGCGGTCGACGATGTGCTCCAGCGTGCCATTGCGCTCGAAGGCTTCAATCTGCCGGATGATCTGCGGCACCAGTGCCGTTGCTGACGAGCTTGCCGCTGCATGCGGCGTGATCGTCACTCTCGGATGATCCCAGAGCGCGCTTGTGGTCGGCAACGGTTCCTGATTGAACACGTCGAGCGATGCTGCCGAAAGCAGCCCGCGGTCGAGCGCCGCCAGAATATCAGCCTCGTTTTGCAAGCCGCCGCGACCGGCATTGATCAATACTGGCGCGCCGAACGGTCCGTCGCTTTTCAGCTGCGCGAACATCGACATGGACAGGATGCCCTTGGTGTCTGGCGTGAGCGGCAGCAGACAGACGAAAATATCGGCGGTCTTGAGAAAAGCGCCAAAACCGTCACGACCGTGATAGGTTTTCACGCCAGCGATTTCCTGCTGGCGGCGGCTCCAGCCGGTCACGTTGAAACCCAGTGCTTTCAGCTTTTCAGCCGCATCGCGGCCCAGCACGCCGAGCCCCATAATGCCGACCGTCACCTCATGGGCGGCAGGCTGGCGGCGATCTTCATGCCAGACATGGTTCTGCTGCTGCTTGCGATAGCGCGATCCCAGACGGTGATGATCCAGCACCTGCCAGACCACATATTCGGTCATGCGCATGGTCAGGTCGTCGGAGATGATGCGCACCAGCGGCACATCGGGAATACGGTCATCGCGGAACACGTGGTCCACGCCAGCGCCAAGCGAGAAAATGACTTTCAGGTTGGGCAGATTGGCGAGTGAGCCGGGCTTCTGCTTCCATACGAGAGCGTATTTGACGGAAGGATCATTCTCGGCGCGTTCGGTCACCACGGGGCGATCCGGCGCATTGTCCTTGAATGTCTTCAGCCAGATTTCCGGGTCCCAATCGGTGATCGCCAGAAGAATATTGCCCTTATCATTATTGGTCATTGTCTTACTCCTCCCTCGGTCGCCTCCATATGGAAGGCTGCCGCCATCAACGCCTTGGTATAGTCGGTCTTGGGATTGGCGAAGACATCCTTCGCCGTGCCATATTCTACCGCCTTGCCGTTGCGCATCACCAGCACATCATTGGCCAGTGCCCGCACCACTTTGAGATCGTGGCTAATGAAAAGATAGGCGAGATCATGCTTCTTCTGCAATCCACGCAAAAGATCGACCACTTGCGCCTGCACGCTCATGTCGAGCGCCGAGGTTGGCTCATCCAGCATGACGAAGCGCGGGGTCAGCACCATGGCGCGCGCAATGGCGATGCGCTGGCGCTGGCCGCCGGAAAATTCATGCGGATAGCGGAAGCGGGTTTCGGGGTCGAGGTTCACTTCCTGCAGCGCTGCCACGACACGCGCATCGCGGTCGTCGGCGGAGAGCTTAGGCTCATGCACCAGCAAGCCTTCGGCAATGATATCCGCAATGGTCATCCGCGGAGAAAGCGAGCCGAACGGGTCCTGAAACACGATCTGCATTTCACGGCGCAGCGGGCGCATATCCTTGAAGCTGAATTTCGCGATATCGCGCCCTTCAAAGCGAATATCGCCCTTGGATGAAATCATCCGCGAAAGGGCAAGGCCAAGCGTGGTCTTGCCGGACCCCGATTCGCCGACGACACCGAGTGTCTGACCGGCACGCAGATTGACATCAATCCCGTCCACCGCCTTCACATGGTCGACGGTCTTGCGCATGAACCCCTTCTTGATCGGGAACCAAACGCGGATATCCTTGCCTTCCATCACCGTTTTTGCCGCCGGATCGGCAGCGGGCGGCTCGCCCTTCGGTTCGGCGGCAAGCAGGTGCTTGGTATAGGGATGCTGCGGATTGTCGAAGATGTCCTTGGTTGGACCAGCCTCAACGATCTTGCCCTTGCTCATCACGCAGACCTTGTCGGCGATCTTGCGCACGATGCCGAGATCGTGGGTGATGAACAGCATCGACATGCCTTGCGCGGCCTTCAACTCGGCAAGCAGCTTCAAAATCTGCGCCTGCACGGTCACATCGAGCGCTGTGGTTGGTTCGTCGGCGATCAGCAGTTTCGGCTTGTTGGCCAGTGCCATGGCGATCATCACGCGCTGGCGTTGCCCGCCCGAAAGCTGATGCGGGAAGGCCGACAGGCGTTTTTCCGGCTCGCGAATGCCAACCTCGTTCAGAAGCTCCAGCGTGCGCGCCCGCGCCTGGGCGTCGCCCATGCCCTGATGCACACGCAGGATTTCGCCGATCTGCCGCTCGACGCTATGCAGCGGGTTGAGCGAGGTCATCGGCTCCTGAAAGATCATGGCAATGTCATTGCCGCGCACACGCCGCAATTCCGGCTCGGAGGCCTTCATCAAGTCCTTGCCGTTGAAAAGGATTTCACCGGAAGGGTGGCTTGCCGCCGGATAGGGGAGAAGCTTCAGCACCGACAGGGCGGAGACGGACTTGCCCGAGCCGGATTCGCCGACCAGAGCCACGGTCTCGCCTTCGGCAATGTCGAAGGACACACGGTCGACGGAAATGCGCTCTTCGCCGTTCTGGCGAAACGCCACCGACAAGTCGCGGACGGACAGCAGGGTTTTGTTGCCTGATTCGGACAGGGATCCACTCATTGACCCACTCATTGAAATGCCTTTCGCGGATCGAATGCGTCGCGTGTCGCCTCGCCGATGAAGATCAGGAGCGACAGCATGACCGAGATGACCACGAAGCCGGTAATGCCGAGCCAAGGTGCCTGAAGGTTGTTCTTGCCCTGCGCCAGAAGTTCGCCGAGCGAGGCGGAGCCTGGCGGCAGGCCGAAGCCAAGGAAGTCGAGCGAGGTGAGCGTGGTGATCGAGCCGTTCAGGATGAAAGGCAGGAAGGTCAACGTCGCCACCATGGCATTGGGCAGAAGGTGACGCCACATGATGGTGCCGTTCTTCACGCCAAGTGCGCGCGCTGCATTCACATATTCGAAGTTTCGGGCGCGCAGGAATTCAGCGCGCACAACGCCGACGAATGCCACCCATGAGAAGAGAAGCATGATGCCTAGCAGCACCCAGAAGCCCGGCGGCAGGATCGCTGCTATGATGAGCAACAGATAAAGCACGGGGATCGACGACCAGATTTCGATGACGCGCTGGAAGATCAGATCGACCCAGCCGCCGAAATAGCCCTGAACCGCGCCTGCCGTCACGCCGATGATGGCCGAGAAGAAGGTGAGGATCAGGCCGAACAGCACCGAAATGCGGAAGCCGTAAAGCGCGCGCGCAAAGACATCTCGCGCCTGATCGTCGGTGCCGAGCAGGTTGAAATTGCCGAAACGGCAATTGGGATCGCTAACGCCTTGCGCATAGCGCTGGCAGCGCTCCTCGGCGGAATAGAGCCAGAAGGGCTTTGAAGGTGCTGCTTCCGGGATTTCGTTATTCACGGTGTTGTAGGAATAGCGAATGGGCGGCCAGAGCGCCCAGCCATTATTGGCGATTTCTTCCTGTATCACCGGATCGCGATAATCGGTCACGGCATAGAAGCCGCCGAATTTCTCTTCCGGGTAATCGACAAAGACCGGTGTCAGCAACTCGCCCTTGTAGGAAACGAGAATGGGGCGATCATTGGCGATGAATTCGGAGCAAAGGGCGGCGATGAGCAGAAACAGGAAAACCCACAACGACCAGTAACCGCGCTTGTTGGCCTTGAAATTCTGCCAGCGGCGGCGGTTCAGCGGTGATAGCCATGGCCTTTTCACTGGCTTGACGGTGGGGGTGAGGGCAGCGTCTGTCATCACACGTCCCTCCGGTCGAAATCAATGCGCGGATCGATCCACGTATAGGTCAGATCGGACAGAAGCCCGACAAGCAGTCCGATCAGCGAGAAGATGAAGAGATTGGCGAACACAACCGGATAATCGCGGTTGATGACCGACTGATAGCCGAGCAGGCCAAGACCGTCGAGCGAGAAGATGGTTTCAATCAAAAGCGAGCCGGTGAAGAAGGCCGAGATGAAAGCGCCCGGAAAACCGGCGATGACGATCAGCATAGCGTTGCGGAAGACGTGGCGATAAAGCACCTGATTCTCGGTGAGGCCCTTGGCGCGCGCCGTTGTCACATATTGTTTGCGGATTTCTTCGAGAAACGAGTTTTTCGTCAGAAGCGTCGTGGTAGCGAAGGCCGAAAGCACCAGCGCTGTGACCGGCAGAACCATGTGCCAGAGATAGTCGCCGATTTTGCCCCAGAACGACATCTGCGCAAAGTCGGGCGAAGTGAGACCACGCAGCGGAAACCAGTCGAAGAACGATCCGCCCGCGAAAAGCACGATCAGCAGAATGGCGAACAGGAAGCTTGGGATAGCGTAGCCGACGATGATGACCGCGCTGGTCCAGGTGTCGAAGCGCGTGCCTTCCTTGATCGCCTTGCGAATGCCGAGCGGGATTGAGATCATATAGGACAGAAATGTCAGCCACAGGCCGAGCGAGATCGAAACCGGCATCTTTTCCTTGATGAGATCGATCACGCTGATATCGCGGAAATAGCTGCGCCCGAAATCGAAGCGCAGATAGTTCCACAGCATCTGGCCAAAACGCTCAAGCGGCGGCTTGTCGAAGCCGAACTGCTTTTCCAGATCGGCGATGAATTGCGGGTCCAGCCCCTGTGCGCCGCGATATTTCGAGTTGACCGAGCTGCTATCGACAGCGCTTTGACCGAAATCGCCGCCACCGCCGGAAAGGCGATCAAGCGCGTCGCCGCCCTGACCGGAAAGCTGCGCGATCACGCGCTCGACCGGACCGCCGGGGGCGAACTGAACAACGGCGAAGGAAATAGCCATGATGCCGAAGATGGTCGGGATCATTAAGATCAAGCGGCGGAGGATATAAGCGCCCATCAGCTTGGCTCTCTCGTTAGATCCGGGTTTCTCTTATGGCTTACCAACAGCTTTTGCCTTTTCTTCTTCTATCCACCACAGCGTCTCAACCGGAAAGCCATAATCGGGCTTCGGTTCCTTGAAACCGAACCGGTCCCAATAGGCCACGAGATGATTCGCTGTTGTCCAATTTGGAATCCAGTCGCGCCGGATACGCAAGTACCGATCAAGCACTCTGATCGTAGCGACAAGATCGTCCCGGGTCGAAACCTTTCCGGCATCGTCGATCAGGGCGTCGATCACCGGGTCAGCCGTGCCGGGCAGATTATAGCTTCCCGGCGTTTTGGCCGCTTGCGAACCGAACATGCTGGCAAGCGATTCGCTGGTCGGGGTTGCGCCGAACAGCATGGCAAGGCCAACCATGTCGAACTGGAAATCCTGCAAGCGCGCCTGGTATTGGCTCGCATCCACCAGCCGCAAGGTTGCATCAATGCCGATTGCCCGTAGTTTCTGGATGAACGGATTGTAGACGCGGGTGAAGGCTTCGGAATCGCTGAGGATTTCAAGCGCGAATTTTGAACCGTCCTTGTCGTGGAACTGGCCGTTGCGCCGCTCGAAACCAGCTTCTTCCATCAGCTTGATGGCGCGACCGAACTGAGCACGGTCGCGGCCCGTTCCATCCGAAACCGGCATGGTGACAGCCTCGCCGAATACGGCATCGGGAAGCTTGCCGCGATAGCGCTCCAGCACTTTCAATTCATCGGGGGAGGGCAGGCCCTTGGCCTGAAAATCCGACCCGTTGAAGCTCGATTGCGAACGCTCATAGGTCTTGAAGAAAAGGGTCTCGTTGGTCCATTCGAAATCGAAACAGAGACTGATCGCCTCGCGCACGCGCGGGTCGCGGAAACGCTCGCGGCGCTGGTTCACCGCCCAGGCCTGCATCAGCGGGCTTTTCTCTTTCGGGAAGGTGCGCATGATGACTTTCTTCTGCTGAATGGCCGGGAAGTCGTATCCCGTCGCCCAGTTCTTGGACACGCTTTCCGAACGGAAATCGATGTCGCCTTTCTTGAAGGCTTCAAATTCCGGCTGGCGGTCGCGGAAGAACTCTATGTGGATGCGGTCGAAATGGCTGGAGCCGCGCCGGACCGGAAGATCCTTGGCCCAGTAATCCTCAACCCGGTCATATTCGATGAATTGACCGGCGGCGAAATTTCCGACCTTGTAAGCGCCGGAACCGAGCACCGGCTCCATGGTCGTGGCCTCAAAATTGCGGTCCTTGAACCAGTTCTCCGACAATATGGGCAGCACCACCGCATCGAGAATGGCATTGGGGCCGCGATCTGCCGCAAAGCGCAGGCGAATATCGTTTTTTCCGGTCAGCTCCACCTTTTCCAGTCCAGTGAGCGACTGGCGTATGATGGGGTGGCCCTTTTCCTTCAACACCGTATAGGTGAACAGCACGTCTTTTGCCGTTATGGGCGAACCATCGTGGAAGCGCGCTTCCTTGCGCAGCTTGAAGGTGCAGGTCTGTCGATCTTTCGACAGCGTGGCGCTTTCTGCGATCAGCCCGTAGACGGAATCCGGCTCATCGAGAGCGGGCACCATCAGGCTGTCATAGGTCAGCTCCATGCGCGGGGGCGCATCGCCTTTGAAGGTAAAGGTGCTGAGCGTGTTGAAGGTCTGCGTGTTCTGGTTCCAGACCCAGCTTGCCGGGGCAAACTTGAATGTGCCACCTTTCGGCGCATCTGGATTGGTGTAGTCAAAATGGGTGAAATCGCTGCCATATTTCAGTTCGCCAAAAGCGGACAGGCCGTGCAGAGCTTTGCCGGTTGGCACCTCCGCAAAGGCGGTGGCGATGACACTTTGGCCCGGCAGGCAGGCCGCGACTGCAGCGCTGCCCGAGACCCCCAGAAAATGGCGGCGGTTCATGCGAAGCATCGTCATTCTTCGTACGCCTCTATTCGCTGCCGGTCTTGAGCTTGGCTGCCTTCGCGGGATCAACCCACCATGAGAACGGATCGATACCCATATAATCCGGCTGCTTTTCAGGCATGCCGAATTTGTTCCAGTAGGCCACATTGATGTGGTCGGAATACCATTGTGGAATAACGTAATAATTCCACAGCAGCGCACGGTCGAGCGCATGGCTTGCGGCCACGAGTTCATCGCGGTCCTTGGCGTAGATCACGCGGTCGATCAGCTTGTCGATGGCCTCGCTTTTGATACCGGCATAGTTGCGGCTGCCTTTGAAATCGGCGGCCTTGGAGCCCCACATGTCGCGTTGCTCATTGCCGGGAGAGGCGGTTTGCGCGATGACCGAGGTGATGACGTCATAGTCGAAATCACTGACGCGCGCCTGATATTGCGCGGTATCGACAATGCGCACTGTCGCATTGATACCGATCTTGCGCAGGCTCGCTGCGAACGGATTATAGATGCGTTCGTCGGTCGGGTCCTTGCCGAGAAACTCGATGGTGAACGGATTACCCTTTGCATCAACAAGCTTGTTGCCCTGCAATGTCCACCCCGCTTCCGAAAACAGCTTCAAGGCCGTGCGCAGATTATCGCGGGTTGCCTGCGGCGTGTCGTAAACAGGCAGCTTGAATTCCTTGGTCAGGGCATCTGCGGGCAGCGAATCCTTCACCGTTTCAAGAATGGCCTGTTCTGCCGGGGTCGGCGGGCCGCTCAGCTGTAATTCGTTGCCAGCGAAATAGCTGTTGATGCGGCTGTACTGATTGAAGAACAGAAGTCGATTCATGGATTCGAAGTCGAACGCATAGGTCAGCGCTTCGCGGACTTTCGGGTCCTTGAACTTGTCGCGGCGCATATTCAGGAAATAGCCCTGCATGCGACCGACAGCATTGAACGGGAAGGACTTCTTGATAACATCGCCGCGCTGAACAGCCGGGAAATTATACTGCTCCGCCCAGCGCTGGGCGCGGTTTTCGTTGCGATAATCGTATTGACCGCCCTTCTTGAAGGCTTCCCAGGTTGCGTCTTCATTGAAGTAATATTCGTAGACCACGCGGTCGAAATTGTTGCGGCCGACATTCACCGCAACATCCTTACCCCAGTAGTCGTCGACGCGCGCCCAGGTGATGGAGCGTCCCGGCGAAACACTGTCGATCTTGTAGGCGGAAGAACCCAGCGGAATTTCCAGCGTCGGGCGGGTGATATCACGCTGTTTGCCCTGCGCGTCCTTACCTTCCCACCAATGTTGCGGCAGCACTGCAAGCTGGCCCATGATCTGCGGCAATTCGCGGTTGCCCTTTTGGCTGAAGTTGAACTTCACCTCATGATCGCCGGTCTTTTCCGCACTTTCCACGTCGCCATAATATTTGTTGTAGAGCGGGGACTGCTTCTTCAGCACATTGAAGGACCAGATCACGTTTTCGACGGTGATCGGCTGGCCGTCATGCCATTTGGCGTTCGGATTGAGCTTGAACTTCACCCAGGAATAATCTTCCGGATACTGAAGCGCCTCGGCAATGAGCGGATATTGCGTCGAACTCTGATCCAGCGAATCCGTCATCAGCGTATCGTAGAGCATGCCGCCGCCGAAGTCGGACAGGCCTGCTGCGGGAACGCCTTGCACCACGAACGGGTTGAGGCTGTCGAATGTGCCGACCGCGACCTGATTGAGCGTGCCGCCCTTCGGCGCATCGGGGTTCACATAGTCATAATGTTTGAAATCGGCTGGATATTTGGGCTCGCCGAGCAGGCTGGAAGAGGCGCGCCATTTGGGTTCTGCATCGGTCGCATGGCTTGACGACATTGTGCTTGCAAGCATGGCAACCGCAAATGCACCCGCCCAAAACGCTTTCATCCAGTCTCTCCGTTTCTGCTTCGGATCATCTGTATGAGTCTTATGGGTTTTTGCGGAGGAAGAAAGGCACCGGCGCAATAAATTTCAGGCGCAAATAAAAAAGCCGGGTCGAAACCCGGCTTTTCGATGTTCTTGCGATGCTTAGTTCGCTGGTGCGGCTGGCTTTTCGCCTTCCTTGGCTGGCGCTGCATCCGCAGGTTTGGCGTCGCCGCCAGCCGGTGCAGCATCTGCCGTCGGCAGTGGTGCCGGATTGTCGGAAAGCGTGCGCAGATAGGCTATCAGATCGGCGCGCTCATTGTCCTTCTTGTCACCCGCAAAGCCCATGGCCGTGCCCTTGACGAAAGCCTTCGGCGAGGTCAGGAACTTGTTGAGGTGCTCGTAGTCCCACTTGTTGCCACCGGCGCCAAATTCCTTCATGGCGGCCGAATAGCCGAAGCCTTCGACGGAAGCGGCAGGACGGTTCAGCACATCCCAGAGATGCGGACCCACCTTGTTTGCGCCGCCCTTTTCGCCCGTATGGCAGGCCTGGCAGCGCTTGAAAACTGTTTCACCGCGCGCAGGATCGGCGGATTGCAGCAATGTTGCGATAGAAACTTCTTCCTTGGCCGGTGCAGCTCCCCCTTCACCGGTCGCAGCTTCCGCCGCCTCGATTGCAAAGCCGGGCTTCTCCGGTGCAGGCGAGTGAAACAGCGCATCGGACAGGATGCCCGTCGTCATGACAACGAAAACCGTTGCCAGAAAAGCCATGATAAACTTGTTAGTCCGCGTTGAATTCATCGCCGGTCAGCGCTCCCTCTACCAAAACGCTCTCCCCGAGAACGCTCTCCTCAGCCGACATGCGCACCTCATATGAGGTTGCAATTCTCTCCGCGGCATCGGGCGGAAACTAGGTCTTTTACCAGGGCGATGCAACACCTATAAGGGTAACCAGACCCGTGACTTTTTGACACTTTTGCAGCATTTACAGTGCAGATAAAACTCCTCTAAGGACGGTTACGATCCGGCGAGACAACAAGAGGCGAGCATGCTTCAGACCCTAAAGACCCTCACACTTATTCCGGCAAGACTGGCCGCTACGCGCCTGCCAAACAAGCCGTTGGCCGATATTTGCGGCAAGCCGATGATCGTGCATGTGGCCGAAAGGGCTGCCGCCGCGAAGCTCGGGCGCGCCGTTGTCGCGACCGATAGTGAGGAGATTTTCGCAGCCGTTACCGCTCATGGTCACGAAGCCGTCATGACGCGCACCGATCACGAATCGGGTTCGGACCGTATCTATGAAGCATTGTTGAAGCTCGATCCGGCTGGCGAGATCGATGCCGTGGTCAATGTGCAGGGCGATCTGCCGACCATCGATCCGGATATCATCCGTCGTGCATTGCTGCCGCTCGAAGACGGTCCGGCTGATATCGCGACGCTTGGCGTCGAGATCGAGGAAGAATCGGAAAAGACCAATCCGAGCGTGGTGAAGATCGTCGGCTCGCCGCTGGCTGGCAGCTCACGTCTGCGCGCACTTTATTTCACCCGCGCCACGGCACCTTATGGCGAAGGCCCGCTCTATCATCACATCGGCCTCTACGCCTATCGCCGGACGGCGCTGGAGAAATTTGTGAAGCTCGGGCCGTCGCCGCTGGAAAAGCGCGAAAAGCTTGAGCAATTGCGCGCTTTGGAAGCCAGCATGCGCATCGATGTCGAGGTGGTGAAAACGGTGCCGCTGGGCGTCGATACGCCAGCCGACCTTGAGCGCGCCCGAGCAATTTGCAGTCAAATGGGAGCTATTTGACGTGGCATAAAGGCGGCGCAAAAGATTCTTGTCGCAAAGGGTCTTTGACAAGTTTAACAACCAGGAAAGCCCCGCGAGTGAGGGGCGTTTGAGAAAGTACGACGACGATGAAAACCAACCGGATTTCTTTTCAGGGTGAAGCGGGTGCCAATTCCGATACGGCGTCACGCAACATGTTTCCCGGTATGGAGCCTTTGCCGTGTCCGACTTTTGAAGACGCTTTTAACGCAGTCGAAACCGGCGCTGCCGATCTGGCGATGATTCCGATCGAGAACACGCTGGCGGGCCGCGTCGCGGATATTCATTATCTGCTGCCATTGGCCGATATGCATATTGTTGGCGAATATTTCCTGCCGATTCATTTTCAGCTGATGGTGCTTCCGGGCGTCAAGCGCGAAGAAATCAAGACGGTACACAGCCATATTCATGCGCTGGGCCAGTGCCGCAAGGTCATCCGCCAGAATGGCTGGAAGCCTGTCATTGCTGGCGACACGGCGGGCGCTGCCCGTCTTGTTGCCGACACACAGGACCGTTCAATGGCTGCCCTTGCGCCGCGTCTGGCCGCCGATCTCTACGGTCTCGATATTCTGGAAGAAAATGTCGAGGATGCGGAAGATAATGTGACCCGCTTCGTCGTTCTTTCGAAGGAAAAGCAATGGGCCCCGCGCCCGGAAAACGGCGAACGCATCATGACGACGTTCGTCTTCCGCGTGCGCAACGTTCCGGCAGCGCTTTACAAGGCGATGGGCGGCTTTGCCACCAACGGAGTCAACATGACCAAGCTTGAGAGCTATCAGATCGGCGGGCGTTTCATTGCCACGCAGTTCTATGCCGATATCGAAGGGCATCCGGAAGACCGCAACGTGCAGCTTGCTTTGGAAGAACTCGAATTCTTCTCCAAGGAAGTGCGCATTCTTGGCGTCTATAAGGGAAGCGACATTCGCGGCACGCAGTTGTTGGCTGCCGAGTAGTTCAGAAAATATCGGGCGGAATCAGTTTTCCGCCCATGCCTTGATCAGATGGGTTGCGATGGCGCCGGATGGCGGCACCCGCAGCCCATTTTCATGTGTGCCCGCCAGCATGCTGTGGACTTCCTGCTTGCCGAACCAGCGTCCGTCTTCCAGTTCCGAACGGTCGATGGTGAAGTCGTCGGACAGCACTTCGGCATGGCAGCCGATCATCAGCGAATAGGGAAACGGCCAGGGCTGGCTGGCGTGATAGCCGACGCGACCGATGGCAAGCCCCATTTCCTCCTGGCTTTCACGACGAACTGCCGCTTCGATGGTTTCGCCATGTTCGATGAAACCGGCAAGGCAGGAATAGGAACCGGCAGCAAAATGCGGGCTGCGCGCCAGAATGCATTTGTCGCCGCGCACCGGCAGCATGATCGCCACCGGATCGGTGCGCGGAAAATGCTCTGCCCCGCAATTCGGGCATTGGCGCTTGGCGCCACCGGCCCGCATTTCGGTCTTTGTGCCGCAACGCCCGCAGAAACGATGGTTGTTGTGCCAGGCGGTCAGCGCGGCCGCCTGCGCCAGCGCGCCAAGCAGATCGGCTGAAACCAGCCCTTCCATATAGATGCTCCGATAGTCCTGTGCCCGGAATGGCGCTTCCAGAGTTTCAGGATCAATCGGCGCCATCAGGGCGACGAGCGGCGCGCCGTCCTGAAGCCCCAGAAACACCGGCTCATGCAGATCGGGCGCAAAATCCCTGGCTTCGCTGAAGCGGAAGAGTGCGCGGGGCGTCTTCTCATCGGTGTAATCGAGCAGCAGCTTGTTGCCGCCCAGCACCATGACGCGGGTTTCAGGCAGCTCCAGCGCGGTGAAGGCCTGATCGTCGTGACGCTTTTCGGACTGGCGGTCGATGCGGTTGCCGCCAAAGCCGACAAGGCGGCTCGGTTCGATTTCCGGCAGGTCGTAGAGGCGGAAAGCCATGATGCTCTCGAATATATGTTTGATCGGATGGGGGAGGTTACAGCGCCGCGCGAATGTCGGCGATCAGCTTGCGGGCGTCTTTTTCGTCATAGGTCTCACGCGTGCCATGGCCCCAGACGGGGCCGGGCCATCCGGCATCACCTTCGTTGCGGGCGATGACATGCAGATGAAGCTGACGCACGATATTGCCAAGGGCACCAGTGTTGATCTTCTGGCATTCGGTGACCGTCTTCAGCGCCTGTGCCACCAGTCCGGCCTCGAAGGTCAGGATTGTCTGGTCGAGCGGTGTCAGATCGTGAATTTCGGAAAGATTGGCCCTGCGCGGCACGAGGATAAGCCACGGCCAGCGGCGGTCATTCATCAGTCGCAACTCGCAAAGGCCGAGCACGGCGACGGAAAAAGTGTCGGCATCAAGCCGTTTGTCGAGTTCGTACTGTGTCATGTGCTGATTCTTACCAGTTTTTTTCGTTCTGCGCTTGCTTTTTGCGCCGCGATTGACGATATGCAGCGTGGGAGGTTGGTGGTGGACGAGCCACTCGCCAACCGGGTCAGGTCCGGAAGGAAGCAGCCCTAACGAGCCAGGCACGGGTCGCCGTGCCAGCCTCCCACCCTTTTCTCATTCGCCATTTTTCCTGGCTGTCTGGCGGCTTTTGATGGCCCTGTTGATGGACAGTGTCCGTTGTTGACGTCGCTCATAGGTCCGGTCCAAACTGGCGGTCGAGAAAAAAGCGTAACAGGAAGAACGGAAGGGTCGCCATGGATACGAAATCCGCTGGCATAGCTGCCGATGGGGCCTATCGCGTTCTCGCCCGCAAATATCGTCCGCAGAATTTCAACGATCTCATCGGCCAGGAGCCGATGGTGCGCACGCTCAAAAATGCTTTTGAGACGGGACGCATCGCGCAGGCCTGGATGCTTACCGGCGTTCGCGGTGTTGGCAAGACGACGACAGCGCGCATTCTGGCGCGGGCGCTCAACTACAAGACCGATACTGTCGATCAGCCGACCATCGACCTCTCTGTCCCCGGCGAGCATTGCCAGGCGATTATGGAAGGCCGCCATGTCGACGTGATCGAGATGGATGCCGCCTCGCATACAGGCATCGACGATATTCGCGAGATTATCGAGCAGGTGCGCTATCGCCCGGTCTCGGCGCGCTACAAGGTCTACATCATCGACGAAGTGCACATGCTGTCCAATCAGGCCTTCAACGGCCTGTTGAAGACGCTCGAAGAGCCGCCGCCGCATGTAAAATTCATCTTCGCCACCACCGAAATCCGCAAGGTGCCGATCACCGTTCTGTCGCGCTGCCAGCGCTTCGACCTTCGTCGCATCGAATCGGGCACGCTGGCGCAGCATTTGCGCCGCATTGCGGAAGCCGAGCAGATCGAAGTCGACGATGCGTCGCTCGCCATGATTGCGCGAGCCGGTGAGGGCTCCGCCCGCGATTCGCTATCGATCTTTGATCAGGCCATTGCGCATGGCGCCGGTCAGGTCAGCGCGGAAGCCGTGCGCTCCATGCTGGGGCTTGCCGACCGCGCGCGGATCATCGACCTGTTCGAAATGCTGATGCGCGGCGATGTGGCTGCCGCTCTCACCGAGTTTCGTGCCCAATATGATGTCGGTGCCGACCCTTCGGTGGTGCTGACCGACCTGGCGGACTTCAATCATCTCGTGACACGCCTGCGCTTCACGCCCGATGTGGCGGAAGATGTGTCGCTGTCGGAAGATGAACGCGTGCGCGGTCGCGATTTTGCGCAAAAACTGTCGGTGCGCGTGTTGTCTCGCACCTGGCAGATGCTGCTCAAGGGCATTGCGGAAGTCGATACGGCGACCCGTCCGGTGCAGGCTGCCGAAATGTTGCTGATCCGTCTGGCGCATGCGGCTGATTTGCCGACGCTGGACGAAGCCTTGCGCGGCCTCGAAAACGGTTCTGTTTCCGCTGGGCGTCCGCAGCCTTCGGGCAATCCTCGCTCCAATGGCAACGGCGCGCCGGAAGCGCGTTTCGCCGCCGATGCCGTCGGTTCGGCCTCCATGGCATCCGCCTCGGGCGGATCGGCCACGGCCATGCGTATCGTGGAAACGGCTCCGCAACCGGTTCAGCCGCCTGCTCCGCAGCCAATTGCCGAGAGCACGCCGCAGCCTTCCGTGCCGGTCAACAGCCTGAACGACATCGTTGCGATGGCCGATAAGCATCGCAACATGCAGTTCAAGATTCTGGTCAAGAACTGTGTGCGTCTGGCGTCCATCGCGCCTGGACGTCTTGAAATCGGTCTGACCGACGATGCGCCGAAATCGCTGCCGAGCGAAATTGCGCAACATTTGTTGAACTGGACCGGTATTCGCTGGGTGGTGACTGTGGCGCGTGATGTTGCGAGCCAGACCGTTGCCGAAGCGGAAACGGAGCGGCGCGACAATCTCGTGACTGATGCCCGCGCCGATCCGGATGTAGCAGCTATTCTCGCGGCCTTCCCGGGCGCGAAAATCACCGACGTGCGCATTGCCGTGGCGGAACAGAACGATGACGAGGACATTGACCTCGACGCCGTCGCTGAAGTGCCCGGCGAGCCGTCTGAAGACGACTGAATTATCGAAGACTATGGAGTAAACCCATGCGTGACATGATGGGCATGATGAAGCAGGCGAAGGAATTGCAGGCCAAGATGAAGGCCATGCAGGACGAAATCGCCAATCTTGAAGCCACGGCCTCTTCTGGCGGCGGTCTGGTGACGATCACCTTGTCCGGCAAGGGCACCTTGTCGGCGCTGAAGATCGATCCGTCACTGGCCAAGGAAGACGAGGTGGAAATCCTCGAAGACCTGATCATCGCGGCGCATAACGATGCCAAGGCAAAACTGGAAGCTGTGATGGCTGAAAAGACGCAGTCGCTGACGGCGGGGCTTCCGATTCCTCCGGGTTTCAAGCTGCCGTTTTAAGGCAGTAGGGGAATAAGGGAATAGGGGAGTATGTTTGGTCGGCTGATTGCCGCCATGTCGCATATTCCCTCATTCTCCTCCCCCCTACTCACTTATTCCCCTATTCCCTTACTCCCTTAAGAAAATGTCCAAACGAATCGCCGGTCCTGAAATTGAACGTCTGATCCAGCTTCTGGCCCGCGTACCGGGTCTGGGGCCGCGTTCGGCGCGCCGTGCGGCGCTGCATCTCATCAAGAAGAAAGAAGCGCTTCTGGTGCCGCTGGGCGGCGCCATGCAGGAAGCTGCCGAGAAAGTGCGCATCTGTTCGTGCTGTGGCAATGTGGATACGTCCGATCCCTGCACCATCTGCACGGATGAGCGCCGCGATCCCACCACGCTGATCGTGGTGGAAGACGTGTCCGATCTCTGGGCACTGGAACGGGCGGGCACGATGAATGTGCGCTACCATGTTCTGGGCGGTCGCCTGTCGCCGCTCGATGGCATCGGTCCCGACGATCTCAACATCAAGGGGCTGGTGGAGCGCGTCGCAACCGGCGAGATCAAGGAAGTGATTCTCGCGGTCAATGCGACCGTCGAAGGTCAGACCACCGCGCATTACATTACCGATCAATTGGCGAATTTCGAGGTTCGCGTTACGCGTCTCGCTCATGGCGTGCCGGTGGGCGGCGAACTCGATTATCTGGATGAAGGCACGCTGGCTGCCGCCTTGCGAGCAAGAACCACCCTTTAGAGCATTTCCAGCAAAAGTGCGTAGCGGTTTTGCGTAGGATAATGCGTAAAAACAAATGGATAGAGCGGTTCCACGATTCCGTTTTAACCGGAACCGCTCTAGTTATTCAGGAGAAAAACATGGCAGCAAGCCGTTGGAAGCATGCTTTGAAAACTGCTCTGGGTCTTGCCGCCATTCTTGCTGTTTCTCTTGCTGTCGCAGCGCCCTCCAAGGCGCAGGTCGAAGGCCAGTATCGCAACTGGATCGAGCGGGATCTCTGGCCTGAAGCAAAATCAGCGGGTGTTTCCCGCGCCGTCTTCGATCAGGCTTTTGCGGGTGTGACGATCAACTGGAAATTGCCCGATCTGGTCATCCCCGGTGAAAAGCCGTCAACGCCGAAAGAGCAAAAGCAGGCAGAATTCGGCGCGCCGGGCAAGTATTTCAATGCCAAAACCATGGCGTCGGTCACGAGCGGCGGTCAAGCGCGCTATGGCCAATATGCCAGTCTTCTGAAACGCATCGAGCAGAAATATGGTGTACCGGGGCCGATCGTTGTTGCGATCTGGGGCCGGGAATCCGGCTTCGGCACGGTCAAGATTCCCTACAATGTGTTTGACGTTCTGGGCACAAAGGCCTTTATGGCGACGCGCAAGGACATGTTCCGCAAGGAGCTGATCGCTGCGCTCGAAATCGCGTCCAAAGGCTATATAGACGAAAGCGCCATGAAAAGCTCCTGGGCTGGCGCTCTTGGACAGCCGCAATTCATGCCGACGTCCTATCTCAAGCACGCCGTCGATTTCGACGGCGACGGCAAACGCGACATCTGGAATTCCGTGCCGGATACGCTGGCTTCTATCGCCAATTACCTGAATTTGCATGGCTGGCAGAAGGGGCGCGACTGGGGTTTCGAGGTCAATGTCCCACAGAGCGTGTCATGCTCGCTGGAAGGCCCCGATCAGGGTAAGCCGATTGCAGAATGGGCCAAGCTTGGCATCACCCGCGTCAACGGCAAGGCGTTTCCATCGGGTGAAATGAAGGGCGAAAGCTTTCTGCTCATGCCCGCCGGTCGCTTTGGTCCCGCCTTCATCGTGAGCCCGAATTTCTACGTGCTCAAGGACTATAATATGAGCGATCTCTACGCGCTCTTCATTGGCCATGTCGGTGATCGCATTGCTTATGGTGCGGGAGATTTCCAGCAGTCTTGGGGCAATGTCGGCACGATGTATCGCTCGGATATCGCGGCGATGCAAAAGCGCTTGCAGGCCCTTGGTTATGATGTTGGCAAGCCGGATGGATTGCCGGGCTTCAAGACGCGCCGCTCGATTGGTCTTTGGCAAGCAAAGAACGGCGTGGCTTCGACTTGTTTCCCCCAGCCTGAATTACTGCGTCAGATACGCTGACCGGAATCGGCGACGAGCACATCGGCAAAGGCCTGAAGCGCCTTTGTTTTGTAGCGGTCATTGTGCAATAGCATGAGAAACTGGCGTTGCGGCAGGGCAAAGTCCGCCTTGACGAGCGTGCCGGCGGCAAGGTGAGGCGCCGCTACCAGTTCGGAGATGGCGGTGACATAATCACCGGAGCGCACTGCCGAACAAATCGCCTCATTGGACGGTAGTTCCAGCGCTACATTCAATCGTGCGGGGTTGTAGCCGCTGGCGCGCATCGCATCTTCGAAGACGCTGCGCGTGCCCGAACCCTGTTCCCGCAAAATCCATTTTCCTTCAAACAGTCGGTCCCAGGAAAGGCGGCCCGCGCCGCTCCATGCGTGGTCGGGGCGTGCCACCAGAATAAGCTGATCGGTTGCCACCTTGCTGATGGAAAGCGATGCGGCTTGTACGGAACCTTCCACCAGACCGATATCGGCTGCACCCTCTTGCGTCGCCTCGGTCACGCTTTCCGTATTGCCCAGTGTCAGGCGCACCTCGATCATCGGATAGGCGCTGTGAAATCGCGCCAGAAAGGGCGGTAGCCAGTAGCTTGCGATTGTCTGGCTGGCGTGGATCGAAAGAATGCCGCGCTTGCCGCCGCCAAATTCCGACAGCATTCGTTCGGCCGAGCGTGCGCGCGCCAGCGTTGCGCGCGCTTCATCAAGGAACAAACGTCCGTCGCCAGTCAGTTCGATGCGGCGACCGATACGGTTGAACAGTGTCGCGCCATAACGTTCTTCAAGCGTGCGGATCGCGGAACTGACCGCCGAAGGCGTCAGATGCAGCACCTCGGAAGCTCGTGTCAGGTGTTCGCGCTCCGCTACTTCAATGAAAATACGCAGTTGTTCCAGTGTCATAGTCTACACCATTCGATTTTATAGAACGATTTATGCCATATAATGAAATGGATTGAACAGGGAAAGTAAGGCATTAAATCGGAATGGAATTCTCTTTCGATACGAAATGCCGATAATGACATACTCAAAAATCCAAAACATCCTTCCCGGACTTGCACTCAGCATCGGTGTCGCCGCAGTGGCCATCGGTCTTGAGAAAATCGAGGCGCATTATGCCGGCAGAGCGTGGCTCGAAGCGCTGGTGATTGCCATTCTGCTCGGCACGATGGTGCGCACTTTCCTGCGCCCCGGCAAGCAGTTCAGCAAAGGTATCGGCTTTTCGGCAAAGATGATTCTGGAAATCGCCGTGGTGCTTCTCGGCGCATCCATCAGCGTCAGCGCGGTGATCGCCGCCGGTTCCGGTCTAATTCTCGGTATTGCCTGCGTCGTGGTGGTGGCGATAGCGCTGAGCTATGGCATTGGGCGACTGCTGAAGCTGCCGCATCGCATGGCTGTGCTGGTGGCTTGCGGTAATTCAATTTGCGGCAACTCGGCCATTGCGGCAACAGCGCCGGTCATCGGGGCTGAAAGCGAGGATGTTGCCGCCTCCATCGCGTTTACGGCAATTCTCGGCGTGGTCGTGGTGCTGTGCCTGCCATTGTTGGTGCCGCTGCTCGGCTTGTCTCATACACAATATGGTGTGCTCGCAGGGCTGACAGTCTATGCCGTGCCGCAGGTGCTGGCCGCGACAGCTCCGGTTGCGACGATCAGTGTACAGCTCGGTACGCTGGTCAAGCTGGTGCGGGTACTGATGCTCGGTCCGGTTATTCTGGCGTTGGCTGTGCTTGCGGGCAACAAGGATGCGGGTGCAAAGCCGGGCTTTTTTCAGCTGGTGCCGTGGTTCATCCTGGGCTTTCTTGCGATGATGGCCCTACACTCACTGCATCTCATTCCAGAAACACTGCTTCCCGGCATTCAATATGCCTCGACGCTGCTCACCATCATTTCGATGGCCGCGCTTGGTCTTGGTGTTGATGTCCGCTCTGTCGCGCAGGCTGGCGGGCGCGTGACATTGACGGCGGTGCTTTCGCTGTTGTCGCTAGGTGTCATCAGTCTCGGGCTGATTCATATGCTCGGGGTTAGTTTGACGGAAACAGCCCCGCCTCGGTGAGAGACAGGGCTGTTTCCTGAACAGAGGTCAGCTGATCAATCAGAACTTATAAGCGACGCCGAGACGAATATCGTTCGAATTCATCTTCTCGTTGGCCTTGATACCGGGAACGGCGAGATCAAGATTGCGTTTGCCGAAATCGGTGTAACGATATTCGAAGCGCGTGACGATATTGTCGGTGACTGCATAGTCAACACCGCCGCCGATAGTCCAGCCGGTCTGTGTCTTGGACTGCGAGATGAGCTGCGTGCCCAGAATATGTGCCTTGTCACCAATATTGCCGAAAGCCGCACCGCCAGCAATGTAAGGCAGGAACCGGTCAAAAGCGTAACCCACACGTGCGCGAGCGGCGCCAGACCAACGCAATCGTGTCTTACCTGATGTCAGGTCTCCATAGGGGATGGTTTTGCCAACCGATGTCCCCGTGAAGTCACCGTCGATGCCCAGGATTACATCTGTTCCGGTGTCAAAATTATAGCCTGCATAGATGCCGCCCAGAAAACCGTCCATATTTCCTTTGGAAGTGTAGGATGGTTCCATTGAGAATTTGGAAGACGCCCAACCATAGCCGACCTGTCCGCCGATGTAAGCGCCACTCCAGTTGAAGTTCGTGGCAATAGGAGCGGCTGGTGCCAGAGGCGTTTCCGGAATGATGACATCCGCCGCATGGGCGCTAGAGGCCAACAAAGCTAAAATTCCGGACGCGATGATGGAAATCCTTGTACCCAATATATTTCTCCTAAATATAGAATAGTAAGTATAAGCAATAATTTGAGATAAATCGAATTATAGAGAGAGTCAATTGAATTTTAGAGATAATTAAAACAGGATAATTCTGATATTTACTAATTTTCGGAATTTAAAGCCTGTCATAAATTGGGATATTGCATGCTGGTGATGATATTCCATCTTCTGGTGAACATGATTATATTTCTTGGGCGTTCATAATGCGGGCAAGGGTGCTGCGTCCGAGGTCGCTCATGGCTGGATTGGAGCGCCGATAATACCAGACCAGGCCCATGGCTTGCTGGAAAGCCCAGGCTGCGCCACGCTTCCACTCGACAGGTGTCGATTGAAGTCGCGCTCGCGCAATTTCCCGTCTTTTGCTGTCGAAAAGATGCCAGAACGCGATGAGGTCAAGCGCAGGATCGGCGGGTCCGAAGCTTCCGCAGTCCAGCACGCCGACGAGGCGTTCACCTTGCACCAGCAGATTGGCTGGGATGAGATCACCATGATTCATCACATCAGGATCGATTTTGGGCAGCAGGCGAAGACGATCCCACTTGCTTCGTAAGCGCGGCACATCGAGAAGACGCTCGCTGTTTTTGAAGCAGACGTCCATCCAGTCATCGTGATCCGCCAGATTGCCGCCTCTGCCCAGGCGATCGAATGTCTGGCCTTTGGTATCGATGGTCCGCAGCGTTGCGATGAGATGAGCAATGTCGAGCGCGAAAGCATTTGAGGCCGCAAGTCCATCGGGCGTGGCGACATCGCCGTCTATCCAGCTTTGTAACGACCAGTGCATCGGATAACGGGATGTGGGGCGTCCGATTGCGATTGGGCGAGGCGTTGCAAAAGGCGAATGTTCCGCAAACGCCCTCATGGCCAGTATTTCGCTATGCAGCATATTGGCGCTTTCGCTCGTATCCATCATGCGCAAGGGAAAGCGGGCAGCAACGGATGTTCCGATCCGGAAGATTGCATTGACCGTACCAACCGTTCCCACCTGCTCAACAGGGGTGCCGCTATATTCCGGGAACTGGCTGCTGATTGCCGCGCGAGCGATAGTGGCGTCAATGTGGATTTGGTCGCTATGCATTTATCCGGCCACGCTTCTTTTCAAAAGGCTGTGGCGAAGCCTAGCACATCCAAGCCAAGGCGCAGGTTTGGAGCGCAAAGAAAAAGCCCGCCAGAAGGCGGGCTTTTCCATGTTTGTCAGAAGAGAAAAGATTAGTTCTTTTCCTGCTTCTTCAGAGCGGCACCGAGGATGTCGCCGAGCGAAGCGCCGGAGTCGGTCGAACCGTACTGAGCAACAGCTTCTTTTTCTTCAGCGATTTCGAGCGCCTTGATCGAGACCTGCAGCTTGCGGGTCTTCTTGTCGAAAGCGATGACGCGAGCGTCAACCTTCTGACCGACCGTGAAGCGTTCCGGACGCTGTTCTTCGCGATCACGCGAAAGATCCGAGCGGCGGATGAAGCTTTCCAGGTCGTGATCGACCAGGCGAACTTCGAGGCCACCATCGGTAACAGCGGTCACTTCGCAGGTTACAACGGCGTTCTTGCGCAGGTCGCCAGAAGCTGCTGCTTCGCCGACCTTGTCGCCGGAAAGCTGCTTGATGCCAAGCGAGATGCGTTCCTTGTCGATGTCGACGTCGAGAACGACAGCCTTGACCACTTCGCCCTTGTTGTACTCTTCGATAACCTGTTCGCCTGGACGGTTCCAGTCGAGATCGGAGAGGTGAACCATGCCGTCAACGTCGCCGTCGAGACCAATGAACAGGCCGAATTCGGTCTTGTTCTTGACTTCGCCTTCAACAACGGTGCCGGTCGGGTACTTCTGAGCGAACGTCGTCCACGGATTGTCGAGGGTCTGCTTGAGGCCCAGCGAGATGCGGCGCTTGACCGGATCAACTTCGAGCACAACGACTTCGACTTCCTGAGTGGTGGAGAGAATCTTGCCCGGATGGACATTCTTCTTGGTCCACGACATTTCGGAAACGTGGATGAGGCCTTCGATGCCCGGCTCGATTTCCACGAATGCACCGTAGTCGGTGATGTTCGTGACGGTGCCGGTGATCTTTTTGCCGATCGGGTACTTCGCGCCGATACCATCCCAAGGATCGCTCTCGAGCTGCTTCATGCCGAGCGAGATACGATGGGTTTCCTGGTTGATGCGGATGATCTGCACCTTGACCGTCTGGCCGATGGTGAGGATTTCCGACGGATGGTTGACGCGGCGCCATGCCATGTCGGTAACGTGCAGGAGACCGTCGATGCCGCCGAGGTCAACGAACGCACCGTAATCGGTGATGTTCTTGACGACGCCTTCAACAACCTGACCTTCTTCAAGGTTCTGGACGATTTCCGAACGCTGTTCCGCACGGCTCTCTTCAAGAACGGTACGACGCGAGACAACGATGTTGCCGCGACGCTTGTCCATCTTGAGGATTTCGAACGGCTGCGGGACGTGCATGAGCGGGGTGACGTCGCGGATCGGACGGATGTCGACCTGCGAACGCGGCAGGAAGGCAACAGCGCCGTCGAGGTCGACGGTGAAACCACCCTTGACCTGATTGAAGATCACGCCGTCGACGCGCTCGCCATTGGCGAACTTCTGCTCGAGCTTGACCCAGCTTTCTTCACGGCGTGCTTTTTCGCGCGAGAGAACAGCTTCGCCGAGAGCGTTTTCGATACGCTCGACGTAAACTTCAACTTCATCGCCCGGCTTCAGCGTGCCGTCTTTGCCCTTTGCGCCGAATTCCTTCAGCGGTACGCGGCCTTCGACCTTCAGACCGGCGTCGATGATCGCCATGTCCTTTTCGATGGCGACGATGCGGCCCTTGACGACATAGCCTTCAGCAAGATCGTTTTGCGCGAAGGATTCTGCCAGCAGGGACTCGAAATCTGCGCGGGAGGGGTTGGATTGAGACATATATACTCCTGATGCATCCGGAAAGTTCATCGGATGCGGCGCCGGGGGTTCGTGTTGTACACTGTCCGACCTCGGCTCCGTCTTTGCAGACAACCGGCGCGTGGAACGCGAAGTCAGACTATTCATTATTCGGCACGACCTTTCTCGAAAACTGTTTTACAACTTTCGAGGCCATGCTCTATCAGAGCAGCCTATATAGGGCCGATCTGGCATTTTTCCAGCATTTCCGGGGCAAATTCAGCTCAAAGAGCCGTAAAAAGCCTGATCATCATGCCTTGTGACGCGCGAGAGCCTCGTCGATGAGGTTTTTCGCCGCCAGAAATGCCGCTTCTATACTCATTTCGCTTGTATCAAGCAAGTGCGCGTCTTCAGCAGGGCGCAACGGAGAATCAGTGCGGTTGGTGTCGCGCTGGTCGCGCTTCTTCAGATCGGCGAGAATTTCGCCAAGATCGGCAGTGCCGCCCTTCGAAACGATCTCGTCAAAACGCCGCTCCGCCCGCACTTCCGGCGAGGCCGTGACGAACAGCTTTATCTCCGCCTTGGGGCAGACCACGGTGCCGATATCGCGGCCGTCAAGAACGCTGGCCGGAAGGGCTGCCGCAAAATGGCGCTGAGCTTCGACAAGCGCACGCCGCACGGCTGGCATGATCGCCACCTTGGATGCGGCCTCGCCGATATCATGTGCAGACAGGACGGTCTTGTCCATTTCGCGCAGATCGAGATGGCGTGCGGCATCAGCGGCCAGCAGCTCATCGTCGAGCGGCAGGTTCTTGTCGAGCAGCGCCTTGGCGACCGCACGATAGGTCAGCCCGGTGTCGAGATGCGGTATGCCGTAATGCGTGGCGATGCGCCGGGCAAGGGTTCCCTTGCCCGAAGCTGCCGGTCCGTCGATGGCGACGATGAATGGCTTCATTCGGCTTCGCTCGGCTCGATCTTCGCACCCATCCCCGTCATGAGGTCCATGAATTCCGGGAAGGAGGTTGCAATCATCGTGCTGTCGTCAACCGTCACAGGCTTTTCCGATGCGAGGCCCATAACGAGGAAGCTCATCGCGATACGGTGATCGAGATGGGTTGCGACGACACCGCCGCCGAGCCCCTTGCCGTCCGGACGACCGCGAACGGTCAGCGACATTTCGCCTTCCGTGCAATCGACACCATTGACTTCAAGGCCGCGGGCAACAGCTGCCAGACGATCCGATTCCTTGACGCGCAGCTCATCGAGCCCGTCCATTACCGTTTCGCCTTCAGCGAAACTCGCGGCGATGGCCAGCACCGGATATTCGTCGATCATCGAAGGCGCGCGTTCCGGCGGAACGGTGACGCCCTTCAGCCGGGACGATTTCACGCGCAGATCGGCGACATCTTCACCGCCGGCAAGGCGTTCATTGAAGACTTCAATATCCGCGCCCATTTCCTGCAAGGTGAGGATCAGGCCCGTGCGGGTCGGGTTCATCAGAACATTGCGGATGGTGACATCCGAACCTTCGACCAGCAGTGCCGCTACCAGCGGGAAAGCCGTCGAGGACGGGTCGCCCGGAACATCGATGGTCTGGCCGATCAGCTTGCCCTGTCCGGTGATGCGGATATGGCGCACGCCGTTCTTGTCTGTTTCGACGGTCAGGTCGGCGCCAAAGCCTTGCAGCATCTTTTCAGTGTGGTCGCGGGTCATGACCGGCTCGATAACCGTTGTGACGCCCGGCGTATTGAGGCCGGCCAGCAGCACAGCCGATTTCACCTGCGCGGACGCCATCGGCACGCGATAGGTGATCGGATTGGCGACGCTCGGTCCAACGAGGGTCAGCGGCATGCGATCGCCATCGGTCGACTTCACCTGCACGCCCATCTGGCGCAGCGGGTCGAGCACGCGACCCATCGGGCGGCGTGACAGGGAAGCATCGCCGATAAAAGCGGTAGTCATGTCATAGGTGCCGACGAGGCCCATGGTCAGGCGCGCACCGGTGCCGGCATTGCCGAAGTCGAGCGGGGCTTCCGGCTCGAGGAGGCAGCCATTGCCGACGCCATTGATGATCCAGACGTCGCCGTCCTTTTCGATCTTGGCGCCCATCGCCTGCATGGCGCGGCCGGTATTGATGACGTCTTCACCTTCCAGCAGGCCGGTGATGCGGGTCTCGCCCGATGCCAGGCCGCCGAACATGAAAGAGCGGTGGGAAATGGACTTGTCGCCCGGAATGCGAATTTCGCCGACCAGTGCCTCCGAGCGGCGGGCGACTGCGGGTTTCGGGGAAGCGGAATGGGACATGGATTTTTCACTGTCGCATTTTTGGCGCGAACACGCGCCGGGATTAAGAGATAAGCGGGGCTTCACTAGCATAGTAATAGTGAGCGGTCATCCGCGAATACGCCGCTGATACGCTGCCGAACGCAGCTATAAGAAAGAGTCTGCGTCATTCGGAGTCTTTCGCTTTGACAAATGCGCCAAATTGCGTTTATGCACCGAACAACACAGTTAAGGCGCGCACCACCCACTTTTCTCGCTATGCAACGGGCTCCGGGGTATAATAAGAACCATAGTGGTGGCCTGAGAAGCTCAGCAGGCGCGTTTTTGAAATGAATTTATGCCCCCTTTATAAAAGTGGCCACGCGCCACGGGCGTAACGGGAATAAAACTCACGAGGCTCAACGTGGCAAAAGCTGAACTTGGTACCAAGCGCATCGACCCGGAAACGGGCAAGAAGTTTTACGATCTGAATCGCGATCCGATCGTTTCGCCTTACACCGGCATCTCCTATCCGCGCTCCTATTTCGACGCGAATGCAGAAGCGCGCGTCGTTGAAGAGGAAGCCGAAGAGGAAGAACTGGATACGGCAATGGAAAAGCCGGATTTCGTTTCTCTCGAGGATGCCGACGACGAAGCGAAGGGCGGCGGCGACGATCTGCCGGATATGGGCGACGACGACGACGTTGATCTGGGCGACGACGATGACGACACCTTCCTCGAAGAAGAGGAAGATGAGGACGACGATATGTCGGGTATCCTCGGCGGTGGCGTCGGCGGCGACGACGAAGAAGGCTGATCCTTCGGGAATCGCTTCGATTTTTTGGAATTGTGGACAGGGCAGCTCACGAGCTGCCCTTTCTTTTTGGCGTGATGGTTGAGCGCTTTCCACAACCTCCGGCGGCGGAGGTGAGCATTGGGCGAAATTATTTTCGCAGATGTGAAAAGAGTTGCGATTTAGCTCTTGATCTTCTGGCAAACGCCATTTAATAAGCCGCCACACCGGGCAGCAAGTTCTGCCTGGCCCACCTCGAAAGAGGTCTGATGGGGCCATAGCTCAGCTGGGAGAGCGCCTGCATGGCATGCAGGAGGTCAGCGGTTCGATCCCGCTTGGCTCCACCAAATTTCCTCCGAAATGAATGACCATCTTTCGCTCTCTGCCGGAGAGTTTTCTGTCGTTCAGGCTTCGTCTTTCGTCATTTTTTTGTCCGCTAGATCAATTCATGCTCGACTTTATCGTGGAAGCATATACTGACTAATATGTTACAGTATTTTCGCGATGTCATTTAGATGAAACGGTTACCTGATTTCGACGGTCTTCGGTTTGTATTGTGTCTTGGGATCGCATTCTTCCATTATTCTTTCCGGGTATCCGTCGACAATGAGGCGGTGCATTCTGTTATATTAACATTTGCTTATTTTACGGATATCTTTTTTATTCTGTCTGGATTGTTTCTGGCTCTTCGCTCCAATTATGATTGGAATTTCGTCCGCTACGTGTCTTTCGTCGGCAAGCGGCTTGCGCGAATCTATCCGTTACATGTGGCTGCCTTTTCCTGTTTCGCCCTGATGTCGATACTGGCGGCTGCGGGGCTGTTTCACCCGTCGGTGCCGCCAAACATGAACTGGCGTGACGGGCTGGCTCAATTGCTGCTTGTACATAACTGGGGGCTGGGAAAGAGCTTTTCCTACAATTATGTCAGCTGGTCTCTCAGCGCCTTGTTCCTGATGTATCTGTGCTTCCCGCTGTTCGACTGGCTCTGCAAGCGCTTCGGTGACTGGGTGCTAGTCCTGGTCATCGCGGCTCTGCTTGGGGGCGAATATGCGGCGCGGGTGTTAGAAACACCGTCCCTGACGCGGGTGCAGTTTGCCGATCTTGGCGTTTTCCGCGTCTTGCCGTCCTTCCTGTTTGGCATGTGGCTTGCGCGGCAGAAGCATGGCGATTTGCCAAATGGCTTCATCAAACTCGCTCTGGCGGCCTGTCTGGTGATCTTTCTGTTCTATCATCCGGATAGCGGAATTCCGAACACGGCAACGCTTGAAGGGCCATGGCGGCTCGTCTTTCTCTATTTCAGCATCTATGTGCTTTTTGCGGCCAGTCGACAGAATCTCTACACGCCGCTGCAATGGAGCGGCTTCGTGAAAATGTCACGCTACAGTTTCGGCATTTTCATTCTCCACCCGCTGGTCGGCGTGGTGTTTTTCAAGCTGGTTCCCGGTAGTTGGGGGCAAACGACCATCGGTGCGATTGTGCTGATGAGCTTGGCCGTCCTTGCCAGCATCGGTACCGCTATCGTCGCATGGCATCTGTTTGAAAATCCGGTCCATCGCTGGGCGGTGCGACGCATCGATATGTGGGCGGACAACAGAGCGAAAACGCAAGAGTGATGCGCCGACACGACGCATGGCTGTGAAAAAACATGGACCTGTCGGGAAGTCTCTTTTAGAAATCTCAGGCGGCGCGGCTCGTAACCGGACATTGGCTGCGCCTGTGTAGGGAGGAATGATGAGCACTGAGGGAGTTTCCACGCAGTTTTCGCAAGACCATCCGCTGTGGCAGCCCGATGCGCAACGCATCGCAGCCAGCACGCTGGAGCAATTCCGCATTCGCGCTGAACAGCGCACCGGCCTTGACCTGCCGGATTATGCGGCGTTGCATCGCTGGTCGGTGGAAGATCGCGCTGGCTTCTGGACGCTCATCTGGGATTTCTGCAATGTCATTGGCGAGCGTGGCGAAACGGCCCTTGTCGACAAGGGACATATGCGCGAGGCGAAATTCTTCCCCGGAGCACGTCTCAATTTCGCGGAAAATCTTCTGCGCCAGCAGGGCCGGGACGACGCGATTGTCTTCCGCGGCGAAGACAAGGTCGAACGTCGCCTGAGCTGGAACGATCTGCACGCGCTGGTTTCAAAGCTCCAGCAATTCATGCTGTCGGAAGGCGTGGAACCCGGCGACCGCATTGCCGGCATGATGCCCAATATGCCGGAAGCGGTTGCGCTGATGCTGGCTGCCAGCTCCATCGGTGCCGTCTGGTCGTCATGCTCGCCGGATTTCGGCGTGCAGGGCGTGCTCGACCGTTTCGGCCAGATCGAGCCAAAACTGTTTTTTGCTTGCGATGGCTATTGGTACAATGGCAAGCGCATCGACGTGGCCGACAAGGTCGCGCAGGTAACGGCAAAGCTGCCTGGACTGCGGCGATCGGTGATCGTGTCCTATCTAGGCGAGGCGGAAGCCGTCGCGCAGAAAGCCGAAAAGGGCATTGCACTCGACGAAGCGCTGAGCGCCTTTGCCGCCAAGCCGGTGGAGTTCACGCGTCTGCCTTTCGATCATCCTATCTATATTCTGTTTTCGTCCGGCACGACCGGCATTCCAAAATGTATCGTCCATCGCGCCGGCGGGGTGCTGTTGCAGCATCTGAAGGAACAGCAGCTCCATGCGGATATCCGTGAAGGCGACCGCTTCTTCTACTTCACCACATGCGGCTGGATGATGTGGAACTGGCTTGCCTCTGGCATTGGTTCCGGGGCCACCTTGTTGCTCTATGACGGCTCGCCGTTCTATCCCGATGGCAATGTGCTGTTCGATTATGCTCAGGCCGAAGGCATGACCTATTTCGGCACGTCGGCGAAATTTATCGATGCCGTGTTGAAAGCCGGTCTGAAGCCCGGTGAAACACACGATCTTTCGGCACTGCGTACTGTATCGTCCACTGGCTCGCCCTTGTCGCCGGAGGGCTTTGCTTTTGTTTATGACGCCATCAAGCCGGATGTGCATCTTGCGTCCATTTCAGGCGGAACGGATATCGTGTCCTGCTTCGTGCTGGGCGTGCCGACGGAACCCGTTTGGCTGGGCGAAATTCAGGGCGCGGGCCTCGGCATGGCGGTCGATGTCTGGAACGATGACGGCCAGCCGGTGCGCATGCAGAAAGGTGAACTGGTCTGCACGAAGGCGTTTCCGTGCATGCCGCTGCAATTCTGGAACGATCCGGACGGTGCGAAATATCAGGCGGCTTATTTCGAGCGCTTCGATAATATCTGGTGTCATGGCGATTTTGCGGAATGGACAGAGCATGACGGTATCGTCATCCATGGCCGTTCGGACGCAACGCTGAACCCCGGTGGCGTGCGTATCGGTACTGCGGAAATCTACAATCAGGTCGAGCAGATGCCGGAGATCGCTGAGGCGCTCTGCATCGGTCAGGACTGGGACAAGGATGTCCGGGTTGTGCTCTTCGTGCGGCTTGCCGCAGGTGTGGCGCTCGATGACGATCTGAAGGCGCGGATCAAGACCAAGATTCGCACCGGCGCGACACCGCGCCATGTCCCGGCAAAGATCGTTGCGGTTGCGGATATTCCGCGCACCAAATCCGGCAAGATCGTCGAGCTTGCCGTTCGCGATATCGTGCATGGTCGCGACGTGAAAAACCGCGAGGCGCTGGCCAATCCGGAAGCACTCGAGCTTTATCGCGACATTACCGAGCTTCAGGAGGATTGATCTGATCAACCTCCAACTGCTTGGAATTGCCGGATAACATGCGCAACAAAATTGCGTTATCCGGCAATAAATAGCCACAGAACGCCGCGTAAAGCCATTGCCTATTTGGCCGCCACGGGACACTCTGACCAAACATAACCGTCTTGCGAAAGGCGGATACCGGGCAGAACTTGTGGAGGACGAGTATGTTTGCTTCGGGCATGAATTTCGGTCTTGGCGAGGAGATCGAAGCCCTTCGTGATACTGTGCGCCGTTTCGCTGAAAGCCGCATTGCGCCGCTTGCCGCCGAAACCGACCGCAATAACGCATTTCCCATGCATCTGTGGCGTGAACTGGGTGAGCTTGGTGTGCTCGGCATCACCGCGCCGGAAGAATATGGCGGCGCGGGTCTGGGTTATCTTGCCCATTGCGTGGCCATGGAAGAGATCAGCCGCGCCTCGGCCTCGATTGGCCTCAGCTATGGCGCGCATTCCAATCTCTGCGTCAATCAGCTCAAGCGCAATGGTTCGCCTGAACAGCGGGCGAAATATCTCCCAAAGCTCATTTCCGGCGAACATGTCGGCGCGCTCGCCATGTCTGAGCCGGGGGCCGGTTCCGACGTTGTTTCGATGAAACTTCGCGCCGAAAAGCAGGGCGACAGATACGTTCTTAACGGCAACAAGATGTGGATCACCAACGGCCCCGATGCGGATGTGCTGGTGGTCTATGCCAAGACCGATCCGGCGGCTGGCTCGCGCGGGATCAGCGCATTCATCGTAGAAAAAGGCTTCGCTGGTTTCTCCACGGCGCAAAAGCTCGACAAGCTCGGCATGCGCGGTTCCAACACCTGCGAGCTGGTGTTTGAAAATTGCGAAGTGCCTGCGGAAAATCTGCTGGGCGAGGTCGGCAAGGGCGTCAATGTGCTGATGTCCGGTCTCGACTATGAACGTGTAGTGCTGGCGGGCGGTCCACTCGGCATCATGGCGGCCTGTCTCGATGTCGTGGTGCCCTATGTGCATGAGCGCAAGCAGTTCGATCAGCCGATTGGCGAGTTCCAGCTGATGCAGGGCAAGCTTGCCGACATGTATGTGACCTTCAATGCCTCGCGCGCTTACACCTATGCGGTGGCGGCGGCCTGCGACCGGGGTGAGACGACGCGCAAGGATGCGGCGGGCTGCATTCTCTATACGGCGGAAAATGCGACCCAGATGGCCTTGCAGGCAATCCAGTCGCTGGGCGGTAACGGCTATATCAATGATTATCCGACCGGGCGTCTGCTGCGCGACGCCAAGCTTTACGAAATCGGTGCAGGCACGTCGGAAATCCGGCGTATGCTGATCGGACGGGAATTGTTTCAGGAGACCCGTTAATGCCGGTTCTGAAATCCGAGATATCGACGCGCGGCGCGACCTATCAGGCCAACCGCAAAGCCATGCTTGAGGCCATCGATATCGTTGCCGAGGCGTCTCGCCTTGCCATCGATGGCGGTGGTGAGAAAGCGCGCGAGCGTCATGTTTCTCGCGGCAAGCTGCTTCCCCGTGACCGCGTTGCGCAATTGCTGGATCCGGGATCGCCCTTTCTGGAAGTTGGATTGACGGCGGGGCACGGCATGTATGGCGGCGCTGCGCCATCCGGCGGCATCATTACCGGCATCGGGCGCGTATCGGGTCGCGAATGCATGATCGTCTGCAACGATGCGACGGTGAAAGGCGGCACCTATTACCCGGTAACCGTGAAAAAGCACCTGCGGGCGCAGGAGATCGCGGGCGAGAATCGCTTGCCCTGCATCTATCTGGTTGATTCCGGCGGGGCTAACCTGCCCAATCAGGACGAGGTATTCCCGGATCGCGACCATTTCGGACGCATCTTTTATAATCAGGCGCAGATGTCGGCGGCGGGCATTCCGCAGGTTGCCGTGGTCATGGGGTCATGCACCGCAGGCGGTGCTTATGTGCCCGCCATGAGCGACGAGACGGTGATCGTGCGCAATCAGGGTACGATCTTTCTGGCCGGTCCGCCGCTGGTTAAGGCCGCAACCGGTGAAGTGGTGACGGCGGAAGATCTCGGCGGCGGCGATGTGCATACAAGGCTGTCCGGCGTGGCCGATCATCTGGCCAATGACGACGCCCATGCCTTGCAGATTGCGCGCGCCATCGCGGCCAATCTCAACAGCGAAAAACGCTCCTTCATTCCGAAGGGCGACGGTGCTGCTCCGCTTTACGACCCGGAAGAACTGCTCGGCGTGGTTTCTGCCGATACGCGCATTCCCTATGATGTGCGCGAAGTGATCGCGCGGCTGGTCGACGGCTCGGACTTCGATGAGTTTAAGGCGCGCTATGGCACCACGCTGGTTTGCGGTTTTGCCAGCATCTACGGCATGCCGGTCGGGATTATCGCCAATAATGGTGTGCTGTTTTCCGAAGCGGCCACCAAGGGCGCGCATTTCATCGAGCTTTGCTGCCAGCGCAATATTCCGCTGATTTTCCTGCAAAATATCACCGGCTTCATGGTCGGGCGCAAATATGAGGCCGAGGGCATTGCCAAGCATGGTGCCAAGCTGGTGACAGCTGTGGCAACGGCCAATGTGCCGAAAATCACCATGCTGATCGGCGCATCCTATGGCGCAGGCAATTACGGCATGGCGGGGCGGGCCTATTCGCCGCGCTTCTTGTGGACCTGGCCGAACAGCCGCATTGCGGTGATGGGCGGCGAACAGGCGGCGGGCGTGCTGGCAACCGTCAAGCGTGACGGGATTGAACGCACCGGCGGAACATGGTCGGCTGAAGAGGAAGCGGAGTTCAAGCGTCCGACACTCGACATGTTCGAGCGCCAGAGCCACCCGCTTTATGCCTCTGCGCGGCTTTGGGACGATGGCGTTGTCGATCCGCGCAAGTGCCGTGAAGTGCTGGGACTGTCGCTTTCCGCAACGCTGAACGCGCAGGTCGAGCCGACGCGTTTTGGCTTGTTCAGAATGTAGGGAGGTAATCAGATGTTTGGGAAAATACTGATTGCCAATCGCGGGGAAATAGCTTGCCGGGTCATCCGCACTGCGCGTGAATTCGGTATCGCCACGGTGGCGATTTATTCGGATGCGGATGCCAATGCGCTCCATGTGGAGATGGCCGACGAGGCCGTCCGCGTCGGCCCGGCGCTTTCGGCGCAAAGCTATCTCAATATCGAGGCGATCATCAAAGCCGCACTGGAAACCGGCGCAGAGGCAATCCATCCGGGCTATGGCTTTCTCTCGGAGAATGCCGGGTTTGTCGACGACGTCGAGGCGGCGGGTCTCACCTTCATCGGCCCATCTGCAAAAGCCATCCGCGCCATGGGGCTGAAGGACGCTGCCAAGGCACTGATGGAAAAAGCCGGTGTGCCGGTTGTGCCGGGCTATCACGGCGACAATCAGGATGGCGCTTTCCTTAAAAGCGAGGCGGACCGTATTGGTTATCCCGTGCTGATCAAGGCACGCGCATGCGGCGGCGGCAAGGGCATGCGCCGCGTCAATCAGGCGGCGGATTTCGCAGCAGCACTGGACAGCGCGCGCCGCGAGGCGGAAGCCTCTTTCGGTGACAGCGCGGTACTGGTGGAAAAATACATGACCAAGCCGCGCCATATCGAGGTGCAGGTCTTTGGCGATGATCACGGCAATGCGGTGCATCTCTTCGAGCGCGATTGCTCACTGCAACGTCGCCACCAGAAGGTGATCGAGGAAGCGCCAGCGCCCGGCATGACGCCGGATATGCGTGCGGTCATGGGCGAAGCCGCGGTGAAGGCCGCACTGGCCATTGGCTATTCCGGCGCAGGCACGGTGGAGTTCATCGCCGATGTTTCGGAAGGGCTGCAGCCTGACCGGTTCTTCTTCATGGAAATGAACACACGCTTGCAGGTGGAGCATCCGGTGACGGAGGCGATCACCGGCCTCGATCTGGTCGAGTGGCAATTGCGCGTGGCCTCGGGCGAAACCTTGCCGAAGCGACAGGACGAACTTGCCATCCATGGCTGGGCTTTCGAGGCTCGGCTTTATGCGGAAGACCCGGCCCGTGATTTTCTGCCCGCAACGGGCAAGCTTGCGCTGTTTGCTCCGCCTGAGCAGGCGCGCACTGATTCCGGTGTGCGGTCTGGCGATACGATCACACCGTTCTACGATCCAATGATCGCGAAGATCATCGTCCATGGCCGCAATCGCGACGAAGCGCTGAACCGGCTGGACGCGGCGCTGGACAAGACCCGCATTGCCGGTCTTGTCACCAATCGCCAGTTTCTGTCGGCACTCTGCAAGCTGGACGCTTTTCGCAGCGGCGATGTTGACACCGGGCTGATTGCCCGTGAGGCAGGGCAATTATTTGCTGATGAGCCGCCATCGGAAATCGCCTTTGCACTGGCGGCATTGACGGCGCTCGATCTGCTGGATGCACCGGCAAAAGACGATCCCCAAAATGATCCATGGACCAGCCTGCGCGGTTTCCGTCTTTGGGGCGATGCATCGCGGTCGGTCACGCTGGATCATCAGGGTGATCGCCGGACGATCCGCTTCACGATCGATGATCAGGGGCGTTTCGGCTTCGACTTCGGCCTGGTCGAAATCCGCAGTCACGAAAGCGGTGTGGTTCGGTTCGGCCTGGACGGTCGCGTGGCGCAAGCATCTGCTGTGCGGATCGGGCAGGATGTGACGGTGCAGTTCGACGGGCGCGACACCATATTTCATCATGTGCTGTCTGCCGGAGCGGAAGATGACGCCGCCACCGAAAACCGCATTCTGGCGCCAATGCCGGGACTGGTACGGCTTGTGTCCGCCGTGGAGGGCGCCATCGTCACCAAGGGCGATCCGCTGGTGACGATGGAAGCGATGAAGATGGAACTGTCGCTGACCGCGCCGCGCGACGGCAAGGTTGCGACGGTGACGGTCGCAGCGGGCGATCAGATCAATGAAGGCGCGCTGCTTGTCGAATTGGAGGAAGACCATGGCTGACCATGTCGAAATCGTTGAAATGGCGGCACGTGACGGGCTGCAAAACGAGAAGCGCTTTGTGCCGACGGCTGACAAGATCGCGCTGATCGACCGCCTGTCCGGTTGCGGTTATGCCCGCATCGAGGCGACGAGTTTCGTCAGCCCGAAATGGGTGCCGCAACTGGCCGATGCGGCAGAGGTGATGGCCGGTATTCGTCGCGCCGACAGCGTGCGCTATTCGGTGCTCGTGCCGAATATGAAGGGCTATGAGGCGGCGGCATCCGCCAATGCGGACGAGGTCGCGGTCTTCATTTCCGCTTCGGAAGGTTTTTCGAAAGCCAATATCAACTGCACGATTGCCGAAAGCATTGAGCGCCTGTCGCCGGTTATCGGTGCTGCGATCAATGACGGGTTGGCGATACGCGGTTATGTCAGCTGCGTTGTCGAATGTCCCTATGACGGACCGACCGCGCCGCAGGCCGTGGCCGATGTCACCGAGCAACTGTTCTCACTCGGTTGCCATGAGGTGAGCCTTGGCGACACGATTGGGCGCGGTACGCCGGACAAGGTTGCTGCCATGCTGGATGCAGTGTTGGCGATTGCGCCCGCACATAGTCTGGCGGGCCATTATCACGACACGGGAGGCCGCGCCCTCGACAATATCCGCGTCAGTCTGGAAAAGGGTCTGCGGGTTTTCGATGCTTCGGTCGGCGGCTTGGGCGGGTGCCCGTTTGCGCCGGGCGCAAAGGGCAATGTCGATACAGTTTCCGTCGTCGAAATGCTGCATGAAATGGGTTTTGAAACCGGGCTCGATCTGGACAAGCTGCGGTCGGCGGCATTGTTCGCGCAGGCGCTGCGTCAGGATAAAGCTGCATGAGCGACTTTGATACCATCGATGTTGCGATTGATGCACGTGGCGTTGCAACGCTGACGCTGAACCGGCCGGAGCAGCACAATGTGCTATCCGGCCTGATGATCGATGAACTGACCACCGCGACGCTGCATCTCGCCGATAATGCTGCGGTCAGGATTGTCGTTTTGACGGGCGCGGGCAAGAGCTTTTGCGCGGGCGGCGATCTGGGCTGGATGCAGGCGCAGGTGAATGCCAGTCGCGCACAGCGGATTGAAGAAGCGCGCAAGCTTGCCTTGATGCTGAAGGCGCTCCGCGATCTGCCAAAGCCGCTGATCGGGTGCGTCAACGGTCAGGCCTACGGCGGTGGTGTCGGTCTCATTAGCGTCTGCGATGCCGCCATCGGTGTTGCTGGCGCGCGCTTCGGGCTTACCGAGACAAAGCTTGGCCTGATACCGGCAACGATCAGCCCCTATGTCGTGGCGCGCATCGGGCAGGCGAATGCGCTGCGCATGTTCACCTCTGCCAGATTGTTCGACGCGCAGGAGGCAATGCGCATCGGCCTGTTGCATCGGGTGGTCGAGGCTGAACAACTGGATGCGGCGATGGAGGAGGAGATTAAGCCCTATTTTTCCACTGCACCGGCGGCGGTTGCGGCGTCGAAACGGCTCGTGCATGCGCTGGTCGCGCCGATTGACGAAGCCGTCATCGATATGACGCTGACCCGTCTTGCCGACACATGGGAAACACCAGAGGCCGCGGAAGGGATCGCGGCCTTTTTTGCGAAACAATCACCATCATGGAAGGGAGGGAACGCATAAAAGGGAGGAGCCGATTTTCGTTGTAATTGTGGGTACTTGGCCCCTTGCAATCGAAAGCCGGAAATGCATTCTTAGCACATCACGAAAGCGGCTCCCGTTTTGGAGCAGTTTTCCGAAACCGCCGAGGCTGTTTTGGATAATATTATGGCTCCAGTCCCTTTTTGGGTGCGGTGCGGCGCGCTTTTGGATCGACCCTTTGAAATCGTAAGATGAAACAAAAGGGAGGGCCCGGCAATTCGGCAGCATATGAGCGCTGAGAATTGACCGGATGGGTTGCCATCATGGGTTAGATGAGGGCGCGTCCCTGGACGGCGCCCCACCAAAGGAGAAAAAGAATGAACCTGAAACTTCTGTCCAGCGTAGCTTTCGCAGCTACACTCGGTTTTGCCAGCGCCGCTTATGCGGATATCACCATCGGCGTTGTTGCACCGCTGACGGGTCCGGTTGCCGCTTTCGGCGATCAGGTGAAGAAGGGCGCAGAAACCGCTGCCGAAGTCATCAACAAGGCTGGTGGCATCAAGGGCGAGAAGATCGTTCTGAAGTTCGCCGACGATGCCGGTGAGCCGAAGCAGGGCGTTTCCGCCGCCAACCAGATTGTCGGCGACGGCATCAAGTTCGTCGTTGGCCCGGTCACGACCGGCGTTGCCATTCCAGTATCCGACGTTTTCTCGGAAAACGGCGTTCTGATGGTCACCCCGACCGCTACCGGCCCGGACCTGACCGCACGCAAGCTGGAAAACGTGTTCCGCACCTGCGGCCGCGACGACCAGCAGGCTGAAGTCATGGCTGATTTTGTTCTGAAGACCATGAAGGACAAGAAGGTCGCCGTGATCCACGATAAGGGCGCTTACGGCAAGGGTCTGGCCGACGCTTTCAAGGCTGCGATCAACAAGGGCGGTATTACGGAAGTTCATTATGACTCCGTCACCCCGGGCGACAAGGATTTCAGCGCGCTGGTTACCAAGCTGAAGTCGGCAGGCGCTGAAGTCGTTTATTTCGGCGGCTACCATGCTGAAGGCGGTCTGCTGTCGCGTCAGCTGCATGACGCTGGCATGCAGGCACTGGTTCTCGGCGGTGAAGGCCTGTCCAACACCGAATATTGGGCAATCGGCGGCACCAACGCACAGGGCACGCTGTTCACCAACGCAAAGGACGCCACGAAGAACCCGGCTTCCAAGGACGCTATCGAAGCGCTCAAGGCCAAGGGCATCCCGGCTGAAGCCTTCACGATGAACGCCTATGCTGCTGTTGAAGTCATCAAGGCTGGTATCGAAAGCGCCGGTTCGGCTGATGATTCGGCTGCCGTTGCCAAGGCTCTGCATGACGGCAAGCCTATCGAAACCGCGATCGGCACACTGACCTATGGCGAAAACGGCGACCTCAGCTCGCCGAGCTTCGACATCTTCAAGTGGGATGACGGCAAGATCGTCGGCCTCGAATAAGACTTTTCGAGCAAATAAGGAAACGCCGGGCTTGTCCCGGCGTTTTTTGCATTCAGGGTTCAGGTGAGAGATGAACCGTCAGGAATCGTGAAATCCGAGAGCCGGTTCAAGCTCTTCGAAAGTGTCTTCCATCGCGTGGGTGGGGCTGCCCGGAAAACCGAAATGCCCATAGGCGATGGACATTTGCTGTTCTGCCTTGCGCTCGCCTCCCTTGGAGATGGCTGCTACATAAAGCGCTGCCGCGAGACCCGTGCGGTCCGAACCTGACTTACAGTGAATGAGGATCGGCTTTTCTGCGCTCTGCATCAGTGCAATCAATTCCCGCGCGCGCTGGGGCGTAAGCCGTTTGCTGGCCGACATTTCAAAATCCATATGGTGGATACCAAGAGCATCGGAAGTCTCGATTTCCCTGTCATACCAGCGCGACCCCGGTTCCGGGCCGCGCAGATTGATAATGGTCTTGATGCCATAGGTTTTTTGCAGCGCAGCAATCCGCGCAGGATCGGGCTGGTTTGCGCGATAAGCCTGTCCGGGCACAATCGCATGGACATTGCCATTATACTGGATCGTATACAAATAGCCGCCCAGCACACTTGCGCCAATCAAAGCAGCAAGTGCGCCAAGCTTGACGCAATTGAACGACCATCGGGCGTATCTTTTGAAAAAAGTCATGTGAACGCTTTAAAAGAGTTTTGTGAAATAAATACCATCGCCAGTTTTTGCTTGGCTTTATCCGAACATAGAGTAAGAATGAGACTTATTCTTGTTCGGTCTGACTATATTCTGACTGTTTTATAGCGTGCATTTCATAATTCATATTGGGAAACGGCGATAAGCCGTCAGGGGTAAATATTCGCGTCAGTTGCGTGGTGTCAGTCAAAGTTGCGTAAGTTTTCTGTGGCTTAAGCCTCGGTTAACCATAAGTGTCTAGTCTGAAATCATGAAGAGCTGGGGCAGATAGCGGAGCAGGTTTATGCAGCGCTACAGATTTGACGATAAAATGATTCTGACGGAAGCGATTGTCGAGCTTCTTAACCGTGGTGTTGAGCGCGATGATCTTGATCTGGTCTTGAGCCGGATTGGTCCGGTTGATCTCGATTTGATGCATCAGTGTCTGGTCGAGATTTGGAATTACAATCATCCCGAATATGCCGAAACGGCGATGGCGGCCTGATATCAGGCGGCCTGCCTCGGCAGACGAATTTCTACCCGACGGCGGAATTGTTCGGGAATGTCACAAACTTGAAACGGAGAGGGCTTATGTCTAGCTCCGTATCGGGAATTCACTTGGGAAGACGACCGCGGATGAACCGGCGTCAACTCAGGTGAAAGCGGAAGGTCGGGTTCATCCCGGCCTTTTTCGTTTTTGGGCGTTCTTACGATTTGCCTTTTTGCATTTCCGGCAGGCACGAATTGGCGTAAGAAACACTGTTTCCAAACAGCGGTGAACCTCATGATACGTCATATTGTTCTGATTAAGTTCAAGCCGGAACTCGATGGTGCAGCCATTGATCAGGCGCTGGCTTCGGTCGTTGCTCTCAAGGGCAAGATCGATGGCATCATTTCCGTCACCACCGGTGCCAACAACAGCCCTGAACGGCTGGAAAAAGGCTTTCGTCACGGCTTTGTAGTGGATTTTGCCGATGCTGCGGCGCGTGACGCCTATCTCCCGCATCCGGAACACGTCAAGGTCGGCAAGGGTCTCGTCGAAGCTGCCGAGGGCGGTCTCGATGGTATTCTGGTTTTCGACTACGAAATCTAGAGCGCATCCCGAAAAGTGTGAAACGGTTTTCGGACAAGATGCGCGTTATAACAAACTGTTAGAGCGCCGATCTGATCCAATCAGATCGAAACGCGCTCTCAGCAATAGCTTATAACAGAAGACCGCCAACACCCATGCGGGACAGGTCTTTTGAGCTGAGGGCCATGCCTGCCATCAGGCGGTCGAGCACCCAGTCGAGGCTGTTTTCCCGCATGCTGCGGGCCGATCCCGGCGCGGCGACGATATATTGGCCGTCGCGCTTTCCAAGCACGAGCAGATTGCCGGGGTCGACCGGCATGCCAACGCGCAAAATTTGTCCGCCACTTTGCAGGATTGAGCGCGGCACGATGTCGGTGGCGTCGGCGACCGCCGATGCGCTGAAAATCACAAGAATGTCGCAGCCGCTGCTCAGGTCAGTTATGGCGCTGCCGAGCGCTTCCGTCTCGTGGGCGACACGTTTTTCGACAATCAATATGCCGCTATTGCGCGCCGTGCGCTTTTCCATCAGTTCGCGCGTCTTGTCGAGAACAGTCTCGCGGATCGAGGGGAGGCGCGACTGGATCAGGCCGATACGTAACGGGCGAAACGCCTTGACCTCAATGGCCCGGTCTCCGTCGAGTAGGGGGCATATGTCGTCAACCAGGCTTTTCGGTACGGCAAAGGGGATGATCTTGACGGTCGCGACCATCTGACCGGCTTCCACACGCATATGATTGCGGATCGTCGCGAGAGAAATGCGCGCATCATGCGCGTTGACCGCGTCGATACGGGACGGGTCGACGCAAAAGACACCGTCTGCACTGGCGAAAAGATTGATACGTCCGGTGGTCGCCGCGCCGGTATGGATTGTAGCGGAGGCGAGTGTGGTCCCGATTGCCTGTGCGGCTTCGTCTTCGCCGATATCGCCGGGCTCGAAGCGGGCAGCGAGAACGCTTGTGAGGCCAGCCTGTTGCAGGGCCACGCAATATTCGCTGTTCAGCACGGTTCCCTTGCGCAGGACGAGCGCACCTGCCGTTACCGCATAGGCGAGTACGGCGCCTTCGGCTTCATCGAGCGGCAAGTCTGCGAAAATCATGGGGCGCCTTTCTCTCTAGCCAGATTGTCTTAGTCGTGGCTCGGCGACTTCACAATGTTGTTTGTTGTCTCGCCACAGGGCGGAAAAGCCGGGATTTATCCATTGGTCGTACTTGCATGCATGGTGATGAAAGGCTAATTCACCGCCGCGTCGGCGTAAAAGGGGTTCCATTCCCCGTGATCAGGCGCTTGCGGAGATGCCTGTTTCCGCCAATTGGAGTCCGTTTTGCGGGGTTTTGACCGCGACATTACGATCCAGCACAAATCTCGCCAGACAGGTGACAAACGGAATTATTCGATATAACGGTACTTTTGGAATTTTCAGAATTTACCGAAAACTGAAAAACGACATACGTGCCGGATTTGACGCTCGCGACATGATGAACCTCTGCGGTTCCCAATGTCTGGGCAGCCTGGAAGGGATTTCAGGTTCAAAACCACACTGACGACGAAATCGCTCTGGTGCGATCTGAAGAACTGAGACGCCTGACCGCAATCATCTGTGGCAGTGGGTTTCAGATTTTCAGATCGCATCGGTGCAGGATGGAAAGACAAATGAAACTCGGCATCCCTCGGACGATCGCTTCGTTCGCCGTACTGGCCCTGACTGCGTTTCTTGCCGGCTGCGAGAACCAGGTTCTTCTCTCTCCAAAGGGAGAGGTCGGCGTAGCAGAACGCGATCTCATCCTTTTTGCGACCGGCCTCATGCTGCTCGTCGTGCTGCCCGTCATCTTCATGACGCTGTTCTTCGCCTGGAAGTACCGCGCCACGAACGAAAAGGCGGATTATCAGCCCGACTGGCACCACTCCACCAAGATCGAACTGGGCGTTTGGCTCATTCCTCTGGCGATCATCGTGGTTCTCGGCACGGTTACCTGGATCAGCACGCATAAGCTCGATCCGTACCGCCCGCTGGAATCCAGCGTGAAGCCGATCAATGTCGAAGTGGTTGCGCTCGACTGGAAGTGGCTTTTCATCTATCCCGATCTGGGCGTCGCCAGCGTCAATGAAATGGCCATGCCCGTCGATGTTCCGGTCAACTTCAAGCTGACCTCCAGCAACATCATGAACTCCTTCTTCATTCCGGCTTTGGGCAGCATGGTCTACACCATGCCGAGCATGCAGACGAAGCTGCATCTCGTCGCCAACCATGAAGGCGAGTTCGACGGTATTTCCGCCAATTACAGCGGTCAGGGCTTTGCCCAGATGCGCTTCAAGGCGCATTCCTACAATCAGGCCGACTTCGACAAATGGGTTGCCGACGTGAAGGCCAAGGGCGAAGAATTGGGCCGCGATCGCTATGCATCGCTGGTTCAGCCGAGCGAAAAGCATGCGGTGCAGTTCTTCACCTATAATGACCAGACGCTGTTCCACGACATCGTGAACCGCTGCTGGGACGGCAAGTCCGTCTGCATGGATGACGAAATGCACCGTCAGCAGATGATCCGCGAAGCACGCGCAAACCTGCGCAAGTCTTCGCCTGTCGATTTCAGCCAGTGGGCGAGCGACATCATCTGTGCAGTCGCGCCGCAGCGTCTGTCGCAGCTCGAAAACTGATCTGCCTTTGCGCCGTGATCTCGCATGAGGTCGCGGCCATTCGCATTCAATCTTTTGTTTCACGCGGTTCCGGAATGATAGCCGTTATTGGCTTTCCCGGAATTGCTCCAATCGAAGCGTGATAAAAATGTTCGGAAAACTTACGCTGGAAGCGATCCCGTACCACGAGCCGATCATCATGGTCACATTGACCGCGGTGGCTGGCGGTGCGCTCGCTATTCTGGCAGCCATCACCTACTACGGAAAATGGGTCCCGCTCTGGAAAGACTGGCTGACGTCGGTCGATCACAAGCGTATCGGCATCATGTACATCATTCTGGCTTTCGTGATGCTGTTCCGCGGCTTCTCGGACGCCGTGATGATGCGCGCGCAGCAGGCTCTTGCCTCGGGCGCGAATGAAGGCTTTCTCCCGCCGCATCACTACGACCAGGTCTTCACCGCCCATGGCGTGATCATGATCTTCTTCGTGGCGATGCCTTTCGTCGTCGGTCTGATGAACTTTGCAGTTCCGCTTCAGATCGGTGCACGCGACGTTGCTTTCCCATACCTCAACTCGCTGAGCTTCTGGCTCACGGTTGCCGGTGCGGTTCTGATCAACCTGTCGCTCGGTATCGGCGAATTCGCCAAGACCGGCTGGCTCGCTTATCCGCCGCTGTCGGGTAAGGAATTCAGCCCGGATGTCGGCGTGGATTACTATATCTGGGCCTTGCAGATTTCCGGTATGGGCACGCTGCTTTCTGGCGTCAACCTGATCACCACGATCATCAAGATGCGCGCGCCCGGCATGGGCATGATGCAGGTTCCGGTCTTCACCTGGACCGCGCTCTGCTCGAACGTGCTGATCGTCGCGGCCTTCCCGATCCTCACCGTCACGCTGGCCCTGCTGTCGCTGGACCGCTATCTGGATTTCCACTTCTTCACCAATGATGCTGGTGGTAATCCGATGATGTATGTGAACCTGATCTGGATCTGGGGTCACCCGGAAGTCTACATCCTCATCCTGCCTGCTTTCGGTGTCTTCTCCGAAATCATCGCGACCTTCTCCGGCAAGCGTCTCTTCGGCTACAAGTCGATGGTTTACGCAACCGTTGCCATCACGGTCCTGTCGTTCCTCGTCTGGGTGCACCACTTCTTCACCATGGGTGGCGGCGCCAACGTCAATGCCTTCTTCGGCGTGGCGACGATGATCATCTCGATCCCGACGGGTGCGAAGGTCTTCAACTGGCTGTTCACGATGTATAAGGGCCGCGTCCGCATGGAAACGCCGGTTCTGTGGACCATCGGCTTCATGTGCACCTTCGTGGTCGGCGGTATGACGGGCGTTCTGCTTGCTGTTCCGCCTGCGGATTTCGTGCTGCACAACTCGGTGTTCCTGATCGCCCACTTCCACAACGTGATCATCTCGGGTGTGCTGTTCGGCTGCTTCGCCGGTCTCGTCTACTGGTGGCCGAAGGCTTTCGGCTTCAAGCTGAACGAACGTCTGGGCCGCAACGCGTTCTGGTGCTGGCTGGTCGGCTTCATCATGGCCTTCATGCCGCTCTACGTGCTCGGCCTGATGGGCATGACCCGTCGTCTGAACCACACCGAAAATCCGGCATGGCACATCTATCTGATCATCGCCGCCGTCGGCGTTGCGATCATCCTGTGCGGTATCGTGTTCCAGGTTCTGCAGATCGCCGTTTCGATCCGCGACCGCGAAAAGCTGCGCGACAACAATGGCGACAGCTGGGGTACGGGCCGTACGCTGGAATGGTCGCTGGCTTCGCCGCCTGCATTCTACAACTTCGCTGAAGTGCCGCATGTCCGCGACCACGACAGCTGGTGGGATATGAAGCAGAACGGTTATGTGCGCCGCACGGAAAAGTTCGCCCGCATTCACATGCCGAAGAACACCGGTACCGGTTTCATCATCGGCATCATGAACATCCCGCTCGGCTTTGCTCTGGTGTGGCATATCTGGTGGCTGGCAATTGCCGCTGCCGTGGGTGTGCTGGCCGTTGCGATCTTCCACTCGTTCAACAATGACAGAGACTATTACGTCTCGGCCGAAGAAGTGCAGAGCGTCGAAGACCTTCGCACCCGGCAACTGACGGCTCAGGAGGCTTGATCCATGAGCGCTAGCATTTCAACTGCTGGTCCATTCAAGGGCGGCAACGAGCATCCTGCTCACGAGGACCATCATGATGCAGGGTCGACCACGCTGGTCGGCTTCTGGATCTACCTGATGAGCGACTGCGTCCTGTTCTCGGGCCTGTTTGCAACCTACGCCGTTCTGGCGCACCAGTTCGCGGGCGGCCCGACCGGCCGCGAACTCTTCGACCTGCAGTTTGTGTTGACCGAAACCATGCTGCTGCTGGTGTCGTCGCTGACCTACGGTCTGGCGACACTGTCCATGTACAAGAAGAACCGTGCAGGCGTGCTGTTCTGGCTGGGCGTAACGTTCCTGCTGGGCGCCGCGTTCCTCGTGATGGAAGTCTATGAATTCCATCACCTGATTCTCGAAGATGCCGGTCCGAGCCGCAGCGCGTTCCTTTCGGCCTTCTTCGCGCTGGTTGGAACCCACGGTCTTCACATCACGTCCGGCCTGATCTGGATTCTGGTGCTTTCCGCCCAGCTTCTGCGTGACGGTCTGACGGAAAAGAACCAGACGCGCGTGATGTGCCTCAGCCTCTTCTGGCACTTCCTGGACATCATCTGGATTGGCGTCTTTACCCTTGTCTATCTGCTGGGTGTACTGTGATGAGTTCTGCACACGAAACACACGATCATGCCGCGCATGGCAGCCTGAAGTCCTATCTGATCGGCTTCGTGCTGGCGGTTGTTCTCACCGTCGTTCCATTCCTTCTGGCGATGAACGGCTATTTCACGCCTGCCACGACCGCAGCCGTTGTTCTCGGCATCGCCGTCGTTCAGATCCTGGTGCATCTGGTTTACTTCCTGCACCTCGATCCGAAGTCGGAAGGTGGCTGGAATATTCTGGCGCTCATCTTCACGGTCATCATTCTGGCCATCGTGCTTGCAGGCTCCATCTGGGTCATGCATCACCTCGATACCAATATGATGCCGATGTACATGTCGCCTGACGACGTGCGCAACCTGCCTTAAATAGTTCGCGCCTGGCGGGGTTGGTCTTTGACATGCCCCGCTGAGCGACCGTTTCTCCCGTGCGCCGGACCTTGATCCGCGCACGGTTTGAATCGCGGCTTTATCCTCCCTCTCTCCCCCCAAAGCCGCGTGGCGCTCCGGTTCCCTCCGGAGCGCCTCCCTTTTTTTAAAGCGTCTTCATATTTTGCATTTTTCGCTTGAACTGTTTGCCGCTTGCGACCGGGCGTTGCGTAAAGCTGTGGTAACGTTAACACTCCTTTGACTGAATCCGTTCATATCTAGAGACTAATCTTTAGGTTGTTGCTTGGCCCCCCGGCCTCCCTATGGTAATCCCTAAATCGTCCTGGGTGGGGAATAAACGGGACGCTGCCAGGCGACCGCAAAGACAGGAACCGGACAGTAGCGCGTATGACTTGGAGTAACAGGACGATACAGGGAAAAGGCATCGCCATGCTTTTGCTGGCGGCTCATTTTTCCTCCTTTACCGTGTCGCCCGCTTTGGCGTTTGAGCTTTTTGGCGTCCGTCTTTGGGGCGAAGACAAGAAAACCGATCCAGATATTATCGATCCGAAGACCTATGAGGTCGAGGTCGCCACAACCGGTGATCGCAAGAATGCGGATGGCACCGAAGCTGATCTGAAATCCGTCGTCGAAGGCGCATCCGGTCTGGTTACAGATGCGGACAAGCCCGCTTCAGGTTCTGCTGGTCTGCTTGCCAAGGCCCGTGGCGATTATCGGCGTATTCTGGCGGCCCTTTATGGTGAAGGCCGCTATGGCGGCACGATCTCGATTCTCGTCGATGGCCGCGAGGCAAACGACATTCCGCCGGATGCCGATATTCCCAACAATGCCAAAGTGGCGATTTCAGTTGATCCGGGGCCGCAATTCCTGTTTTCGCGCACGGCCATTTCCAATATCGCCCCGCCTGCGACGGACAAGCGCGACGTTGTGCAATCACCCGAGGATGCAGGTTTTGCGCCCGGTAAGGTGGCGCGGTCCGGAACGATCATCAAGGCCGAGCGTCTGGCCGTCGAGGCATGGCGTCAGCAGGGCTATCCCAAGGCGCGGGTGACGGATGAAGATGTGGTCGCCGACCATGACGGTAACACGGTGGCTGCCGATGTTTCGCTCGATCCGGGTCGCAAGGCGCATTACGGGCCGGTCAGCGTGGTTGGCACGGCGCGCATGGACCCGCAATTCATCGCCTGGATGACCGGACTGACGCCCGATAAGGAATATGATCCCGACGACATCGAAAAGGCCAAGAAACGTCTTGGCCGCATGGAAGTATTCCGTGCGATGAGCTTCGAGGAAGCGGAAACCATTGAGCCGGACGGCAGCCTGCCGATGACGCTCAATGTGCAGGAACGCAAACCACGCCGTTTCGGCTTTGGTGCGGAATATTCGACCATCGACGGCTTCGGTGTCACCGGCTACTGGATGCACCGCAACCTGTTCGGTAAGGGCGAAAACCTGCGTTTCGATGCCAAGATCAGCGGGATCGGCGGGTCGCAGGATAATTCCTTCAGCCCGCAGAACTATTCCTATCTTCTTGGCGGTACGTTCAAGAAGCCCGGTGTCTACACGCCCGATACGGATTTCGTTTTGTCGCTCGACGCCAAGCGCGAAGTGCTCGACGCTTATACCGAAACGTCGGTCAACGCCAAGACCGGCTTCACGCAGATATTCAGCGACGAATTGTCGGGCGCGATCTATGCCAAGGCAAGTCAGGGCCGCTACACCGACTATCCTTTCGGCCCGCGCGACTTCACGACTGCGGGTCTGGAGGGCAGCGTGCTCTACGACAGCCGCAACAACAAGCCGGACCCGAGTTCGGGCTTTTATCTGGAAGGCAATATCCAGCCCTTCTACGAATTCCATTATGGCAATTTCGCCACCCGCTTCACCGCAGAAGGCCGCACCTATTACGGCATCGGCGCAAAGGATCGCGTGATTCTGGCCGGGCGCGTGAAAGTGGGGTCGATCGTTGGCGCTTCCATCGAAGACTTGCCGCCGAGCCTGTCCTTCCTTGCTGGCGGCGGCGGCTCGGTGCGCGGCTATGCCTATCGCAATATCGGCGTCGATGCCGGAAACGGCAACATTGTCGGCGGACGTTCGCTGGTGGAAGCTTCGGGCGAAGTGCGTACCCGCATTACCGATTCCATCGGAGCGGTCGCCTTTGTCGATGCGGGCTATGTCGGCGAAAAATCGTTCCCGGATTTCTCCGAACAAATGCGCATTGGCGCCGGTGGCGGTCTACGCTACCTGACCGGCCTCGGGCCGATCCGCCTCGACGTCGCCATACCGCTTAACCGCCGCTCGGGTGATCCGAGCTATGCATTCTACGTGGGCATAGGACAGGCGTTTTGACCAGATTTATCGCAGTTTTCCTTTTCCTGATTCTCGCCGTTGTGGCCGCCGTGCTGGCCATACCGGGCGCATGGGTTACGCTTGTCGGCGTGGATACACAGACCACGGCATCGATTGTCGCGCCCGCACAGGCGCAGGATCAGAGCCAGAGCACGCAGCAGGCCGAAGCGTCTGAAAGCAACGAAGAGCAAAAGTCCTATTTCCTGTCTTTCGTTGAAAGCCAGCTTTCCGCGCCGAACCGCCGCATTTCCCTGTCGGGCATCAGCGGTGTTCTGTCGTCGGAAGCATCTATTGGCTTGATCACCATTGCCGACCGCGAAGGCGTCTGGCTGCGCATTGAAAATGCCAAGCTGAACTGGAGCCGCACCGCATTGCTGCTCGGTCGTCTCAGCATCCAGTCGCTGAGCGCGGAACGGATCGATATCGCCCGCAAGCCGCTACCGGATAACAGCCTGCCATCGCCGGAATCGTCGAGCTTCAGCCTGCCCGAACTGCCGATTTCCATCAATCTGGACCAGCTTGATGTGGCGCGCCTGCATTTCGGACCGGAGATTTTCGGCCTCGAATCGGAAGTCTCTGCAACCGGCAGTCTTTCGTTGGCCGATGGCTCGCTCAATTCCACCTTCAACATCAAGCGCCTTGACGGCCCCGGCGGCAGTTTTGCCCTGCGTGCGGCCTATGCCAATGCCGATCAGAAGGTCGACCTCGATCTGAAAGTCGCCGAACCGGCCAATGGCATCGTGGCCAACCTGCTCAATATTGACGGTCGCCCGCCGGTTGACCTCACTTTGACTGGCGCTGGTCCGCTCGATGAATTGAAAGTGGATCTGGCGCTCGACACCAATGGCAGCCGTACGCTGACCGGCGCATTCACACTCAACCGTCAGGGCGAAGCACCCAATGGGGGACGTGTTTTCGCAGCCCGTTTCAATGGGCCGATTGCCGTTCTGGTGCCGCCGGTGTTCCGCGACTTCTTCGGGTCTGAAACCGTGCTTTCTGCCGATGGCTTCCTGAAAGATGCGGGCGGTTTTCGCCTCGACGATCTGGCGCTGACAAGCGCCGCGCTGAAGCTGAAAGCTGCTGCCGAATCCGGCAATGATCATTTTCTGAACAAGCTCAGCATTGATGCGTCGATTGCCGATGAAAGCAAGGGCCGCGTCCTGCTACCGGTCAAGGGTGCGGAAACCTATATCGACAATGCGCAGTTTCAGGTTTCCTATGGCGACCGTCCGACCAATGACTGGGCGGGCAAGCTCGCCGTCAACGGTTTGAAAAATGCAACCATCTCCGCCTCCAGCGTTGCGCTGGATATGGGCGGTGTTGCCGAAAACCTCAACGATGCCGCAAACCGCCACATCACGTTCAAGGTGACTGGCGGCATGGATGGAATTTCATCGCCGCGCGCGGAGCTGGCGCAAGCACTGGGCAGCAAGATCGCGCTTCTCATCGATGGCGGCTGGCGCGCCGGTTCTCCGGTGGAGCTTGCGCAGGCCAATATCGAGGGCAACGGTCTCAGCCTCGACCTGAAGGGCAATATTGACGACTTCGTCTTCAATGGCGATATCGCCGCCAAGGTCGCAAGCCTTGCGCCGTTTGGCGCGTTGGCGGACAAGGAGCTGGCTGGCAGTATCGACGTCAAGGCCAAGGGCACGGTTCGTCCGATCAGCGGCGCATTCTATCTTGATCTTGACGGCACGGCGCAGAACATGCGCACCGGCACCGAGGCAGTCGACAATATTCTGGATGGTGAAGTGCGTCTGGCCGGTGCAATCGGTCGTAGCGCTGAAGGTTTCTCGGCCCGTGACTTCCGGATCGGCAATGAACTGAGCGAAATCACGGCCAATGGCTCTTTCGCATCGGACAAGGCGAATTTCGATTTCGGCGTGATGCTGTCCGATCTGAAACTGGTTTCAAAGCAGGCCTCCGGTCGCATGACCATCAAGGGCAGTGCGCGCGGCGACGACAAGCTGATTGCGCTGGCCCTGCGCGCCGACGCGCCACAGGGCACGCTGGCAGGCCGCAAGCTTGCGAATGCTGGTCTTGATTTCAACGCTATGCTCGACGGCAATGCCACCACCGGTGCGGCGCTATCCGGCAAACTGGCGGGCAATGCCTTCCTCAATGGTGAGCGCATCGAACTTGGCACGCTGATCGACATCGTCAATGACGAGAAGCGCCTGACCAATCTCCTGTTCAATGCTGGCGGAGCGCATCTCTCCGGCAATGTCACACAGACCGCCAAGGGCTTGCTCAATGGCGCGCTGAAACTCGATGCGCCGGATATCTCCACTGCCGCCGCACTGTTCCTTGCCGAAGCAACCGGCGCGGCCAATGCAGATATCGCGCTGCAAGTCGATGGCGACCGCCAGAATGCGACCGTTTCTGCTGACGCCAAGGGTGTGAAGGTCAATGGCAACCACATTGCGTCCGCCACTATCGCGCTGACCGCACAGGACCTGTTCGGCGTGCCCGTCGTCGACGGCAACGCTGCCGCGCGCGATATCATGGTCGGCACTTTCGGTATCGACACGTTCGATGCCAAGGCCAACGCCACCGGAACCAAGACCGATTTCAGCGCCAATACGAAGCTCAAGATCGGCACGGTGGCTAATGCCGCCGGTTCGCTTGAGCCGAAAGATGGCGGCTTTGAGCTTGGCCTCGCCTCCGCCGATGTGAAGCAGGGCGCGCTGCGCGCCAATCTTGCCGCACCGGCGAATATCGTCATGAAGGGCAGCGAGATTTCCTTTGGCGATATCGTTATCAACACCGGCGCCAATGGCACGCAAGGACAGGTGAAGGTCAACGGCTCTGTCGATGAAAAGCTAGATCTGTCGGTGGCACTGTCCAATCTGCCGCTGGCGCTTGCCAACACCTTCAAGCCAGACCTTGGTCTCGGTGGTACGATCAACGGCACGGCGCGCCTGACCGGCTCCCGCGATGCACCGAATGTCGCCTTCGATATGGCGGCGCGCGGCGTAACGGCAGCGGAACTCAAGAAGCAGGGCATCGCTGCCCTGAATGCCGACGCCAAGGGCACCTCTGCCAATGACCGGCTCAATATCGACGCACGGGTGACCGGGGGTGCGGCAAGCGGCAATGGTATCGACGTCACAGCCAAAGGCGGCGTGCCGCTCGGCAAGGGCGATCTCGCCGTCGACGTGACGCTGGCCAATCTGCCGCTCGGTATTCTCAACGGCGCTGTGAAAGGGCAGGACCTCGCAGGTAATGTCACCGGCACGGCGCGCGTGACGGGCCCGCTGACCAATCCTGCGGCCACCTTCAATCTCAAGGGCTCCGGCCTCGCTGCCAAGCCGCTGGGCGACAACGGCCTTGCCCCGCTCAGCCTGCAGGCAGCGGGCAGCTATGCAGCCAAAGCGGTCGATATTTCATCGCTGACAGTGGACGGTCCACAAGGCCTCAATGTCACCGCAAGCGGCAAGGTGCCGTTCTCCGGTCAGGGGCTCGGTGTCAACGTCAACGGCAACATCCCGCTGGTGCTCGCCAATCGTTTCCTCGCGGATCGCGGCGCGCAGGCCAGCGGGATGCTGACGCTGACCGCAAGCGTTTCCGGTGGTTTCGATCGTCCGCAATTGCGCGGCATGTTCTCCACTAGCGGCGCGACTTTCATCGACCCGGAAACCAATGTCCGTGTGAATAGCATCAACATCATGGGCAGCATGGACGGCGAAACCATCACGCTGCGACAGGTCAATGCTGCATTTGGCAGCGGCGGTTCCGTGTCGGCAAGTGGCACGATATCGACCAATGCGGCGGCGAATTTCCCCGCCGATATCAATATCAAACTCGACCGCGCGCGTTATGCAGATGGCAAGCTGGTCGTCGCAACGGTCAATGGCGGCATCACGATCACCGGACCGCTGGCGGGCGATATGCTGATCGGCGGTCGTATTGACGTGGAGCGTGCCGAAATCTCGGTGCCGGAAAATCTCGGCGGCGGCGCAACCTATGTGCCCGTCGAGCACAAGAACACGCCGAAGAATGTTGCGAAAACGCTGGAACGCGCCAAGGTCGAAACCCGCAAGGGCAAGGCCAAATCGGTGGCGCGGACAAATTCCGCCGGCCCACGCCTCGATGTCGTCGTCAATGCGCCGAACCAGATCTTCGTGCGTGGTCGCGGTCTCGATACAGAACTGGGCGGTCGCGTTCGTCTCACCGGGCCGGTCAGCGATATCAAGCCAGTCGGTTCCTTTGATCTGATCCGTGGTCGTATTGGCATTCTCGGCCAGCGCATCACCTTCGATGAAGGCCATGTCACGCTGGTCGGCGATCTCAATCCGCAGCTCAATTTCGTGGCCAGTTCGGAAGGCAATGAAATCACAGCAATCGTGACGGTCACGGGTACGGTCGATAATCTCAACATCGTCTTCTCCTCGTCGCCAGAACTGCCGCAGGATGAAGTGCTGGCGCAGCTGATTTTCAAGCGCTCCATCAGCGAATTGTCGGCCTTCCAGATCGCACAGCTTGCGGCTGCGGCTGCGGAACTTGCGGGTGGGCCTGGCGGAAATTCGCTCATGAACAAGCTGCGCGCCGGAACGGGGCTGGACGATCTCGATGTCGTGACCGACAGCAACGGACAGACGGCCGTTCGCGCCGGGCGCTATATCCGCGACAATATCTATCTGGGTGTGGAAGCGGGTTCTGGCGGCTCGACCAAGGGAACCGTCAATCTCGACATCACGCGAAACCTCAAAGCGAAGGGCGCGCTTGGTGCAGAGGGTGATTCCAGCGGCGGTATCTTCTACGAAAAAGACTACTGACCGATCCTTTGATTTGATCGAAAAGCCGGGCGTTTCGTCCGGCTTTTTCTTTTCAATCGCTGCATCCTTCGGTTGAGTTTTCACGCCGGTGCTATTCTTTTATGAGCATCGGTACGCCTAGTTTAACGGTTCCTCAACCATAAGACTGCAAATTACGGTTAATACCGAGCGGCATGATGCCTGCTCCCTGTCACCTGTGTTTTGGGCGTTTTGCATGTCAAAGTTGAGTGATGATCTGAGCCGCCGCCGCTTTTTGCTTGGCACCGGGGCCGTCGTTCTGAGTGGTGTTGCAGGCTGCTCGCAGACGATGGACATGTCTGCCTTTCAGGTAGATACGATGTCGACAGGCGGCATCTCGCCGATGCGTCCGCAGATCAGTGTCGATCGCGCCATCACGACGCCGGATGTCATGTATGCATCGGTACAGGAGGGGCCCTATGCGCTGCCTGCCATTCCTTATGACAAGGTGCCGAAGCAGTTCCGCCGCCAGATCGTGCCTGATCCGACGGGGCAGGCGCCAGGCACCATCGTCGTCAGCCTGAAAGACCATTATCTCTATTATGTTCTGCCGGGCGGCGAAGCCCTGCGCTATGGCGTCGGCATCGGCAAGGCAGGCTTTGAATGGCAAGGCCGCGCCAATGTGCAATACAAGAAGCAGTGGCCGCGCTGGACGCCGCCACCGGAAATGATCCAGCGCAAGCCGGAACTCGAAAAATACCGCAATGGTCAGGAGCCGGGTCCGCAGAATCCGCTCGGCGCACGCGCGCTTTATATTTTCCAGAATGGTCGCGACACCGGCTATCGCATCCATGGCTCTCCGGAATGGTGGTCCATCGGCCAGTCCATGTCGTCCGGCTGTATCCGCCTGATGAATCAGGACATTATCGACCTGTATAATCGCGTACAGGGGCAGGCGCCGATTGTCGTCGGCTAACCGGCCCGTCGAGATATATGCTTAAACAAAAGGCCGTCAGAGACGGCCTTTTTTGTATTCTATTCGTAGCGGACCGACTTCGGCATCGCTTCGCCAAGCCTGACGAAATGACGGAACTCGGCGCGCAGTGTGTCGGCCGAAGCCATGTGAATCTGCTTCTGTGGCGCAACGTCGTTTTGCGCAATCTGGGTGGATACGCCGGGCATGACAAATGCTGCTGCGGTCAGTACGAGGGCAGCGGCAATGCCGAGGCGTCGTTCGGTTCTGGCCTGCATTTCTATCTCCTTGCGCCGCGTCGCGACGACTTAAAATCAGGATCGTTATTATTCGCAAAGGGTTCGACTTGTTCAGCTCAGTGAAAAGTCGCGCGATGCGTAATGTTCAAAGCGGTGTCGATGGCGTGAATCGGTATTGGCAGCAAAGTCTGGCCGAAATCGGCCAAAGCTTCGGCAAAATTGCTTGCCGCAGCTGCCACATCGTCGCAGCGCCTTTTGCAGGCAATGGCCTCAAGACACGTGTCGAGCAACAGAGCGTCCTGATTATGCAGGCCGGAAATCAGCCCCAATGTCAGACATTCCTCGCGGCAGACATGATGCGAGTCGAATGGGAACGCACGCAACTGGCAGCTTGCACAATGACGCAGCACGCGGATGAAGTGCGAAAGCTCGCCGACAGCGCGCTTTGCCTCCGATGGTCCGAGCACTTCCGAATAGAGACCCCAGGTCATTTCCCACGGGATAATCGAGCCAGTCTCGAAACCCGCAGTCCAGCGACGATAACCTTCCAGCACCAGCTTTTCCGGCAGGCGGTCGAAATAGCCTGCGGTATTGGCGCCGTTCAGCTGCGATATACGCATATTCATGTGCGCCTCCACGATGAAACATCGGAAGACGGATACGAGACAAGGCATTTGCCCTGCTTGCGCTGAACGGGACGTTCCGTTTCGCCCCATATTATACGCTGTATATTGCAGTATCCGGTCGGCAAAAGACTGAGCTGCCAGGGCAGGCCGTCGATATTTGCGGACCGGCATTCGCCGAGACCAACCATTGGGTCCTCCAATCGAAAGGGTTCAAGGCCCAGACATCAAAGGTGCGCAGGATTGCGCGAAGGGTATAAAAGCCGCAAATTGATCTGGAGTCAATTAGTCAACTTTTAAAAAGCTTAGATATTTCAAGAGAGTAGAATTATTCTAGACTATAATAGTCATGTTTACAGTATTTGAATGATTACGCAACCGCTGTGGGGAGACAGCGGTTGCGGCAAACGGGCGCAATGCCGGTGGAGGGGGGAGAGAAGGCACTGCGCCCCCATGCTCCGGGAATTAGTGGCCAGAATGATCGGATGAATGATCGGATGAATGATCGCCCATCTGGCCATTCTGGGCCGTGACGGGGAAGTTGATCTCGACCTTGCCAGCTTTTTCGAATTGGAGCGTGACCGGCACGGTTTCGCCTTCGGTGTACGGCTTCTCCGGCTGGATGAACATGAGATGATAACCGCCGGACTTCAGTTCGACGGTTTCGCCCGCAGGCACGTCGAGACCGCCATCGAGCTTGCGCATCTTCATCACGTTGTTTTCCATGCTCATTTCATGGACTTCCACGCGCTTCACGCCCGCTGTCGTGACCGATACGAGTTTGTCGGCATCCTTGCCGTTATTGGCGATTGTCAGGAAGCCGCCTGCCACCTTGGCGCCGGGCACCATGGCGCGTACCGAAGGCGAGGTGATGGTGAGATCGCCGAGTTTTACCGGCTCTGCTGCATGACCGGCCTGATCGTGATGGCCCCCGTGTCCGTCACCGTGCCCATCATGGCCTGCATGCTCGTCAGTGCCAGTCGCGGCCAGCACAAGAAGCTGCGGTGCCGGGTTTTCGAGTTCGTGCGGGTTCTGTCCGTCCTTGGCAATCTCTGTCCAGGCGACGGAGGCGTCGCTACCACAGACCTGCGTCACCGGGAAAGACAGCGTGGTATCCTTGTCGAACTTGGCCAGCTGGCCGACGACGGTGAACTCGTCATAGAACTCGGCTGGCAGGCTGCCTTCGGTGAAGCGCACTTCCTTCACACCGGATGTGACATCCTTGCCATGCACCTTGTAGGTCTTGGCATAATCGCCCTTGGTGATTTCGATTTTCCAGCCAGCCTTGGCTTGCGGCTGCGCAGCGATAAAGCCTTCCGGAAGCTCCACTTTCACTTCGGTTGTGGCCTTGCCGTCGCAGCCATGCGGAATGCGGAACGTGGCCTTGTAGAAGCTGCCAGCCTTGGCTTCGCTCTGGTCAAGTGACGAATGGGCATTGGCCATGCCAGCGGAAGCGCAAAGGGCTGCGAGCGAAATTGCGGACGCAAAAAGACGATAGTTTTTCATGTTGAATTACCTGAATAGTCGTGAGGAAGACGCGCCAGCCTTTGTCAGGCGCATTCGTTCAAACGGGACGTGTTCAGGCGAGAGGTGGTGCTTGCGGCGGTGCCGAAGGCGGATAGACCGCGCGGCGCAAAACCGGCTGTGGCGGCACAACGCCATCAGCCATCGCAATATGCGGTGAAGGGCCGGTCGAGCTGTCAGGCGTCGGACAAAGGAAACCGGAGGCGATACGGCAGGCCTCGCAGCTTTCGCTGCTCAGATGCTTGCCATGCCCGTGGTGATCCTGATTTTCACCCTGATCGCTGATGCAGATGACAGGATAGGTTCCATCAGGCAGCTGGTATTGCGCCAGCTGAAAACTGTCGAGAGTATTGAGGTCGACCGGCTTATGCGCGAATGCCACGAGCATCAAAGCCAATACGCTCAACAGGCGTATTGCAAGACTGCTCCGAAACTGGCGCGCGTTGAGCTTCAACCGGGTGCCTCTCATTGTTCTGCGGAGCCTATCTAGTCCAAACCGCGCATCTTTGCCAAGCGCCAAACAGAACCGGCGCGAATTGGTCGCGCCGGTTCTGTTTGCTGCGGTCAGGGGAGAATGTTTTCTGTCGGACTAGATCGTCCGCTTTTTCATCTGCTCGGCAATGTAGTCCGCCTGACGGATGGCAAGCGCCACGATGGTCAGGGTTGGATTTTCGGCACCGCCGCTTGTGAACTGGCTGCCATCCGACACGAACAGGTTCTTGATGTCATGCGACTGCCCATGCTTGTTCACCACGCCGTCCTCCGGCTTTTCGCTCATGCGGTTTGTGCCGAGATTATGCGTTGAGGGGTAGGGCGGTGTCGGGAAAGTGCGAACGGCCCCCACCGCTTCATAAAGCGCCTTGCCCTGCGCATAGGCATGCGTGCGCATCGCAACATCGTTGGGATGATCGCTATAATGCACATCCGGCACAGGCAATCCGTGCTCGTCTTTCACATCCTTGCTCAACGTGATGCGATTATCCGCCTGCGGCATGTCCTCGCCGACGATCCAGAGGCCTGCCATATTGACGTAATCATCCAGTGCCGAGGTGAAGCTGCGGCCCCAGCCGCCCGGATTGAGGAACGCTGCCATGAAGGGAAGCCCGAGCGAAATGGTCTCCATTTCATAACCGCCGACAAAGCCGCGCTTCGGATCGTGGATCGCTTCGTCGCGGATGATACCGGCCATGGTCGTGCCGCGATACATGTGAACCGGCTTTTCAAACGAGGCGTAAACCGAGCCTGTGGTGTGACGCATGTAATTGCGCCCGACCTGTCCCGATGAATTGGCAAGACCGTCTGGGAATTTCGACGAGGCGGAGTTGAGCAGCAGGCGCGGGCTTTCGATCGAATTGCCTGCAACGCAGACAACGCGCGCTTTTTGCAGATGCTGCTTGCCGTCCTTGTCGGCATAGAGCACGCCCGTCACCTTGCCAGCCGCATTGTGCTCGATCTTAAGCGCGGTGGATTCGGGACGAACTTCCAGCTTTCCGGTTTCTTCGCCCTTTGGAATTTCGGTATAGAGCGTCGACCATTTCGCGCCCCATTTACAGCCCTGAAAACAAAAACCGGTCTGCTGGCAGCCCATGCGGTCATCGCGCGGCGCGGAATTTATGGCCATGCGGCCGGTATGGCATTCCTTGTAGCCGAGCTTGTCGGCGCCGGCCTTCAGCACCTTGAAATTGTTGTTGCCGGGCAGGCCTTCAATGCCGTTGGTGCGCGTCACGCCCATCTTGTCCTCGGCCTTGGTATAATAAGGCTCCAGATCGGCAAGGGTGATCGGCCAGTCGAGCAGGTTTGCGCCTTCCAGTTTGCCGTAATTGGTCAGCGTGTGGAATTCATGTTCCTGAAAACGCAACGATGCGCCAGCCCAGTGCGTGGTGGTGCCGCCGACCGCCTTGACGATCCATGCGGGCAGATTCGGGAAATCCTTCGCAACCCGCCAGTCGCCTGATGTGGTGCGCTTGTCCAGCCAGGCGAGCTGCGCAAAGCTGTCCCATTCGTCATTGATGAAGTCTTCGAATTCGTGGCGCTTTCCGGCTTCCAGAATAACGACGTCGATGCCTTTCTGCGCCAGCTCGTTGCCGAGCGTGCCGCCGCCAGCGCCGGAACCGATGATGACGACGACCTTGTCGTCCTTGAGATCATATGGAGCAGCCATGGTTTCCTCCCAATGCTTCGCCGTTTCCGCAAAGCGCATGGCGCTTGCCGGACGGTGATGCCGCTGTGAAATTGGTTCGGTTGAGCTTGATCCGGACTTTTGTTTTTACGCATTATCCCACGCAAAACCGCTACGCACTTTTGCTGGAAATGCTCTAAAGCCACTCGATATCGTCGAAGCCGCGCTTGATGTAACCGCCCTTGGAATAGGATTCGCCTTCGTAGCCGAAGAGCGGCCAGATATCCTTCTGGTTATAAAGGCCGGTCACAAGTCCGCTGCGCACCTTCTGGAAAAAGGGGCTTTCTTCGATATCGTGCAGGATCGCCACGCGCTCTTCCTCCCAGCCCAGACCGAGATATCCTCCGGCTCCGGCCCGTTTGTTCAGATCGGCAACACCGTCCTCGATCAGCTTTTTCAGCGTTTCGTCCTTGGCGGAATCCGCGTCATAGGGTTTGACGGCAATGGCGTAAAACCGGTCGGGAAGCTTGTCATGCGGATAGATATCGCGTGCGAGCTGGATCAGCGTCGCCATGGTTTCGGGCTGGAGCGTCGTTGTCTCAAGCGCCCATGCAAATTGCGGGCAGATAACGGCATTGCCGCTGATGACCAGCATGGCCCCAAGGCTCAGGCCCGCACCGCGCTTCAAGAGGTCGCGGCGGGAGAGCTTCTTCTTTTCGTGGGTGGAAAGACCGTCGAAAACGGTGGTCATTCGGTTCTCCTCCTTTGCTTGCCCATCCGGAATGGATGGGCTGGCTGCGCGCCCCCGGCGAATTGTCGCCACCGGGAACGCTGGCGTCTGTCGTGGCCGCTCCTCTCGGCCATGACAGGCGATACAGGTGCAGGGCGGCTTACTGGTAACGGCCGCCGCGCTGCAGAACTTCGATCTTGTACCCGTCCGGGTCTTCGGCAAAGAAGAAGCGGGCGAGCTGCACGCCGTTGTTCTTGAAATCGACAAGCTTGCCGACCTTGAAACCAAGCGCGGTGAAACGGGCATGTTCGGCGTCGACATCGTCCACGACCACGGCAAGATGGCCGTATCCGTCGCCCAGATTGTATGGTTCGGTGCGACCCTTGTTGACCGTCAGCTCGACTTCGAAGTCGGCTTCTGCATTGCGCAGATAGATCAGGGTGAATGTTTCGAAATCAATGCGTTCTGCAATGTCGAGCTTGAAGGCCTGTTGGTAGAAGGAAACGGATTTTTCCTCGTCGAGAACGCGGATCATCGAATGAATGGCTTTAGCCACAAGGGACTCCTATTTCTTGCATGTCATTTTTGGCAGCGCTTCAGCAAAAGCGGCTTGCGATTGTCTCACTGGTTGTCGATTATGAAAGAAAAAACGACGGCGTGGTGGCAATCGGCTACCACAGCGCAGTTCGTGCTCTCGAGGGAGCGCTTTTCAATCTGGAAACAGATCGGCGCTCTGAAGTTAATTTCTGCGCACATCTTTTCCGAAAACCGTTTCACACTTTTCGGGATGTGCTCTGTAATGGAGGAACCCATGTGCAAGGTTTTCGCCGAGCAGGACCCGGAAGGCTACCGGCAGATCAATCGCTCCGTGCGCATTGGCGGGCATTCCACCAGCATTCAGCTGGAGGCCACATTCTGGCGCCTGCTGGATGAGATCGCGGCCAGCCAGAATCTGACCACGCCCCGCTTTATCTCCACGCTCTATGATGAGGCGCTGGAGGCCAATGGCGCGATCCCCAATTTTGCCTCCATGCTGCGTACCACCTGCGCGCTTTATCTCATGGGGCACCGCCCCGAAGCTGCCGTCTGCGAGGAAGCGGCCTGAATGGGTATTGGCCTCTTGGTGAAATGGGAATAAGGCAGTAACAGTAAGGCAATATGGGAATAGGGGAGTAAGGGAATAGGTGGTCGCGCGGTGTGTTCGTTTCGAGGAACATACTGCCTTACTTCCCTATTCCCTTACTCCCCTAATCAAGGGAATCGAAATGGCAAGCGTAACGCGCGAACAGGTTCTGGAGCGGCTGAAGACCGTGACGGGACCGGACTTCGAAAGCGATGTTGTGTCGCTCGGACTGGTATCGGATATCTTTATTGCCGACGGCAAGGTCTTCTTCTCCATCACGGTTCCGGCGGAACGCGCAGACGGGCTGGAGCCCATGCGGGTTGCAGCGGAAAAGGCCGTGAAGGAAATGCCCGGCGTTTCCGGTGCACTGGTCACGCTGACGGCGGAAAAGCGAGGCGGTCGCACCAGTGACGACGCTCCGCCGCCGCCAAAGCCGCAACCACGCCCTGCTGCCGCCGCACCTGCGCAACATCGTCATCCCTCGCCACCGCAACGTGCGGCGCAAAAGCCTGGCATTCCCGGCGTCGGCGCGATCATCGCTGTTGCATCCGGCAAGGGCGGCGTGGGCAAGTCCACCACCGCGGTCAATCTCGCGCTCGGTCTGCAGGCCAATGGCTTGAAGGTCGGCATTCTCGACGCCGATATTTACGGCCCGTCCATGCCGCGTCTTCTGGGCCTAACCGGTCGTCCGGAAACGATTGAAGGTCGCATCCTGAAGCCGATGGAAAATTACGGCCTCAAGGTCATGTCCATGGGCTTCATGGTTGATGAGGAAACGCCGATGATCTGGCGTGGGCCGATGGTCATGTCGGCGCTGACGCAGATGCTGCGCGAAGTGGCTTGGGGCGAACTTGACGTCCTCGTCGTCGACATGCCTCCGGGCACCGGCGATGCGCAATTGACCATGGCGCAACAGGTGCCGCTGGCTGGTGCGGTTGTCGTCTCGACACCACAGGATCTGGCGCTGATCGACGCGCGCAAGGGCCTTTCGATGTTCCGCAAGGTGGATGTGCCGTTGCTCGGCATTGTCGAGAATATGAGCTACTTCATCGCGCCGGATACCGGCAAGCGCTACGATATTTTCGGTCATGGCGGCGCGCGCAAGGAGGCCGAGCGCCTCAATGTGCCGTTCCTCGGCGAAGTGCCGTTGCATATGGATATCCGCGCCCATTCGGATAATGGCACACCGGTCACGGTGGTCGAGCCGGATAGCGAGCACGCGAAAATCTACCGCGATATCGCCTCGAAGGTCTGGGAAAACATGAAGGGCGGCAACGGGGCCGGTCGGCCAGCCCCGGCGATTGTCTTCGATTAAGGGAGTAGGGGAGTAAGGCAGTAGGGGAATAAGTGAAAAGAGCGCTTGAACAAGATTTCGGCCTTACTAGCCTATTCCCCTATTCCCCTATTCCCCTATTCCCCTATTCCCCTATTCCCCTATTCCCCTATTCCCCTATTCCCCTATTCCCTAACTGATCACGTGACCACCGACGGAGCGTCGCGTCCGCTGCGCTTCTTGACTTCGGCGATCTGTTCCGCAGCGTCGATCAGTGCGGCAAGTGTTTCCTGCGTATCGAGATTGTGCTTGGCGGTGTCCGCTTCATAGCGTTCGATATAGATGCGGATCGTTGCGCCCGACGTGCCGGTGCCGGAGAGGCGAAGCACGACGCGCCCGCCATCGGGGAAATAGATGCGGATGCCCTGATGCTCGCTCACCGAATGGTCGACCGGATCATGATAGGCGAAGTCGTCGGCCTTCTCGATCTTCAAACCGTTGACCGTGGTGCCCGGCAGGCTCGAAAGCTTGCCCCGCAGGTCGGCCACCAGCTTGTTCGCGATATCCGAATCGACCGCTTCATAGTCGTGGCGGGTGTAATAATTGCGCCCGAAGCGCGCCCAATGTTCCTCGACAATGGCCTTCACGCTTTCCTTGCGCACGGCCAGAATGTTGAGCCAGAGCAGCACGGCCCACAGGCCGTCCTTCTCACGCACATGATCGGAGCCCGTGCCGGAGCTTTCTTCACCGCAGATCGTGACCTTGCCATTGTCCAGCAGATTGCCGAAGAATTTCCAGCCGGTCGGCGTTTCATACATGCCGATGCCGAGCTTTTCCGCGACACGGTCGGCGGCGGCGCTGGTGGGCATGGAACGCGCAATGCCCTTGATGCCGCCCTTATATCCGGGTGCCAGATGCGCATTGGCGGCAAGCATGGCGAGCGAATCGGAAGGGGTGACGAAAATGCCGCGCCCGATGATCAGGTTACGGTCGCCGTCGCCATCGGAGGCTGCACCGAAATCTGGCGCGTTGTCCGACATCAGCAGATCGTAGAGATCTTTTGCATAGACGAGGTTCGGATCGGGGTGATGACCGCCGAAATCCGGCAGCGGAACGAAATTGACGACGCTACCATCCGGCGCACCGAGACGGCGCTCGAAAATTTCCTTGGCGTAAGGACCGGTCACGGCATGCATGGCGTCGAATTTGAGCCCAAAACCGCCCTTGATCATGGCGCGGATGGCGTAGAAATCGAATAGGCTTTCCATCAGCTCGGCATAGTCGGTCACCGGATCGAAAATGACGATCTCGGCGTCACCCAGCCTGGTGCTGCCGAGTTTGTCGATATCGACATCGGCCACCTCGGCGATCTTGTACTGATCGATCACCTTGGAGCGTGCGAAGATCGCCTCGGTGATCTTTTCCGGTGCCGGGCCGCCATTGCCGATATTGTACTTGATGCCGAAGTCTTCCTTCGGGCCGCCGGGATTATGGCTGGCCGAGAGTATCATGCCGCCGAAGGCCTTGTATTTGCGGATCATGTTGGACGCGGCCGGTGTCGACAGAATGCCGCCCTGACCCACCATGATACGACCGAAGCCGTTGGCGACCGCGATCTTGATGAGCTTCTGGATCACTTCGCGATTGTAGAAGCGTCCGTCGCCGCCAACCACCAGCGTCTTGCCTTCAAAACCTTCCAGCACATCGAAAACCGACTGGATGAAGTTTTCGGCATAGTTGGGCTGCTGGAATACAGGAACCTTCTTGCGCAGGCCTGAAGTGCCCGGTTGCTGATCTTGAAAAGGCGTGGTCGCGATCGTCTTGACGGTCATATCTTTCCCGTTCGATTCAATGAATTAAGCAGTCAATGTGTTGCCATTTGCGGTCATTGCAAGACAACATAGATCAAACTTATTGTTTGAAAATAACAAAGCGTGTGTTTGTGATGCGATGTGCTACAAATTTATCCGATGATCGACATGAACCACCATGGCCACGACGCCCGCGATGTCATGCGCCTGAAACGCGACGATGCCACCGGACTTGAAGCCGTTGCTGCGCGTTTCCACAGCCATGCCTATGACATGCATTTCCATGACGAATGGCTTGTCGGTGTAACACATGCGGGCGTGCAGGACTTCTTCTGTCGCGGCAAGCGGCGGCAGAGCACGCCGGGCCGGGTGATTCTCATCGAACCGGGCGAATGCCACGATGGGCAGGCGATTGAGGCGGACGGTTTCACCTACAATATGCTCTATATGCGGCAATCGCTGATCCGCGATGCGATGGGCGGCAATGACGCGCATATCGGTTTTCGCGAAACGCTGGCCGATGACCAGCAGTTGTTTCAAGCCATAGCGCGTGCCTGCGAAGCGATCTTTCTGCAAGCGCCGCAGCTGATGGTCGAGGATTATCGCGATCAGGTTACGCAGCGTCTGGCGCGGCATCTCGGGCAGGACGGGCCGAAAACAGGGGCGCCGCCGCATCCCGTTGCCGCCCGTGCGATGGAGTATCTGCGTGCGCGCTTCGATGAAGAGTTCGGACTGGATGAACTGACAAAAGCCGCAGGTGCTGCGGACCGGTTCCAGCTTTCACGCGGGTTTCGGCGTGAGTTTGGCACATCACCCCATGCCTATCTGGTGCAGCTGCGGCTTGCCGAGGCGCGCCGCCTGTTGCGAGAGAAAGTGCCGCCAGCGGAAGCCGCAGCGCTCAGCGGCTTTGCAGACCAGAGCCATATGGGGCGCTGGTTCCGGCGGGCTTATGGCATGACACCGGCAGCTTATCGGCGGGGACGCACAAACGTTCCAGAAATTGCAGCCGCGAAGAGATAGGTCTTTTCTCGAACAGAGGAAGAACCGATGATTTTCGATACCAAAGTAGCCATTCTTGTCCTGAACGATTTGCCTGTCTGGCAGAAACTGAACGTGGCCGCCTTTATCGCAACCGGCATATCCGGTGCCGTGCCTGATGCCATGGGTACTCCTTATGAGGATGCGTCGGGCCGACGCCATGCGCCGCTTCTGGGGCAGCCGATGCTGATTTTCGCCGCAACGCCAGAAATCCTGCAACGGGCATGGCAGCAATCGATCCAGCGCGATCTGGTGCGCGCGCCTTATGTGCGGGCGATGTTCGAGACCGGCCATGACGAAGCCAACCGCGCAGTGTTCAAGACAGAACCGGCAGATGCGCCCGATCTGGTCGGGCTGGCGCTTTATGGTCCGAAGAAGGGTATCGACAAGGCCATCAAGGGCGCTAGCCTGCATCCTTGAACAATACGCTCTGGTCGAACAGATAGCGGTTGGAGAGCGGCAGGCTTGCGGCACCCATTGCCTTGGCGTGTACGCCCACCTTGCCCTCGATGATTTCCGGCGCACTGAGACCCTGAAGATCGAGACGGGAAAGTTCGGCCCGCGTTGCTTCGACAATGCGATGGCGAACACCTTCCGGCAGCCATCCATCGATGATGGCCGCTGGAAAATCGATGATCGACGCTGCCGCCACCGCCGCATGAGCCAACCCGCGTGCGGCGAGTGCAATCCATGCGTCCAGCGGTTCGCCGAAATTGTGCCAGCTTTCGGGCGATAGCCACAGATCGTCGGACGAAATATTCTGCTCCTGCAACAGTCGCTCCAGCACGAAAAGTGAGGCGGTATCGATCAGCTGCAATGTCGCGCGCCCGTCTTCGGCGCTACGCATGCGCATCGGCATGGAACCGAGTGCACCGGCATTGCCCGTGCGGCCCGGATAGAGCGTATTGTTCAGCACCACGCCGCCGCCAATGAAGGAGCCGATGAAGAAATAGACGAAATCGGTAAATTCCGGCCCGCGCCCGAAGGTCAGTTCGGCGCCACAGGCTGCCGTGCCGTCATTCTGGAGAAACACGGGAAATGGAAAGACCGCACCGAAATCGTTGACGAGATCGGCATCGAGCCACGCATTCATGTCGGCGGCGGGGGCGCCCACTTCTTCAACCCAGTTCCACAGTTCAAAAGGCAACGCGATGCCGAGGCCTGCAATACGATCGCGCTTGTCCGGATCAAGTGCGGCGGTGAAAGCGGCAATGCTGTCAAAGGCGAAATGGCGGATTTCGTCGGGCACCGGCCAGCGATAGGTGATGTGCCTGCGTTCGCGGATCGCGCCCAGAAAATCCATCAATATGATTTCTGCGCTGCGTCGTCCGATCTTGAGGCCGAAGGAGAAAACACCGTCGGCTGCAAGCCGCATCGGCATGGAAGGCTGCCCGACGCGCCCGCGCACGCGCTCGCCTTGCGTGATCAACCCGTCTTTTTCCAGAGCGCGAATGATGACGGAAACGGTCTGCGCCGAAAGACCGGTCAGGCGCGCAATATCGGCCCGGGCCAGAGCGCTATGTCTGCGAACGAGCGCCAGAACCAGCCGCTCATTATAGGCGCGCACGCCGATCTGGTTGGAACCGCGATTGATGTTCGCGCCCGGTTCGGCAAATTTCTGCATGGCAGGGCCGGGCGAGCCTGCCGGTCCGTCCCTCGGCTCGGAAACGTCCTGTTCCGGATGATGCCTGACCATTTTCTCTCCCAAATCCCACGCTTGACACGACAGTTGCATTCTTCGTGATGCCGGTCTGCAACGAGCAATTTCCTGTGCTCCGGTGCTCACGTACTTCTAAGTACGCTCCGCTCCGGTGCTCGAAAATCACTCGTTTCGCCACGGCCTGACGAATTTGCAACTGTCGTGTTCGGGCACGGCGAGGTTCCTAACCCATTCATCGCAGGAGAAAAAGCCTTCTTCTTTGGGATATGAAATCAAAACAAAAGCTTATGCAGCAAGCTGCTCGCGCTTTTGAGTGCGGCCTCCAGCCTCCCATGGCTCTCTCCTCCGATGGTGAGAGTGACACAGCACATTAATAAATCAAGTGGATTTATTAATTGACTCTGTTTCAAAGCCGTGTTTTCCTCATGGCATGCCGGGGGAAAAGGACCGGTTTCACTCTGGGAGGAGTTCATGAAGAAGACAGTTCTGTCGGCGGCCTTTGCTGCCTTCACGCTTGGTGTTGCAGCACTGCCTGCGCATGCTGCCGATGTTGGCGCGTGCTTGATTACCAAGACCGACACCAATCCCTTTTTCGTCAAGATGAAAGAAGGCGCTGTCGCCAAGGCCAAGGAACTTGGCGTCAACCTCAAGACCTATGCGGGCAAGATCGACGGCGATTCCGAAAGCCAGGTTGCAGCCGTTGAAACCTGCATCGCCGATGGCGCCAAGGGCATTCTCATCACGGCTTCTGACACCAAGGGCATCGTGCCGACGCTGCAAAAGGCGCGTGACGCTGGTCTTCTGATCATCGCGCTCGACACGCCGCTGGAACCGGCGGATGCGGCAGACGCGACTTTTGCGACCGACAATTTCATGGCCGGTGAGCTGGTCGGCAAATGGGCCGCATCAACGCTTGGCGACAAGGCCAAGGATGCGCGCGTCGCCTTCCTGAACCTGACAGCCTCGCAGCCCAGTGTCGACGTTCTGCGCGATCAGGGCTTCGATGTCGGCTTCGGCATTGACCCGAAGGATAAGAGCAAGCTTGGCGATGAAGACGATCCGCGCATCGCTGGTCGTGATCTGACCGATGGCAATGAAGAAGGCGGCCGCCGCGCCATGGAAAACCTTCTCCAGAAAGATCCGACCATCAATGTCGTGCACACGATCAACGAACCTGCCGCTGCTGGTGCTTATGAAGCGCTGAAGGCAGTGGGGCGTGAGAAGGACGTGCTGATTGTTTCCATCGATGGCGGCTGCCCCGGCGTGAAGAACGTTGCAGCTGGCGTGATCGGCGCAACCTCGCAGCAATATCCGTTGCAGATGGCGTCGCTTGGCATCGAGGCGATCAAGAAATTCGCCGATACTGGCGAAAAGCCGAAGCCGACCGAAGGTAAAACCTTCGTCGATACAGGTGTGACGCTGGTCACCGACAAGCCCGTCGATGGCGTGCCGTCCATCGATACCAAGACGGCGCTCGGCAAGTGCTGGGGTTGATCCGTCGTTGAAATGCCGGTCCGGTGAGTCGTCAGATTTGCCGGATCGTTCTGCGGGTGAAAGCAGGAGACAATCATGAGTGAGCCACAGGCGGCTTCCGCTGCACAAAAACCGTCGATGCAGGCGTTTGAAACAACCCTGTCGCAAAGCGCAACCGACGTCGCCTCCTTCGATGCGGGCGATCGTTCGACCGTTTACCGCATCCGCCAGTTTCTGCATCACAATCCGGCAGCCGTGCCGCTGATCGTGTTGGTTCTGTCGTTGGTGGTGTTCGGCGTCACATTGGGCGGCAAGTTCTTCTCCGCCTTTGCGCTCACGCTCATTCTCCAGCAGGTCGCCATCACCGGCATCGTGGCCGCAGCGCAAACGCTGGTCATTCTCACCGCCGGTATCGATCTTTCGGTCGGCGCGATCATGGTGCTGTCATCGGTGGTGATGGGCCAGTTCACCTTCCGCTATGGCCTGCCAGCGGAACTTTCCATCGTGCTTGGCTTTGCAACCGGCGCGCTTTGCGGCTTCATCAACGGCTTTCTTGTCGCTTATGTCCGCCTGCCGCCCTTCATCGTCACGCTCGGCATGTGGCAGGTGATTCTGGCGACAAATTTCCTCTATTCGGCCAATGAAACCATCCGCGCGCAGGAAATCACTGCGCAAGCGCCGATCCTGCAATTTTTCGGCGAGAGCATTCGCGTCGGCGGTGCTGTGTTTACCTATGGCGTGATCGCCATGGTGCTTTTGGTGCTGTTGCTCTGGTATGTGCTGAACCACACCGCCTGGGGCCGCCACGTCTATGCCATTGGCGATGATCCGGAAGCGGCAAAGCTTTCAGGCGTTTCGGTCAAGCCGATCCTGATGTCGGTCTATGTTCTGGCCGGTATCATCTGTGCTCTGGCCGGTTGGGCAATGATTGGTCGCCTTGGTTCCGTGTCACCGACCGCAGGCCAGTTTGCCAATATCGAATCCATCACGGCTGTGGTGATTGGCGGTATCTCGCTCTTTGGCGGGCGCGGCTCGATCCTCGGCACCATGTTCGGCGCGCTGATTGTCGGCGTGTTCTCGCTCGGCCTGCGGCTTTGGGGCACCGATCCGCAATGGACCTATCTCCTGATTGGCGTTCTCATCATCGCCGCTGTCGCCATCGACCAATGGATCAGAAAGGCTGCCGCATGACAAACTCGGCTACACCTGTTCTCTCGGCAAAAGGTCTGGTCAAGCGTTATGGGCGCGTTACCGCGCTCGACCACGCCGATTTCGATCTCTATCCAGGCGAAATCCTCGCTGTTATCGGTGACAATGGCGCCGGCAAATCATCGCTCATCAAGGCGCTGTCCGGCGCGATCAAGCCCGACGAAGGCGAAATCCAGCTCGACGGCAAGCCGGTCAGCTTCCATTCGCCGATGGAAGCCCGGCATGCCGGAATTGAGACGGTTTACCAGAACCTCGCTCTGTCGCCCGCGCTTTCCATTGCCGACAATCTGTTTCTCGGGCGGGAAATCCGCCGCAAGGGACCTCTTGGCTCGGTGTTCCGTATGCTCGACCGAGGCGCGATGGAGAAGATCGCCCGCGACAAGCTGACGGAGTTGGGCCTGATGACCATCCAGAATATCGGTCAGGCGGTGGAGACGCTGTCCGGCGGGCAGCGCCAGGGTGTTGCAGTGGCGCGTGCTGCCGCTTTCGGGTCCAAGGTCGTGATCATGGATGAGCCGACGGCGGCGCTCGGCGTCAAGGAATCGCGCCGCGTGCTGGAGCTGATTCAGGACGTCAAGGCGCGAGGCATGCCGATTGTGCTCATCTCACATAACATGCCGCATGTGTTCGAAGTGGCTGACCGCATCCATATTCACCGGCTCGGACGCCGCCTGACGGTGATCGACCCGAAGGAATATTCGATGTCTGACGCCGTGGCCCTGATGACGGGCGCAATGCGACCGAAGGCCGAGGCTGCATAGTTTTCTTGAGCGGACCTCTCGAATCGCTGCATCTGTCAGCCCACCCATCGGCAAGGACAGAATACGGAAACCGGACATGACGCCAATCGACCGCGAAGCCCTGCCTTCAGAAATTCTTGCGCGGCTTGCCGAGGATGATGGCCGGTTGATCGTCGCGATTGCCGGCCCTCCGGGCGCAGGCAAGTCTACGATCTCTGAAGAGCTGCGCGCCGCACTCAACAAGGGTGAAGATACTCCGTCCATCGTCGTGCCGATGGACGGGTTTCACCTCGATGATGTGATTCTCGATCAGCGTGGTCTGCGCAGTCGCAAAGGATCGCCACCGACTTTCGATTGCGCCGGGTTTGCAGCGTTGCTCGAACGGCTGAAACACGCGCGGGAGGACGTGTTCATTCCGGTGTTTGACCGTTCGCTGGAGCTTTCCCGCGCGGCGGCCTCGGTGGTTGGCCCCGAGCATCGCGTGCTTCTGGTGGAAGGCAATTATCTGCTGCTCGACCAGCAACCATGGTCGAGACTGGTGCCGTTTTTCGACATGACGATCCGCCTTGATGTGCCTTTTCCGGTACTGGAACGGCGATTGATCGACCGCTGGCTCTCTTTCGGTTTCGACGAGGAGACGGCCCGCAATCGCGCACTTTCCAACGACATTCCCAATGCGCAACTCGTCGTGGGACAATCGCGCCAAGCGGATTTTGTCGTGGTCTCGGACGGGCGATAACGGGGAATTGCTGCTTTCAAGGCTTGCGAGGACGCGCTTGCGTCTGCATGATGGGCGAAACTCGTCGTATTCTGCAATTTCCGATCGGAATAATCCCCAATGACCGATTATGTCTTCGCGCCGCGCCCGCAGCCTTTTCTGCCCGTGAAGGGAACAGACGCGCTTTTCCCCGTGCACCGTATCTATTGCGTCGGGCAGAATTATGCCGATCACGCCATCGAAATGGGCGGTGATCCGACCCGCAATCCTCCGTTCTTCTTCCAGAAAAACCCGGATAGTCTGGTCATCAATGGCGGTGATTTTCCCTATCCGCCCAAGACCGAGGATGTGCATCACGAGATCGAGCTGGTGATTGCGCTGAAGACCGGCGGTATCGATATTCCGGTCGAGAAGGCGCTGGATCACGTTTACGGCTATGCGGTCGGCATCGACATGACGCGGCGCGACCTGCAAGCGGTCGCTAAAAAGGCCGGTCGTCCGTGGGAAGTCGCCAAGGCTTTCGAGCATTCCGCACCATGCTCGGCCATTGCGCCTGTATCGGATGTAGGCCACCCGCAGTCGGCGTCGATTTCGCTTTCCATCAATGGTGAGACGCGCCAGTCCGGTGATCTCAACCAGATGATCTGGAAAGTGGCCGAAACGATTTCCTATCTTTCGTCGCTCTTTGAGCTGCAACCGGGCGATCTTATATTCACAGGCACGCCTGCAGGCGTCGGCCCCGTGCAGTGCGGCGACCGTCTCGTGGGCAAGGTGGATGGTGTCGGCGGCGTGTCCGTAACGGTTGCCTGATATTATTAAGCGCATCCCGAAAAGTGGGAACCGGTTTTCGGATAAGATGCGCGATAAAGCAAAGGACAGAGCGCATCCCGAAAAGTGTGAAACGGTTTTCGGGATGCGCGTTCTATCAAACAGTTAGAGCGCCGATCCAATCAGATCGAAACGCGCTCTAAGCGGAGGAGACAGAATGAGCACCTATCTTCCCGATGATGTGCATGATGCTTTGGAGCGCGTCATCGCTGAGAAGCATCCGGGTCTGAACCTGACAGAGGCCATAACGCTGATTTTGCGCAAATGGCTGGTCCATGAAGGCTATCTGCCGTCGGTGCCTGAACATGGCACGCCGCCGGAAGAACTGAATGCGACCAATGATGATTAGCGCGTCCGAAACAACGCCGAAGCACCAGAGCCGGGGCGACAAGTGACGATGGCAAAGCATTCAAAGCAGGGGGCGGGCCGCAAGGCGGCGCTCGGCAAACGCCTTTTGATTCTCACGATTCTGGCTATTTTGCTGGTCATCGCGCTTATCTGGATGAGCATTTATCTCTTCGATCCAAACGGTGGGCTGGACTTCGACGATCTTGGGATTTTTGCCTTGGATTTCAACGCCATAGATACGATGCTACCACGCATTCTTTGAGCGCGTTAATCCTTTTGTTACCATTTGAAATATTCATTTTGGCGCGACCCCGACGTTTAGAGCTTCCGCTTTTCGTCTTTTGCGTGGTACAGAACTGTCATCGACCGAAAGAATATTGACTGCAACGGGCTTCCTGGAGGCCGTTAAGCCAAGAGGATCTGGATGGCATTCGAGGACATCAAGGCGGAAATTGCGCTGCTGTTTGAGCAAATGGTGAATCAGCCGCAGGACGCCCATGAAATCCGCGAAACGGTTCGCGAAAAGCTGAATACGCTCCGTGCGAACGGTTTGCCGCTGCCTGACGATCTGGTCGAGCTTGAAAAACGCATCGAAAAAGATTTCGATTCCTGAGAACGGGTCCAGCTATGCGTTTCGCGCTTTTTTCTTCTGCATCCGCTTCCCTTGCACGCAAGGGTGTCCTGCTTTTGGGCTGCGCCGTGGCGCTGAGCGCCTGCAATACCACCAATGATGGCAAGCCGGTCAAAACGGCTCTAATTTCCCCAGCTGATACCGCACCGCAGACGAGTGCAGCAGGCGCTGCTGCGCCGCAGGCTGTTGCTGTGGCTGGTACGCCTGCCGCCGCCGCTGGTGCTGCTACGGTTCCGGGGGCTACGCCTGCCGCTGATGCGGCTGTCGGCACGACTGCTACGGCCATGGCTGCTGGTCCGGCTGCAACGGGCGGTGCTGCCGCTATTGCCGCTGCCACCACAACGGACGGCACTGCTGTTCCCGGTGTGCCAGCAGCGGGTGCCGAAGCTGTTGCTTCCGCCGAACCTGCTCTGCCAGCCGTCGTTCCCATTCCGGGCGAACGCGGCGTTTCGCAGCCGATGATGGCCTATGCCGGCGCACGTGCTGCCGCTTCGCCTGCCTCGGTTGCCGCTAACATGGCTTTTGAGACGCCGGAACACGCGCCGAAAGATCTCGATGCGCTGATTGCCAAATATTCCGTCGCTTATGATGTGCCCGAGCGTCTTGTGCGCCGGGTTGTGCATCGCGAAAGCCGCTTCAATCCCGGTGCGCGCAATGGACCCTATTGGGGTCTGATGCAGATCAGCCATCCGACAGCACGCGGCATGGGCTATAAGGGCGCGCCGAAGGGCTTGCTCGATGCCGAAACCAACCTGAAATATGCCGTTCGCTATCTGTCGGGCGCGTATAAGGTTGCTGGCGGCAATGAAAGTCAGGCCGTGCGTTACTATGCACGCGGCTATTATTACGACGCCAAGCGTCAGGGTATGCTGGAAGAAACCGGCATGGATGGCGGTTTCCGCAACGGTCCGACACGCGATGCCGCGGCTTCTATCGAGCCAGCTTCCCTGCCAAGCGGTTCTTCGGCACCACTGCCGGGTGTTGCGCCGATCCAGGCTTCCTACGCGCCTGCCGCGCAGTAAGATTCTACCGGCGGCGCTTGGTCGCCGGTTTAAATCTCGACATCGATTGGCGCATCGGCCCAAAAGTCGGAATCGATTTTTGGAAAACACGATGCGTTTAACTGTCATCTTGACGCTGCAGAGCAATGGCAGTTTGCTGTCTGAAGATCGGACAGGGCGAAGATTATGAAACTGCCAGATACAATCAAATGGCATTACGACCGGGCGGAGCTCTGGGCGGATGGCGTCATCCATGTGCTCGGCGTGGCGCTGGCCTTTGCCGGTGCAATCGCCATGCTGATCTATTTCCTGCCCAACAGTTCCGCATCGACGTCGATTTCTTACAGCGTCTATCTGGTATGCCTTCTGGGCGCACTTGGTATTTCGGCGGTCTATAATATCTGGCCGGTCTCGCCGACCAAATGGTTCCTGCGCCGTTTCGATCATTCGGCCATCTATCTGCTGATTGCCGGAACCTACACGCCTTTCGCCATGCATATGGGCGACCGTGCCGTACCACTGCTTCTCTTCGTGTGGGGCGTGGCTTTCGTCGGCATCATGCTGAAGCTTTTCCTGCCCGGTCGTTTCGACCGGCTGTCGATCCTGCTTTATCTGGCGCTCGGATGGAGCGGCATCATGGTCTACGACACGATTGTGCAATCGTTGCCGCCGACCGTGTTCTGGCTGATTGCCGCGGGCGGCATCGTTTATTCGCTGGGCGTGATCTTTCACGTCTGGCAACGGCTGCGTTTCCAGAACGCCATCTGGCATGGCTTTGTCGTGGTTGGGGCGATGCTGCATTATTGCGCTGTGTTCTTCGTCGGCGCGTGGAACTGAAACTCTCAATGGAAGTCTCGCGACTTCGGCATGATCCGCACATTTCTGGGGTGATGCGCCATTTGTGACGGCGCGACGAGGCGTTGCGCATCGCGCCCGCTGAGATCCAGCAGGGCACCGGAGCGATCCTCGATCTTAGCCGCCACCACATGCACCACGCCTTCCGGGCTGCGCTGGATGCGGCCTTCGATGCGGACGAGACGCGCGCCCATCACCTCGCGGCGAAATGCCTTCATGATCTTCGGCCAGACGACGATATTGGCTATGCCGGTTTCGTCTTCGATGGTGAGAAACACAACGCCCTTCGCGCTGCCGGGGCGCTGACGCACGGTCACGATGCCTGCCACCTTCATCCGGCCACCATTGGCGCCTTCCTGCACGGCGCGACAGGTGGAAACACCTTCCGCTGCCAGCCCCTCGCGCAAATATTGTAGCGGATGCCCTTTCAGTGAAAGCCGGGTCGTCTCGTAATCGGCAATGACATGTTCCGCAGCGGCCATTTCAGGCAGCTTCGTGCGCGGTTCTTCCGCCAGTTCGCTTGTGGACGCAGCCCGAAACAGCGGCAAGGTTTCATCATTGGGCAGGCGGCGCACAGCCCAAAGTGCGGTCCGGCGGTCGATATCGAGCGAGCCGAAAGCATCGGCATCGGCGAGCGCGGTGAAGGCCCGCCGGTCGAGGCGCAGGCGGCGATGCATATCCTCAATGGTGCGATAAGGCTCATGCCGGTCGGCAAGCAGCAGATCAGTGTCTCGCTCGGAAAAGCCGTCGATCTGGCGGAAGCCCAGCCGCACAGCTGGTTGCGGGCCGGGGATGTCTTCGAGAAGATTATCCCATTGGCTGAAATTCACATCGACGGGCAGGACCGTCACGCCATGCTCACGCGCATCGCGCACGATCTGCGCCGGGGCATAAAAGCCCATCGGCTGCGAGTTGAGCAAGGCGGCGGCAAATACTTCCGGGTGATGATGCTTGATCCACGCGGAAATATAGACCAGATGCGCAAAGCTTGCCGCATGGCTTTCCGGAAAACCATATTCACCGAAGCCCTTGATCTGGTTGAAGCAGTTCTCGGCGAAGGTCCGGTCGTAGCCGCGCTTCACCATGCCGTCGATCATCTTTTCCTGCATGGTGTGGATGGTGCCCATCTTGCGGAAAGTCGCCATGGCGCGCCTCAACTGGTTGGCTTCGTCGGGCGTGAACTTCGCCGCTTCGATGGCAATGCGCATGGCCTGTTCCTGAAACAGCGGCACGCCTTTGGTCTTGTCCAGTATCTGCCGCAGCTCGTCCGGTGGGCCATGTTCCGGGGCAGGTGACGGCAAGGTGTTGGGCTCCTGTCCGTTTCTTCGTCTCAGATAGGGATGCACCATATCGCCCTGAATGGGGCCGGGGCGCACAATGGCGACCTGGATGACGAGATCGTAGAATTGGCGCGGGCGCAAACGCGGTAGCATGTTCATCTGGGCGCGGCTTTCCACCTGAAATACGCCAAGCGAATCCCCCTTGCAGAGCATGTCATAGACAGTCTTGTCTTCGCGGGGCAGGGTAGCGAGGGTCATTTTTTGACCGCCATAAAGCTGCGGCTTGTGCTGGTGAATGAGGTCGAAAGCCTTGCGGATGCAGGTGAGCATGCCGAGCGACAGCACATCCACTTTCATCAACCCCACTTCATCGATGTCATCCTTGTCCCATTCGATGAAATAACGGTCTTCCATAGCTGCCGGGCCAATGGGAACAGTCTCGTCCAGACGGTCGCGTGTGAGCACAAAGCCCCCCACATGCTGCGACAGATGACGCGGAAAGCCGATCAGCTCTATGGCAAGTTCCACGGCGCGCCGAATGACCGGATTGTCCGGGTCGAGGCCTGCCTGACGAATATGTTCTTTGTCGATGCCGCCGCCGGATATGCCCCAGACTGTATTGGCAAGCGCCGCTGTCACATCTTCGGTCAGTCCCAGCGCCTTGCCGACATCACGGATCGCACTGCGGGAACGATAGCTGATGACGGTCGCGACAATTGCCGCGCGGTCGGTGGTGTAACGATTATAGACATATTGCATCACCTCCTCGCGCCGTTCATGCTCGAAATCGACGTCAATATCCGGCGGTTCCTTGCGCTCGGCGGAGATGAAACGCTCGAACAGGAGATCGACTTCGGTCGGGTCCACACCGGTCACGCCGAGGCAAAAGCAGACGACGGAATTTGCCGCCGAGCCGCGACCCTGGCACAGAATATCTTGCGAGCGGGCAAAGCTGACAATGTCATAGACGGTCAGGAAATAGGCCGCATATTGCAGCTTTTCGATCAGTGCCAGTTCCTTGTGGATCAGTCCCTTTACCTTTTCCGGAATGGTATCTGCGCCGTAATGTCGGGCAGCACCTTCCCAGGCCAGATCATGCAAATGCTGTTGCGGCGTCTTTCCCGGCGGCACGGGCTCGTCGGGATAATCATATTTCAACTCGTCGAGCTGGAAGGTGATGGGCGCGGTGAAATCGGCGGTCGCGGCGATTGCCTGTGCGTAGGCGCGGAAAAGCCGTACCATTTCCCGCGCAGGCTTCAGATGGCGCTCGGCGTTTTTTTCCAGCAGCCGCCCGGCGGCAAAAACCGTGCTGTGATGGCGGGTTGCGGTCAGCACATCCTGAAGCGCACGGCGGTCGGGGTGGTGATAGAGCACATCATTGGTGGCGAGAAGCGGCACGCCCGCGTCTGCTGCAAAACGGGCGATGCGCTCGGCCCGGCGTCCGTCATGCCCCTGATGCGGCATGGCGAGCGCCAGCCAGACACAGCCTTGCGCCGCCGTGGCGATTTCCGACAGACGCGCCGGAAAGTCAGGATCGTCGTCGTCCGGGGGCATGACGGCGATCTGAAACTGTCTGGCGCGAAACAACAGATCGGCCCAGAGCAGATGGCATTCACCCTTGATGGCAGCGCGCCTTTTGCCCTCGGTCAGGAGGCGGCACAATTGTCCATAGGCAGGCCGGTCGCGTGGATAGACGACCATATCCGGCGTGCCGTCGATGAAAGACAGGCGGCAGCCGATGAAAAGCCGGAAGTCGCTCTTGTCGCGAAAATCCTTCCAGGCGGCATGCGCCCGCACCACACCGGCCAGTGTGTTGCGATCGGCAATGCCGATGCCGGACAGGCCAAGTTCGTGCGCGCGCAATACCAGTTCCTGCGGATGCGATGCGCCGCACAGGAAGGAGAAATTGCTGGCGACAGCCATTTCATAATAAACGGGGTTTTGGCCGATATGGGTCATGGCGCGGGTCATCAGGCAAACAACCCATGCAGAAACCAGCGTGGATGATTGGCGCCGTCATAAAGCCCTTCGCGGAAAATCCAGAAGCGCTGGCCGTTCTCATCCTCCACCCGGTAATAATCGCGCAGCTCCGGTACGTCATGACCGATGGAAAGCCACCATTCCGGTTCGATCCGCTCTGGTCCCTCGGCAAGGCGAATATGATGGCGAACCCGCCGCCACAGGAAGAACGAGGGCGGACTGTCAGGCACTTCCGCCACGCTTTCAATGGGCTGCGGCGGACGAAACAGTTTTATGGGACGCGCTGGCGGATCGCCCGCCAGAACCGGACCGCTTTCATAGTCGGTCTCGTTTGCGTGGCTGCCATGCAGGGCAGGGCGCAGGCCAAAAGCGCGCTCCGGCATATGCGTATCGCGTGCGAAGGGCACCAGCACGCGTTCCGGCCCCAGACGCGCCGAGAGCCGGTCAATGAGTTGGCTGAAACCGGCATCGTCTTCCTCGTGCTGGTCCAGCCCGGTCTGGCGTTGGGTGACCGCGGCGCTGCGCAAGGCGGCAAGCCTGATCATGTCGAAACCAAAACCGGCATCCAGCGGATCGGTAAGGGCATTGAGCCTTTCACGCGCAAGGCGCAGAAAAACTCTGTTATCACGCAGAGGCTGGCCGGTTTCGATATGGATATGGCGTATCGCGCCATCGACCCGGAAGAAGGTCGCTTCGATCAAAAGCGCGCCTTTGCCTTCCGTCTCAAGCCGGGCGAACAGCTCCAGGGCCAGTTCCTGCAAGATGCGCTCCACCAATTCCATGGCGGTCACAGGCTCGGACAGGCGACGTTCAGTCGTTGCGAGCGGCATCATGCGCAGCGGCGAGATGGGCGCGCGCTCCTGCCGTGTCAGACGACCGAGACGGGTGGCGAGATCGGGGCCGAAGCGGGCGGTGAGTGCGGCACGCGGCAGCGCCATCACATCGCCGATCCGTTTCAGGCCCGCACGCTTGAGGCCGGTCTCGACTGTACTGGCCAGTTCAAGTGAGGAAAGCGGCAGGCGCGGCAACACGGCGTCGGCTTGCGCCTTGTTGAAGACGCCGCCTCTCGTGCCACGGGCGAGAAGCCGCGCTGCAAAGCTGTTATCGGCAATGGCCGCCTGTATGTGCAGACCGGCGCGCTCGATGCGCCGGATCACATCGGCATGCAAGGCGGCCAATCCGCCGAAAAGATGCGCGCAACCGGTAATGTCCAGCATCAGCCCGTGCGGCGGATCGAAGGCGACAAGCGGCGTATAGCGTTCGCACCAATGGGCCATTCCTTTGAGCAGGGCGGCATCGCGCTCCGGCTCGGCATTGGCTACATCCAGCCTTTCCACGCGCGCCCGCGCATCGGTCAGCGCCATGCCGGGATAAAGCCCGAGCTTGGCGGCCTTGACGTCGATGGCCGTCAGCCGCAGCGCATTGGCGGTGCGCTCGGTAATGACAAGCGGCAGCGCGTCGGATGCTTGCCCGGAGGACGCATCAGATCGCCCGGCGCGGTGCAGCCTGTCCGTCGGCAGGAACGGAAACCACAGCGCCATGAACGCCATGGAGGACGCCATGGATGCCGACGCTACCGCTTCCTTCCCGTTCTCTGATGCCGAATTCAAGGGTTTCATTGTTCCATTCCATGATCCACTGGCCGCATGTGCCATGCCGGTTGCGCTCCAGAGCGGCCAGAAAGGCCGGTTTCCCGGGCGCATTGGCTCCGCTGGAGCGCGAGGGCGCAGGGGCCACACGCCATCGGCTGACGGCAGCGCTTTGCACGCCGGTGCGATGGCTTCGAAGCAGGATGACCGGCAGTTGCGCGGTCTCCGCTGCCAGCAGCAGGCGACGCGAGGCCGTCAGGTCGAGGCATTTCGGCTGGCCGGTGATCGAGGCAACGATGCCGGAAACCAGATGCGAAGCCTTGCTGCCGGTTCCTGCTTCCAGCACATCATTGGCGGCCTTCAGCACATCCTGCGCATTCGGACAGCGCACGATCAGCAGCCGGTGCGGATCGATGCCGAAAGCATGCAGTCCCGGCGGATAGAGCCCGCCATATTCGCTTGTCGCCGTTTCCTCCTCAATCCAGACGATCGGTCGCTGCTTCTGTGTGGCTCGCAATGCCATGGCGAGCGCAAAGCCCGTTGCCGCCATATGCGCACCGGGATTTTCCGCGAAAACCTCATGCAAGGCATCGCCAGCAAGCCCATGCGGAAAGGCGGTGTCCGCCGCCGCATGGCCAAGCGCGAAGCTGTTTGCGCGCCCGAAACCGGCGCCTGTATCGCCAGAAAAGTTTCCTTGCGGATCGTTGCCTTCAATGGCGGTAACCATGCGCCGCAACGTCGCGATGTCGATGCCGCTCACGTCGAAATTCCTGTAATCTGTCTGTGTTTGATTGCGCGGTTCCGGAGGCAAGCCTGCCTGCCGGTTTTGCCAAAGTCGCTTTCGTTCTCTATTTGTTCCAGTATTGAATCGACTCTGAAAAGAGTCAAGCAGGGAAACGTCCGATCCCTGTTGGCGTGTCGGATTCTTCATAGAAAAGAAAATTCAGGACAAAGAAAAACGCCCTCCGATGAGGGAGGGCGTTTCATATTTTCAATATTGGGTCTGCTTATTTGCGATCACGCGCGGCGAGCGTGCGCAGGCGCAGTGCGTTGAGCTTGATGAAGCCCGCTGCATCCTTCTGGTCGTAAGCGCCCTGATCGTCTTCGAAGGTCACGAGCTTGTCGGAATAAAGCGACTTGTCCGACTCGCGGCCGATCACCATCACATTGCCCTTGTAGAGCTTGAGGGTGACTTCGCCTTCGACGTTCTTCTGGCTGAGATCGATTGCGGCCTGCAGCATTTCGCGCTCCGGCGAGAACCAGAAACCGTAATAGATCAGCTCCGCATAACGCGGCATCAGCTCGTCCTTGAGGTGAGCAGCACCACGGTCGAGCGTGATCGATTCGATGGCGCGGTGAGCTGCCAGCAGGATCGTGCCGCCCGGTGTTTCGTAGACGCCGCGCGACTTCATGCCGACGAAGCGGTTTTCCACGAGGTCGAGACGACCGATGCCGTTGTCACGGCCATATTCATTGAGCTTGGCAAGAAGCGTTGCAGGCGAAAGACGCTCGCCATTGATCGAAACGGCGTCGCCCTTTTCAAAGCCGATCTTGATGATCGTTGCCTTGTCGGGCGCTGCTTCCGGCGAAATGGTGCGCATATGCACATATTCTGGAGCTTCCAGTGCCGGATCTTCCAGAACCTTGCCCTCGGACGAGGAGTGCAGCAGGTTGGCGTCGACGGAGAACGGTGCTTCGCCCTTCTTGTCCTTGGCAACCGGAATCTGGTGCTGTTCGGCGAATTCGAGCAGATGCGTGCGGCTCTTGAACGACCAGTCGCGCCATGGAGCGATGATCTTGATGTCCGGGTTCAGCGCATAAGCGGAAAGCTCGAAGCGAACCTGATCGTTGCCCTTGCCGGTCGCGCCGTGCGCAATGGCATCAGCGCCGGTTTTCTTGGCAATCTCGATGAGGTGCTTGGAAATCAGCGGACGGGCAATCGACGTGCCGAGCAGATAAACGCCTTCATAGACGGCATTGGCGCGGAACATCGGGAAAACGAAATCGCGCACGAATTCTTCGCGCACATCCTCAATGAAGATTTCCTTGATACCCAGCATTTCCGCTTTCTTGCGTGCCGGTTCAAGTTCTTCGCCCTGGCCCAGATCGGCGGTGAAAGTCACAACTTCCGCGCCGAGTTCCGTCTGAAGCCATTTCAGGATGATCGAGGTGTCGAGACCGCCCGAATAGGCGAGTACGACCTTCTTAACGTCTTTCCACTTGCTCATAGTCAACTTCCGATACGATGGATGCCCCATTGTCCGCTCGGGAAGAGCATCCGCAGGGCTTGGGAATTGGATGTTGCTGTCCTTTTATCAGTTGCTAAGCCACGTGCAAGCAGGATGGCTGCGACTTATCGAAAAGACCAGAGAATCCAGTAGCGGCGAGATTTGATTCGCGTTAGAGCATTTCCAGCAAAAGTGCGAAGCGGCTTTGCGTCGGATAATGCTCAAAACAAACTAAATAGAGCGGTTCCGACGATTCTGTCAGAACAGAAACCGCTCTATTTTGCCGCGAATTTTCGGAGCTACGCGCATGTCATTCCTGACAAACCTGACCTTCATTCCCGAATTGACCATTTTCGTCCAGTTCGCGATTGCAACCGCCATTCTTTCCATCACACCTGGCCCGGATATGACGCTGTTTGTCGGGCGCGCCTTGTCTGAAGGCAAGGCGGCCGGTTTTGCCTGCATGGCAGGCGCAAATACCGGCATCGTTATCCATACGACGATGGTGGCGCTGGGGCTTTCGGCGCTGATTATCGCGTCTCCGGCTGCTTTCACTGTGCTGAAGGTGGTGGGGGCGGGCTATCTCGTCTGGCTCGCCGTACAGGCAATCCGCAAGGGCTCGGCGTTCTCGCCGGAAAAGAACGGCGGTAAAAAGCACACGCTGGTTCAGAACTGGGCGACCGGGCTTGGTATCAATCTGCTTAACCCGAAGATCATTCTGTTCAACATGACCTTCCTGCCGCAGTTCGTCTCCGTTACTGACCCGCATGCGATGGGCAAACTGTTTTTCCTCGGCCTGTCTTTCATTCCGCTGGCGCTGCCCTTTACCGTGCCAATGGTCGTCGCAGCCGACAGGTTTGCGGGCCTTCTGAAGAAGAACCCGACTGTGACGCGCATTGTGGATTGGTTGTTTGCTGGCGTGTTTTCGGCTTTCGCGCTGAAAATCATCACCGCGCAGGCAAAATAAGCTTTGTGTCTTGATTACCCTGCCGGGCGGTCGGAAAGCCGTCCGGCATTGCGGCCTGCAATCAGCCAGTAGATGAAGCCGCCTACAATGCCTGCGCCCACGAAGGCCGCGATCCAGAGCGGCATTTCCGGCCAGTCGTCCGATCCGCGAAATGGAATGCTGCTTCCAGCGGTTCCAAGACCGATGATGGCTCCCACAACGCAATAAAACACCGACGAGCGATAACCGCGTGCTTCGGCAAGCAGAATGACGATAGCGGCAGGCAGGAAGCTGATGCCGCCTGCCAGCATGGCCACGACAAAACCACCGACGAAAACGCTGCTCCAGAAACTGGTCGTCGCCCAAAGCGTGGCGGCTTCCATATTGCCGGCGCCGGCCATCATGGCGAAATCGTCCATCAGCGCATCGACGCCGATGCTGCGAAACAGGATGGCAGCCAGAAACCAGCCGGTTGCCAGAAGGCCGCAGCAATAGCCAAAGAGAATAACGACGAAGCGCATTATGTAGTCGAAAGTATCGTTCACGTGCGCTCGCTTGTTCCCGTTTATTCGCCGTGTCCGGCGATCATCATGGCTTCCAGCGCAAGGCGTTCGCTCTTGCGCATACGTTCGGATTCCGACTTCAACTGGCCGCAGGCAGCAAGAATGTCGCGACCGCGCGGGGTGCGGATCGGCGAGGCATAACCGGCAGCGTTGACGTAATCGGCAAAACGTTCGATCTGCTCCCAGTCCGAGCACTGGTAGTTGGTGCCGGGCCACGGGTTGAACGGAATGAGATTGATCTTGGCCGGAATACCCTGCAACAGCTTCACCAGAAGCTTTGCATCCTCAAGGCTGTCATTGATGTCCTTCAGCATCACATATTCGAATGTGATGCGCTTGGCATTCGACAGGCCGGGATATTCGCGGCAGGCCTTGACCAGCTGTTCCAGCGGATACTTCTTGTTGATCGGCACGAGAATGTCGCGCAACTCGTCGCGCACGGCGTGCAGCGAAATGGCGAGCATAACCCCGATCTCATCACCGGTGCGATAGATTTCCGGCACCACGCCGGAGGTCGAAAGCGTAATGCGTCTCTTCGACAGGGAAAGCCCGTCGCCATCAGAGGCGATGATCAGGGCCTTCTTCACTTCCTCGAAATTATAGAGCGGCTCGCCCATGCCCATCATCACGATATTGGTGATCTTGCGGCCTTCGGCAGGCACCATGGCGCCGTCGGGCGTATCCTTGTCCGGGAAGTCGCCAAGCCGGTCGCGGGCGGTCAGAAGCTGCGCCAGAATTTCTTCCGAGGTCAGATTGCGCACCAGCTTCTGCGTGCCGGTATGGCAAAACGAGCAGGTGAGGGTACAGCCGACCTGGCTGGAAACGCACAGCGTGCCGCGACCTTCTTCGGGGATATAGACGCTTTCGATCTCGACCGGGCGACCTGCGCCGCGTGGCGGAAAGCGGAACAGCCACTTGCGGGTGCCGTCCTGAGAAATCTGTTCTTCGACCACTTCCGGGCGCGCAATGGTGAAATGCTGCGCCAGCATGGCGCGCAGATCCTTGGAAATATTGCGCATGTCGGCGAAATCGGAAACGCCGCGTACGTAAAGCCAGTGCCAGAGCTGGCTGATGCGCATCTTCACCTGACGTTCCGGCACACCGGCCTTGACGAGCGCTTCGGCCATCTCCTCGCGCGACATGCCGATGAGCGACGGCTTTGCTTCCAGATTGGCGCGCACATGGCGGGCAAGCTGGTCGCGCGTATCATCAATGGTAAGGTCGAACGAAATAGACATCTGTTTTCAACTGTTAAGGGGCGACCGCGATGACGCGCGCCGATCAATTCGGGCCCGATTGCCCTGATTGCAAGGAGTATATGGGCTCTGCCATCTGCATATGCGAGCCTTGTTCCGCGCGCTCTTAGCATAGAATAAGGCGTCCGTCATCCCGTTCGATAATCCCGGCTGTCATGCAAGATTGGCGGAACTGACACAAAAGAAAAAAGCCGGAGCAAAGGCTCCGGCTCTGAAAAAACAGTCCGTATTCGACGAAAAGTCGCTTACTTGCAGTTCTGGATCGCGGCGAGAGCTGCCGAAACACCCTTCAGCGAATAGGTGTAATTGGTCTTGGTGCCGCGCTTCGACTGCGCCTCGACCTTGAGATCCTGACCGGACTTCATGGCTGCGATGAGCTTTGGCTCTTCAGCGGCATTTTCCATCCAGCCCGACTTGCCGTTCACGAACATGGTGAAACGGTTGCTGCCGACGCTGACGGTAACCTTGGCATTGGGGTTCAGGTCATAACCCGCCATGAACTGCGGCTCGAACGAGATGTTCTGGCCCGGCTTCTGGCTGATCAGGAAGAAATTGTCGCCGTGGTCGACCGAGGCCGGAGCCTTCACAGTCGGAACGGAGAGGACATAGCAAACCTTGCCGTTGCCCGCCTTGTAGCTATAGGCGCCCCAGGCGTCGAACTGTTTAATCTGGGTCGGTGTCTGGGCGAGGGCCGAGCCCGCCATTGCAATCGTAAACACCGAAGCCGCGACGATCGATTTTCCAAGCATGGTCTTTTACCGGTTCTCTTTCGTTTGCTTCAAACTCGAATATCGGGATGCCGCCGTTCTACACGCCGCCCCGCTCAGTTGCCGATTAAAGTGCCTTAATCTGGGTTACCAAACGGTGAAGTTTTGAAAGAAAACTTGAACGAGCAAGGGCTGATCGCCACCCCAGGCTCCACATCAATGCAAAGAAAGCGGCTGGAATATGACAGGAGGGGAGTAGGGCAGTAGGGGAATAAGGGAATAGGGGATAAAGGGCGAAACTGCGGCTTCACAATTAAGTGTCTGATCCAAAAGTCGCTATTCGGGCCGCTAATGACGACAAATACGCTCCGGCTCGCCGCCTGCTTCAAGGGCTTGTACGGGTTCAGGATTGTGAGAACTTACTCCCTTACTCCCTTACTCCCTTACTCCCTTACTCCCTCAGCTTCTTCCAGCGCCTGACGCGCCGCCAACCGGTGCGCAGGCGTAATATGCGTGCGCACAGCGGTAAGGGCTGCCATCAGCACGGCGACATCGTCAGTAAAGCCGATGCCGACCAGCATGTCGGGGATAATGTCGAAGGGCAGCACGAAATAGGCAAGCGCCGCCATCAGCGTCATGCGCACGCGCGTCGGTGTCTTCTGGTCGAGGGCGCAATAATAGGCGGCCACCACTTCATCCATGAAGGGCACCATCCGACCGGCGCGGCGCACGGCCTTCCAGAAACCTTGCTTCACCCGTTCGCTGCGTTTCTTGAAATCGCTTTCGCTGCCGGGTTCAAGGATTTCACCAATTTTGACGCTATCCATCGTCGAGCAAACTCCTGTCAGTCAGATCGCGGCGCATGAGGGGCCGAAAATGACATGATCGAAAATGGGGGGTATCGCCCGGGTTTTCAAGTTTTTGCCCGGTCAGGGCAGGGAGCATCCTGCAAGAACCATCAGCTACAACGGCCATCCCAAATCACCGGATTATAGGTCCGGCCAGCCCAAGGTCAGTTTTGGGTCTGGGTCAGCTTCTTGACCTGATTGAATGGAGACTGTTCATGCATCTTACCGGCTATGGCGAGAACTTTGTCCGTGCTGACCGGACAAGTCAGTTCTATCGCGGAAACCAGCTCGCATCGGCGCAGGATTTAAGCGACCACATCACCGTCGATGTGAAAGATAATGTTTGCTACGACGCAACGGCCTATATGCGCTTTCTTCTGGGGGCAGGCATTTCCGAGCACACCTTGCGCGGAACATCCGGGCAGAACTGGATTCCGCTGCTGAACTTCCGCGCCGGAGAGCAGTGGAACGGCTATTCCGCCATCACCTATGGCCGCGCCATCGGGTTCTACGATGTCAGGGCCGGGCACATCTTCCACTCGGCCATTGCTGTTGGCGATGTCTTTATCCGAAGCATCAATGGCGGCGCACTGGGCCAAAATTGGGGCGATCGCATCGATCTGACCAAAGCGCTGCCCTATTCATGCCGGAACCGCGACGGCAGCTTCAATTACCAGAAGAAGACTATCATGGTTTATATTTCAAAGGTTTAAGCGATTATCATCAGGGTCAGGCAATCGCGTTCATCTTGCGCGCCATTTTGATGTCCAGCTCGGTTACGCCATTTTCGCTGTGGGTCGCAAGCGTGACGTCGACGCGGTTATAGACATTGAACCATTCGGGATGATGGTCGAGTTTTTCGGCGTAAAGTGCTGCCCGTGTCATGAAGCCGAAAGCGGCGTTGAAGTCCTTGAACTTGAAGCTTTTGGTGATCGCCTCGCGATCATCCGCCTTCTGCCAACCTTCTAGTTCGGCCAGCGCCTGTTTCAGTTCGTCTGCAGTCAACCGGTTGCGTGCCATCGTCTTTCGCCTATGTTGCGGTTCTTGAACTAACTTATCATGAGCGCGAGGGTTCCGTGACCATAGAGAAACCGACCAGCATTCTTTTCATCTGCGCCGGCAATATCTGCCGTTCACCGCTTGCCGAGGGCGTGATGGGACATGTTCTTGAAGCGCGCGGCATCCGCAATGTGCTGATCGATTCGGCAGGGACGAACGGTTATCACACGGGGGAAGAACCGGACGAACGGTCCATCAGCGTTGCGGCGCGTCATGGTCTCGATATCAGCGCGCAACGGTGCCGCCAGCTGATCGCCGCCGATTTCAGCCGCTTCGACCTGATCCTTGGGATGGACCGCTACAATATGCGGATGATCGCGCAACGACAGCCTGCAAATGCAAGCGCGCATGTTGGGCTGTTCACCGAGATTGCAGAGGGAAAGGCAGTTGAAATCCCCGATCCCTATTATGGCGGAACCGGGGATTTCGAGTTGGTTTACCGGATGGTTCTGGCGTCTTCGAAAGCGCTGGCCGACCAGTTCTGGCGGGTGGACGCCACCAAAGGCCAGGCTTCTTCAACGATGTAAGGTCCGCCGCCCACGGAATCGCGGGAGGACATCAGCACGAAACGGCCCACCTTGAAGGCTGGCGTCGCGAAATTGCCGCGTGAAGAAAGGTAACGCACGACATCGTCGATGCGAGCGTTGCGAAGCCGCGCAAGCGTCACATGGGGTGTGAATTTGCGCGGGTCAGCGGGAATGTGCAGCCTCTGGCAGATGCGTTCGATTTCCGCCTGCAATGCGTTGAGTTCAGGCGACGGGGATACACCCGCATAAATGCTGTGCGGCTTTTTGGAGCCGAACGCATTGACACCCGACAGGTTGAGCATGAATTCGGGTCGCCGCACACGATCAAGCGCATTGGCAACCTCGTCGGCCACATGGCCTTCCACATCTCCGATAAAACGCAACGTTATGTGGTAGTTTTCGACATCAATCCAGCGTGCGCCGGGGAGACCGCCTCGCAATAATGACAGCGAGAGCGCAGCATCGCGCGGGATTTCGAGGGCAGTGAAAAGACGCGGCATAAGGCATCCTCCTCGAAGCGTTCTGTGTCAGAGCGCTATGCGTCGTGGACGCATAAAGGACACTCTAACCTAGAGAGTCAAAACATCGTACCTGTCAGAAATCGATTCGGCTAAGTCGATGCATTTGTAGCGAATCATCGTTTGAGTCCCGGAGCAAGCTGTTTATGCTCCTAACGGGTTTCAGCCTCCTGATGTCCCCTTGTTTTGCATGTCGGACAGGCTTTTTTCGATAGTGGGCATAAAGTTTGCCACCATTGCTTCGACACCTTTTTCGTTGGGGTGCATTCCATCCTCAAGCAGAAGATCCTTCTTGGTTGCTACGCCGTCGAGGAAAAACGGGTAGAGCGGTACGCCATATTTCTGCGCCAGCTTCGGATAAATCGGGTTGAACTTGGCGGCATAGTCCTTGCCCATGTTGGGTGGCGCGATCATGCCTGCCAGAATGACGGAAATGCCGCGCTCCTTGAGACGCGCCAGCATGTCGTCCAGATTCTTTTCCGTAATATCGGGCTGGATGCCGCGCAGGGCATCGTTGGCGCCGAGTTCAAGAATGACGAGGTCAGTTCCATCGGGGATGGACCAGTCGATGCGCGAGAGGCCGCCGGTGGTCGTGTCGCCCGATACGCCTGCATTTTCAATTGAAACCTCGACGCCCTTGTCGTTCAGCGCTTTTTCAAGCTGCTGCGGAAAGGCGGCGTTGACGGGCAGGAGATAACCGGCCATCAGGCTGTCACCGAAGCCGACAACCTTGACCTGCGAAAGCTGCTCGGTCGGCAGAGCGTCTTCCAGGCCCGTTGGGTCCTCCTGTGCCGGCTCCTGCTGGGCATAGACGCTGCCAGCAAAAACCGATCCGAGGATCGCAAAAATCGAGAGCCATGCCGGAATTGAGAGTTTGAAACGCATCGTTGGCAACCCATATTCGGTAAAAGGGTGAGCGACAGCTCACGTGATTTATTCAATAGTTGGCGCAACATAAGTTCAAATTTGTGGCGCGCTCTTCAGTTCTACTGATTCATATAGGAAGAAAACCGCGTGACGGAACAGGCTGTTGGCCCGATTATCGAACTTGAGAATGTTCATCTGACGCTTGGCCATGCTGCATCATCGGTGCATGTGCTGAAGGGTGTCTCCCTCAATATTGCCAGCGGCCAGTCCGTGGGCATTGTCGGTCCGTCCGGTTCGGGCAAATCCACACTTCTCATGGTTCTGGCAGGGCTGGAGCATGTCGATAACGGAACTGTGAAGATTGCGGGCGAGACGATCAGCCAGATGAGCGAGGATCAGGCAGCTGCTTTTCGCGGGGCCAATATCGGCATCGTGTTCCAGTCGTTTCACCTGATTCCCAATATGACTGCGCTGGAAAATGTGGCGGTTCCGCTGGAACTGGCAGGACGCCGGGACGCATTCGAAGTTGCGGAACGCGAGTTGAAGGCCGTCGGGCTTGGCGAACGGCTGACGCATTACCCATCCGAACTGTCCGGCGGCGAGCAGCAGCGCGTGGCGATTGCACGCGCGCTTGCGCCGTCGCCGAAAATCCTCATTGCCGACGAGCCAACCGGCAATCTCGACACCACGACGGGGCGGCAGATTGCCGATCTGCTCTTCGCCAAACAGCGCGAAAACGGGCTGACCATGGTGCTCGTTACCCACGATCCGTCGTTGGCTGCGCGTTGCGACCGCGAGATTCCCGTCCGTTCCGGTCGCATCGAAGAACCCGCCAAAGGTGGTGCGGTGTTTGAGAAACTGGTGGCTGGAGCATGAAATCTGCGACGTCGCTTTCGCTGGCACTCCGCTTTGCACTGCGCGAAATGCGCGGCGGGCTTGCCGGGTTCTATATTTTTCTGGCCTGTATCGCGCTTGGCGTGGCGGCCATTGGCGGCGTCAATTCCGTGGCGCGGTCGGTCAGCACCGGCATTGCGTCGGAAGGTCAGAGCATTCTTGGCGGTGATGTCAGCTTTGCGCTCAATCAGCGCGAAGCATCCGCCGATGAGCGCGCCTTTATCGAAAAGCAGGGCAGGATGGCCGAAAGCGCAACGATGCGCTCCATGGCTCGTATGCCAGATGGTTCCGACCAGTCGCTGGTCGAGGTGAAGGCGGTCGATGCCGCCTATACGCTCTATGGTACGCTCAAGGTCGCGCCGGAGCAGTCGCTGGCCGATATGACGGCTGTCAAAGGCGATGTTTACGGCGCTGCGGTCTCCCAGGATTTTCTCAATCGCATGGGGCTGTCGCTCGGCGCAAAGGTGCTGCTCGGTTCGCAAACATTCGAATTGCGCGGTGTGATCGAAAGCGAACCGGACCTTCTTTCGTCTGGCTTCAATTTTGCACCGCGTTTTCTCGTATCGCTTGATGGCTTGCGGGCTTCGGGTTTGATCCAGCCGGGCAGCCTTGTCGACCATGTTTATAAGGTCGCACTTCCCAATGGTGCGCCGGATTCGGCGATTGCCGAAGTCAGACGTCTGGCGACCGCCGATTTCCCGGATGCCGGGTGGAATATCCGCTCCCGCGCCAATGCCGCTCCGGCGCTGAGCGCCAATATCGAGCGCTTCTCGCAGTTCCTGACACTGGTGGGCCTGACGGCGCTGATCGTCGGCGGTGTCGGTGTGGCCAATGCTGTGCGCGCCTATCTCGATGGCAAGCGCGGTGTGATCGCGACCTTCAAGTCGCTTGGCGCGCCTGCGCGCTTTGCGGTTCTGGTCTATCTGGTGCAGATCATGGTGATCGGCCTGATCGGTATTGTGCTTGGGCTCATTCTGGCGGCGATTATTCCGTTTGCTGCCGGGATAGTGCTGGCCAATTATCTGCCGGTCGCCGGTGGCGGCGGTTTCTTTCCCGGCGCGTTGGCGCTCGCCGCCGTCTTCGGCCTGATCACCACGCTTGCCTTTGCGATCATTCCACTCGGTCGCGCCCGCGATATTCCGGCGACGGCCCTGTTCCACGAGCAGGGCTTTGAGCAACGCGGTTTGCCACCGCTGCTTTATCTGGGGCTGGCGGTTCTGCTGATTGCGGCTCTCGCTGCTCTGGCGCTTTACGTTGCCTATGACCGGCGCATTGCGGCGATCTTCATCGTCTCGGCCATTGCTGCTTTCGGCGTGCTGCGGCTTGTGGCCGATGGCATACGCTGGCTTGCCCGCCGCGCACCGCGTGTGCGCTCGACGGCGCTTCGGCTTGCAGTCGGCAATATTCACCGCCCCGGCGCCCTGACGCCTTCAGTGGTGCTTTCGCTCGGCCTTGGCCTCACGCTGATGGTGGCGATTGCGCTGATCGACGGCAATCTGCGCCGTCAGGTTACGGAAAATATTCCGGCACAGGCGCCGGATTTCTTTTTCGTCGATATCCAGAACCGCGACATTGACGATTTCACCAAGCTGGTGAGCGGCATCGTGCCGGATGGCAAGCTCACTTCCGGCCCGATGTTGCGCGGGCGTATCGTGGCTTTCAACGGCACCAATGTGCGCGACATGACCATTCCGCCCGAGGCAGCATGGGTTTTGCGCGGCGACCGCGGCATTACATTTGCCGACAAGGTGCCGGATAATTCGACGCTGAGCGAGGGCGAATGGTGGCCTGCCGATTATAGCGGTGAGCCGCTGGTCTCCTTCTCCGAACGGGAAGGCAAGGAACTGGGCCTGAAGCTTGGTGACAAGGTGACGGTCAATGTGCTGGGCCGCAACATCACCGCGAAGATCGCGAGCTTCCGGCAGGTACAGTGGGAAACGCTGGCGATGAATTTCGTCATGGTGTTTTCGCCCAACACCTTTGCCGGTGCGCCAGCGACATGGCTTGCAACGCTCACCATTCCGGACAGCCAGAAAAACCTTGCGCCCGATGTGCTCCGACAAGTCACCAAGACATGGCCCGCTGTCACGACGGTCAGCGTGACCGATGCGCTCAATGTCGCCAATGATCTCATCAGCCAGCTGGCGACGGCCATTCGCGCTGCGGCTTCGATAGCGCTTGCCGCTTCGGTTCTGGTGCTGGGCGGTGCGCTGGCTGCGGGCAACCGCGCCCGGGTGCACGATGCTGTCGTCCTGAAGACGCTGGGGGCCACACGCGGCACGCTGATTGCAGCCTATGTCATGGAATATATGCTGCTCGGTCTCGCGACAGCCCTTTTTGCACTTGCCGCCGGCAGTGCGGCTGGCTGGTATGTCGTGGTGGAAATCATGAAGCTCAAGGCGAGCTTCCTGCCTGATGTGGCGCTGATGACTGTGGCGGTTGCGCTGGTGCTGACGGTCGGTTTCGGATTGGCCGGTACTTGGCGCGTGCTGGGCCAGAAGCCTGCACAAGTGCTCCGGACTATATGAGCGATTTGTAATGTGGAGGGCTCAAAAAGCATAAGCCATTGGATCGTATGGAGAATGCGGTTCGGTTTTTCGCCGTGACCCTCGCGTTTTTTTACAGGCGGTACTTGTACGTGAGGGCCATAATCCCCATAATGTCAGGCAGGCATGCTGGAGTCCCGCCAGCGGCGCCTGGCGGCGGCTCGCCGGAATGAGCGCCCCGACACCGGACGGGACATGGCAAGAGGATTTAAGTCATGGCTGACTTTCGCAATATTCAGGCGCAGCAGAGGCCCGTAGGCGGCGCTCGCGCCGATGCAGGCATCGATCAGGGTCTGCGCAGCTATATGCTGGGCGTCTATAACATGATGGCTATCGGCCTGGCCGTTACCGGCCTTGCTGCATTCGCCGTTGCGGCACTCGCAACGACGACGGACCCGTCCGCAGCCGTCGCGCAGCTTGCTAACGGCAAGATGCTCACGGGCCTTGGCGTCGCGCTCTACACCTCGCCGCTGCGCTGGGTGGTGATGCTTGCGCCGCTGGCGGCAGTGTTCTTCCTGAGCTTCCGCATCGAACGTCTTTCGGTCTCGACCGCTAACGCCGTCTTCTGGGGCTATGCAGCTCTCGTCGGCCTGTCGCTGTCGTCGATCTTCCTGGTCTTCACCGGCCAGAGCATCGTTCGCACCTTCTTCGTGACCGCCGCGTCCTTCGGTGCGCTGTCGCTCTACGGCTACACGACCAAGCGTGACCTGTCCGCTATGGGCTCGTTCCTGATCATGGGCCTGTTCGGCCTGATCCTGGCTTCGGTCGTCAATATCTTCCTCGGCTCCTCGGCATTGCAGTTTGCAATCTCGGTGATCGGTGTTCTGATCTTCGCAGGACTCACCGCCTACGACACCCAGTCGATCAAGGAAATGTATTACGAAGGCGATGCTTCGGATACGCAGGGCCGCAAGGTCGTGATGGGCGCGCTGCGTCTCTACCTCGACTTCATCAACATGTTCACCTTCCTGCTGCAGTTCATGGGCAACCGTAACTAATCAGCAGAAGAAGCTGGAATAAGAAAGGGCAGCGGAAACGCTGCCCTTTTTGCTTTTGTCTGACGGTTTCATGATGCATTCTGGAAATGTGTAAAATCATTTCTCCGGTTCTGCCTCATGCCCATCGTTCGCGATTTCCTCCCCGCCGACATCGACGCCATCACTACAATCTATACAGAAGCCGTGCTGAACGGTTCCGGGTCCTATGAGGTCGAGCCGCCGTCGCGTGAAGATTTGCGACAGCGCTTTGAGGGCTTTGTCGAGCAGGGTTTCCCAATTCTGATTGCGGAAGAGGAGGGTGTGGTTCTGGGCTACGCCTATGCCAGCTATTTCCGCACCAGACCGGCCTATCGCTGGCTTGCGGAGGATTCGATCTATATCGCGCCAGAGGCCAAGAATAAGGGCGTCGGCAAGCTTCTCCTGCGCGAGCTGATCCAACGGGCAACGGCGCTGGGTTTCCGGCAGCTATTGGCCGTCATCGGCGATGGTGAGAACAATATCGGTTCCGTGCGGCTGCATGAAAGCCTGGGCTTCCAGCATTGCGGACGGATCGAGGGTTCAGGCTTCAAGCACGGGCGCTGGCTGGATACCGTGCTGATGCAGCTGTCGCTCAACGGCGGACGCACGCTTGAGCCGGGCAGGATGCCGCTATCCTCATCCTGAGCGCGGCGACGTTCAGGCCTCGACGAGTTTCAGGCTCTTGTCGAAGACGCGCAGCACACGTTCCAGCTCATGGCCGCGCTTCATGATCAGTCCGCTTGCGGCGATAACCGAATAAGCGCCCTGCTTTTGAGCCAGCTTGGGATTTTTCTCGATGCGGAACAGCGGAACCTCGCTGGCGCGCCGGAAGATGGAAAAGACCGCCCGGTCGCTTAAATGGTCGATGGCGTAGTCACGCCATGCCCCGGCGGCAACCATGCGGCCATAGATGTTCAGAATCTTGCCAAGTTCATGCCGGTCGAAACTGATGGTGGAGGGGGTCGGTCTGGCGTGGTCGAGTGAGACGACCTTTGGCGACGCGGACGCGTTGGACGAGGATGATGAATCCTCACTTGCTGCGCTTGAAATATCCATGTCCTTCCTTTCAGCCCTGTGGGTGGCGAAGCGGCAGGCGCGTCTTCGCCGAAACGAAGCGCATGACAGTAGGGTGATGCTTTTGTGAAACAAATTCAAGTGCGGGCAGCGGTCCTGCTGTTCAATTGACCGGGATTTCCCTCATAAAACGCCAGATTCGCCGCCTGTTTGATCGTGCATTAGTTGTTCACGAAAAACGAAAGTCTGTCTGGAATGGTGATCGTCGAACACATTTTCGCCTTGTCAGCTTCGCATTCCAGCCTGATTATGGCTTCAGCATCCACGTGTTGCCTGAGACGGTTCGGTTCGGGTATGTCCGACCCCAAGCCCCCCGCCCAAAGGACTGCCCGAGCCGAACCAACCTTCTTCGTCCGACCGTGCCGCAACACTGATACGGTCTCCAGATCTCCGAGACTGATACCCTTCCCGAAAAGTGACGACTATGTTCGATATCCGACAATGCTGCCGGATTTGAAAACTATGGTTTGTGCTGAAACCGCCGCGGTCAGAGGCCGACTGGCGCTTTTTCCTTGAACATGGCCGCGCCATGGATGCGCCCGAGCGAATTGTCGTCCCGGGTTTCCTGCAGAATCACCGCGCAACCGGAAACATCCTTGCGCTTCAGTTCGGAAGCGGGGAGTTCGATTTTCAGTGCCTTGCCGTCCCACATGCCGATCGTGTTGATCTCGCTCACCGTGTTTCGGTAAGTGATATCCTGACCGGCATTCTCGCCTTCGGTGATCGGTATGGTCACCGCATCGCGGAAATAGAACAGCACCACATGCACCGGCGATTTCGGCTTTTCGCCAGCGCCGATTTCGATGGACAAACGACCATCGTCGAGACGGTTGATCGCAACAGGCACAGTCAGCTTGTCGGCAGCGATCTGTGCGTTGATAGCCCCGCCATCGCGACCGTTGACCTCCGCCCGGCCGTTGATGATGGCCTGCGGCGTATAGATCATGCGCGCGTTGAAGGAATTGCGATAGGCATTCTGTCGGTCGGTATTATCCTGGGTGGCAAGCGTGTCGCGCCACCCAATATAATCCCAGTAATTGACGTGAAACGACAGCGCCAGCACGCTCGGATCATCGGCGAATTTGGCAAAATTATCGTCAGCCTTCGGGCAGGATTTGCAGCCCTGGCTGGTGAAAAGCTCGATAACGGCAGTCTTTTTTGGCGCATCTGCAGCCAAAGCGGAGCCTTGCATGGAGACACAACCGGTGAAAGCCAGCCCCAGAACGGCGCATATATTGCGCCAACCCGGCTGGAAATCGCCGGTCAGCCATGTGGCTGTTCCATAAAAAGAGGGCTGAGCGGTCACTTTAGTTTCATCCTGCACTAATTGATGATGTCATCTATTATGTAGGAATTGCGTCGATCAATGGGAATTCACGTTGCGGTGAGATTTCGGGGCAAGTGTGCTCTATTTGCGTCATATCAATCCCGAAATGTCGAGATTCGCGCGCGAAAACCGCGAAAATGAGAGTTTCGGCGTTGAAACTGCCGGAAAATAAAAAAGCCGCCAGATTGCTCCGGCGGCTTTTTGTTTCAATCAGGCGCTGATTAGGCAGCGAGATCGCGCAGAACGGTCTGCAGAATGCCGCCGTTCTTCATGTAGTCGAGTTCGTCCAGCGTATCGATGCGGCAGATCAGCGGAACCTTCTTCACCGAGCCGTCGGCATAGGTGATGGAAGCGTCGACCTTCTGACGCGGACGCACATCGGCAAGACCTTCGATGGTGACGATTTCGTCGCCCTTGAGGCCGAGCGTCTGCCAGCTTGTGCCTTCCTCGAAGACGAAAGGCACAATGCCCATGCCGACGAGGTTGGAGCGGTGAATTCGCTCGAAGGACTGAGCGATCACGGCCTTGACGCCGAGCAGGTTGGTGCCCTTGGCAGCCCAGTCACGCGAAGAACCGTTACCGTATTCGACGCCTGCGAAGACGACGAGCGGCACGCCCTCGGCCTTGTACTGCATGGCAGCATCATAGATCGAGGTTTCTTCCTTCGACGGGTAGTGGATGGTGTAGCCGCCTTCACGTCCGTTTTCGCCCAGCATGTGGTTGCGGATACGGATGTTTGCGAAGGTGCCGCGCATCATCACTTCATGGTTGCCGCGACGCGTGCCGTACTGGTTGAAGTCGGCAATGCCGACGCCATGGTCGATGAGATATTTGCCGGCAGGCGACTGAGCCTTGATGGAACCAGCAGGCGAAATGTGGTCGGTCGTGATCTTGTCGCCAAAGAGACCAAGAATACGAGCGCCCTTGACGTCGCCGATCTGACCTGCCGACTTGCCCATGCCGACGAAGTAAGGCGGGTTCTGCACATAGGTCGAGTTATCGTCCCACGCATAGGTCTGGCCAGCAGGAACCTGAACAGCCTGCCAGTTGGCATCGCCCTTGAACACGTCCGCATATTTCTCCGAGAAGATTTTGCGGGTGACGTTCTTGGCGATGAATTCCTGGATTTCCTTCGAGGAAGGCCAGATGTCGCGCAGGAATACCGGGTTGCCGTTCTGGTCTTCGCCGAGCGGCTCCTTGGTCAGGTCCTTGGTGACCGTACCGGCGAGAGCGTGGGCGACAACGAGCGGCGGCGAAGCAAGATAGTTTGCCTGCACGTCCGGAGAGACGCGGCCTTCGAAGTTACGGTTGCCGGACAGAACGGCAGCCGCGATCAGGCCCTTTTCGTTGATCGTCTTGGAGATCGGCGCAGGCAGCGGGCCGGAATTGCCGATGCAGGTCGTGCAGCCGAAACCGACGAGGTTGAAGCCGAGTGCATCAAGATCCTTCTGGAGACCAGCGGATTCGAGATAGGCGGCAACGACCTGAGAGCCGGGAGCCAGCGACGTCTTGACCCAAGGCTTGGTCTTGAGACCCTTGGCGACGGCGTTACGAGCCAGCAGACCGGCAGCAATCAGCACGCTCGGGTTCGAGGTGTTGGTGCAGGACGTGATAGCGGCAATCACCACATCGCCATGGCCGAGGTCGAAGTCTTCGCCTTCAACGGCATAACGCGTGGTCTGGCCGGTGGTCTTCTTGTACTCGTTTTCGAGCGAGGTTGCGAAACCGGAACCGATGTTTTCCAGCGGAATACGGCCTTCCGGACGCTTCGGACCGGCCATCGATGGAACGACGTCGGCCATGTCGAGTTCGAGAATGTCGGTGAAAACCGGATCGGCTGCACCCTTGTCGCGCCACATGCCCTGCGCACGGCAGTAAGCTTCAACCAGCTCGATGCGATGTTCGTCGCGGCCGGTGGTGTTCATGTAGTTCAGCGTTTCGCTGTCAACCGGGAAGAAGCCACAGGTTGCGCCATATTCCGGGCCCATATTGGCAATGGTCGCACGGTCGGCCAGCGTCATGTTTTCGAGGCCTTCGCCGAAGAATTCGACGAACTTGCCGACAACGCCCTTCTTGCGCAGTATCTGCGTGACGGTGAGCACGAGGTCGGTCGCGGTGACGCCTTCCTTGACCTTGCCGGTCAGGCGGAAGCCGATAACTTCCGGCAGAAGCATGGAAACCGGCTGGCCGAGCATGGCAGCTTCAGCTTCGATACCGCCCACGCCCCAGCCCAGAACGCCAAGGCCGTTGACCATGGTCGTGTGGCTGTCGGTGCCGACGCATGTGTCGGGATAGGCAACGGTTTCGCCGTCTTCTTCCTTGGTCCAGACTGCCTGGGCCAGATATTCGAGGTTTACCTGATGGCAGATGCCGGTGCCAGGAGGAACAACGCGGAAGTTCTGGAACGCCTGCTGGCCCCACTTCAGGAAGCGGTAGCGTTCGCCGTTGCGCTGATATTCGAGGTCCACATTGGCCTTGAACGCGCTTGGATTGCCGAATTCGTCAACGATGACCGAGTGATCGATAACCAGATCTACGGGCACGAGCGGATTGATCTTCTCCGGGTCGCCGCCGAGCGCCTTGAGGCCGTCGCGCATGGCTGCAAGGTCGACAACGGCTGGAACGCCGGTGAAGTCCTGCATGAGAACGCGGGCTGGGCGGTAGGCGATTTCTGCGCCGGCTTTGCCGCGGTCGGCAAGCCACTTGGCAACAGCTTCGATGTCCGACTTCTTAACGGAGCGGTCGTCCTCGAAGCGAAGCAGGTTCTCAAGAAGAACCTTCATGGAGAAAGGAAGCTTGGAAACACCCTCGAGGCCGTTCTTTTCGGCTTCGGTCAGGCTGTAATAGACATAGTCTTTACCACCTACGGTGAGGGTCTTGCGGCATTTGAAGCTGTCAATGTGTGACACTGCATTCGTCCTTATGCTACTGGCCGGAAAACCAGGACGAACGCCTAGGCTAGCGTTTCAAGGACGCGCCAAGGTGCGGGTGCAGTCATTTCCGCTGTCCGTCCCGAAGCCTGGGTCCCGAACGTTTTATTGCGGGTGCCAGGTGTTGAGATCGGCCAAAAATGGTTTCCACGCCGACCGCTGGCGTGGTAGCTGCTATATAGAGAGTTTCCTAAAACGATTCCAGACTGAATCTCGTGAATTCGCCTGCTTGCGGCGAAATGTTGCGATCCTCCCGGTTGTTCCATCGAGCTGGGAAGCGGTTGGTTTTTGAGGAGAGAAAATGCGGCTTGAGGCCGAAAATCTGGGCGGCGAACGGGGCGGCGAGACAATCTTCTCCAACCTTTCTTTCACGCTCGATAGCGGGGAGGCGCTGGTGGTCACCGGCCCGAACGGGTCAGGCAAATCCACCTTGCTGCGGATCATTTGCGGCTTGCTCGCGCCCGAAGAGGGGCGGATCGAACTGACCGAAGGCGGTGCATCACTGCCGGTGCAGGCAGCCTGCCATTATCTCGGCCATCAGAATGCGATGAAACCGGCCTTGAGCGTGCGCGAGAATCTTTTGTTCTGGCAGCGCTTTAACGGTCAGGACGCCACTGCGCCGCTGCTTGAAGTCGATGAGGCGCTGGAAGCCGTCAATCTGCCCGGCGTTGAACATTTGCCCTTCGGCTATCTCTCCACCGGACAAAAGCGCCGTGTTTCCATCGCCAAGCTTCTGGTCAGTTATCGTCCGCTATGGATTGTCGATGAGCCGACCGCAGGTCTCGACAAGGCATCCGAAGCGCGCTTTGCCGGGCTGATGCACGACCATCTGCAACAGGGCGGCATGATCATTGCTGCCACGCATATTACGCTGGGGCTGGAAGCAATTTCAGGGAAAGTGGAGGCGGGTTTCCCATCAGAAACTGCGATAGTCAGAAATATTTCTATCAAGTCGCTCGATATGGCCGGCTTCTCGCATGAGGCCTTTTGATGCTGGCGCTGTTCCTTCGCGACATGCGCTTGAGCTTTCGCGCGGGCGGCGGTGCGCTGGTCGGCATATTGTTCTTTCTCGCCGTCATTTCGGTGATGCCATTTGGCGTCGGGCCTGACCTCAATCTGCTGGCGCGGATCGGTCCTGCCATGTTGTGGATTGGTGCATTACTGGCGACGCTGCTCGGGCTTGACCGGCTGTTTCAGGTCGACCGCGACGATGGCTCGCTCGATCTTTTGCTGATCGGCTCTGACCGGCATATGCTGGCGCTCACGGTGCTGGTCAAATGCATTGCCCATTGGGCGTCGAGCGTGTTGCCGCTGGTGATCGCGTCGCCCATGCTCGGCCTTTTCATGAATATGGATGCAGCGGCAATAGGCGCTACAACCCTGACGCTTCTGGTCGGCACGCCTGCCATTGCCTTTGTCGGCGCAGTGGGGGCGGCGCTGGCGGTGGCCTTGCCGCGCGGCGGACTGCTTGTTTCCGTCATCGTGCTGCCGCTCACCATACCGGTTCTCATTTTTGGTGTATCTGCTTCTTATGGAGCGACGGTAGACAACGCCCCCTTTGTCGCTCCATTTCTGGTTCTGTCCGCGCTCACGCTGTTTTTCGCGGTGCTGGGGCCGCTGGCCGCGAGCGCCGCGCTCAAGAATTCGGCGGATTGAACATGATCCCGAAAAGTGGGAACCGGTTTTCGGTGGTCATCATGTTCGGCGGATTGACGCAGTTGATTACGGTCAATTGAACGGCATAAGGGGGGAGGTTAAGTATAGGTCATGACGAAAGACGCAGTGAAAACCGCAAGCTGGCTCGATATGGCCAACCCCACCCGCTTCCTTGCCTTTGCGGGCAAGGTTTTGCCGTGGCTGTCGGCGCTTGCCGTTCTGTTCCTTGTTGGCGGTCTCGCCATGGTCTTCCTGTCGCCAGACGATTACCAGCAGGGCCTCACGGTCCGCATCATGTATATCCATGTGCCTTTCGCATGGCTTTCCATGATGTGCTATTCGATCATGGCCGTATCGGCGCTGGGAACGCTGGTCTGGCGGCATCCGTTGGCCGATGTCTCGATCCGGGCCGCCGCGCCGCTTGGTGCCGTGTTCACGGCCTTGGCGCTGGCTACGGGTTCACTCTGGGGCAAACCCATGTGGGGCACGTGGTGGGTGTGGGACGCACGCCTGACCTCGGTTTTCGTGCTGTTTCTGATGTATCTCGGCATTATCGCACTGTCGCGCGCCTTCGCCGATCCGGCCAAGAGCGCCAAGCCGGTTGCCGTGCTGACGCTGGTCGGCTTCATCAATATCCCGATCATTAAATTCTCGGTCGACTGGTGGAACACGTTGCACCAGCCAGCGTCGGTTTTCCGCATGGGCGGACCGACCATCGATGCATCCATGTTGCGTCCGCTGTTCGTGATGGCGATTGGTTTCACGCTGCTGTTCTTCGCGCTGCATATGATGGCGATGCGTAACGAAATCTGGCGTCGCCGCGTGGCTTCGATGAAGAAGCTGGCCGCCCGCAACGCGGATCGCAAGCGCAGCAAACAAATCCAGGAGGAGGGAGCGGTATGAGCAATCATCTCGGCTTCGTCGTGGCTGCTTATGGCATCACAATCGTTGCGCTTGTCCTGACCGTTGGCTGGATATTCATCGATCAGCGTATCCAGAAAAATGAGCTGAAGCGGCTTGAGGCGCAGGGCGTGCGCCGCCGGTCCTCAAAGCCAGCCGGATCAGTACAATGAGCGAGGCGACGCAAAGACCTGCTGCGCCGAAAAAGCGTGCCACATGGGTAGCGCTTCTGCCTCTGCTGGTCTTTGTGGGGCTGGCTGCCATCTTTGCGGTACAGCTTTTGTCCGGCAAGGATAGCTCGGCCATTCCATCCGCGTTGATCGGCAAGCAAGCGCCGCAAACCAATCTCCCGGCAGTCGAAGGCCTGATGCGCGACGGGGTTCCGGTGCCGGGCCTCAACAGCGAAGATTTCAAAACGAGTCCGGGGGGCAAGCTGACATTGGTGAATGTTTGGGGATCGTGGTGCGTTCCCTGCCGTCAGGAGCATCCGCTTCTGATGGAAATCGCCAAGGAAAGCCGCATTCGTCTGGTGGGCCTCAATTATAAGGATCAGCCCGAAAATGCCCGCCGTTTTCTGGGCGATCTCGGCAATCCCTTTGCCGCGGTCGGTGCCGACCGTGCGGGCCGCTCAGCTATTGAATGGGGCGTCTATGGCGTGCCGGAAACCTTCCTCGTCGGCCCGGACGGTAAGATCATCTACAAGCATGTCGGGCCGTTCACGCCGGAGTCGGTACGTGATGATCTGATGCCTGCGGTGGCGAAGGCTGTTCAGTAATCTACGGAGGTTGCTGCGCCGCTCTTTTCCCTCATCCTGAGGAGGGGCCCTGAGCTTGCGAAGGGAACCGTCTCGAAGGGCTGAGGGGGGCGAAGCAACCGGTTTACAACGGGCCAAGATGAAAAAGCCCCGCATGTGCGGGGCTTTTGCTTTTCTTATGATCAAATCAATCCGGCAATTTCCGAACCGCACCCTTCGCAGCACTCGTTGCCATGGAAGCATAAGCCTTAAGCGCGGTTGAAACCTTGCGCTTGCGCTCTTCAAGCGGCTTCCAGCCTGTTGCTTCCTGCTCGGCGCGGCGTTCGGCAAGTGTCGCATCGTCCACGGCGAGGTGGATCTTGCGGTTTGGAATATCGATATCGATGATATCGCCTTCGCGCACCAGACCGATCGTGCCGCCTTCGGCTGCTTCCGGGGAAACGTGGCCGATCGAGAGGCCCGACGAACCGCCCGAGAAACGACCGTCGGTGATCAGCGCGCAGGCCTTGCCCAGACCCTTCGACTTCAGATAGCTGGTCGGGTAGAGCATTTCCTGCATGCCGGGACCGCCGCGCGGGCCTTCATAGCGGATCAGCACAATGTCGCCAGCCTTGATCTTGCCGTTCAGAATGCCGAGCACTGCCGTATCCTGACTTTCGAAGATACGTGCCGGGCCGGAGAACTTCAGGATGGAGTCATCCACGCCTGCCGTCTTCACGATGCAGCCGTCTTCGGCCAGATTACCGTAAAGCACGGCCAGACCGCCATCCTGGCTGAACGCATGTTCCTTGGAGCGGATGACGCCCTTTTCGCGGTCGGTATCGACGCTGTCGAAGCGGCGTTCCTGGCTGAAAGCCACCTGCGTCGGCACGCCGCCGGGCGCAGCCGAGTAGAACTTGTGCACCATTTCGCTGTTGGTGCGGGTCACGTCCCAATGGTCCAGCGCCTTGGCAACAGTCTGGCTGTGCACGGTCGGCAGATCGGTATTGATCAGGCCTGCCTTGTCGAGCTGGCCTAGGATGCCCATGATGCCACCCGCACGGTGCACATCTTCCATGTGAACCGTGTTGTTGGCAGGCGCGACCTTGCAGAGCACCGGCACGCGGCGCGACAGGCGGTCGATATCGGCCATGGTGAAATCGATTTCGGCTTCCTGTGCAGCTGCGAGAAGATGCAGAACCGTATTGGTCGAGCCGCCCATGGCGATGTCGAGCGTCATGGCGTTTTCAAAGGCCGGGAAGCTTGCAATCGAGCGCGGCAGCACGCTTTCATCGTCCTGCTCGTAATAACGGCGGGCGAGATCGACGACCAGATGACCGGCTTCCACGAAGAGGCGCTTGCGGTCGGCATGGGTTGCGAGCGTCGAGCCATTGCCCGGCAACGACAAGCCGAGCGCTTCGGTCAGGCAGTTCATCGAGTTCGCGGTGAACATGCCCGAGCACGAACCGCAGGTCGGGCAGGCGGAGCGTTCAATCGTCTTGACCTGCTCGTCGGTATAGTGATCGTCAGCAGCGGCGACCATGGCATCGACAAGGTCGAGCTTCTTGACCTGATCGTCCCAGATCACCTTGCCTGCTTCCATTGGTCCGCCCGAAACGAACACGACCGGAATATTGAGGCGCAATGCGGCCATCAGCATTCCGGGGGTGATCTTGTCGCAATTGGAAATGCAGACCATCGCATCGGCGCAATGGGCATTGACCATATATTCGACCGAGTCGGCGATGAGTTCGCGCGACGGCAGCGAATAGAGCATGCCGTCATGGCCCATGGCGATGCCGTCATCGACGGCGATGGTGTTGAATTCCTTGGCGACGCCGCCAGCGCTTTCGATTTCGCGCGCGACGAGCTGGCCGAGATCCTTGAGGTGAACGTGGCCCGGCACGAACTGCGTGAACGAGTTCACCACAGCAATAATCGGCTTGCCGAAATCCTCATCCTTCATGCCGGTGGCGCGCCATAGGCCGCGCGCACCCGCCATATTGCGGCCGTGGGTGGTTGTTCGCGAACGATAAGGAGGCATTTTCTGACCTTTTAGGAATTAAACCGGAGCGATTTCATCCGAACCGCCCCATCCATTGATAGTAACCCGTTTCCTGTCACAAAACCGTATCACGCTTTTGCTGGAAACATTCTAACTTCATTGCCGATATGACAGAACCCCTTGCAGCAGGCAAAGCGCAAATTGCCCCATATTGCCAGTGGCGGGACCAATTGCAGGTTTACAAACAACGAAAAGGGTTCCGGTGTGCGACAGCTTTCGCAGGCACAGGCAACCCCAATCTAGCAGGTTCTTGTTATAATGCAAAAGAATTCAGGCTTAAAACGTAACGAAATTGCTTGAACTCAGTTTGCGGCCATTGCCATGGCGGTATCAAGCAGGGCGTTCGCGGTCTTCATACGCTGTTCCGCATCGGCGCGAAACTCCGGCGGCAGGCGGTCCGGATGGTTGCCGGCAGCAAAGGACCGGCGCAGACGCTGTAGTTCGGCGCGCTTCAAACCGGGGCGAAGATCAAGCTCGCGCCTTATAGCGTCCGGTGACTGGTTTTGCATGCGGACTGCGATTTCATGCCGCTCTGTTTCAAGAAGGGTCTCAGGCCGCTCAGTCTCGCCGCTCTTTTCCTCAAGGTCAAAGAGGGGAGCAAGATCAACTTCCGGTCGCGATGGTGCGGCACTATCGCTAAACCCTGCGGAGAAGACCGCCGATGCGAGATTGATCTGCGGCCGGATCACGGTTTCTTCCTGACCGGAGCTTGCTTCGGCTTCTTTCAGGACAGTTGCAAAATCCGGGAAGGCCTGCCGCATCGGTCTCAGCGCACCGCAACGGCCGAAAGGGCGGTGGCCAGTGTGCGGGTAAGTATGATGGGCGGGATCGGCTTCTGGAAGACCGGCACTTCGGGATAGCGCGCTGCGAGTTCAGCGGGCAGTCCGCCGCCTGTATGGATGACGACGAATGTGTTGCGGCTTTTCAGCCGGTCGAGAATAGGTTCGACATTGCCGTCAGCCAGGTTCACATCGAGGATGGCGGCGTCGACTTCGTTCCTGCTGATGAGATCCATCGCCTGCCGGACAGTGCCGACCGGACCGACAACCGTCCCGTTCGCATCTTCCACAGTCGCGGCAACGTCGAGAGCGACGAAAATTTCGTCCTCCACAACCAGTATGCGCCGCTGTTCAAGATCGTTCATCACTGTCTTTCACCTCTACGGGAGCCCACGTTGCGAGGCCCGCGCTTCCATTCAGAAAATGCGCGAACACTAAGGGTGGTTCCCTTCACTGCATGATAATTCACTTATGGTGAATCAAATCTTTACCGCAGGAAGAGGTCCCGAAGACAATCAGCCGATGTTTAGCCGATGCTCAAAATGCTGTGAAAGTCAGCGTGGTCAGGGAACGCACGATATTGGGAATGTTGAGCACGTTCTCATTGATGAATTTGCCGATATCGTGGTCCTCGGTGACGTAGATTTTCGCCAGCAGGTCGAATTCGCCGCTGGTCGAGTAAAGCTCGGACACGATCTCGCGCTGGAAGAGAGTGTCGGCAACCTCATAGGTTTTACCGGGAGCGCACTGCAGTTGCAGGAAAACGGGCTTCATGTCTCTACCTTTCGCATCGGATGGCGGCGTTCGAGGTTTCAAACACGGTCGGGCAGGCGAAATCAAGAGCCATTGCGCGATAGAACCTGCCCACTTGCTGCAAATTCTGTTCGAAACCTGATCGACCGCATGACCAAAAGCTGTGGTCAAATGGAGCGATGGGGCACAATTGCTCTGGTAATATATCAATTTCAGGTGATGATCGGCTTTGCGTCCCAAATCGCTGTTATAGTCCCGCGCTCTGCGTCGGAGTACAATTTTCACCCTACACCGATGCATTTGCGAGGAGTATCCGAAGGTCTCATGAAATTTATGTCTGTTCTGTCCCCGGCTTTTGCCGTCGCTTGCCTTGTCTCTCTGGTTTCGATGGCTTTGCCGGCTTCCGCAATGAATGCTTCTGAAAAAGCGCAGCTCGAAAAGCTCGATCCAGATACCCGTCTGGAGCAGCGTTGCGATGTGGAGGCCATGGAGCGGATAACCCGCGAACAGAATAAATTCTCGGTCGACAAGGTGCTGGCCTACGCTTTTTCCGATCCGGTGACGCAGAAAAACTCCATCGATGCAGAAGGCGCTGCATTCCGCAGCCGCGAGCGCTGGTACAAACTCGCCTTCACCTGCAAGACCGATGATGAGCACATCAATATCACGTCGTTCAAATATGATATTGGCGATGAAGTCCCTGAAGACCAGTGGGACAAGCACTATCTGGTGCCTTGATCAGGCTCGGTTTCCTTTTACTCTAGCGAATTTTCATTCGAATGGCTGATCCCGCCTGTTGCAGGCGGGGCAGGCGCGCGCGACCAATGATCCCGAATATATTGGGCCCGAATATATTGGGGTTGCCTGCCTGTGCGATGTGTGGTCTCACTGTATTAATTATTGCTAAACTTATAACAATAATCGGTTTTCTGGATATGACGCTTAATATCACCGTTGCATTTATCGTTGTCGGCTTGCTGTTTTGCTATCTCAAATGCCGCAAGCTTGGCCTTGTTTCTATTGCCATCGGCATTGTTCTTTATGGCGCAATCGCATCGGCAATTCTGCCTGATTTTCTGATGCAGCGCTTGCAGTCGCCTTATTCATCAAGGCTGCCATCGCCAATCCAGGACAACACCGCCTTTATCATTTTCGGCATGGGGACGCAGACGGTCACCGAGCGTGGTGAGAAAGTGGTTGAGCCGCTTGCCTTTTCTTATGGGCCGATTCTTGCCGCTGCGGGCATGAATCATCAATGCGTCGCGAGCGCTTTGAAGTGCACCTTTATTGTCAGCGGTGCGGATGTGGCCGGGACGGGTGTAACCGAGGCAGCGTCAATCGCCGCACAATTGGTGAAGGCAGGCGTCGATCCCGCGTCCATTTTGTTGGACGGGAAAAGCCGAAACACCTGGCAGAACGCCAAAAATACCGCCGCTATTCTGCGCGCGATCAAGCCTGCCAAAGTCGTGCTGTTGCAGAATGCACCGATCATCAAGCGGGACCTCTTGTATCTGGCGCATTTCGGCGTGACGCCTGAGCCGGTCGCGGCTGGCTTTCTGACGGCAGCGCATACCAATATGTCTTCGGCTGGCCTCTATTTTCTGATAACCGATCTGGCGCTGCATGAAGCGGTTGGCATCTGGCGCTACGACTTTTACAATTACATGGGCTGGAACGAGCCGAAACAGCCACCTCTTGTATTGAACGCAGCTTCGGCGGCGATTCCCGCCCCTGCCCGGTGAGTTAATGATGCTACGTCCGGCGTGTTTCCATAGGGTGCCGGAAAAAATATCCCCGAAATATCCTCAAAAGGGAGTAGATTTTTCGAAGCCGTTTTAAATTTCGGTGAGGTTGTGGCATCCTGTCGTCAAAGACCTCTGATACTGTCCTGACCAATGGATACTCGAGGGATAACCCGTGGGGGGACCCAAAGGAAACAATGGAGGCGGTCGTGAAATTATCGAAACTTTCACTCACTTTGGCGGCATTGGTGGCAGCGGCATCGCTGGCTGGAACCGTTCAAGCAAGCCATGCGGATCAGACGCTTCTGAATGTGTCCTACGATCCAACGCGTGAGCTGTACAAGGATTACAATGCGGCCTTTGCGGCACATTGGAAGAAGGAAACAGGCGAAACGGTCACCATCCGCGCATCGCATGGCGGTTCGGGTGCACAGGCCCGTTCGGTGATTGATGGCGTCAAGGCCGATGTGGTGACGCTGGCGCTCGAAAGCGATATCGACGCCATTGCGGAACGCACGGGCAAGATCGACAAGGAATGGCGCAAGCGCTTGCCGAACAATTCGTCGCCCTATACGTCGACGATCGTTTTTCTGGTGCGCAAGGGTAACCCGAAGGCCATCAAGGATTGGGGCGATCTGGTGAAGGATGGCGTGGAAGTCATCACGCCGAACCCCAAGACCTCCGGCGGCGCACGCTGGAACTATCTCGCCGCATGGGCCTGGGCCTACAAGCAGTATGGCGGCGACGAACAGAAGATCAAGGATTACATCGCTGATCTGTTCCGCCATGTTCCGGTGCTCGATACCGGCGCACGCGGTGCGACGACTAGCTTTGTGCAGCGCCAGCTGGGCGATGTGCTGCTGGCCTGGGAAAATGAAGCCTATCTCTCGGTTGCCGAATTTGGTGAAGACGCGTTCGATATCGTCGTGCCGCCGCAATCGATCCTGGCTGAACCGCCGGTCGCGGTTGTTGACAAGAACGCCGAGGAAAATGGCACCACAAAGCTGGCGCAGGCCTATCTCGAATATCTCTATTCGCCGGAAGGTCAGGCCATCGCGGCCAAGCATTTCTACCGTCCGTCGAAGCCTGATCTGATCCCTGCCGACCAGCAGCACAAACTTCCCGACTTGACGCTGGTCACCATCGATGATCCGATTTTCGGCGGTTGGGCCAAGGCACAGCCTTATCATTTCGGTGACGGAGGCACGTTCGACCAGATCTACAAGCCTGGCAAATAAGAGGCAGCCATTTCGGGGAGCCGCGGCAGACGCGGCTTTCCGTTTAATGCGCAATAAGAGCACAGTCAGCCCGCAAGAACCGGAGCTGATATTTGCAGCCACTGAAAAAGGGAACAAAACAACAGCATGTCTTCGCTCCCTGCACGGGCCAGAGCAGGGTTTCACTTTCGCAAGCCGAGCGTCATTCCAGGTTTCGGACTGACGTTCGGTTTCAGTGTTGCCTATCTGACCCTTCTCATTCTCATCCCGCTGGCAGCCCTCGTGCTGCGCTCCACCGATGTCGGTTTCGCCGGTTTCTGGCGGCTCATCACCGATGATCGCACGCTGAAGGCGCTCGAAACAAGCTTTGGAACGGCGTTTATCGCCGCTCTGGTCAATGTGGTGTTCGGCGTCATTCTGGCCTGGGTCCTGACCCGCTATCGCTTTCCCGGCCGCCGCGTCGTGGATGCGATTGTCGATATCCCCTTCGCATTGCCGACAGCCGTTGCCGGTATTGCGCTTGCGGCCATCTACGCGCCAAATGGCTGGATTGGCAGCCTGTTTGCGCCCTTTGGCATCCGCATCGCCTTCACGCGTCTGGGCATTGTGATCGCGCTGATCTTCATCGGCCTGCCATTCGTGGTGCGCACCGTGCAGCCGATCATGGAAGAAATCAGCCGTGAGGTTGAAGAGGCGGCGGCGACGCTTGGTGCTTCGCGTTTCCAGACCATCTGGCGCGTGCTCCTGCCGAGCCTTCAGCCTGCCATTCTGACCGGCTTTGCGCTCGCCTTTGCGCGCGGCGTGGGTGAATATGGCTCGGTCATCTTCATTGCGGGCAACACGCCTTATGTATCGGAAATTACGCCGCTGCTGATCGTGGTCAAGCTGGAGGAGTTTGACTACGCCGGTGCGACAGCGCTGGCCACCATCATGCTGGTGCTATCCTTCGCGATGCTCTTGCTCATCAATCTCATTCAGGCGCGATCAAGAAAGAAATACGGCTATGGCGAATGAAAAAAAGCGCGCCAGCCGTAGTGCTGTGACCGAAAGCAGACCGACGCGCATCATCCTGATCGCGCTCGCGCTGGCGTTTCTGGCTCTCTTCCTGATTCTGCCGGTAATTGCAGTCTTTGTCGAAGCATTCCGCAAAGGCCCCACGGCCTATGTCGAGGCCTTGCTGGAGCCGGACGCCTGGTCGGCAATCAGGCTCACTTTGACTGTCGCGGCCATCGCCGTGCCGCTCAATCTGGTCTTCGGCGTTGCCGCCGCCTGGGCAATCGCCAAGTTCGAATTCAAGGGCAAGGCGCTCTTGACCACGCTGATCGATCTGCCGTTTTCGGTGTCGCCGGTGATTTCCGGTCTGGTCTTCGTGCTGCTGTTCTCCAGTCACAGCCTGCTCGGGCCCTGGCTGGAGCAACATGGTATCCAGATACTCTTCGCGGTGCCCGGCATTGTGCTGGCGACGGTTTTCGTGACGTTTCCGTTTGTGGCGCGTGAATTGATCCCGCTGATGCAGGAACAGGGAACCGGCGACGAAGAAGCGGCGATTTCGCTTGGCGCCAATGGTTGGCAGACATTTCGCTATGTCACACTGCCGAACGTCAAATGGGGTCTCCTCTATGGCGTTCTGCTTTGCAATGCGCGCGCCATGGGTGAATTCGGCGCCGTATCCGTGGTATCGGGCCGCATTCGCGGTCTCACGAATACCATGCCTTTGCATGTGGAAATTCTCTATAACGAGTATAACTTCGTCGCGGCATTCGCGGTGGCCTCGCTTCTGGCCCTGCTTGCGCTTCTGACGCTGGCGCTCAAGACAATCCTCGAACTGCGCTATAGCGATGAGCTGGCGGGCAGCAACGGGCACTGAAAACAATCTGGGATGCTGATCCCATGCGCTTGAACGCGCTTGAAAGAACGATGGCCGCGAAGCGGCAGGGGAAAGGATTGGGAATGGAAGTTCGTGTTGCCGATGTGCGTAAAGAGTTCGCCCGTTTTCCGGCTTTGCATAATGTGTCGCTGGATATCCGTTCTGGCGAACTGATCGCGCTGCTCGGCCCTTCCGGTTCGGGCAAGACCACGCTGTTGCGTTTGATCGCCGGACTGGAAACACCGACCGAAGGGACGATTTTCTTCGGTGAGGAAGACGCCTCGCAGAAAAGCGTGCAGGAGCGCAATGTCGGATTCGTTTTCCAGCATTATGCGCTGTTCCGGCATATGACGGTTGCGGACAATATCGGTTTCGGCCTCAAGGTTCGTCCCGGTTCAACCCGTCCGGCCACCGGTGAAATCCGCCGTCGCGCACTGGAATTGCTCGATCTGGTGCAGTTGCAGGGGCTTGAAAAGCGCTATCCAGCCCAGCTTTCGGGTGGCCAGCGCCAGCGCGTCGCACTTGCCCGCGCCATGGCCATCGAGCCGAAGGTTTTGCTGCTCGACGAGCCTTTCGGTGCGCTCGATGCGCTGGTACGCAAGGAACTGCGCCGCTGGCTGCGTGAGATTCACGACAAGACCGGCCACACCACGGTTTTCGTGACGCACGATCAGGATGAAGCGCTGGAACTGGCCGACCGCGTTGTGGTCCTGAGCCAGGGACGCATTGAACAGGTCGGCACACCGGATGAGGTCTATGACGATCCGAACTCGCCTTTCGTCTATGGATTCATCGGCGAGTCCAGCACGCTTCCGGTCCGTGTCGAGAATGGCGAAGTCTGGCTGACGGATCGCAATATCGGCCTCACCGCCGAGGGTGCTGCAAGCGGCGAAGCGCAGCTCTATTTCCGCCCGCATGATGTCGAACTACTCGACGGTTGCGGCGGCTGCATCGCTGGCACGGTGGTGGCAAGCCGCCGTTCCGGCGGCAAGCGGCGCGTGGAGCTTGAAGTGGGCGGCGCGCGGGAGCGCATCGAGATCGAAATTCCGGCGGAACACCCGGCTGCGGAGAAAAGCCGCATCGCGTTTCGTCCGCGCTACTGGAAGTTGTTTCCGGCAGGTGGCCCCGAAAAGGCTTCGGCGGGAACTTCGGCAAAAATCGACGCCTGAATCGCTATTTTTGGTTCGATAAACTGACAAAAGGCGGCTGTCGCGCGGTGATTCTTGCGCGACAGCCGCTTTTTTTGTCCTGTCGGGCGTGAATGCGAGCGCGCGCGTAAATTTCCTGCTCGCTTACTCAGAGTGGTATTATTTTAAATTTCAATATGTTACGATTGTAAAAGGCCACGATTTTCATAACGCAACATTACTGTTCGGAAAGAATTGTGCGTTGCGATTTAAACGGTTTGAATATCAGCACAATGCGCCGTCGCATTTTGGCCAAAAGCGGGCGACATGCAGGGAACCGATCAAGGATACTGTCGTTTCCCTAGACTGAATCGAATTTAGTATCCACCGCCGCAGATTACTCATTTCCTTCGGAAAGGCTGTTAAGGCAGATGCCGGAATTGTCTTCTTCGCACTCCAATTCAACCTCAACCGAGAATACATCGTCAAAGCCACCCAAAACGAATAGTCCGATGGAGCCGAAATCCACCGGGCAGGGCGGTTCTGATCAGATTCCGCCGGAACAGCCATCACCGATCCGCGCTCTCTACAAGACAGAAGATGAGCTGCGTGTTCTGGCAAGCACCGTCGCCCGCGGGGAAAATATCCCGCTGCCGGGCTATCTGGCGTTTCCGTTCGATCAGCGCCTGTCCGAAAACGGCAAGCTGATCCTGCACGCCTATCGCGCGTCTGACGCTGCATCGCGTGCCGGTGAGACCATCACGCCTGCCGCGCAATGGCTGCTCGATAACCATTATCAGATCGACAAGAATGTCCAGCAGGCCCGCCGCGATCTGCCGCGCCGCTTCATTCGCCAGTTGCCGCCCTATAAGGCGGTTGAAGGCATGCCGCGCATTTTCGCGCTGGCCTGGCTTTATGTCGCCCATACGGACAGCAATTTCTCGCTGAAAACCCTGACGGCCATCGTCCAGGGCTTTCAGGAAGTCGAGCCGCTGAAAATCGGTGAATTGTGGGCGCTGCCGTCCGCCGTTCGCTATTTTCTGATCGAGAATGCGCGCCGTCTGGCGCTGCGCGTCGACCGCGCCCGCAACATGCGCAATCTCGCCAACACGGCTGCCGACCGCATCGTGGTTGCCGATGGCGCAGAGCTGGATTCCGTTCTGGCGCAATATACGCAGGCCGCCCGCGACAGCACTTTTGCCACGCATCTTCTCTATCGTCTGCGTTCCGCATCCACTGACACCACGGCTGCTGCCAGCTGGCTGGAGCGGATTCTGGAGCAGGAAGGCAGCAATCCGGAAGACGCCATCGTCGAGGAACATGCGCGCCAGTCCACTGGCGGCGTGACGATGGGCAACATCATCCGCAGCCTGAAATCCATCGACGACGTGGATTGGGAAACCTGGTTCGAAACCGTCAACGAGGTCGATGCGATCCTGCGCGATCACAGCGATTTCGAACTCCTCGATTTCCGCTCGCGCAACGCCTATCGCGTGACGATTGAAAAGCTCGCCCGCTATTCGGATATGAGCGAAATCGATATCACCTGGGCAGCACTCAAGCTTGCCGAGGAAGGACAGCGCGCCGAGCAGGCGGGCCATCCGCAAGCCGAAGGCAAGGGCTCCATCGCCTATTATCTTTCGGGCGACGGTCGCTGCGAACTGGAGAAGGTCTGCGGTTACAAGGCGCCCTTTGGCGTCAAGGCGCTGCGCTTTTATCGCGGGCTTGGACTTCTCGGGCTTTTCATCCCGACGGCGATCTTCACGATCCTCATTCTGCTGCTCGTCAATTACTGCATGAGCCGCGCTGGTCTTTCGACCGATCTGCGCACGCTGTTCACGCTGCTGGCGATCTTCCCGGCGATGGATGCGTCCTATTCGCTGTTCAACGCGCTGGTGCCGTGGTTTGTGCAGCCAACGCGTCTGATCGGCTTCGAATATAAGGAAGGCTTGCCTGAAGAAGCGCGCACGCTTGTCGCTGTGCCGACCTTCATCACCTCGCGTGATTCCATCGATGAGCAGATCCGCAATCTGGAAGTCCATTATCTCACCAATCCGCGCGGCGAGATTTATTTCGCGCTGGTCAGCGACTGGGTGGATGCGAAGCAGGAAATCAAGCCTGCGGATATGGAAATCTACGAATATGCGCGTGAGGAAATCGCCAAGCTCAACGAGCATTATACGGGCGGCGACCAGCCGCGCTTCTTCCTCATGCATCGTCGTCGCCTGTTCAACGACAAGCAGAATTGCTGGATGGGCTGGGAGCGCAAGCGCGGCAAGCTGCACGAACTGAATTTGCTTCTGCGCGGCGATCAGGATACGAGCTTCTTCCCGCTGGACGAGCGTCTGCCGAAGGAAATCAAATATGTGATGACGCTGGACGCCGATACGCGTCTGACGCCGGAATCTGTCACCAATCTGGCCGGCAAGCTCAGCCATCCGCTGAACCGCCCGGTCATCGACGAAAAGACCGGCAAGGTCGTTCGCGGTTATGGCATCCTGCAGCCGCGCGTCACGCCGTCGCTCACCACCGGCGACGAAGCGTCGTTCCTGCAGCGCGTCTTCTCGGTCAATCGCGGCATCGACCCTTACGTCTTCGCGGTTTCCGACACCTATCAGGACCTGCTGGGCGAAGGCACCTTCACCGGCAAGGGTCTTTACGACATCGATGCCTTTGAGGCGGCGCTGAAGGATCGCGTGCCGGAAAACACGCTTCTCAGCCACGATCTTCTTGAAGGCGGCTATGCCCGCGCTGCTCTGGTCAGCGATGTGGAAGTCGTGGAAGATTATCCGACCGGCTACAATGTCGACGTGTCGCGCCACCATCGCTGGGCGCGCGGCGACTGGCAGCTTCTGCCATGGCTGTTCTCCACCAATCGCGGCGTCAGCGCCACGACCCGCTGGAAAATGGTCGACAATCTGCGCCGTTCGCTGAACCCGATCCTGTGGCTTCTCGCTGCTGTGGTTGGCTGGAGCGTGCTGCCGCTCGGTGCGGCTGCCGTCTGGCAGGCCTTCCTGATCGTCAGCATGTTCGTGGCGCCGACTTTCGGCATCGTCACCAATCTGATCCCGGTGAATATGGATTATTCGCTGAAGGGTCATGCGCAATCGGTACTGACCGATATTGCGCTCGGCACGGCAGATGTGGCGCTGCGCACCACCTTCATCGCGCATTCGGCCTTCCTGATGGCCGATGCCATTGCGCGCACAGTCTATCGTTTGTTCGTTTCGCGCCGCAATCTTCTGGAATGGCGCACGGCTGCTCAGGCCAAGACCTCACCCGACACGCTGCTGTTCTATTTCCAGCTCATGTGGCCAGCCATGGCTATTGCGGGTCTGGCGATCCTGTTCCCGCTTGCTGCGGAAAGCCATGCCGCGCTCATCGCAGCACCTTTTGCGGTGATCTGGTTCGTCTCGCCGCTGATCGCATGGCTCGTCAGCCGTTCGGCCAAGCCGCAGGACACACTTGAAGTTCTGTCGTCCGACAAATCGGATCTGCGCCGTTATGCGCGCCGGACATGGCGTTACTTCGCCGAGTTCGCCAATGAGGAAAACCATCATCTGCCGCCGGACAACTTCCAGGAAGATCCGGCACCGATCCTGGCCCAGCGGACCTCGCCGACCAATATCGGCGTCTATCTTCTGTCGATTGTCGCAGCGCGTGATTTCGGCTGGATCGGCTTCGATGAAACGGTAGAGCGTGTCGAGGCGACCGTCGATACGCTGGAAAAGATGGAGAAGTATCAGGGCCATCTCTACAACTGGTACGAAACCAACACGCTGAACCCGATGCGCCCGCTCTATGTTTCGGCGGTCGATAGCGGCAATCTCGCCGGCCATCTGGTGACGCTGTCTTCGGCGCTCGAAGAATGGGCGGAAGCACCGTCCGTCTATGTGCAGGGCGATCTCGACGGCATCCTCGATGTGAATGACATCCTTGAGGAAACCATCGCGAATATCCCGGACGACCGCCGCATCCTGCGTCCGCTGCGTCGCCGTCTGGAAGAGCGTACCGCCAATTTCCGCCGCGCCGTGCGCACCATCAAGGAAGAGCCGGAAACGGCATCCTTCCGCACGATCAACCTGTCGCTTTTTGCCAATGACATTGTGCGTCTGATGGAAGAACTCGACAGCGAGATCGAGACGCCCGCCAGCGGCGAGGCCAAGGAATGGGCGCGTATTCTGGTCGACACCTGCCAGGCGCATACCGATGACGCCATGGGTGAACGCGATACCGACGCACTGCGCGAACGCCTGCGCGATCTCGCAACCCGTTCGCGTCAGCTGGCCTTCGACATGCAGTTCGGCTTCCTTGAGCGCAAGGAGCGCCGCCTACTGTCGATCGGCTTCCGCGTGCAGGAAAACGAACTGGACGAAAGCTGCTACGATCTTCTGGCTTCCGAAGCGCGTCTGGCGAGCCTGTTCGCCATCGCCAAGGGCGACGTACCGGTCGAGCATTGGTTCAAGCTGGGCCGTCTTCTGGTGCCGGTCGGCTGGAAGGGCGCTCTGCTCTCGTGGTCCGGCTCGATGTTCGAATATCTGATGCCGCCGCTGGTCATGTCCGAGCCGCTCGGTTCGCTACTCGACCAGACCAACAAGCTCGTCGTGCAGCGCCAGATCGACTATGCGACCTCGCGCGGCTTGCCATGGGGCATTTCGGAAGCGGCGTTCAATGCGCGTGATGCGCATATGAACTACCAATATTCCAATTTCGGCGTGCCTAACCTGGGTCTGCAGCGCGGCCTGTCGCGCAATGCGGTCATCGCGCCTTATGCGAGCCTGCTGGCATCGCAATATCAGCCTGCCGCAGCTGTGGCCAACCTCAAGCGTCTGGCCAAGCTCGGCGCGCTGGGCCGCTATGGCTTCCACGATTCCGTGGACTTCACCCCGTCACGTGTTCGCGAAGGCGAAACCTGTGCGGTCGTGAAGAACTATTATGCCCACCACCATGGCATGGCGATCATCGCGGTCAACAACGTGATCTTCGAAGGTCGTATGCGTGAGCGTTTCCACTCCGATCCGGTGATTGAAGCAGCCGAACTGCTGTTGCAGGAAAAGGCGCCGCGCGAAATCCCGATGATCTACGCCAAGACGGAAAATCCGATGCGCGTGGATTCGGGCGGTTTCGACGATGCGCCGATGCGCATCATCGACAAGCCGTTCAAGGCACCGCGCACCACGCATATGATGTCGAATGGCCAATATGCGCTGATGGTCACCGCCAATGGCTCCGGCTACAGCCGCTGGCACAATTGGGACATCACCCGTTTCCATGCCGATGCGTCGGAAGACCTTCAGGGTTCCTTCCTGTTCCTGCGCGATATGGAAAGCGGCTATTGGTGGTCGGCAACTGGCGAGCCGGTGCGCAATCCGGACGAAGAAACCAAGACAGTCTTCACCGAAGACAAGGCGGAATTCTACAAGACCGCCGGTGACATCAAGACCGTCATGGAAGTGATCGTCTCGTCGGAATATGACGGTGAGGGCCGCAGGCTCGACATCATCAATACGTCTGCGCGTGACCGCATCATCGAAGTTACCTCTTATGAGGAACTGGTGCTGACCGACAAGGACAGCGATGCCGCCCATCCGGCCTTTGCCAAGATGTTCGTCGAAACCGAGATCGCCGATAACGGTTCGACCATCTATGCCAAGCGCCGCAAGCGCGCGCCGTCCGATCCGGATATCCATGTGGCGCATTTCGTCACCGATCTGACCGGCGCTGTCCGTGAAACCGAGGTCGAAACCGACCGTCGCGCCTTCATCGGTCGAGGCCGCAGCTTGCGGGATGCGATCGCGTTCGAACCGGGTGCGAAGTTTACCGGCAGTCAGGGCTGCGTGCTCGACCCGATTGCTTCGGTGCGCACACGCGTTCGCGTTCCGGCGCACAAGAAGGTCAGCCTCGTTTTCTGGACCTTTGCCGGTGGCAGCCGCGATGCAGTGGAACATGCCGTGGCGATGCATCGCCATCCGGAAAGCTTTGCCCGCGAGTTCTCGCTGTCTTGGACCAGCTCGCAGGTGCAGCTCTATCATATCGGTATCAAGCCGGCAGAAGCTGCCGATTATCAGAAGGTCGCGGCCTATCTGCTCTATCCGGAGCGGACCTTGCGCCAGCCGCCGGAAACCATCGCCAGCGGTCTCGGCAAACAGTCCGATCTGTGGCCGATGTCTATTTCCGGCGATTATCCGATCTTCGCCCTGCGTATCGACAATGAAGCCGATCTTGAGGTGTTGCGTGGCGTGTTGCGCGCGCAGGAATATTGGCGCAGCAAGGGCCTCACCGTCGATGTGGTGGCGGTCAACGAACGCGCCTTCTCCTATGCGCAGGACACACAGCGCGCCATCGACTGGATCGTGGAAGGCTTCCGCGCCCGGGGTGGTGGACAACCGCACATCTTCGCGGTGCGCCGCGACCAGATGAGCGACGAAAGCTACAACACGCTTCTGGCTTCGGCGCGCATCGTCATGCATGCGCAGAACGGCTCGCTTGCCGAGCAGCTGCGTCGCAGCGAGGAAATCACGGTGGATCTGGCCGCGCGCGACGCCAAGTCGGCAACGACCGGTCAGGCTGCGGTTCAGGGTCTCGGTGCTGCGGGCCTTGCGCCAGCGGTTATCGAGCGCGGTTCCGGCAGCACGGAAGAACGCCGTCCGGTCGTCAAGCCGAAGGTCACCAATCGTCCGGCTCCATCGGGCGACGATCTCCAGTTCTGGAACGGCTATGGCGGTTTTGCCGAGGACGGCAGCTATGTTGTGCGGGTCAATGGCCTGACCAACACGCCGCATCCGTGGATCAACGTCATCTCCAATCCGTCCTTCGGTTTCCATGTCTCGGCGGAAGGTTCGGCCTTCACCTGGGCTGGCAACAGCCGTGACTATCAGTTGACCCCATGGGCCAACGATCCGGTCACCAACCGTCCGGGTGAGGCGATCTATATCCTCGACCGCGAAACGGGCCGCACCTTCGCGCCAACGTCGAATGTGCTACGCGACGAGGCAGTGACTTATGAAGCCCGCCACAGCCATGGCTACAGCACCTTTGCAGCGCAACATGGCGAGCTGGCGCTGGAACTGACCCATATCGTCGATGCCGACAAGCCGGTGCGCCTGTCGCGCCTGACGGTCACCAACAAGGGCCGCTCCAAGCGCAAGCTGCGCGCCTATGGTTATGTCGAATGGGTGCTCGGCAATGCCCGCGCCAAGAACGTGCCGTTCATCGTGCCGTCGCATGATGACGAACTGGGCGCGCTCTTTGCGGGCAATCCGTACCATCCGGACAAGTCGGGCCAGATCGCCTTCTTTGCGGCGACTGAAAAGCCGCAATCGGTGACGGCTGATCGCAGCGAGTTCATTGGCACCACCGGTTCGGTGGACAGGCCGGAAGTCGTGCTTGCAGGCAAGGCGCTATCCAATACAGTGGAAGCCGGACGTGATCCGTGCGCGGCGCTCGCGCTCGACATTGAAGTCGGACCGGGCGAAAGCCGTGAACTGGTGTTCCTGCTCGGCAATGCTGCCGATCAGGCGCAGGCGAAGAAGCTGATCTCCGATACAAGGACTGTGTCCTTCGAAGACAAGCTTCAGGCAGCGAAGAACCAGTGGGAAACGCTCTTCAACCGCGTGCAGGTGAAGACGCCGGACCCATCATTCGACCTTCTGGTCAATGGCTGGCTGCCTTATCAGGCGATTGCCTGCCGTATCTGGGCGCGTGCTGCCTTCTATCAGGCTAGCGGTGCTTTCGGCTTCCGCGACCAGTTGCAGGACACGCTGTCGCTGCTGCTTGTCGATCCAACGCTTGCCCGCGCGCAGATCCTCAATGCCGCATCGCGCCAGTTCCCTGAAGGCGATGTCCAGCATTGGTGGCTGCCTGCCACGGGTGCCGGTGTGCGCACGCTGATTTCGGACGATGTGGTCTGGCTTGGCTATGGCACGTCGCTTTATGTCGAGACGACGGGCGACCGTTCGATCCTCGATGAAAAGCTGCCTTTCCTTGTCGGGCGCAAGCTGGAAGAGGGCGAACATGACGCCTTCTATGAGCCGGAAATCTCCAAGGACACGGTGAGCCTTTACGAGCATTGCGCGCTGGCGCTCGACCTCGCGGTTGATCGCACCGGCCAGCATGGTCTGCCGCTGATCCTCGGTGGAGACTGGAACGACGGCATGAACCTTGTCGGCGTGAAGGGCCAAGGCGAAAGCGTGTGGCTCGGCTGGTTCCTGGCCTATACGCTGCGTCAGTTCATCCCGATTGCCGAGGCGCGCAAGGACAAGAAGCGTGTCGACATCTGGAAAGCGCATCTGGAAAGCCTGACGGCTGCTCTGGATCGCGATGGCTGGGATGGCGAGTGGTATCGCCGCGGTTTCTACGACAACGGCGCGCCGCTTGGTTCTAAGGATAGCGACGAATGCCAGATCGACGCCATTGCGCAGTCCTGGAGTGTGTTGTCCGGTGTTGCTGATCCAAAGCGCGCTGAACAGGCGATGGTTTCGCTCGAAAAGCGTCTGCTGGATGATGAGGGCGAATTGCTTCGTCTCTTCACACCGCCTTTCGACAAGACCGTGCAGGAGCCGGGTTACATCAAGGGCTATCCACCTGGCGTTCGCGAGAATGGCGGTCAGTACACCCATGGTGCAACCTGGGCCATTCTGGCGCTGGCCCGCATGGGCAAGGCGGCGGAAGCCTGGCGTCTGTTCTCGCTGATCAGCCCGGTCAATCATGGCCGCAACCCGGATGTCTATCGTGTTGAACCTTATGTGATCGCAGCCGACATCTACTCCGTCGAGCCGCGGCGCGGACAGGGCGGCTGGACCTGGTATACGGGTTCGGCGGGCTGGTTCTACCGCGTGGCAACCGAGGGTATCCTCGGCGTGACCAAGCGCGGCGACAGGCTGCATCTCGATCCGGCATTGCCGCCGGAATGGGACGGTTATGAAGCCGAGCTTCGCTTCGGCGAGGCGCTTTATCGGGTCAAGGTTGTCGCCGGTGCCAAGGATAAGGCGATCAAGCTCAACGGTCGCAAGGTCGGCAAACCGGATGAAGGCGTGCCGATCAAGCCGGATGGCGAACACGAAATTGTGGTAGAGCTTCCCAAACAGAAGTGAACCGATTAAAAAGGCGGGTGAAAACCCGCCTTTTGCACGACTCAGGGCAGTTTATTTTTGAGCATTGTCCCACGCAAAACCGCTACGCACTTTTGCTGGAAATGCTTTAAGTAAAACTGGGTCCTTGTGCCATCGGATACTTGTTATTTGCTGGAGGCCGTGATGGCCAGAACTGATATCGCGCGCCGCGTCTATAACCATGCCTGGAAGCTCGATCCGATTATCCGCAGCCTGCTGGATACGGATTTCTACAAGCTTCTGATGCTCCAGATGATCTGGGGTCTTTATCCCAAGGTCGACGCCACTTTCTCGCTCATCAATCGCACGACCTCGGTACGTCTTGCCGACGAGATCGACGAAGGCGAACTGCGCGCGCAGCTCGATCATGCGCGCACGCTGCGCTTTTCCAAAAAGGAAATGATCTGGCTGGCGGGTAATACGTTTTATGGCCGCAAGCAGATTTTCCAGCCTGAATTTCTGGCATGGCTGCATGATTTCCAGCTGCCGGAATATGAGCTTCGTCGCAAGGACGGGCAGTATGAGCTGCATTTCCACGGGCCATGGTCCCACACCTCCATGTGGGAAATTCCAGCACTTGCCATCATCAACGAGTTGCGTTCGCGCGCGGCGATGAAAAATCTCGGGCCGTTCTCGCTCGATGTGCTCTATGCCCGCGCCAAGGCCAAGATGTGGAGCAAGGTGGAGCGGTTGCGCCTGCTGCCGGACCTCAAAATTTCGGATTTCGGCACCCGCCGTCGCCATTCTTTCCTATGGCAGCGCTGGTGCGTCGAGGCGTTGAAGGAAGGCATCGGCGATTCCTTCACCGGTACCAGCAACGTGCTTCTGGCCATGGATACCGACCTCGAAGCGCTCGGCACCAATGCGCATGAATTGCCGATGGTGCTGGCGGCTCTCGCCAAAACCGATGAGGAACTGCGCAGCGCGCCTTATCGCGTGTTGCAGGACTGGAACCGTTACTATGGCGGCAATCTGCTGATTGTCCTGCCGGACGCCTTCGGCACGGCGGCTTTTCTGCGCAATGCGCCGGACTGGGTTGCCGACTGGACGGGTTTCCGTCCCGACAGCGCCCCGCCCGTCGAAGGCGGCGAGCGCATCATTGAATGGTGGAAATCACGCGGCAAGGACCCGCGTGAAAAGCTGCTTATTTTCTCCGATGCGCTGGATGTCGATACGATCGAAGACACCTATCGACACTTCGAAGGCCGTGTGCGCATGAGCTTCGGCTGGGGCACCAACCTCACCAATGATTTCATGGGTTGCGCGCCGAAAAACATCGAAGGTCTGAATGCCATTTCGCTCGTCTGTAAGGTGACGGATGCCAACGGCCATCCGGCAGTCAAGCTTTCCGATAATCCGCAGAAAGCGACAGGCGATCCAAAGGAAGTGGCGCGTTATCTCAAATTCTTCGGCAATGAAGAGCGGGTCGAGCAGCTCGTCAGGGTTTAACGAGCCGCATTTTACGGTCCTATTCCATCAGTCGCGCTGTGCCGGACAGGCGGATCGATCCGCCGCGTTCCGTGCCGATCTGGGCGCGAAGATGCGATGGGCTTCCCATGTCCTCGCCCTGAAACACTTCGATCTCGCCGCCATGCGGCCAGCCGATATCGCGCAGATAGGCAGCAAAGGCTGCCGTGGAAGCGCCCGTTGCCGGGTCTTCATAGACACCGCCAGCAGCAAACGGATTGCGGCTGTGGAAGCGCTGTGGCGTTTCCGAATGGATGAGCAGGATGGTCGTCCAGCCCTGCCGTTTCATCATCACGCGGCCACGCGCCAGATCATAATGCATCGAGGCAAGCTTTTCGCGTGAGCGCAGCGGCAACAGGATATGGTCTGCGCCCGCATGGATCAGCGCAGGCGGAATGCCCGGCGCAAGATCATCCTTGTCGTAGTTGAACAGCGAGAGTGCCTGCTCCACCTCGACTTCGGCGGCGGCACGGTTGCGCGTCGGCGGCGATTGCAGGCTGGCGGCGAACAGCTCGCCTTCCTTGCGACCGTCAACGCTGATGGTGCTGCCATTGAGTTTCAGATTGAAATGTCCATCGCCCATGCGCATGGCCAGCGCTGCACCGAGCGCAATGGTGGCATGGCCGCAGAATGGAACTTCCATTTCAGGCGCGAAATAACGTACGCGCCAGCTTTCGCCATCCGGCATGGCGAAAGCCGTTTCAGAAAAGCCAACCTCCTTGGCGATTTTCTGCATTTCCTCTGGAGAGGGAAGGCGGTCCGCAATCAGCACGCCTGCTGGGTTGCCGCCCTGATTGCCTTGCGAGAAGGCTGCGATGCGCAAGACGTCCACTGAATTGTCCTTCGCCATATTCGATTCTCTCCCACCCACTCTCTATAGAAGGCGCGAATTGAGTCGGGTCAATGGCGTAGGTTAGAAGGTGCTGTCTTATCTGTAGATGACGGAATCAATCCCGCATTTCTGCGGCCCAAGGCGGGTTTGCGCCTGCGCGAGAAACGGTGACGGCCGCAGCCCGAACGCCAAGCGCAACAGCGGAATGAATCTGGTCTTCGTTCAGATTCTCGATTGAACCCTTGTTGAGCAGGCCCTGATTGTGCAGGCTGACGAGGATGCCCGCATTGACGGTATCGCCCGCGCCAACTGTGTCCACGACATCAACCTTGACGCCCGGCACACGCACCGTTGCACCGGCCGTATAGGCATCGGCGCCATGAGCGCCCTTGGTGATGACGATCAGCTTTGGACCAAGCTTCAGCCATTCGGCGGCGATTTCATCATGACTGCCATGTTCGCCAAACCAGATGAGATCTTCGTCCGACAGCTTCACGATATCGGCCAGCGCGATCATGCGCTTCATGCGGGCCAGATGCTTCTCGCGGTCGGTGATGAAACCGGCACGGATATTGGGATCGAGGAACATGACGCGCTTTGGCGCTTCACGGGTCATCAGCGTTTCATAGACGCTGCCACACGGCTCGGAAATCAGGCTGATGCAGCCAAACAGCATGGCGTCGATGCTGTCATCCACGAAAGGCATATCGCTTTCGGAAAGCATGCGGCCAGCCGTGTTCTCATCGTAGAAAGCGTAGCGCGCCTGACCGTCCACAAGGCGGACGAAGGCAAGTGTCGTGGGGCGATCCGAAATGGCGGCAAAGGAATAATCCACATTCGAGCGGGCCAGCGTGTCACGCAGCACTTCGCCGAAGAAATCCGATGAAATGCCGGAGAAGAAGCCGGTCGGCACGCCAAGCCGCCCAAGCGCTATGGCCGAGTTGAAAACCGAACCGCCCGCAAAAGGCACGAAGGCTGTTTCGCCGGTCGCGGTTTCGCGTGGCAGCATGTCGATCAGGGCTTCACCGCAACAAAGGATCATGGCTCGGTCTACTGTTGAATTGGATTTTAAATCGATTAAAGCGAACTAAACAAAAAGCGCGGTGTTTTTCAACAGCCGCGCTTTGTATTTTTGTCAGACGTGCTGGCCGCCATTGATGTGTATTTCCGATCCTGTGACATAGGACGAAGCCTCGGTGCACAGGAAGTAGATTGTTTCTGCGACTTCCGAGGTTTTGCCGAGGCGGCGCATGGGCAATTGTTCGACCAGCTTTTCCGTGCCTGGCGACAGGATCGCTGTGTCGATTTCGCCCGGCGCAATGGCGTTGACGCGAATGCCATAGGGACCGAAATCCGAAGCCATTTCGCGGGTCAGCGAGGAAAGCGCTGCTTTCGACGTGGCATAGGCGGTGCCCGCAAAGGGGTGAACGCGGCTGCCAGCAATCGAGGTCACGTTGACGACCGAACCCTGTGCGGCTTCAAGTTCCTTGAACAGACCGCGCGCCAGCATGATAGGGGCCATGAAATTGACCTGAAACACGTCGCGCCAGACGGCCATCGGTGTTTCGATCGAGTTCAGGCGGCGTCCAGCCTCGGCTTTCGGCGAAATGCCCGCATTGTTGACGAGCGCGTGCAGCTTGCTGCCATTGGCTTCCAGCCGACGGCGGATTTCGGCAATTGCCTTGCCGACATCTTCCTGATCGGCCAGATCGACCTTGATATGGTCTTCCGGGCCAGCGGGCCATGGGCAATTATCGGAGAAATCCTGCCGTGAGCAGGTAATCACGCGCCAGCCAGCACGTGAAAAACGCTTAACGGTCGCATGGCCGATACCGCGGCTTGCGCCAGTCAGAACCAGCGTCTTGCGCTCCTCGTCAACCTTCGGGCCTTCGGACTGGGACGCGTCTGTTTTGGTCATTTGGGTCATGGGAAAACCTCGCTCTCAAATCTTGAATAGACCATGCCGCTCAAGATTTCGAGGGGAATTAGCAACTGCGTGAGGAAGGTGCTTCACTTGATCGCGACCGGGGAGAGGATTGTCATCAGCTCCCCCGGTTCTCGCCAATCCTTACTGCGAATTGCCCATGATGATATCGAGCAGTGTGGTCGAGCCGCCCTGACGTCGCTGCGGTTGTTGGGCTGGCTGCTGCATCGGCTCGCCGCCGACATCGCCGGGCGGCATCGGGCGATAGGTGTCATCATAACCGCCGGGTGCATTGCCCTGTGGGCCGGGTGCATTCACAGGATACGGGGCCTCTTGCGGCGACGCCTGCTGAATGTCGCCGCGCATGGTGGTCTCAGGCGCGGGCGGCCAATAGCCATCGTCGCCGTTTCCAGCCATCGGCTGATCACCATAACCGCCTTGCGGCATCATGTTGGGATCGTAAGGCGCATTCGGGTCCATGCCGTCGCTGCCGCCAGGAACGACATTCTGGATGTCGTAATGGCCGGGCAGTTCTGCAATGGGCACGCCTTTGTGCGCTACCTGCATGAAGCTCTTCCAGGCGGCAACGGGCAAGGTCGAACCGAAGACGCGCTTCATGCCCTTGCCGTCGTCATTGCCGAACCAGACGCCAGTGGTCAGATTGTACGTGTAGCCGACGAACCATGCGTCGCGGAAATTCTGGCTGGTGCCGGTTTTGCCCGCTGCGGGCCAGCCGCCAAAGGCTGCCTTGCGCGCCGTTCCGTCCTCGACGGTCCGCCGCAACATGGCGTTCATCATGCCGACATTACGCTCGTCAATGACGCGCGGGCCGATGGCGTCGTCTTTTTGATAAAGCACCTTGCCGTCGGCATCCGTCACCTTGGTGATGAAATAGACCGGCGCGCGATAGCCGCCATTGGCGAAGGGCACATAGGCATCGGCCAGTTCGAGAAGGGTCACTTCCGAGGTGCCAAGCGCCAGCGAGGCGTTCGGGTCGAGCTTCGACTGCACGCCGAGGCGATGCGCCGTATCGACCACCGTCTGCGGGCCGACTTCCATCACGAGCTGGGCAGAAACCGAGTTGAGTGAGTGCGACAGCGCGGTCGCCAGCGTCACTTCACCCATATATTTGCCGTTGTCGTTGCTGGGCGTCCACTTGCCGATCCGCACCGGCGCATCATTGCGCACCGAATCCGGTGTGCGGCCCTGTTCCAGCGCCGAAAGATAGACGAACGGCTTGAAGGAGGATGCAGGCTGGCGGCGCGCATCCGTCACGCGGTCAAACTGGCTGGCGGCATAGTCCACGCCACCGACCATGGCGCGCACCGCGCCGGTGCCGTCGATGGAAACGAGTGCGCCCTGGCTGACATTCATCTTCTTCCCGTTCTGGGAAATCTGATCCTTGATCGCTTCTTCACCGGCTGATTGCAGATTGAGATCGATTGTCGTTTCAACCGTGATATCGGTCTTTGCCTCGCCGATCAGCGCCGGCAATGCGGACACGACCTTGTCGGCGACATAGTTTTCCGAGCCCTGCCAGAAGGACGGCGCCCGCGTCGGCGGTTCGCTTTCGGCGATGGCCACCTGCTGGTCGTCGATCATGCCTTCTTCGCGCATCGCGCCCAGCACCAGCTTGGCGCGGGCGGCGGCGGCTTCGGGATCGCGGGCGGGCGACAGGCGGGATGGCGCTTTCAGAAGACCGGCCAGCGTGGCCGCCTCCATCAGGTTCACATCCTTGGCCGACTTGCTGAAATAACGCCGGGAGGCAGCATCGACGCCATAAGCGCCCGAACCGAGATAGACCCGGTTCAGATACATCTCCAGAATCTGGTCCTTGGTGTATTTATGCTCAAGCCACAAAGCGAGCATCACTTCCTGAACCTTACGCTCCAGCGTGCGGTCAGGCGAGAGGAACAGGTTCTTGGCCAGCTGCTGGGTGAGCGTGGAGCCGCCCTGAACAGCGCGGCCCGAAACGGCATTGGTGACAATGGCGCGGGCAAGGCCGATGGGGTCGATGCCGAAATGCGAGTAGAAGCGCCGGTCTTCAATGGCCACAACGGCCTTGGGAATGAAGGCGGACATTTCGTGCAGGCCTATTGCTTCGCCGCCGGTGGTGCCGCGATTGGCAATCAGTTTTCCACTCACATCGACAATGCGCACATTGGGCGGCCTGTCGGGGATTTCCCAATCCGTCGTCGGCGGCATCTTGGCGGCGAAATAGACGAGCACACCGGCAAGGCCGATGCCGCCCCACAGGCCAAGAACGAAGCACCAGTAAATCGCACGGCGCAGAAAGCCGAAGAAGCCGCGCGGCTTCGCCTTGCCGCGGCGTGCTGCACGCGGTTCACGATCCCGGGACGGTGTCCGTTTGCGTTGCTGCGAGCGCGCCATACGCTCCTCCTCATCGACATGGAAATCGTCCTCGTCAGTCCTTTTCTGTTCGTTGCCGAAAGAAGGGTCGATGCGTCCGTTCCTGTCGTCTCGCGATGCCATATTCTGCCTAAGTTGCCCACCTGCGCGCCGGTTCGTCATGCATGCGAACCGGTCATTTTCCAAAAATATTTCTGCATTGCCGTCACGTCGTCGGCGAATGCGAACAAGGGTCTACCCGGTGCAGGGTAAATGCGGCGGTTTAAAGGGACGTAAATCGCCTGTTAATAAAAAGCCCGCCGTGAGGCGGGCTTTATCAAATTGTCGACGAATTATTCGCCGCGCGGCTTCTTGCTGTAGCCGCCTTCGGATTTCCGTGGGCCCTTCTTGAAGCCGTCGCCGCGAGGCTTGTCACCCCATGACTTCTCGCCACGCGGCTTGTCGCCCCACGATTTTTCACCATAAGGCTTTTCACCACGCGGTTTGTCGCCCCAAGGCTTGTCTCCGCGCGGCTTGTCGCCCCACGACTTTTCGCCATAAGACTTTTCACCACGCGGCTTGAAGCTCTTGCTTTCGCGGCGTCCGGCATCTTCGCCAGCACCGGCAACCGCAGGGCGGATCACCAGACCCTTTTCGCCCGTGCCGCGCTCGGCAACAGACTGACGGAATTCTTCGGCCTTCGATGCAGCGATTTCAAAACGGGTTTCGCCGTCGAGAATCTTGATCGAACCGACATCGCGCTTCGACACGTCGCCTGCCTTGCAGATCAGCGGCAGCAGCCACTTCGGATCGGCGCGATGCTTGCGACCGGCAGAAACCGAGAACCAGACGCCGTCGAAATGCGCATTGCGGTCGAAGCGTTCGCCCGGCTCGCCGCGTTCTCCGCGATCAAAGCGGTCGTTGCGCTCGAAACGGTCGCCACGGTCAGAACGCTCGCGCGGCTTCTTGCCGCCAACCGGATGAACCGGCGCGTCCGACACTTCTTCCGGTGCTGGTGCCAGCGACAATTCGCGATTGAGATAGGCGGCAGCCAGCTGTTCCGGCGTGTAACGCTCCAGAAGTGCCTTCAGCACGTCCTGATGTTCTTCCTCTACCGGCTGGCCGAAGGCCTCGGAATTGAGAATGCGTTCGTTGTTCTTGGCCTGAACGGCGGCAATGCTTGGTGCAGGAATGGTCTGCGCATCAAGCTTTGCCATATGCAGAAGGCGCTCGGCGGTACGGCGGCGCGAGAACGGCACGACCAGCACGCAGGTGCCCTTGCGACCGGCACGGCCGGTACGGCCCGAACGGTGCAGCATGGTTTCAGGATTGTTGGGCAGATCGGCATGGACAACCAGATCGAGATTCGGCAGATCGATGCCGCGTGCGGCAACGTCGGTCGCCACGCAAACGCGGGCGCGACCGTCGCGCATGGCCTGAAGCGCGTTGTTGCGCTCGGCCTGGCTCAGTTCGCCCGACAGGGCCACCACGGCAAAGCCGCGGTTGGAAAGGCGGCTTGCCATATGCTTCACTGCTTCACGGGTCGAGCAGAAGATGATCGAGTTCTGTGAATCGTAATAAAGCAGCGTGTTGATGATCGCGTGGTCGCGCTCATGCGGCGGAACCGGCATGGCGACATAATCAATGTCGGCATGCTGGCTGGTTTCGCTCTGCACGGTGAGGCGCAGCGCATTGTTCTGGAAACGCTTGGCCAGCTGGGCGATGGGCTTCGGCACGGTTGCCGAGAACATCAGCGTGCGGCGGTCTTCCGGCGCTTCACCGAGGATGAATTCGAGGTCTTCGCGGAAACCCATATCGAGCATTTCGTCGGCTTCGTCGAGCACGACGACGCGCAGCTGCGACATGTCCAGCGCGGAGCGGGTGATATGGTCGCGCAGGCGGCCCGGCGTACCAACGACGATATGGCTGCCGCGTTCAAGCGCGCGGCGCTCGGTGCGGATATCCATGCCGCCAACGCAGGATGCGATGCGCGCGCCGGTATCGGCATAAAGCCATTCCAGTTCGCGGCGCACCTGAAGCGCCAGTTCGCGCGTTGGCGCGATGATCATGGCAAGCGGTGCACCTGGTTCGCCGAAGCGAAGCTCGTCTTCCAGAATGGTGTTGGCCATGGAGAGGCCGAAGGCAACGGTCTTGCCGGAGCCGGTCTGGGCGGAAACGAGAAGGTCGGAATCGAGGGTTTCAGGCGCCAGCACGGCGTTCTGAACGGCGGTGAGGGTGTTATAACCGCGAGCGGCAAGAGCTCCGGACAGTGCCGGAGCGATGGTTTCGGGCAGAGACATGGACAACTTTCACAAAAGCTTCACAAGTCGCAAACCCATTGGCCGTAAACCTAACGTTCACGGCTCCCCTGGCGACCACCGAAGCAACAGAATTGCCGCTTCCCTATAGGGTTAAGATCGTCAGGTCAACCGGGCGAGGCCTTAATGGGCCTCATCCCAGTTATGCGCTGCACGCGCATCAACATGCAGCGGAACCGTGAGGAACACTGCCGGAAGGGCTGCATTCTCCATGATATGCCGCACCAGCGGAATGGTTTTTTCCACTTCATTTTCAGGCACTTCGAAGATCAATTCATCGTGCACCTGCAGCAACATGCGGGCAGCAAGTTTTTCGTTTTCAAGCGCATCTTCCATGCGAATCATGGCGCGGCGGATAATATCTGCCGCCGAACCCTGAATAGGCGCATTGATGGCGGCGCGCTCGTTGAAGGCGCGGACCTGCGGATTGGAGGCGCGAATATCGGGATAATGGGCGCGGCGTCCGAAAATGGTTTCGACGTAGCCATGTTCACGCGCGAAAGCCTTGGTGGCTTCCATATAATCCTTGATGCCGGGGAACCGCTCGAAATAGGTGCGGATATATTGCCCGGCTTCCTCACGCGGGATGGAAAGCTGGTTGGCAAGGCCAAAGGCGGAAATGCCGTAGATGATGCCGAAATTGATCGCCTTGGCGCGGCGACGCACTTCCGATGGCATGCCTTCCACCGGCACGCCGAACATTTCCGATGCGGTCATGGCATGAATATCGACGCCATCGGCGAAAGCGTGCTTCAATTGCGCAATATCGGCCACATGGGCCAGCACACGCAGTTCGATCTGGCTGTAATCGGCGGAGATCAGCTTGTTGCCCGGTTCCGCGATGAAGGCCGTCCGGATCTTGCGACCTTCGGCGGTACGCACCGGAATGTTCTGCAGGTTCGGCTCGGATGAGGAGAGGCGACCTGTCGAGGTGGATGCCATTGCATAGGATGTATGGACGCGCTTGGTCTGCGGATGGATGAAGCCCGGCAGCGCATCCGTATAGGTGGATTTCAGCTTGGTCAGCTGACGCCAGTCGACGATCTTGCGCGGCAGCGGATGGCCCTCGGCGGCCAGATCTTCGAGCACCTGCGCCGAGGTGGACCATTGGCCGGTCTTGGTTTTGGAAGCGCCAGGCAGGCCCATCTTGCCGAACAGGATATCGCCAAGCTGCTTGGGCGAGCCGATGGTGAATTTCTCACCGGCCAGTTCGTAGATTTCGTCTTCGTAACCGGCGGCAGCCTGTGCCAGATCGCCGGACAGGCGCGACAGAACCTGACGGTCGACGGAAATGCCGCGCTCTTCCATGCGGGCCAGCACATCGACCAATGGGCGTTCAAGCCGCTCATAGACTGAGATGAGACCTTCCGCCGCCAGACGCGGTTTCAGGGCTTGCCACAGGCGCAGAGTCACATCCGCATCTTCGGCTGCGTAAGCCGTCGCACGGTCGATATCGACCATGTCGAACGTCACGGCGCTTTTGCCGCTGCCCGCAACATCCTTGTAGGCGATTGGCGTATGTCCGAGCCAACGCTCCGAAAGCGGGTCCATGCCGTGGCTGCCTGTGCCAGCGTCGAGCACATAGGAAATCAGCATCGTGTCGTCGAAGGATACAGTGTTGACGCCGTGACGGCGCATGACCAGCCAGTCATATTTCATGTTCTGCGCGATCTTGAGCACGGAGGCGTCCTCAAGAACGGCTTTCAGCGCTTCAAGCGCCTGATCGAGCGGTATCTGCCCCTCGACCATGCCGCCGCCGAGCAGATCGCCCTGACCGGATTTGTGCTGAAGCGGAATATAGGCGGCCTTGATCTCTTTGCTGTTTTGGGGAACGAGGGCCAGCGAGAAGCCGATCAGCTCGGCCTGCATCGGATCGAGCGAATTGGTTTCCGTGTCGAAAGCCACGAGGCCGGTCTCGACAGCTTCGGCCAGCCAGTGCTTGAGCGTTGCGATATCGCGAATGCAGGTATAGGCGCTGGTGTCGATCTTCTGTGCAGTGGCTTCTGCAGCGCGCTTGTCCGCCAGCGCTTTCGGCGTGTAGCCATCGACAGCCGGGGCAGCAGCAGATGGCGCAGTGGCGTCAGTGCCGGTTGCAGCCGTGTCCGCAGCCTTGGCTGGCACATCGACATCGGGACCATGCGCATCCGCGCCCCATTCGGTTTCGACATGACACGGCTCGACGGCGGAAGCATCCGTATCGGTCGCTTCGGCAACGCGCCGCGTCAGTGAGGTAAACTCCATGGCCTTGAGGAAGCCGATCAGCTTCGGGCCATTTTGCGGTTCGAGAACCAGAGCGTCCAGATCGACATCCAGCGGCACATCGGTCTTGAGCGTGACCAGCTCACGCGAAATCTTGGTCTGATCTGCGAAGGCTATAATGTTCTCGCGGCGCTTGTTCTGCTTGATTTCCGAGGCGCGGGCCAGAAGCGTGTCGAGATCGCCGAATTCTTCCAGCAATTGCGCTGCCGTCTTGGGACCGATGCCCGGAATGCCCGGCACATTATCCGTGCTGTCGCCGGTCAGCGATTGCAGGTCGATCATCTTTTCCGGCGGCACGCCCCATTTTTCGATCACTTCCGGGATCGAAATCTGCTTGTCCTTCATGCTGTCATACATCGACACACTTGGCGTCACGAGCTGCATGAGGTCTTTGTCGGAGGAAACGATGGTGACATCGCCGCCCGCTTGTTCGGCGAGGCGCGCATAGGTCGCGATCAGGTCGTCGGCTTCGAAACCGGCCTTTTCGACACAGGGCAGATTGAAGGCGCGGGTCGCCTGACGGATCAGGCCGAATTGCGGAACAAGGTCTTCCGGCGGGGCGGTGCGATTGGCTTTGTATTCAGGATAAAGCTCGTTGCGGAACGTCTTCGACGAATAGTCGAAAATCACCGCGAAATGGGTCGGCACCACGCCGACATCGGTGTTGCGTGCATCTTTCAGCAGCTTCCACAACATGTTGCAGAAGCCCGATACGGCGCCCACCGGCAAGCCGTCGGTCTTGCGGGTCAGCGGGGGAAGGGCGTGATAGGCGCGGAAAATATAACCCGAGCCGTCAACGAGAAAGAGATGATCGCCTTTTTTCATGGCTTCTTTTTATCCTTCCGCACTTTCGGACGCAAAACCGTTTCGCATTTTTGCTGAATTGTTCCGGGATCAAGAGGCCCGGAACTGGAGGCCAAGAACTAAAGGAAAGCAGTCGCAAAGGGAACCGGCTCCGTGTCAGGAGAAACAATGATCCACGCGAAAGAAATCTATCACGGTAAGATAACGAGTTTGTTACAGATTTGTAATCTTCCGTGCCCTTGAATAGCCACGATTGAAAACCAAATTTTAGTCATCGACAGTTCGTCGGTCGCCGGTTTTCTGACCCGTCCCCCGTTGGATGCCGGATGCTAGCGGCAGCCTCATTCCCCTCTCCGGGCTGCCGCTTTGAGTGTAGTGATATGGCCGCTGTGGTATCCCCTCACCGCAGCGGCCAAATCATATCCAGGGCACCTTTTCCCTCATGCTTTCGGACAGTTTTTCTCAGGCGAGAAATCCCGGCTGCCATCCGGTTTGAACACTTTCGGGTTCGGATCGTAAAAGGGGCCGACGACGAGCGGTTCTGCCGGTAATATGGACTGGTCTTCACTGGAAACGACGGTGGTTGCAAGTGTCTGCAACAAGTCTCCATTCCTTGCGGTCACGCGAATGGAAACATCATAGGGCTTGTCCTTCACGATGCAGTGCAAAGGCCCGGTCTCCAGCGAAAGCTGGTCCTGATTGGGAAAGACTGTCCGGTCGACCATGACTGGCGCGCCCTGCGTAGGATTGTCAAAGGCCGCAGTAACCGTCGCTCCTTCTTCCACCGGGCCGATCTTGCGCAGCGTGACCAGAAAGGTCGCGCGGGCAATGCGATAATTGAAAACCACGAGCCGTCCCGAAATCTCGTAAGGTCCGGTCGTCTTTTCGCGCTGGCATGCCGCCAGCAGCGGAAAAGCGAGCGCGATTGCGACGAGCGGTTTCACATCTCCACCTCCCGATTGCGATAATAGTGGCGGCTGGCCTTGGCCCGGTTGCCGCAAACCGTCATGTCGCACCAGACGCGACTGCGATTGCGGCTCTGATCGAGGAAAAGCCAGCCGCAATTGGCGCAGATTTTCAGGCGATCCGCATCGGCTCCTGACTGGCACTTCGCCATCAGCCGGAGTGCTGAATGTGCGGCAGCCTGCTCCAGCGCCATGGGCGATGTGGTCTGGCGCAGCACATCGGCTATGCATTCGAGAAGATCGGCCAGCAGCCGGTCATCAGCTTGCGCACGAACGAACGCGCGAAAATAGCTGTCGATGGCTTCTCGCAGGGAAAGAAAACGGCGCAGATTTTCCGGCCCGACCGGGACAAGCGGCAAAGGCAGGTCTTTCTCTGCGCAGAACGTTGCCGCCGCGTGCGCAAAGCTTTTCAGATTAGCCGGCTCGGCAAAACGATCCACGCTGCGCGCCGCGTCGCCGCGCAGAATAATGCTATTGGCAATATCCAGCGCCAATGCGCCGCCGGAAAAACGATGCGGGGTCCAGGAAAAGCTCATGGCACATTATAACTGGTAAAAACCATTTTGACAGTTATAATCTGGCCAGTGTAGCGAGGGCGTATCCATGGCCTACCTCTTGCAGCAATTCGCCAATGCGGTGCCGCTGGCGGCAACCTATGCCATGCTGGCATTTGGCTATGCGCTGAGCTTCGCCGTCCTCAAGCGCGCAGATATCAGCTATGGCGCGCTGGTGGCCTTTTCCGGCCAGCTTCTTCTCATTTTCACGGCGTTTGGCTGGAGCAGGCTTTGGCTGGTTCTGCCTGCCGCGATTGGCGTCGGTATAGCCGGGGCGCTGTTTTATACGCTTGCTGCCGGAGCGGTGATTGCGGGTCTCGTCATGCGACCGCTCAGTCGGGCGTCTCCCAATATGGCGATGGTGGCGGCATTGGGCGTGGCCGTGGTGCTGATGGAAAGCGTTCGTCTCGCGGCTGGATCGCGGAACCTCTGGCTGCCGCCCTTGTTGCAGGACAAGATCATCTTTTGGGGCGAGGGCAACAAGGCGGTCGTGCTGACCACGATGCAGATCATCAATACGCTTGTCATGGCATCCATCGTGCTGATCGGCAGCTTCGCCTTGCAGCGCAGCCGCTTTGGTCGCAACTGGCGGGCGGTCCGCGATGATGTGCTGGCGGCTGAGCTTTGCGGGGTCAATGCAGGGCGGGTCTTCCTTGCCGCCTATATGGGCGCGGTGCTGATTGCCGCGCTGTCCGGTATTCTGATGACCGCCTATTACGGCACGATGAGTTCCGGCGACGGGCTGCTGCTTGGCCTCAAGATATTGATGATTGGCGCTGTGGGCGGCTATTTCTCTCCGCTTGCTTCGGCAGGCGGTGCGGCCCTGCTGGCTTTTGCCGAAACCTTCTGGACAGCCTTTGCGCCGCTTGTCTGGCGCGAACCGGCAATATTCGCATTGCTGGTCTTTCTCCTGAGCATCAGCCGTGGCGAAAGTCTTTCACCCTGACAAAGGCCTTCAATTTGCGGTAATCACTCGCGAATTGGGTTTCCAGCGGGAAGTGCTGGTTGTACTGTGCCGCCAGTTTACGTTTCGACTCGTCAGGAAGTTTCCATGTCCCAGCAACCGTCTGCGCAATCGCTCGACAAAGTACTCAGCCACCTCGACGCCAATCTTGATAACAGCCTCGAACGCCTGTTCGAACTGCTGCGTATCAAGTCGATTTCGACAGACCCGGCCTACAAGGCCGACTGCCGCAAGGCTGCGGAATGGCTTGTGGCTGATCTGAAGACGATTGGCTTTGATGCCAGCGTGCGCGACACGCCGGGCCATCCGATGGTGGTTGCGCATCATGACGGCGCCACGCCCAATGCGCCGCATGTGCTCTTCTACGGTCATTATGATGTGCAGCCGGTCGACCCGCTCAACCTGTGGGAAAACGATCCTTTTGATCCTGCGATCAAGGATGTCGACGATGCCTCGAATGGGGGCCGCAAAATCCTGACCGGTCGCGGCACGTCCGACGACAAGGGCCAGTTGATGACCTTTGTGGAAGCCTGCCGCGCCTATAAGGCGATCAATGGCAATCTGCCCGTCAAGGTGACGCTGCTGTTCGAAGGCGAGGAAGAATCCGGTTCGCCGTCGCTGAAGCCGTTCCTCGATGCAAACAAGGCGGAACTGAAAGCCGATGTGGCGTTGGTCTGCGACACCTCGATGTGGGACACGGAAACGCCTGCCATCAGCGTCGGGCTGCGCGGTCTGGTTGGCGAGGAAATCGTCATCAAGGCTGCCGACCGCGATCTGCATTCGGGCTTTTTCGGAGGTGCTGCGGCCAATCCGATCCATATTCTGAGCAAGATTCTGGCCGATCTGCATGACGAAACCGGACGCATCACCGTTCCGGGCTTCTATGAAGGCGTGGAAGAAACCCCGTCGCAAATCCTGCAATCCTGGGAAGGTCTCGGCCGCACGGCGGAAAACTTCCTCGGGCCTATTGGCCTTTCGATCCCGTCCGGCGAAAAGGGTCGCAGTGTTCTGGAACTCACCTGGGCGCGCCCGACGGCGGAAGTGAACGGCATTATCGGCGGTTATACCGGCGAGGGCTTCAAGACTGTTATCGCAGCGCAAGCCTCGGCAAAGGTCTCGTTCCGTCTCGTCCACAAACAGGACCCGGTGAAGATCCGCGAAGCCTTCCGCGCTTTTGTGCAGGAACGTCTTCCAGCCGATTGTTCGGTGGAGTTCCACCCGCATGGCGGTTCGCCAGCGATCCAGCTGCCTTATGATTCACCGCTGGTTTCCAAGGCCAAGGACGCGCTGTCCGACGAATGGCCGAAGCCAGCCGTGCTTATTGCCATGGGCGGCTCGATCCCGATTGTCGGCGATTTCGACACGTTCCTTGGCATGGAATCGCTTCTCGTCGGCTTCGGTCTCGAAGATGACCGTATCCATTCGCCCAACGAAAAATACGAGCTGAACTCCTTCCACAAAGGTCAACGCTCATGGGCTCGGATTATGGCGGCTATCGCCGCCAAGTAGGGCTCGCATTATGGCGGCTGTCGCCGCTAAACAGGCCCGCATTACGGCGGCAACTGCCGCGAAACAAGGACAACTGAATGACCATCCGTTTTCATAAAAACGATCTGCCGAACCTCGATCATTATCAGGTGGATGCGGTCGCCATTGATACCGAAACGCTGGGGCTGAACCCGCATCGCGACCGGCTCTGCGTGGTGCAGATTTCACCCGGCGACGGCACAGCAGACGTAATCCAAATCGAAGCGGGTCAGAAGAAAGCGCCCAATCTGGTCAAGCTTCTGAAAGATCGTTCGATCACCAAGATATTCCATTTCGGTCGGTTCGATCTGGCGGTGCTGGCCCATGCTTTCGGCACCATGCCGCAGCCGGTCTTCTGCACCAAGATCGCATCGAAACTCACCCGCACCTATACGGACCGTCACGGCCTCAAGGAACTGTGCAACGAGCTTTTGGATGTTTCGATCTCCAAGCAGCAGCAGTCATCAGACTGGGCCGCGGAAATCCTCTCGCAGGCGCAGCTCGAATATGCCGCTTCCGACGTGCTTTACCTGCATCGCCTGAAGGCTGTTCTGGAACAGCGCCTTGAGCGTGATGGCCGCGCGAAACAGGCTGAAGCCTGCTTCAAATTCCTGCCGACCCGTTCGGAACTCGATCTGATGGGCTGGCCGGAAGAGGATATTTTCGCGCATAGCTAAGGCTGGGTGTCTGGCCGCAGATTAAGACGTTTCGAACCGGCGGGTCAGCTTGGCACGCCGGTTCGACATTTCAGCTATTGTTTAATGATGTAGCTATTTGGTCTAATTTTTATGTACAGCGCCGATGTAGCACATTTGCTTCAAATCCGGGATTAGTTTGTCGCATTCCTTTGTGCAGCTTTTATAATCAGAAGATATAATGCATGCATTAGCATAACTGATGCTGGCTGCGCTGATAATTCCGGCAATGGCTAAGTTGATAAAAATCTTCATTGTAAAATCCATCTCAAAAAGTAAAAATAACTCTTTATATTAAAAGAGTTTCTATAAGATACGATGGGATTGTAAAAGTTTTATGAAATCAAAATACAGTATTTTGTAAGTAATATTTCAATAGCATGTTTTATGTTTTAATTTTTGAAGATTAGGTTGCAAATTTTTCTGTTTTCTTTTGCGACGCCTGATCAATGTAGGCCCATGCGGGGCGGCGGAACAGAAACTGTCCATAGCCGGTCCATTGAATAAGCCCATAAAGAATGACTGGACCGACCACGCCGGATGCAGTGGTCAAAAGTGATACTGTGCCGATATCGATGAAGCCGAATTTCAGCAGCACTGTGCGCGCAATGGCCATCGGCAGGAAGAAGGCCAGATAGATCACAATCGAATGCGCGCCGAGCCAGCTCAAGGCGCGATGCAGCCAGTTTCGCGCAGGCAGCAGGCTTAAGATCGAAGAGATCGAAATGATCGCCAGCGCGCCGACCAGTCCCAGCAGAAGCGAAATAATGGGCAGATCGCTGACAGCGCCGCGCCCGTTCAAAAGATCGCTGGCGGGCGCGATCAGCGACGAGAGGCTTTCCGGCACCGGCATGAAGACAAGCTTGTATTCAACAAGGCCCCAGACGAGCAGCCCGGCAATGCCGACGAGCGGGCGCTGGCGCAGCCAGTCGGCGATCTTGAAGATGGCCGGTGCGAAGGCATAGCCGGCGAAGAAATAAACGAAACGCGAGCAGAACTCGTCGATCATCACCCAGCCCGTATGCACAGGCAGGATTTCCAGCACGGCCAGCACTGTAAAGGTCACACCTACCGGCACACGCTTCAATAGTCGCGTCGCGATAAGGAAGACGGGGAGGATATAGATGAACCAGAGCGTCCCAAACGGCTCAAGGAACGCCATGAGATAGGCCTGCACGACGCCCGAAACACCAGCTTCGCTGGCAATGCCTGGCGCCTTGAAGGCAAATTGTATGGTGAGCCACAGAATGTAGAAATAGAGGAAATGCACAACCTTGCGGTCGAGATAACGCCGCCATGGCCGGTCGATGACGAGGCTGAGAAACAGCCCGGAAATCATGAAGAAATCCGGCATGCGGAACGGTTTGGCGAAGGCGACCACATAATGCATCCAGCCTTCAGCGCCGGCTGCCTTTTCGACGCCCAATGTCGAGTGCATCATGACAACGAAGATAATGCAGATGCCCTTGGCAATATCGACCCAGTCGATCCGTTCGCTGCTGCCCGCTATCCGCATATCAGTCTCCCGCCCCATTAAGCCCGACTTTCTATAGCTTGATTGGATCGGGATTAATATAGCGTGCAGGTCTTGCGGTGTTTTTGGCAGTTATTGCCCGATTTTTAACTATAAGAAGCGGTTTCACGGCTTCGTGTACGGCATTTTGCAGATTCTTCTTGCTGTGGCCCCGCTGCTACAGACTTTTGTGAGCAATCGCTTATATTAAGGGCAAGCTTGGTTCAGTAAATTTCCTTCAGGAGGTTCATCATGAAGCTCAAAGCGCTTCTTCTCGCATCCACTGTCGCCCTCGTTGCTGCCACTGGCGCAAAGGCTGCTGACGCGGTTATCGAACAAGAGCCAGCACCTGTTGTCGTTGCTCCGACATTCACCTGGAACGGTGCTTACATCGGTGGCCAGGTTGGCTACGGCTGGGGCAAGGCCGACTTCAGCGGTGACGTTTTCACCAATGACAGCGTGAAGCCGGATGGCTTCCTCGGCGGTCTTTATGCCGGTTATAACTTCGATCTGGGCAACAATGTTGTGCTCGGTATCGACGGTGACATCACCTATAACGACCTGTCGAAGGGCATCCGCGTTTATGACGGCGACCTCGAGGTTGGTTCGTTTGAAAACAAGCTGCGCTGGTCGGGTGCCGTTCGTGCCCGCGCTGGTTACGCCTTTGACCGCTTCCTGCCTTACATCGCTGGCGGTGTGGCATTCGGCGACGTCAAGAACAGCGGCACGATCGACGGTATCGGCTTCTCTGAAAGCAAGACGCTCACCGGCTGGACCGTTGGCGGCGGTGTGGACTATGCCGCAACTGACAATCTGATCGTTCGTCTTGAATACCGCTACACCGACTACGGCGACAAAAACATCGACTTCGGTGGCCTCAGCGTCAAGAACGACTTCAAGACCAACGAAGTTCGTCTGGGCGTTGCCTACAAGTTCTGATCCTTCGTTAAAGGATTGCATGAGAAAGGCCCCGCACATGCGGGGCCTTTCTTTTTGCCGCTGCTAATCCGCCGGTTCCCAAACAGCAGACAAATAAAAAGGCCTCTGCGAACAGAGGCCTTTTTTGTTACGGTGCAGAACTGGATCAGACGTCCAGATTGGCGACGCTCAGCGCGTTTTCCTGAATGAACTCGCGGCGCGGTTCCACTTCGTCGCCCATCAGGCGCGAGAAGAGCGAGTCCGCGTCGGTCGCATCCGTAACCTTGACCTGCAGGAGCGAACGCACATTCGGGTCCAGCGTGGTTTCCCAAAGCTGCTCGGCGTTCATTTCGCCCAAGCCTTTGTAACGCTGTAGCGTCAGACCCTTGCGGCCGGTCGCGAAAATGGCATCGAGCAGCGCCATCGGACCGGACAGTGTGTCCGACTTGTCCTTGCGACGCAGCACAGGTGGCTCGCCGAAAGTCTCGGCAATGCGGCCTGCCACGCGGTCGATCTGGCGGGCATCGGCAGAGCCGAGCAGCGCCATGTCGAGAATGGCAACGTCCTTGACGCCGCGCACCATGCGCTCGAAACGGTAGCCACCGTCTTCCATGACATGGCCGGTCCAGCCGCGCTCGGTTTCTTCCGAAATCATGTCGAGGCGCGTTGCAACTGTATCGGCGGAGCGCTGTGCTGTTGCATTGTCCTTCGACGCATCGGGGTTGAGCAGACCGGCAATTGCCGCCTGTTCCACGACGCGGCGGTCATAGCGCGTATGCAGGCCATGCAGAAGCTGGCGCAGCGTGCGCGCATCGTCGACGACGGCGCGCAGATCGGGACCGGCGCGCACTTCGCCGCTCGCCATTTCAAGGGCCGCTTCTTCCAGACCGGTCTCGATGAGGAAGTCTTCGAAGGCGGCTTCGTTCTTGATGTATTGCGAGGACTTGCCGCGCGACACCTTATAAAGCGGCGGCTGCGCGATATAGATATGGCCACGCTCGATCAGTTCCGGCATCTGGCGGAAGAAGAAGGTGAGCAACAGTGTGCGAATATGCGCACCGTCGACGTCAGCATCGGTCATGATGATGATCTTGTGGTAACGCAGCTTGTCGGCGTTGAAGCCGTGCGTCTCATCCTTGCCGATCGACGTGCCGAGCGCCGTGATCAGCGTACCCACCTGATCGGAAGACAACATGCGGTCGAAGCGAACGCGTTCCACGTTCAGGATCTTGCCGCGCAGCGGCAGGATCGCCTGGTTCTGGCGCGAGCGGCCGCTTTTGGCGGAGCCGCCTGCCGAGTCACCTTCGACGATGAAGATTTCAGACTTGGCTGGATCGCGTTCCTGGCAATCGGCAAGCTTGCCCGGCAGCGAGGTCACGCTGAGCGTGCTCTTGCGGGTGATGTCGCGGGCCTTGCGTGCAGCTTCGCGGGCGGCGGCGGCCTGAATGACCTTCTCGACCACAGCCTTGCCCTGCGCCGGATGCTCTTCAAGCCAGATCGACAGCGCTTCGTTGACGAGGCTTTCGACCACCGGGCGCACTTCCGACGAAACCAGCTTGTCCTTGGTCTGCGACGAGAACTTCGGATCCGGCACCTTGACGGAAAGGACGGCGGTCAGGCCTTCGCGGCAATCGTCGCCGGTCAGCTGAACCTTTTCCTTCTTGGTCATGCCCGACGCATCCGCATAGCCCGTGACCTGACGGGTCAGGGCGCCGCGGAAACCGGCCAGATGGGTGCCGCCATCGCGCTGCGGAATGTTGTTGGTGAAGCACAGCACCTTTTCGTGGTAGGAATCGTTCCACCACATGGCGACTTCCACCGTCATGCCGTCTTTTTCGCTGCGGATATAAACCGGCTCGTCGATCAGCGGCTTCTTGTTCTGGTCGATATATTTCACGAATTCGACCAGACCGCCGTCATAATGCAGCTCATGTTCCTTGGCGTCCGCGTGACGGTTGTCCGTCAGCTTTATGCGCACACCGGAATTGAGGAAGGCCAGTTCGCGCAGGCGACGTTCCAGCGTGTCATAGTCGAATTCGACCATGCTGAAGGTTTCGGTCGAGGGCAGGAAGGTCACGGAAGTACCGGTCTCGCCATCGGCCACGTCGCCCGTCACCGCCAGCGGCGCATCGGCGACGCCGTGGGTAAAGCTCATCTCGTGAACTTTGCCATAGCGGCGGATCTTCAGCTTCAGCCAGACCGAAAGCGCATTGACCACCGAAACGCCCACGCCGTGCAAACCGCCGGAAACCTTGTAGGAATTCTGGTCGAACTTGCCGCCCGCATGGAGCTGGGTCATGATGACCTCGGCAGCCGAAACGCCTTCTTCTTTGTGGATGTCGGTCGGAATGCCGCGACCATTGTCGGTCACTGTGCAGGAGCCGTCGGCATTGAGCGTCACGGTGACAAGCGTGGCATGGCCTGCCAGCGCTTCGTCGATGGCGTTGTCCACGACTTCATAAACCATGTGATGCAGGCCGGAGCCGTCATCCGTGTCACCGATATACATGCCCGGACGCTTGCGAACGGCATCCAGACCTTTCAGAACACGAATGGAATCCGCGCCATATTCGGCGGGGGCTTCGGAATTCATCTCGGGCGTCTCGCTCATGAAAATCTTTCGAAAACGTGCTGCGACTGCAGCCTTGAAGCCTGCTGCAATTGCAGCATCAAAAATACTGTCGAATCACACGACAAACATGGCTTTAATATAGGCGCTAACGGCATATTTTCCAAATTTTCGAGGCAAATTTACCGGGGATTCCGGTCGTTTGAGCGCATCTCCACCGCATATGACGAAACTGGGTACGGATCGGCTTCTGGAAGCGCCACAATTGGCCCTTATATGTCATGAAGCAGGGTATTTGGCGGGGAGTTCGAAACCCGATAGTGCGAGGAGCGCCTGATGGAAACAGCGACGATGATACCGGAAGCGCTCAAGCCCTTCGTGCCGCCAGCGCCACGCCCGCGCGAAAAGCCGGTCGGGCGCTTCGAGATGATGCGTGTCGTCTACAAAAACCCGCTCGAGCTATGGGGTGAGCCATCCTACAATGAACGGTGGATTTCCGTCAGCTGGTTCGGCCTCAAGACCATCATCGCCAACGATCCCGGATTGATCCGCCATGTGCTGGTGGATAATGCCGCCAATTATCCGATGTCCGCCATCCGCCAGCGCGTTCTGCGTCCGCTGCTGCGCGACGGTCTCCTGACGGCTGAGGGGCAGGTGTGGAAGCGCTCGCGCAAAGCCATGGCACCGGTTTTCACGCCGCGTCATATCGGCGGTTTTGCGGAAGCCATGCGCGACCGTTCGCGCCTGTTTGTGGAACGCTACAAGACCAGCGGCATGATCACAGATGTCGCGCATGACATGACGCTCCTGACCTACGACATTTTGGCCGAAACGCTGTTTTCCGGCGAGATCGCGGGCGATCCCAATGATTTTGCGCGTCAGATCGACAAGCTGTTCGAAACCATGGGTCGCGTCGATCCCTTTGACTTGCTTGGACTGCCCGACTGGTTGCCACGTCTCACGCGTTTGCGCGGCCAGCAGTCGCTGGACTTTTTCCGGGCGCTTGTCTCGGACACGATTGCCATGCGCAAGGCGCGTATGGATAAGGGCGAGGCGGTGCCGAGCGACTTCCTGACGCTGCTTCTGCGCGCCGAAGGCCCGGAAGGCCTGAGCCGTTCCGAGATTGAAGACAACATCATCACCTTCATTGGTGCCGGTCACGAAACGACAGCGCGGGCGCTTGGCTGGACGCTTTATCTGCTCGCCAAGGCCCCCGAAGAGCGCGAGCGTGTCCAGGCGGAAATCGACGCTTTCTTCGAAAAGGGCGGGCGCGATCTGCCGCCGCATGAGTGGCTGGCCAGCCTGCCTTTCACGCGTGCGGCTTTCGAAGAGGCGATGCGCCTTTATCCGCCTGCGCCATCGATCAATCGAGAGGCGGCGGAAAACGATCGCTATGGCGATCTGGAAATACCGAAAGGCGCCACCGTTCTGGTCATGCCATGGGTGATCCACCGTCACCGGCTATATTGGGATCAGCCGGATGCTTTCATGCCGCAGCGCTTCTGGCCGGAAAACCGCGAACGGCTCGACCGTTTCCAGTATCTGCCGTTCGGCGCTGGCGCACGTGTTTGCATCGGGGCCAGCTTTGCCTTGCAGGAAGCGGTGATTGCGCTGGCGACCCTGCTCGAGGGTCACCGCTTCGACGTTCTGGAGACAACAAAGCCGTGGCCGGTACAAAAGCTAACCACGCAGCCGCAAGGTGGTCTGCCAATGAAGGTGATCAAGCGCTGACAAATTCTGTTACCCAAATTACTGCGAATATTCCACATAAGAGTAGAGTATCGTTTCTCCAATATGACGGTACTTTCTTCTTAAATGATTTTAAATAAAAATCGCTAAATCCAGGTATTCTGCAGAATGAAAGTCTATTCCCATGGCGGTTTGTGATATGCTTGTAGCTTCGGCTTTTGAGTGTATTTGCTGGGAAATTACTCCTATTGGGAGGCTGGTTCCTCTAACGTGGATTTCATCATTGTTAATGTATGTGAGCATTCTATTTGATATTGCTTTGAATTCTTTTTCAAATACTATATCTCTTAATTTATTTAATTCATTATATTTATCAAAAGTCACATCTTTTTTTAAATTCTCGTAGCTTCTATTATTTAGCGTGAGAGTGATAAATCTTTTCCTAAATTTATCATTTAGATCTCTAAATGGGACTGCATTATGAGTATTTGTTTTTATCCTATAAAGAAAACCGTTAACTATTTTATTCTTTTTAAAGGGTAGGGGATCAGTCGGATCATAGGCAATCTTATGCTTCAGTCCTCGGATATAACCTAGTGATTCATTTAAAGGTCTATATGTACTTGAATCTTTATGGAAATAATAATGCAGCCCCTCTCTGCTCGCTGCTGCATATACTGTGTCGTCTCCAAATTGACGAGCGATACCAGCTGTCTCGGGATTTGTGCTAGCTGTATGAGGGCCCAGCTTTTGAACATCATATGGCCCCCGACTGTCATATCGATAGGCTGTCAAAGGGAAGGCTTCGGCTTCAAAACTACCCCACCTCGAAGACGGGGTTGGCCAAAAGGATTCGTAATCAAAATCAGGCATATATTAGTTTATCCTGTTCTATAAAAATATACAGGATAAACTAATATATGCTTGTTTGAACTGCTGTGTCTTACAGGCGCGCCGCATGCCAGCGAAGATGGTCGTCCATGAATGTCGAAATGAAGAAATAGGAATGATCGTAGCCCTCGCGCATATTGAGCGTGAGCGGAATGCCAGCCTTCTTGCAGGCTTCTTCCAGCAGCCACGGGCGCAGGCCGTCATTCAGGAAACCGTCTGCGGTGCCCTGATCGACAAGAAACGCCGGAAACCTGTAGCCATCCTCGATCAGCAGTGACGCATCATAGGGACGCCATGCGCGCTCTTCGGCCCCAAGATATTTTTCCAGTGCCGGCTTCGACCATCCGGCGGTCGACGGCTGCACGATGGGGGCGAAAGCCGAGGCCGATTTGAACCGGTCGGGATTTTTCAGCGCAATCGTCAGCGCGCCATGGCCGCCCATGGAATGGCCGGTAATGGCCTGCCGCGCCATATCGAGCGGAAATTCAGCCGCAACCAGTTCGGTCAGTTCCTGCGTGATATAGCTATACATCTGGTAGTTCTTGGCGAAAGGCTCCTGCGTCGCGTCGACGTAAAAGCCTGCACCCTTGCCAAATTGCCAGTTGTCCGGCTCATCCGGTACGTCATCACCGCGTGGGCTCGTATCGGGGCAAATAACGGCAATTCCCAGTTCTGCGGCCAATTGCCGATATTCGCCTTTGTCCATCACGTTTTGATGTGTGCAGGTCAGTCCGGACAGATACCAGAGCACCGGCACCGGTCCGTTTGCAGCCTGTGGCGGCAGGAAGACGGCAAAGGTCATGTCGCACTGGGTGGTTTCGCTTTTGTGCCGATAGAGGCCTTGCGTTCCGCCAAAGCACTTCGCAGTCGAAATCGTTTCCAGGGTCGTTGTCATAAGAATTCCAGTTCCTGATTTTGCGCGCGGATTGGGCAACATCAGCTGCCGAGCGCTACGGCGGCATTGACCGCTGCCGCGACGAGAATGGTGTTGAAGAAATAGGATACCACACTGTGCATCAGCGTCAGCCGCCGCATGGTGGTGGTGGTGACGTTCGTATCCGATGTTTGCGCGGTCATGCCGATGACATAGGCGTAATAGGCGAAGTCCCAACCCGATGGTTCCGGCGTGCCGGGAAAGTCGAAGCCGCCGCGATAGCGGCTGGCATGGCTGCTGTCATCGCCGGCCGGATCGCGCGGCTGCCAATAGGCATGGGCGTAGTGAATGGCCGTCAGCATGTGAATGGTTGCCCAGCCGAGCGGCACCGATGCAAGCGTGGTCACCAGCGTGAAACTGTCGGCCTGCGGGTGCCTGTTGACCACGATGAACAGCGACACAACCGCCACGATGACAGTTGCGAAGGTCACCAGAAAGATGATCCAGACTGGCTCATCGGTGCTGGCCGCGTGCTTTTTGAGAAATGCCGCCGTGAGCTTCGGCATGACTGTCAGGGTGAGTGCCAGATAAAGCACGAAGAATGTGTTTGCGCCGATGACCGGCGCAAGGGGGCTTTTCAGAAGCCAGGAGACAATAAAGGCTGCCGCGCCGCCGATAGCCGCGAGATAGAAGGACATATGGCGGCGCAGCAGGAACATTAGTTGCTCTTTCTTTGCGGTTGCAGCCGCATGTCTACGTGCGGGATGCCGTCTTCCAGATATTCGTCCGAAATGGCTTCGAAACCAAACGAGCTGTAGAATTTCTGCAAATGGCTCTGGCCGCCCAGCTCGATGGCGGTGCCGGGAAAGCGTTCTTCCGAAAAAGCAATTGCTTCCTGCATCAGCCTTCGGCCGAGCTGGTAGCCCCGGTAATCCGGGGCCACGACCACACGTCCGATCTTGGCGGGTTTGCCTTCGCTTTCCGGCGGCAGAACCCGCAATGCGGCTGCGAGTTCGTCGCCGTCAAGAATGCGCAGGTGGTAAGCGCCAATGTCCTTGCCGTCGATTTCCGGATAGGGGCATTTCTGCTCCACCACGAAAATATCCACGCGCAATTTCAGCAGCGCATAAAGTGCGCGCGGGGTAAAATCGTCCAGCTCGTCCCAACGGGATATCAGCGTCTTTTCGCTCATCAGTAAACAATCACCGAACGGATCGACTTGCCTTCATGCATCAGGTCGAAAGCCGTGTTGATTTCATCCAGCGGCATGGTGTGGGTGATCAGATCGTCAATGTTGATCTTGCCGTCCATATACCAGTCGACAATCTTCGGCACGTCGGTGCGACCGCGCGCGCCACCGAAGGCGGTGCCTTTCCAGACCCGGCCCGTGACCAGCTGGAACGGACGCGTGGCGATTTCCTTGCCTGCTTCGGCAACGCCGATGATGATGGATTCACCCCAGCCGCGATGGCAGCATTCCAGCGCCTGACGCATGACATCGGTGTTGCCGGTTGCGTCGAAGGAATAGTCCGCGCCGCCATCGGTCAGGTCCTGAATGGCCTGAACCACCTTGTCATTGCCCACTTCACGCGGGTTGACGAAGTCGGTCATGCCGAACTTCTTCGCCATTTCGACCTTGGACGGGTTGATATCCACGCCGATGATCTTGTCCGCGCCGACCATGCGTGCGCCCTGAATGACATTGAGGCCGATGCCGCCAAGGCCAAACACCACGACATTCGAACCCGGACGAACCTTTGCCGTGTAGATCACTGCGCCGATGCCGGTGGTGACGCCGCAGCCGATATAGCAGATCTTGTCGAATGGCGCGTCTTCACGCACCTTGGCGACCGCGATTTCCGGCAGAACGGTGAAGTTCGAGAAGGTCGAGCAGCCCATATAATGGAACACTTCGCCGCCATCGCAGGAGAAGCGCGTGGTCTTGTCGGGCATCAGGCCCTGGCCCTGAGTCGCGCGGATCGAGGTGCAGAGGTTCGAGCGCTGCGACAGGCAGGTTTTGCACTGGCGGCATTCCGGCGTGTAAAGCGGGATCACATGATCGCCCGGCTTGACGGAGGTCACGCCTGCGCCGACTTCGCGCACGATGCCTGCACCTTCATGGCCGAGAATGGCCGGGAACTTGCCTTCGGAATCAAGACCCGACAGCGTATAGGCGTCAGTGTGGCAGACACCGGTTGCCATGATTTCGACCAGCACTTCGCCAGCCCGTGGTCCGCCAATCTCGACGGTTTCGATGGTGAGAGGCTTCTTTGCCTCCCAGGCAACGGCTGCACGTGATTTCATGACGATGTTCCCTTCCAGTTGAACAGTAGAGCATTTCCAGCAAAAGTGCGAAACGGCTTTTGCATAGGGAAATACGTAAAAACAAACACTTGGCGCTCTATTTCAGATAGGTGCGCAAAATTTGCATGATTTGATCGATCTCGGCATCCGGGTCTGTTGCGACATCCCGCACGATGGTCTCACGCGCTTGCCCGAATGTCTCGCGGAAGTGACTTTCCAGAACTTCCGCCATCAAGCCATTGGCCGCGCCGCGCAAAGCTGCAATCTGCTGCAGCAGCGCCGCACATTCCGTGCCCGCTTCCACGGCGCGTTCGAGCGCTTCCGCCTGTCCACGGATGCGGCGAAGGCGCGTCAGCGCACGCTTTTTGTCTTCCGGTGAATGCGGCATGAAACCTCTCGATCTTGCGGGAAACTATATACTATGGGGGAGTATGTCAATTGCTCCTGAATTGGCTTCTGCAAGAATGGTTTTCTCTGCAATTGGCACGGCCCGGATTTTAAGCCTTAAGCTTGAGATGCAGCAGCGGATAAGGGCGTCCCTGATCATCGGTTTCCGAGCGACCTGTCTCGACAAAGCCCAGATGGCGATAGAAGCCCACGCCTTGCGTGTTCTGCTCGTTCACATCGACGGTCAGCGCGCCGCGTTGTTTGGCGTATGCAATCATATGCTTGCCAATGCCCTTGCCTCGCTGGTCGGGCGAAATGAACAAACTGTCGATATTGTTGTCGGTCATTCCCATGAAGCCGACAGGTTTGCCGTCGTTTTCAATGACATCGACTTCCACATTCGGCAGATATTGCTCACCGACCAGCTTTTCGAGTTCATTGAAATCGTCGGGGCTCAGAAAGTCATGCGTGGCGCGCACGCTGGCTCGCCAGATTTCGGTGAGGGCCGGGGCATCAGCCGGAATGGATTTTCGGATATGGATCATCTCTGTTCCTTGTGTGATAAGCACTGAACTGACGCATTATCTTACGGAAATTCATTTGACGAGCCTGCCCGATCTTCCCGTTACACGCATTCTACCGCAATTGGATGCGGCGATGAACGCCCATGCAAGCGCGGTGCTTGTTGCGCCGCCGGGTGCGGGCAAGACCACGCTGGTGCCGATCCACATGCTGGATGCGACATGGCGCGGCGATGGGCGCGGCGCTGGCATGATCGTGCTTCTGGAGCCGAGGCGTCTTGCCGCGCGTGCTGCCGCGCGCCGCATGGCGCAGCTTCTGGGCGAGGAGCCGGGCGAAACAGTCGGTTACCGGATGCGTCTGGAAAGCAAGGTGTCGAGCAGGACGAAAATCCTCGTCGTCACTGAGGGTGTCTTTGCGCGGATGATCCTTGATGATCCCGACCTCAAGGGCGTGGCGGCAGTGCTGTTCGACGAGTTTCACGAGCGCAGCCTCGATGCGGATTTCGGGCTGGCGCTGGCGCTTGATGTGCAGGCTGCCTTGCGCGACGATCTGAAAATTCTGGTCATGTCCGCAACGCTCGACGGTGCGCGTGTGGCGGCCCTTCTGGGCGACGCGCCGGTGATCGAAAGCGAGGGCCGGGCTTTCCCCGTCGATATTCGTTATGGGGAACGGAAAGCCGAGGAGCGCGTGGAAGACGCAATGGCGCGCAGCATTCGCGATGCGCTGGCGGATGAGATGGGCAGTATTCTGGCATTCCTGCCAGGGCAGGGCGAGATCGAGCGCACGGTGCGCCTTCTGGAAGATCGTGTGCCAGCTCATGTGATGCTTGCGCCGCTTTATGGCGCGATGGAAGGCCGCGATCAGGACGCGGCGATCAAGCCCGCACCGGAAGGCAAGCGCAAGGTGGTTCTGGCGACCTCGATTGCCGAAACCTCCATCACGATTGACGGCGTGCGCGTGGTGATCGACAGCGGGCTTGCCCGTCTGCCGAAATATGAACCGGCCACCGGCCTGACGCGGTTGGAAACCGTGCGCACATCCCGTGCCAGTGCCGATCAGCGGGCGGGCCGCGCCGGGCGCACAGAACCGGGTATTGCTATTCGTCTCTGGCATCAGGGGCAGACGGCATCACTGCCAGCCTTTTCGCCGCCCGAGATTCTGGAGGCGGATCTGTCTGGCCTCGTGCTCGACAGTGCCGCATGGGGCGTGACCGATCCGACAACGCTGAGCTTTCTTGACGCGCCGCCGAAACCGGCGCTGAACGAAGCCCGCACCTTGTTGCGGCGGCTCGGCGCGCTAGACGAGGCCGGGCGTCTGACCCCCGACGGCGAAGCCATGCGTCAGCTCGCCTTGCCCGCACGTCTTGCCCATATGGTGGCCGAGGCGGGCAAGCGCGGCGAAGCCTCAAAGGCTGCCGAACTGGCTGTGCTTTTGACGGAGCGTGGGCTTGGCGGCAACGAAACCGATCTCGACACGCGTTTTTCGCGCTTTCGCAATGATCGTTCTGACCGCGCCCAAAGGGCCAAGGGGCTGGCAAAGCGTCTTGCGGCCAATGTGCCCAATCAGGGTACGCCCGCAGGATCAGGGATCGGTCGCATGTTGATCGACGCCTATCCCGACCGGATCGCCAGAGCGCGTGGCCAGACCGGGCAGTTTCTGTTGGCCAATGGTCGTGGCGGGGAGGTGGATAGCGCGATAAGCCTCAGCCGCGCGCCCTGGCTGGTCGTGGCGGATATGTCCGGCAAGGCAGGACGCGCGCGGGTTCTTTCGGCTGCCGAAGTATCGGAGGCGGAAATCCGGTCCGCCCTTGGCGACCGGATCGAGAGCGGGCGTCAGGTTGTCTACGATCCTGAAAGGAACGCGCTCAGGGCGCGTGAAGCCGTGCGCATCGGTGCCATCGCCCTTTCGGAAAAGCCTCTGTCGGCACCATCGGGAAGTGCAGCCGATGAGGGCGTGATCGCCGCCGTGCGCGAGCATGGGCTTGGTATTCTGTCCTGGGGCAAGGAAGCCGATATTCTGCGCCGCCGTCTTGGCTGGCTTTATCGCGGGCTTGGCGATCCATGGCCATCCATGGAAGACGAGCATTTGCTGGAGACATTGGAAGACTGGCTGCTGCCCTTCCTGACCGGCGAAGCGCAGCTCGACCGGATTCCCGGCCATGTGTTGAAAAACGGTCTGATGAGCCTTGTGCCCTTCGATCTCCAGCGCAGTGTGGATCAACTCGCGCCGACGCATTTCACCGTGCCGACTGGCTCGCATATTCCGATCCGCTACGATGCCGAAGAACCGGTGCTCGCGGTCCGCGTGCAGGAATTGTTCGGTCTGGGCCAGCATCCGTCCATCGCCAATGGCGAGGTACCATTGTTGCTGGAACTCCTGTCGCCAGCCCATCGCCCGATCCAGATCACCCGCGATCTGCCGGGTTTCTGGAAAGGATCATGGGCTGATGTCCGGTCCGACATGCGTGGGCGCTATCCCAAACATGTCTGGCCGGAAGATCCGGCCAATGCGGAAGCAACACGCCGAGCAAAGCCACGCGGGACATAGAGCATTTCCAGCAAAACATGCATTAACCACCTGCGACCGGATAACGCAGTTCCGCTTGCATTCCTGTCTCCGCTTGCCCCATAAGGGGCAGGATAGAGGGACAGCAGAACATGCACGCAGAATTCGAGAATCGCGCTTCCAATCTTTCGCGTCGTCCGCGATTGACCACGCTGGTTCGCGTGCGCTGGCTTGCCATCGCCGGGCAGACGGCAGCCGTCATGCTGGTGGCGCTTTATCTGCAATTTCCGTTTGCAGTCGGTATTTGTTTTGCACTGATTGCCTGCTCGGCCTGGCTCAATCTCTATCTGGCCTTTCGCTTCCCGACCAATCATCGGCTGAACCCGGAAGCGGCCAGCCTCGTGCTGGCCTTCGATATTCTGCAACTGGCGGGCCTGCTTTACCTCACCGGCGGGCTGCAAAACCCCTTCGTCATCTTGATGATCGTGCCGGTCATCATTTCGGCTACGTCGCTGTCCGCCCGGCATACGCTGACGCTGGCTCTGCTGGTCGTGGCCTGCACTTCCGTGCTTTCCATCCGGCATGAACCGCTGCCCTGGTATCCGGGCGAAGAGCTGAACCTGCCTTTCCTGTTTGTGATTGGTATCTGGTGCGCCATCACATCGGCGCTGGGCTTTACCGGCGTCTATGCCTATCGCATCGCGGAAGAAGCGCGCCAGCTGGGGGATGCTTTGAGCGCTGCGGAACTCATTCTCCAGCGTGAACAGCATCTGACGGCTCTCGATGGTCTCGCCGCTGCTGCCGCTCACGAGTTGGGAACGCCACTTGCCACCATTGCGCTGGTGGTGAAGGAAATGCAGCGTTCCTATGCCAAAAATCCGGTTGATACGGGGCTTGGGGAAGATATTGCGCTGTTGCATTCGCAGACCCAGCGCTGCCGCGAAATCCTGCAAAGACTGACCAGCCTCTCCTCGGAGAACGAGGAGCACATGTCGCGCTTGCCGCTCTCTTCGCTGATTGAGGAGGTGATTGCACCGCACCGCAATTTCGGTGTGGTCATTGATGTGCAGAAAGTGGAAGGGCCAAAGCCGGAGCCGGTCACGCGGCGCAATCCCGGTCTGCTGTATGGTCTCGGCAATCTGGTGGAAAACGCTGTCGATTTCGCACGCGGCAATGTCAGCGTCACCTGGGGCTGGACGGATAATCAGGTCAGCGTGACCATTCAGGACGACGGCGAAGGCTTTAAGCCGGAAATCCTTGACCGCATTGGCGAGCCCTATATGACCAGCCGCGACAATACCCGCAATGGCGGGGGGCTTGGTCTCGGGTTGTTCATTGCAAAAACCTTGCTGGAGCGTTCCGGCGCACAGATTGCTTTCCGTAATCGAAGCAATCCGGGGCAGGGGGCCGAAGTCAAAGTGGTTTGGGCGCGTTCAACCTTCACCCGGGTGTAACGCGAAACCTCTTTTCAAATTTGTTTTTGCTCAACTTCTTGTGTTGTCTTTTAGAATTATTAATCAAATACAATGATTTATAGTCTCGCGCAAAATTCAGTGCCGTAGAAATTGCTTCAACGATTCAATGGCTATTTGACTTTTTGACGCAGGGGTATCAATAAGGGATCAAAAATACAGGCAGGAAGCACCCGATGGACGACTTGAAGCAGGAAGACAGCGAAGCCATAGGCAACGACCCCACCCTTCTTCTGGTTGATGACGACAAACCTTTCTTGCAACGCCTGGCCCGCGCTATGGAAAGCCGAGGCTTTCAGGTGACCACAGCGGAATCGGTTGAAGAAGGTATCGCCGCCGCCAAGGCAGCAGTACCCGCCTATGCCGTGGTGGATATGCGGCTGGGAGATGGCAACGGTCTCGACGTCATCGAAGCCATTCGCCTGCGCCGTTCCGATACGCGCGCCATCGTTCTCACCGGTTACGGCAATATCGCGACCGCTGTGAATGCGGTGAAGCTCGGCGCCATTGATTATCTGTCGAAGCCAGCCGATGCCGATGAAGTCTTCGCGGCTCTGACCCGCCGTCCGGGCGAGAAGGTCGCGCCGCCGGAAAACCCGATGTCCGCCGATCGTGTCCGCTGGGAGCATATCCAGCGCGTTTACGAAATGTGCGAGCGCAATGTTTCCGAAACCGCACGCCGCCTCAACATGCATCGTCGCACCTTGCAGCGCATTCTCGCCAAGCGCGCCCCGCGCTGAGCATGACGGGAAGCAATCCGGCTTTTGGCGGCTTGTACTGAAAGTTTAGTAGTTTCTTAACTTGGTGAAAAATCCAGTAAAGCCAGATGGTTTTGCTGGATTTTTTTATTTACTGAGAGTTTTGAGGTGTTTTCACTGCATTATGTGTCATTCCTAGGGAATTGATCTAAAGTTGAATATAAAAATCTATAATAATAAGGCAACTAGAGCACATCTCGAAAAGTGTGAAACGGTTTTCGGATAAGATGTGCTACAAAAACAAACAGTTAGAGCGGTTCTGAAATCGCTCTAAGGCTATTCGGAGGAGAATACTGCGCTTTTAGAGCCGCAGGCCTAATTCTCTTGCGCCCGAATGCGCTATCTAACATTCAAGGCAACACATGACTGCTCATATTGATGCATCTTCAAGCGCGGCCGCTCGCCGGCGTGCGCTTATCGCCAGTTTGACTGGCAGTTCTATCGAATGGTTCGATTATTTTCTCTACGGCACCGCAGCCGCACTTGTTTTCAACAAGCTGTTCTTTCCTAATTTCGACCCCGTCGTCGGGTTGATGCTGTCTTATCTGTCGTTTTCGCTGACCTTCTTCATCCGTCCGCTGGGCGGCGTGATTTTCGCGCATATCGGTGACCGCATCGGTCGCAAGAAGACACTGGTCATCACGCTGTCGTTGATGGGTGGCGCAACCGTTCTCATCGGCTTGCTGCCGACCTATGAGCATATTGGCGTCTGGGCTCCCATTCTGCTGATCCTGCTGCGCATGGTGCAGGGACTTGGCATTGGCGGCGAGTGGGGCGGTGCTTTGCTTCTCGCTTATGAATATGCGCCCGCCAACCGCAAGGGCTTCTTCGGCAGTGTTCCGCAGGTCGGTGTGACCATCGGCATGTTGCTGGCCACGCTTTCGGTCAGCCTGATGGTGACCTTGCCGGATGAATCCTTCATGGCATGGGGTTGGCGCGTTCCCTTCGTGCTGAGCGCCGGTCTGGTTTTCCTCGGTCTGTGGATCCGTAACGGTCTCGACGAAACGCCGGAGTTCAAGCAGGCGAAGGAAAGCGGCAATGTCGCCAAGATGCCGCTGGTTGAAACGCTCCAGAACCATTGGCGCGAAGTGCTGATCGCCGCTGGCCTGAAGGTGGTGGAAACCGCACCGTTCTATATCTTCTCCACCTTCGTGGTCAGCTATGCGGTGAGCACGCTCGGCTTCGACAAGAGCGCCGCGCTGAATGCCGTGATGATCGGTGCTCTGGTCGCTTCGGTTCTGATCCCGACCATGGGTCTCGTTTCCGACTATGTGGGCCGCAAGACGGTTTATGTCGTTGGCTGCGTGCTGCTCGGCCTGTTCATCATTCCCTATTTCATGCTGCTCGACACCAAGACCGTCTGGGGCCTGACCCTGGCAACGGTCATCAGCTTCGGTGTTCTCTGGTCGCCGATCACTGCCGTTCTGGGCACGCTGTCGTCGGAAATCTTTGCCACCAAGGTGCGCTATACCGGCATCACGCTCGGTTATCAGCTGGGTGCTGCTTTGGCGGGCGGTACCGCTCCGCTGATCGCCACCTGGCTGCTCGCCAAATATGAAGGCAGCTGGCATGCGGTGGCGGCCTATCTGCTGGTGACGGTGCTGATTTCGCTTGTCGCAATCATCGCGATCAGCCGCAGCCGTTCGCGCCAGTAACAGGCAAAACAGACATTTGAGAGTGGGGAAACCACATCGGTTTCCCCGCTTTCGTTTGTTTAGAGCGCATCCCGAAAACCGTTTCACACTTTTCGGGATGCGCTTTAAAAATCACCGCCCGGCATGTCCAATCCGGAAAGCTCTGCATAGGTCAGGCGCGCCGCGCCTGCGCGGGCAAAGCGAAGCATCAGCGCCTTGCGTGTAGCGCCCGCCAGCTTGTGTTCAGGCGCATCGCGCAGGATTTCTGCGCCATAGCCGTCCGAGAGAATGAAGCCGCATTCCTCCGGAAATATCTCGCGCGGTACCGCCGGGTGGGTAGCGAAAAACAGCCGGTCGCAATAGTCGCGATATTCCGGCCATTTGCGGTCGGCCTTCCAGTCCTCGATCGATGATTTGATCTCGACAATCCAGATTTCACCCTTGCGGCTGACCGCGATGAGGTCGGCGCGGCGGCCCGATGCAAGCGGCAGTTCGGGCAAGGTCGCAAGCCCCATATCCAGAAACAGGCGCTGCACACCACGGCGCACAAGCATGGCGTTGTCTGATTGCCGTCCGTCGGACAGGGGATGGGTCTGGTTGGGAATCACGATTGGCATGGCCGCATTTTGCGTGCGGTTGCAGGGCGAAACAACTGAAAACACGCGATTCTTTGTGGTGTTTTTCGAGTATTCGCGGGTAAAACAAGGCCAAAGAAGGCAAAAAAATGGCCTAATAAAGAACTTTTCAATTTACGGTTAACGCACAGTTAACAATACTGCCGCATCTTCAAGCATGAATGGGCGATTCGCTCCTTTTGACGGCACATTTGATTCTACCTTGGGGGAATGCATGAATTCTCGCGTCCTTAAGCTGACGACGGCACTTTTTCTCGCAGGCGCACTTGCTGGCTGCTCTACTGTCGGCGGAACGTTCTACACGGCCTCTTACTCGTCGGTCACCGATGCTGGCTATGTTGTTCCTGCTATTCCGAGCGAAAAGATACCATCGCAGTATCGTCGCCAGATCGTGAAGTATCAGACCGATGAGGCCCCTGGCACGATCATCGTCGATACTCCCGAAAAATTCCTCTATTATGTTATGCCGGACGGCAAGGCGATGCGCTATGGCATCGGCGTTGGACGCGAGGGCTTTGGCTGGTCGGGCACGGCCCGTGTTGCCATGAAGCGCGAGTGGCCGACTTGGACGCCGCCATCCGAAATGATCAAGCGTCAGCCCGAACTGGCAAAGTTCCGCAATGGCATGGATCCGGGTCTCAAGAACCCGCTCGGCGCACGTGCACTCTATCTGTTCAACAAGGGTGGTGACACTGGCTATCGTCTGCACGGAACGCCGGAATGGTGGACCATCGGCAAGGCCATGTCGTCGGGCTGCATCCGTCTGATGAATCAGGACATCATCGATCTCTATGATCGCGCCGAACAGGGCGCAAAGGTGATCGTGAAGCAGTAATCGATGCAATATCGGCGATACACGACATTAAAGTGGTGATCGTGTATCGCCGAAATTATTCTTAAATAACTTAAAGTTTATTTTCAGAGCAATGTAGTTCGCGTTTTATATAGCGGACTTGAAACATTGATGAATTTATACTTTTTCTGTGGCGTCGCAATCGCCATAGTTTGGTACATGATAAGTGCCGCGATATCGTTTTTACTTAATATACGATATGCTTCAAGCCCCGCTATCGGCGGTGTCTGGATTGCTCCCGCAGCGACGTTCCATAAAAAAACGCCGGACTGATGATCCGGCGTCTTTCCTGAATTTTCAGTTTTGAGATCGATCAGATCTGCTCAACCTGCTGGACTTCCGGCACGAAGTGACGGAGCAGGTTCTGGATGCCGTGCTTCAGCGTTGCGGTCGACGACGGGCAGCCGGAGCATGCGCCCTTCATGTTGAGGAAAACGGTGCCGTTTTCGAAACCACGGAAGGTGATGTCGCCGCCATCCTGCGCAACGGCAGGGCGAACGCGGGTTTCAATCAGTTCCTTAATGGTTTCAACGATCTCGGTATCGGCTTCATCGAAGAATTCTTCATCACCATGCGCGGCGGCGGCATCTGCATTGGCATTGCCAGCCATTGCCGAAGCGCCCGACATGAAATGTTCCATGATCGTGCCGAGGATCGCAGGCTTCAGGTGCTGCCATTCACCATCGTCCTTGGTGACGGTGATGAAATCATAGCCGAAGAAAACGCCGGTGACGCCAGGAACGGCGAACAGTTTGGCCGCCAGCGGCGACGTGTTGCCTGCGGTGGCAGCATCGCGGAAATCGGCGGTGCCTTCCGGCATGACCACCTTGCCGGGCAGAAACTTCAGGGTCGCCGGATTGGGCGTGGTTTCAGTCTGGATGAACATGCCAGTTCTCCGCTTTCAATTTTGGAACTGTTCTAATAATCGCGAAACCGCGCGGAAACAAGGGCTATCGCTCTCAGACGCGTTTCAGTTACTATCAATATAGGGTGATTGCACGACGGTTGCAAATTCGTCAGGCCGTGGCGAAAGAGTGATTTTCGAGCACCAGAGCGCGGGTAATTGCTCTTTGCAGCCCGACATCACGAAGAATGCAACTGTTGTGTCAGGTCACCGCATCAATGTCGTCATCGGTCAACCCTGCGGGAACCACGGTGACGGGGATGGGAAACTGCGCGCGGCCAGCGAGCGATTGAACAAGAGGGCCGGGGCCTTCCTTGCCGGAACCGGCAGCAAGAACCAGAATAGCGATATCCTGATCCTCCTCGATCAGGCTGAGCAGCTCTTCGGCTGTCTGGCCCTCACGGATGCTCAGTTCGGGTTCGATGCCCTGATCTTCGCGCACAACAGCGGCGAATTTTTCCAACGCGGACCGTGCTCGATCCTGCGCTTCGGACCGCATGATTTCGCCGACGCCCAAAATTTGCTGGAAATCGGAGTCATCGATAACGAATAGCAGAATAAGCGAGCCGCTCGTGTTTTTGGCACGGCGTGCGGCATAGGCGACGGCGCGCCCGCATTCAGGTGTTTCGTCGATGACGGCTAGAAATTTGCGTCGGTGACCGGATTCCCGGCTCAGTCGTTTTGATACCATGGGCGCAATTTGCCATCAGGATTGGCCGCCCGCAAGCCAGCATTGTTTGCTGTGACCGTAAACGACAGGCGTTTTTTCTAAGCGCATCCCGAAAAGTGTGAAACGGTTTTCGGATAAGATGTGCGTCAAAGCGAAAATGAAGATAAGGGCGACCGCAAAAAAGCGGTCGCCCTAATTGTCGGCATTGAAAATCAGTTCTGCAACCAGCCGATGATGTCGCGCACATCGCGCATGGTCTTCTCGGCGAGAACGCCTGCGCGCTCGCCGCCATCACGCAGAACGCTGTCGATATGGGCCGGATCAGCCACCAGACGGCGCATTTCATGGGTGATCGGCGAAAGCTTGGTCACAGCCAGCTCGGCCAATGCCGCCTTGAATTCCGAGAACTGTCGTCCGCCGAATTCGCCGAGGATATCTTCCTTCGACTGTGAAGCGAGAGCCGCATAGATGCCGACCAGATTGTCCGCTTCCGGGCGACCGGACAGACCGTCCAGTTCCGACGGCAGGCCATCAGAATCGGTCTTTGCCTTGCGGATCTTCTTGGTAATCGTGTCTTCGTCATCGATCAGATTGATGCGTGACAGGTCAGACGGATCAGATTTCGACATTTTCTTGGTGCCGTCGCGCAGCGACATGATGCGCATGGCCGGACCCGAAATCATCGGCTCGGTCAGCGGGAAGAAGCCCGAAACCTTCTCGTCGCCCACCTGCATATCCACGCCGATACCAAGCGATGCGATACGGTCGGAATAGTCGTTGTTGAACTTCTGCGCGATATCGCGTGTGAGTTCGAGGTGTTGCTTCTGGTCTTCGCCAACCGGCACGGCGGTGGCGCGATAAAGCAGAATGTCGGCAGCCATCAGGCTCGGATAGGCAAAGAGGCCAAGCGAAGCATTTTCGCGGTCCTTGCCGGCCTTGTCCTTGAACTGCGTCATGCGGCTCATCCAGCCGATGCGCGCAATGCAGTTGAACACCCAGGCGAGTTCCGCATGCTGCATGACGCGGCTCTGGTTGAAGACGATGCTCTTCTTCGGATCAATGCCCGAAGCCAGAAACGCCGCCGTCACTTCGCGCGTGGATTGCAGCAGTTCAGCCGGGTCGGGCGACACGGTCAGCGCGTGCATGTCCACGACACAATAGATGCATTCTTCGGTCTTCTGGACCTCGACCCACCGCTTGATCGCCCCCAGATAATTGCCGAGGTGAAGATTTCCGGTCGGTTGGACGCCGGAGAAGATAAGCGGTTTGAACGTGCTCATGATAAAATCCTGATGTTGGCCTTCGCCGGTGGAGAGCGAAGGAATTTTTGAACGCAGGTCTTTTCGCAGAGGCACAATCGCCTTTCAAGGACAATTATGCGTCACTTTCAGGCTCCTTCTTGACCGCGCCGCGTTTGACATTGCGACGGATCATGCCGGTATTTGCACCGCCGAGACCGAAGGCGAGGCCGAAATAGACGATCATCGCGGCCAGCACCATGGCGCAGACCGTACCGGCCCGAACCGCAAAGGGAGCGGCGGAAGAAAGCTCATAGGCGAAATGGCCGATGGCATAATGAATGCCGAATGCCATTACGCCCGCCGCGATCAACAGGCGCGGAATGCGGGTGAGAAGTGGAATATCCTGCCCCCAATGGCCGCGCTTCACCAGCGTTGCAAACAGCAGAACGGCATTGACCCAGCCAGCCACGATTTCTGCCGTGGCGATGCCGGTCGGGCCGAGGCGCGGGAACAGCGTGACGGCAAGCGACACGTTCACAGCAACGGAAATGGCCGCGAAGATCATCGGCGTGCGCGTATCCTCGCGGGCAAAGAAGCCCGGAATGAACGCCTTGATCAGCACGAAAGCGGGCAGGCCGAGACCGTAAATCGCCAGAATGTTGGAAACCACGATTGTGGAATCCGGGCTGAATTTGCCGCGTTCGAACAAAAGCCGCACGATGGGTTCCGACATGACGAGAAGCGCTGCTGCTGCGGGAAGCGTAAGAAACAACGTGAACTCGACCGAGCGGTTTTGCAGGTTCGAGGCTTCCTTCATGTGGCCACCACGCAAGGCGCGCGACAGTTCCGGCAACAACACGGTGGCAACCGCAATGCCCACCACGCCGAGCGGCAGCTGATAGATGCGGTCGGCATAGACCAGCGAGGAAACAGCGCCTTCCATGCCGGAAGCGATATTGGTGTTGATGAGCAGGTTGATCTGTGTGATGCCGCCAGTGATCGCGGCAGGCAGCGCCAGCACCAGCAGTCGCTTGACGTTGGACGTCAGGCGCGGGCGGCGGAAGCCGATCTTGATGCCCGCATTGCGCACGGCGAGCCAGACGATGGCAAGCTGCACCAGACCTGCCGCCATCACGCCCCAGGACAGGCCATAGCCGACCGCCAGCGCGTCATAGCCGCGCCACCAGGCAAGCGCCAGCACGCCGATCAGGATGATGTTGAGGAAAACCGGCGCAATCGCCGCTGCAAAATAGCGGTGGAGTGAATTGAGCATGCCGCCCATCATGGCCGCCAGCGACATGCAGGCGAGATAGGGGAACATGATGGTGGCGAGCCGCACCGTATTGTCGAACTTGACCGGATCGTCCATGAAGCCCGGCGCAATGACGGTGCGCACGATAAAGGGCATCGAAAGTTCCATCACGATGGTGATGAACAGCAGCACCGTGAACAACACGCCGAACACTTCTTCGGAGAAGCGGCGGGCGCCGTCCATGCCGTTCTTTTCGATTTCCTTGGCGAAAAGCGGCACGAAAGCGGAGTTGAATGCGCCTTCGGCAAACAATCTCCGGAACGTGTTCGGAAAGCGGAATGCTGCGTTGAAGGCATCGGCCACTGGGCCGGTGCCGAGCGCGGCCGCCATGAACATCTCGCGTGTGAAGCCGAATATGCGGCTCATCAGCGTGCCGGATGCCACTGTGGCGAACTTTTTGACCAGACTCATGCTTTTGAGAAACCTAACTTATGCTGCAGCCTGCGACGAGCGGCCATTGGCCTTGCTGCCGTTTTCGCCGCTGAGCAGTGCAAGAACCTTGCGCCGGATATTGCCCTGGCGGGTGGCGTTGGAAATCTTGTGACCGACGAGGTCCGTTACATAAAAACTGTCGATGACCTTTTCACCGAAGGTCGTGATATGCGCCGAAGCAATATCCAGAGACAGGTCAGAAATAAGGCCGGTCAGTTCCGACAACAGGCCGGGACGGTCCAGACCTTCCACTTCGATGACCGAGAACTTGTTCGACAGCGTGTTGTTGATCTCGACACGCGGTTCCACCGTGAAAGCCTTGGCGTTCTTTTTCGGCTTGGTGCGCTTCGCCAACACATCGGGCAGATGCGCCTTGCCGGAAAGTACGTCTTCGATCACCTTGCCCACGCGTTCGGCGCGGCGACGCTCGTCCTCGTCCAGATCGAATTCACGGCTGATAAGGATCGTATCGAGCGCACGTCCGTCACCGGTGGTGAAGATTTGTGCGTCGACAATGTTGCCGCCTGCGGCAGCACAAGCGCCGGTGATGATCGACAAGAGGCGCGGGTGATCGGGCGCCAGAACGGTGATTTCCGTCACGGCCTCGAAGCTCTGCGGCTTGGCCATGGTGGCAAGCGCGCGACCTTCCCGGTCGGCTTCGCGGATGAAATGCGCATGGCGCACCTGATCGTCGAGGCTGACGGTCAGGAAATAGTTGATGTAATGCAGGCCGAGATAGGCGTCGCGCTCGGCAGCCGGCCAGTCGGAAAGCTTTTCGGCCAGCGCTTCACGGGCTTGCCGGTCGCGGTCGGCGCGCGAAAGCTCGGAGAAGCCGCCGGTCAGCACCAGTTCGGTTTCATAGAAAAGCGTGCGCAGAAGCTGGCCCTTCCAGCCGTTCCAGACGCCGGGGCCGACCGCCTTGATATCGCAAACGGTCAGGATCAGCAGCAGCTTCAGCCGTTCCATCGTCTGCACCGTATCGCCAAAGTCGATGATCGTCTTGCGGTCGTTGAGATCGCGCGACTGGGCCACCATGCTCATGGTCAGATGCTCGCGCACCAGCCATTCCACCGTCTCCGTCTCGGAAGGGGTGAGGCCGAAGCGCGGGCAAAGCCTGCGGGCAATGCGGGCGCCGGCAATCGAATGATCTTCCGGGCGTCCCTTGGCGATATCGTGCAGGAGAAGCGCCACATAGAGCAGGTTACGGTCACGCTTGATCGTCGTGATAAGATGGTTGGAAAGCGGATGCTCGTTTTCCAGTTCGCCATGCTCGATTTCCGACAGAACGGCAATGCAGCGCAGCAGATGCTCGTCCACCGTATAGTGGTGATACATGTTGAACTGCATCATGGCGACGATCTTGCCGAAATCCGGAATGAACTTGCCGAGCACGCCGGATTCGTTCATGCGGCGCAGGATCAGTTCGGGATTGCGCGGCGATGTCAGAACGTCGAGGAAAAGCTTGTTGGCTTCGGGGTTCTCACGCAGATCGCCATTGATGAGTTTCAGCGAGCGGGTGAGCTGCTGCATCGCTTCCGGGTGAAATTCCAGCCCATGCTTGTCGGCCAGCTGGAAGATGCGGATGATATTGACCGGGTCTTCCGAAAACACGTCGGGGTGCGCCGTGTTGATGCGATGATTTTCGGAGACGAAATAGCCATCCGTCGAAAGCTTGCGCTTGCGGCGCGAAAAGGTGAGGAAAATGCGGTTGAAGCCCGGCACGTGCTTGGCCTGCTGCTCCTCGAGTGCGGCGCAGATGATGCGGGTCAGGTCGCCCACATCCTTCGCCACGAGGAAGTAGTGCTTCATGAATCGTTCGACATGGTTCTGGCCGGGATGCGCGGTATAGCCGAGCCGCTGGGCAATTTCCTGCTGAATGTCGAAGGAGAGGCGCTCTTCCGCTTTCAGTGTCGCAAAATGCATGTGGCAGCGCACGGCCCAGAGAAAATCTTCCGCCTTGTTGAAGATGCGCAATTCGGCACGCGACAGCACGCCGAGCTTGACCAGCTCTTCCTTGGTTTTGACGCGGTAGAAATATTTGGCGATCCAGAACAGCGTATGCAGGTCGCGCTGGCCGCCTTTGCCTTCCTTGACATTCGGCTCCACCAGATAGCGCGTCTCGCCTGCCTTGCGGTGGCGTTCGTCGCGCTCGGCAAGCTTGGCCTGGATGAATTCCGGCCCGGTATCCTTGACGATTTCCTCGTCGAAGCGGGTGACGAGCGCGGTGAACAAATCCTTGTTGCCGGTGAGAAAACGCGCATCGAGAATGGCGGTGCGGATCGTCATGTCTTCGCGCGACAGGCGGATGCATTCATCGATATTGCGCGTGGAGTGGCCGACTTTCAGCCCCATGTCCCACAGCATGTAGAGCATATATTCGACAACCTGCTCACCCCATGGGGTCTGCTTGTAAGGCAGCAGGAACAGGAGATCGATATCGGAACCCGGCGCCAGTCCGTTGCGTCCGTAGCCGCCGACCGCGACGATGGCCATGTTTTCCGCCTTGGACGGATTGACCATCGGATAGACCTTGGTGGTCGCAAATTCGAACAGCACCTCGATCAGCGTGTCCATGAGATAGGAGAGGCGACGCGCGCAGAGCGTGCCGCCGCCGTCCTTCATCAACAGGCCTTCCGCATTGGCGCGGCCGCGCACCAGCGCATCTTTCAGCGCTTGCAACACCACCTTGCGCACCGGAAGGCTCGTGTAACTTTCGTCAGTCGAATCCGCCAGCTCGTTGAGCTTGCGACGGAGCGTATCGGGATTGACGATCTCTTCCAGCTTCAGGTCGTGTGCGCTCATGCGGCTTGCAGGTCCGGCTTTTCGGGAAAGGAATTGCGGTGACGGCGATAACGTATAACCGCTTTTAAACAGGATGAATATGCAAAAGCAAAGGCCGGGTTTCCCCGGCCTTCTCATGCATCATTTCTAATATTTAGTTCGTCGCATTATAGGCGGCGATGGCCGCCATATTGACGATATCGGAATCCTTGGCTCCGATGCTGACGATCTGTGCCGGCTTGTCGAGACCGACCAGCAGCGGGCCGATAATGGTCGCACCGCCCAGTTCCTGCAGCATATTGGCAGCAATGGATGCCGAGTGATTGTCCGGGGTCACGATGACATTGGCCGGGCCCGACAGGCGGATGAACGGATATTGTTCCATGAGCTTCGGGTTCAGGGCCACATCAGCGCTCATCTCACCGTCGAATTCGAAATCGACATGACGGGTATGGAGAATGCGCACTGCTTCCTGAATACGGGCAGAGGTTTCGCCGCCCATATGGCCGAAGGTCGAGAAGGCGGTGAGTGCAACGCGCGGAACATAGCCCATGCGGCGCGCCATGCCTGCTGCTTCCACCGCAATATCGGCAAGCTCGTCTGCTGTTGGCTTCTCGTGCACGGCGGTATCCGCGATGAACACGGTACGACCACGGCAGAGCGCGATGGAAACACCAACCACGCGATGGCCCGGCTTGGAATCGACCACACGGCGCACATCGTCGAGGCCGGTAGCATAATTGCGGGTCACGCCCGTCACCATACCGTCGGCATCGCCCAGTGCCACCATGCAGGCCGCAAAATGATTGCGGTCATTGTTGATGAGGCGATGGCAATCGCGGGTCAGATAGCCCTTGCGCTGCAATTTCTCATAGAGATAGTCGGCATAGGCCGAATTGCGGCTGGACAGACGCGCATTGATGACCTCGATACCGGGGCGCTCAATATCCATACCGGCGGCTTTTGCGGTTTCCTTGATGCGCTCGTCGCGACCGACGAGAATGGCTGTGCCCAGCCCCTGGCTCACATAGGAAACGGCGGCGCGCATGACCTGTTCTTCTTCACCTTCGGCGAAGACGATGCGCTTTGGCTGGCGGCGCACGCGCTCGTAAATGCCGCGCAGCGTCGAGGCGATCGGGTCGCGACGCGCCGACAATTCGCGCTTGTACCCTTCGATGTCGGTGATGATGTGACCGGCAACGCCGGTTTCAATCGCGGCCTTGGCAACGGCTGCGGAAACTGAGGCGAGCAGACGCGGATCGAATGGCACCGGAATGATGTAGCTCGGGCCGAAGCGCGGACGGCTGCCCTGATAGGCGGCGACCACATCGTCCGGCACATCTTCGCGGGCAAGTTCGGCCAGCGCATTGACGGCGGCGATCTTCATCGCATCGTTGATCGTCGTGGCACGCACATCGAGAGCGCCGCGGAAAATATAGGGGAAGCCAAGCACATTGTTGACTTGGTTCGGATAGTCCGAGCGACCGGTGGCGACGATGGCATCATCGCGAATGCGGGCGACTTCTTCCGGGGTGATTTCCGGGTCGGGATTGGCCATCGCGAAGATGATCGGGTTTGGCGCCATGGCGCGCACCATTTCTTCGGTCAGCGCGCCCTTGGCGGAGAGGCCGAAGAACACATCGGCATCCTTCAGGGCGTCAGTCAGCGAACGACGGTCGGTCTTCACCGCATGCGCCGATTTCCACTGGTTCATGCCTTCTTCACGGCCCTGATACACGACGCCCTTGGTGTCGCACAGGATAATGTTTTCCGGCGCAAAGCCCATGGCCTTGATCAGTTCGATACAGGCGATGCCCGCCGAACCCGCGCCATTGCAGACGAGTTTGGTCGTCTTCATGTCGCGCCCAGTCAGATGCAGCGAATTGATCAGACCGGCGGCGGCGATGATCGCGGTGCCATGCTGGTCGTCGTGGAAAACCGGAATGTCCATCAGTTCGCGCAGGCGCTGCTCGATGATGAAGCAGTCAGGCGCCTTGATGTCTTCCAGATTGATGCCGCCGAAGGACGGGCCGAGATAGCGCACGGCGTTGATGAAGGCGTCGATATCGGTGGTGTCGACTTCAAGGTCGATGGAATCGACGTCGGCAAAGCGCTTGAACAGAACGGCCTTGCCTTCCATGACCGGCTTCGACGCCAGTGCGCCGAGATTGCCGAGGCCGAGAATGGCAGTGCCGTTGGAAATGACGGCGACGAGATTGCCCTTGGCCGTATAGTCATAGGCGCGCGCGGCATCTTCCGCGATGGCTTTCACCGGCACGGCGACGCCCGGCGAATAGGCCAGCGACAGGTCGCGCTGCGTGGTCATGGGCTTGGTGGGGTTGATTTCCAGCTTGCCGGGACGGCCCTGCGCGTGAAAGTCGAGCGCTTCTTTCTCACTGGCTGTGGGTGTGCGTTCTGGCGTGTTGCCCTTCGGCGTCGAGACTGGCATGTTCCCTCCGGAATCTTGTGCGGTCGCATTCGATAGCGCCAGTCTGGAAATGTGTAAACAGCGCTTTTGGGAATAGTTATTCATTCAAAAACGAATGAATGCGTCATTGAAAGCAATCCCAGGAAAAGTGTGAAACGGTTTTCCGTCCGGGATTGCGAAGAAATAAAGTAACTTTGAGTGCGTGAAACGCGCAATAAAAGAAGCATTTCCAGCAAAAGTGCGAAGCGGTTTTGCGTAGGATAATGCGTAACAATAGAAGGTTTTATGGCATGGACGTGCGGGGCGAAAACGATAAGCCGGAAGCGGAAGAAAATACCGCGCAGGAAACGGTTGTTCGCCTCACACCCATGATGGAGCAGTATATCGAGATCAAGGCGGCGAATGTTGATTCGCTCCTGTTCTATCGCATGGGCGATTTCTACGAACTGTTCTTCGACGATGCTGTGGAAGCATCCGCCGCGCTCGGCATCACACTCACCAAGCGCGGCAAACATCTGGGTGAAGACATTCCAATGTGCGGTGTCCCGGTCCATGCCGCCGATGATTATCTGCAAAAGCTCATCTCCAAGGGCTATCGCGTCGCCGTCTGCGAACAGGTCGAAGATCCGGCGGAAGCAAAGAAGCGCGGTTCGAAATCCGTGGTGCGCCGCGACGTCATCCGTCTGGTTACACCCGGCACGCTGACCGAGGAAAAGCTGCTTGACCCCTCCGAGGCCAATTTCCTGATGGCGCTCGGCCGCACCAAGGGCGATCGCGCGCTGGCACTGGCCTGGATCGACATTTCGACGGGCACATTCCGCGTTGCTGAAACAACAGAAGAGCGACTTTTTGCCGATATCATGCGCGTTGATCCGCGCGAGCTGGTGGTGGCCGATACGGCGTTTCACGATCCTGAACTGCGCCCGTCTTTCGATCTGATCGGCAAGGCAGTGTCGCCGCAGCCCGCAACCCTGTTCGATAGCGCTGCCGCGCAGACGCGCATTCAGCGCTATTACGATGTGGCGACGCTGGATGGTTTCGGCCAGTTCAGCCGCTCGGAACTGTCGGCCATCTCCGGCGCCATCGCCTATATCGAAAAGACGCAGATTGCCGAACGCCCACCGCTGATGCGGCCGGAGCGCGAGCATGAAGGCGGCACGATCTTCATCGACCCGGCAACGCGTGCCAGTCTGGAACTCGTTCGCACCATGTCGGGCAACCGCGATGGCGGCTTGCTCAAGGCGGTGGACCGCACTGTCACCGGGGGTGGCGCGCGGCTTCTGGCCGAGCGCTTGACCGCACCGCTGACCGATCCCAAGGCAATAGCGATGCGGCTTGATTCCGTGTCGTTCTTTCTCAGCGAACAGGCGCTTTGCGATGCGCTGCGACGCGAGCTGAAAGGTGTGCCGGATATGCCGCGCGCGCTGTCGCGTCTGGCGGTGGGGCGTGGCGGTCCGCGTGATCTGGGAGCCTTGCAGCGCGGCTTTGAGGCGGCGGGCACGCTGGTCTCTTTGCTGGAAGGTTCGCTTCTGCCGGAAGAGTTGGGCGCGGCGCGGGATGCGCTTGAAGCCATGCCTGCGGCTTTCGCGGCGCATGTCGACCGGGCGCTGGCCGACGAGCTACCGCTGTTGAAGCGTGACGGCGGTTTCGTGCGCGAGGGCTACAATACGGAACTCGACGAAATGCGCGCCTTGCGCGACCAGTCCCGCCGTGTGATCGCCGGCTTGCAGGCCGACTATATCGAGGAAACCGGTATCAAGTCGCTGAAGATCAAGCATAACAATGTGCTTGGCTATTTCATCGAAGTGACGGCAAATAATTCCGGCGCGATGACCGATACGGATGCTGCCAAGGGCCGCTTCATCCATCGCCAGACCATGGCCAATGCCATGCGCTTCACGACCACGGAACTCGCCGCGCTTGAAAGCAAGATCGCCAATGCTGCCGACCGTGCGTTGTCGATTGAACTGGCGATCTTCGAGGAACTGACGGCTGAAGCCGTTTCCCATGCCGACAGCATCCGCGCAGCCGCAGCCGCCCTTTCGGTATTCGATGTTTCGGCAGCGCTTGCCGTGCTTGCAGACGAGCAGGGCTATTGCCGCCCACTGGTTGATGACAGCCTGTCCTTCAACATCGTCGCGGGTCGCCATCCGGTGGTGGAACAGGCGCTACGCCGTCAGGCAGCCAATCCATTCGTCGCCAATGATTGCGATCTATCGCCACGAAGCGACGGCGGCAATGGCGCAATCTGGCTGCTGACCGGTCCGAATATGGGCGGTAAGTCGACCTTCCTGCGCCAGAACGCGCTGATCGCGATCCTCGCCCAGATGGGCTCATTCGTGCCTGCGGGTGCGGCACAGATCGGCGTGGTGGACAGGCTGTTCAGCCGCGTTGGCGCTTCCGACGATCTGGCGCGCGGGCGCTCGACCTTCATGGTCGAAATGGTGGAAACAGCGGCGATCCTCAATCAGGCTGGCGAGCGTTCGCTGGTCATCCTCGATGAGATCGGTCGTGGCACCGCCACCTTCGACGGGCTTTCCATTGCCTGGGCTGCCGTTGAATATCTGCATGAAAAGAACCGCTGCCGGGCTTTGTTCGCCACGCATTTCCATGAAATGACGGCGCTGTCGGAAAAGCTGGAGCGGCTTTCCAATGTTACGATGCGGGTCAAGGAATGGGACAATGATGTCGTCTTCCTGCATGAAGTGGCCAAGGGCGCTGCCGACCGGTCCTATGGTGTGCAGGTGGCGCGGCTGGCCGGTCTGCCGGAAGCAGTCGTCAACCGTGCGCGCGATGTGCTGCACCAACTTGAAGCTGGTGAAACATCCGGCAAGGCCGACAAGCTGATCGATGATCTGCCGCTGTTTTCCGTTGTGCTACAGCAGGAAAAGCCGAAGCCACAGGCATCGGCAAAGGACAGCGAACTGGCAAAGGCTGTGGCGGGCATCAGCCCAGACGAGCTGACGCCCCGTGAAGCGCTCGACCTGATCTACAAGCTGAAGGAACTGGCCGGAAAGGCGTGAGGGGTTCTGGCCTGGTAGGGCGCCCCAGTCTGTTTGAGATTCTGGTTATGACGAGCCGAAAATGGTGATGTTTGCGACCCGGAGCGGAGTGTACTTTTGGGTACATGTGCACCGGAAGCGCAAAACACCGCCATTTGCAGGCCGTCAGAACCGGAATATCTACAGACTACACGAAGCGGTTTGCTTCAGCGCCGTAATAGGTGATGTAGCGGCTGGAGATGCGCTCTATCGGCAGAATGATGAACACATCGGTCGTGCCAAATGCTTCATCGATCACCGCGCCGTCGCCGATCATCGCGCCGAGGCGCAGATAACCCTTGACCAGCGGTGGCATGGAGAACAGCGCGACCTTGTTATTGATCGCTTCCTTCGGCATCAGGTCCATTGGCTGATAGCGATGCGGCAGCGCGCGCACATCCCAGTCGGGCGTGGCGCGGCAGTTCTGGTGCAGGAACGACAGGCCAAGCGCATGGGCGGCAGGAACCGGCCCATGGAAAGAGGCGCAGCCGAACATCACGTCAATCGAATGGCGACGGCAATAGGCCCATGCACCCTGCCACAACAGTTCGACCGTGCGCTTCGAGCGGTATTCCGCCTTCACGCAGGAGCGGCCAAGCTCAAGCAGATTGAGATTGGGGCGGGATAGCGCTAAGCGCTGCACGTCATATTCATCCGCCGAATAGAAACCGAGCGCCTTGTCGGCCTGATCGCTGCGCATCAGCCGGTAGGTGCCGACGATCTGCTTATGCTCAGGGACCGGCAGGGCAGTATCATAAACGAGAAGGTGATCGCAGATCGTGTCGAAACGGTCGGCATCGCGAAGCTCCACGGCCTCGATAGATTCCTTGCGCGCGCCCATTTCTTCGAAGAACACGCGGAAACGAAGTTCCTGCGCGGCTTCAATGGCTTCACGGGAGTTTGCAAGTCGCACTTCGAGCGAGCCGATACGTCCGAGAACGATCGGGTCATCACCGGTTGCGAATAGCGCCTGTTGTGCTTCTAAGCCTGACATGACCGTATCATCAATGATTTGCTGGCCCATTCCAAGCAGTACTGTCATGATGATTCGCTCCTGATTTGTCTATTCACGTATTCCTGAACCTTTTCTCACTGATTAAGCAGTGAAATCGGCCTTCTCATTCGTAGGACGGCGGCGCAGATGAACTGCAGCTTGCCGTGGTACTAGAGAGCGAGTGCTACGTGAGGATGACAGAAGCGTGTCACCAATGTGTCATTTCGGATAGGTGCCGCTTATCCCCTTCAAATTGCTTTAAAATTACGATCTTCACGTTATGCGAAAGCCCGATAACGATCAAGTTATCCACGCCCGGCAACAAATTGGGCGTCATATTAGCTTATCAACGGGCAGCGCGTTCGCGCCGCCAGCCGAGAAATTCTTCCAGAATGATCAGTGCAGCACCAATGGTGATAAAGGTGTCGGCTAAATTGAAGACGGCGAAAGACCACGTCGGCAGGTGGAACAGGATATAATCCACCACATAGCCGTGCATCACGCGGTCGATCAGATTGCCGACCGCGCCGCCGATCACCAGTGCAAAACCATAGCGGGCGAAGACGCGGTCCTGCGCATTGGTCCACCAGAGATAGAGCACGAAAACGATGACCGCAGCGGTAATCGCCACCAGACCCCAGTCGTGCAACCCTGCGAGCATCGAGAAGGCGATGCCTTCATTATGCGTGCGAAACAGCGCGAGAAACGGCAGCAGGTCGATCTGCTGGGCGTAATCCATGCGGGTTTCGACCAGATGCTTGACGCCCTGATCAATCAGAACCGTGAGAATGACGACGAGAAGCGAAGACAGAACCGCGTGACGCTTCATCATTATCCCCTTGCGTCCAGGGTGAGCGCCTCACGGCGGATTTCATAGAGCATGACGCCCGTGGCGATTGCCAGATTGAGCGAGTCGGCGCGGCCCGCCTGCGGAATGCGTGCAAGCTTGTCGCACGCATTGGCGAGATTGTCCGGCAGGCCCTGCTGCTCATTGCCCATCATCAGCACGACCGGCTTGTTGGCATAGGGAATGGTGCGGTAATCGACAGCGCCCTTCAGATGCGTGCCGACGATCAGACCGGAGAAACCCTTGCGCCAGTTGAGGAAGTCGTTTTCCGTCGTCTTGTAGAGCGGTACGGAAAAGACCGAGCCCATGGTGGCGCGCACGGTTTCGAGCGAATAGGGGTCGGTGGTGTCGCCGATCAGGATGACGCCCTTCGCACCGACCGCATCGGCGGTGCGGATGACCGTGCCGAGATTGCCCGGATCGCGCACGCGGTCGAGCGCGATATAGACGTCGTTATGCTTCGGCTTGAGGCTTGCCAGCGACTGGTATTGCTGTTCGAAAACACCAACCACCACCTGCGGATTATCGCGGCGGGTGATCGCGGCAATCACCTTTTCGGTCACTTCCAGCACCAGTCCGCCCTTGGCGAAGGTGCGGGCGGCAACCTGCTCAACCATTTTGTTGCCCTTGCCGGATTTGGCGAAAACCAGCGTCTTGATGCGCCAGTCCTGCTCCAGCGCGTCGATGACGAGCTTTAGCCCTTCGGCCAGAAATACGCCTTGCTGGTCACGGAATTTCTTCAATGCCAGCGAGCGCAGATCCTTGACGATCGGGTTGGTCAGGCTGGTGACTTCCTTCACCTGCCCGACTTTGGAGTGTCCCGATGCATGATCACCGCGCGAACCGCTGTTTCTGGAAAAATCGTCGTTACGGCTCATTTGGCTACCCAGCGGCTGAACATGGATGTTGAAAGCGCGCGTCCAGCAGAACGCTCACGCAGGATAAGCTCGCCCGATTCGACCGTGCCGCCAAGGCCGGTGAACCGGTCGCGCATCAGTTCGTGAATGGCGAAGAAGGAGGCGCGGATCGAATAGGCGGTCAGGATCACGGCAAGCGGCTTCTGCGTCAGGATCGAGCGGCACGTATCGACCATTGCAGGCAGGTGCTCGAACAGTTGCCAGACTTCGCCGCTCGGGCCGCGTCCGTAAGCGGGCGGGTCGAGCAGGATGATGTCGTAGAAACTGCCGCGCCGTTCTTCGCGCGCCACGAATTTCATCGCGTCTTCGCAGATCCAGCGGATCGGCTTATCCGACAGCCCCGCCATTTCCTGATTTTCGCGCGCCCAGATAATGGCTTTCTTGGAGGCGTCGACATGGGTGACTTCCGCACCGGCGCGGGCGGCAACCAGCGAGGCAATGCCCGTATAGCCGAACAGGTTCAGCACCTTAACGCTACGCCCGGATTTTACCCCGTCGCGAATGAGGCCGTCCATGTAAGACCAGTGCGCGGCCTGTTCTGGAAACACACCGACATGGCGGAACGAGGTGAAGCGACCGTGGAAGGAGATGCCGTCATGCTGCATCGGCCATGTTTCGCCGAGCGGCACTTTCGGGAAAGCCCAGCGTCCAATGCCTTCTTCATCCGTATTGCCGGTGAAGACCGCGTCGGCCTGATCCCATTCCTTCTGCGGCAGGCTTGGCAGCCAGATCGCCTGACCTTCCGGGCGAACAATGCGGTAAGGACCGTATTGCTCAAGCTTCAGTCCGTTGCCGCTGTCGAGCAGCGCATAATCGGCGGATGGTTCGGTTTCGAGGATGACCGGCAATTTTTCGCCCGGACGAGGGCCGGTATAGGGCTTGATTTCGCGCAGTGGCGCGACAACCCGTTCGCGTTCTTCAGCGGCTACGGGTTTGGGTGCGGCCTTGGCAAATTGTGGGCGCGGCTTCTTGAAGGCCGAACCTTTACCCGGATTGGCAGAATCGAACTTGTTCTCATGACGCGGCGCATCATGCTTCGCGCGTTCGAAACCGCGATCCTGTTTGCCGCCCGACGGCTTTTTGCCTTTTCCCTTTGGCGCTTTCACCCGAAACTCCAATCACAATGATTGCGGTCTAGGTAGGATAAACAAGGCCGGTGTGGAAGGGGGAAACGACGTTCTTTCGCGTGCGCAGGCCATTTCAAGGCCGTAAAACCCGGAAGTTCTGCTTCCGGGCCTGAGAAAAGCGGGCGTTTCAGGAGTTCGCGACCGATGTGTTGCGCCTTTCGGCGGCTTCGGCGCGTTCGAGAAGACGGGTCGCTTCCAGCTTGCGATCACGCGCTCTGCGGCGATGCTTGCCCTGCGTTAGCCAGGTGACCAGCGAACCGATCACCACGCCGACCAGCAACGCGCCAAACAGCCAGATGAACAGCGGCGCGCTGTAGGACAGGGCCGGATTGCCCGGATTGAACGGATCGACCGTCAGAATCGTGGTGGCACGATTGGCAACCGACAGCGCGATCAGAATGACCGCGAGCGGGACCAGAATGACGATTGCGACGATACGTTTTGCCAGCATGATCTTCTATCAGACGGCGCCGTTGAGACGGTCGCGCAGTTCCTTGCCGGTCTTGAAGAAGGGAACCCACTTTTCTTCCACGTCCACCGTTTCGCCGGTGCGCGGGTTGCGGCCGCTGCGGGCCGGACGGTTCTTGACCGAGAAAGCGCCAAAGCCACGCAACTCGACGCGGTTACCGTCCGCGAGGGCATTGGTGATCTCGTCGAAAACCGCGCCGACGATGTTTTCGACATCGCGCTGAAAGAGATGCGGATTGCGGCTGGCGATAATCTGAACGAGTTCCGATTTGATCACGGCTTTAAACCCCTGTTTCCTGTTTTTGTACTGTCAGGCCTGACGCCAGACATTGTTAGGTCGCTGAATTTACGTCAATTTACGTCTGGCTTTCCATCAACGTGCCAAACCGAGAGAAGTCCGTCAAGAAAGATGCGATCCTTTGCTATCTCCTTGAGCATACTATCGGCTTCCTGAGGCACACCGATGAGCCGCGCACCGGCATGAATGAGGAGATCGCGCAGCGAAAATCCTGTTTCACTGTTGACCGGCTTCCATTCAAGACGAGGCAATTTGGTGGAAACACCCTTAGTGCCGAGCCAGGCCACGGCTTCGTCTTCGCCGCCAAGCTCGTCGATGAGTTTCTTTTCCAGCGCCTGACGGCCTGTGAAAACCGCACCATTGGCCAATGCAAGCGCCTGTTCATGCGTGAAGGAGCGGCGCTTTTCCACAATGTCCACAAACCATGCATAGGAATCCATGATCATATTGCGGATCATGCCTTTTGCTTCTTCGCTGGCCGGGCTGAAATAATTCGGTTCCGCTTTCAGCGGCGCGGATTTGATGGTTTCGACTTTCACGCCGATCATATCGAGAAGCTTGGAAAGGTCGGGATACTGGAACAGCACGCCGATGGAGCCGACGATGGATGTCTGCCGCGCCACGATATGGTCGGAAGCGCTGGCGATCATATAACCGGCAGACGCCGCCAGCGTGCCGACCTGCGTGACGACTGGCTTCTTTTCGGCGATTTTACGGACGGCTTCATAAATGGCTTCGCCGCCGACGGTGGTGCCACCGGGCGAATCGAGAACCAGAATCACGCCCTTGACCGCATCGTTCTTGGCAATCCTGTCGAGGCGCTTCAGAAGCTCTTCATTCTCGAAAATGGTGCCTTCGATACGCACCTTGGCGATGTGCGGCTGGGTGAAATTTGTGCCGCGCATCGACCATGAGGCGAAACCGACGACGAGAAGGGCGAGCAGAAGCAGAAATGCCACGCGCCAAACGGTCAGCTTGCGGCGCAGCTTTCGTCTTTCGATCAGTGCTTCGGCGTCCTGGGCCATTCTGTCCATCCATTCGTCTTTATAAATGCGACCCGCCTCGATGGGCGGTCATGAAAATCCATGTCGATCTTTGTGCCTTCAATTAAGTCAGGCGGCAAGACGCTTCAATCTTGTTACGCATTTCAAAGAGATAGTGCTGCACAACTGCATTGTCATGACATTCGTGTGCGAGATTCTGTCTCTAACCAGAAACAAGGCGTTCAATTGCAAGTTACGCATGTGCGTGTCGCGCTGTAACGCAGGACCATTTTGTGGTATCAAAGAGTTGATTAGCATTCTACCTAATTGGTGGCTGTGCTGATTACGATGAATTATCAATGAGATAGCAAGGCTTGTCTATGTTTTTTGGACAGGTGCGATATTTTGCGCCGCCATCACGCTATTGAGCATCCGGGCAAATTATCCCAAATAAACCATATTGAAGTGAAAGAGCGCCTATTGATTGCAGGTAGTGAGCCTCTACATCGAGCGCATTCTGATCTTTGACTGGAAATTCTTGAATTGACTACAGTGGATTATCTGAAGGACGTCATGACTACCGACACCACTAACAGCCCTGTTGCGCAGACCGCAGCCCCTTCCGGGCGCGGCAAGGGCGGCGTGCGTTTTGGTGCGTCCCAGAAAGCCGAGTCGCTTTTTCATGCTGCGCAGCGCCATTCGGTTCGCGTGCGGGTGCTGAAAACCGCCCTGCCGGTTGCCGCCATCGCGCTTGCAGCCGTTTTTTCCTGGTATACGTTTCTCGCAACGCCAGCCACGCCGATCAAGGTCGAGATGAATACGGGCGGCGAAAATGGCAAGCTTGTCATGTCGAGCCCGCATTTGAACGGCTATAATAAGGACAACAAGCCTTATTCGATGACCGCTTCCAGGGCGACGCAGGAAGCCAACAATAGCGGTGTCATCACGCTTGAAGGTATTCAGGCCGAATTGCCGGTGGGCGACCGGGGCGTGGCCAAAGTCGAGGCTGCATCCGGCATTTACGATAATGCGAATGGTCGTTTGCAACTTGATAAGGACTTTATCGTAACCACGAATGAAGGTTTGCGTGCTGTGATGCACTCGGCGGATGTCAATCTGAAGAGCGGACAGATCACAACTGACAAGCCGGTCGATATTCGCAACGGAAATACGCATATTCTGGCCGACAGCATGCAGGTCAAGGACAATGGCAAGGTTCTGATTTTTGAGAACCGCGTTCAGATGACCGTTGACGGCAGCGTGATTTCGGGAAACAAGGCGCCCTGACCGGGCGCTGGATAAGGGCATATCAAGCGTTCAACCGTACTTTTTGGAAGGCGCGGATTTGTTTTTGTACGCATTTTGTGAAGCCTAATGTTCCCATTTGGCGGCAAAGTGCTTAATGTTGCATCTGGACGCAGGTTGTTCAAAGCTTAAGCGCCTGCATTCGGGGGACTGAAGATTTATGGAACGTGAGACGGGCAAGATGATCAAGGGCACTATGGCTCGCACGATGCGGGCAGGATTCGCAGTTCTGGCGCTTGGCATCGTTGCCGCTCCTTTTGCCGCTTCGGCGCAGGAAGCCGCAGGCGGCGCAGTGAACGGGCTCAAGCTTTCCAACAGCAAGGCACCGGTCAAGATCGACGCCGACAAGCTGGAAATGCGCGACAAGGAAGGCGTTGCGGTTTTCACCGGCAATGTTTCCGTTGCGCAGGGCGATGCCCTGCTGAAGGCAGGTCTGATGACCGTCTATTACAACAAGGCTGCCAAAGACGATAAGGGCGAAGCCCCGAAAGAACCGGCAAGTGCGGGTGTTGGTGGTCTCGATTCGTCGAGCATCGATCACATCGACATTTCCGGCAAGGTTTACCTGAAGTCCGGCACGCAGGTCGCAACGGGCGATACCGGCCGTTACGACGCGAAGAATCAGATCATGATTCTCGAAGGCTCGAAGGTCGTTCTGACCGACGGTGACAATGTCGTCACCGGCTGCAAGCTGACGGCGCATCTCGATACCGGCCGCGCCAATGTCGAAAGCTGCAAGAGCGGCGCGAACAGCAAGGGTCGCGTGTCGATCATTATGGCGCCGAAGGATCAACAGCAGGGCGGTGCCGCGCCCAAGCAGAACTGACCGGGGCGTCACGCGTGGGATTGTTCTGGAACAAGAAAGCCGGTGAACCGCAGGCGGTTGCCGAGAGTGCCGACTCTTCGGGCGGTGCGCATGGCGTCATGCCAGCACAGCCGGGCAAGACGGCGCGCCTCAAGGGAACGCTGGTCGCGCGCGGTCTCTGCAAGAGCTATCGCGGTCGTCAGGTCGTCAATGGCGTGTCGTTCGGCGTGCGCGCTGGCGAAGCGGTTGGCATCCTCGGTCCGAACGGTGCCGGCAAGACAACCTGTTTCTACATGGTGACAGGTCTGGTTCCAGCCGATGCCGGTTCCATCGAGATTGACGGTTTCGACGTCACATCCATGCCGATGTATCGTCGTTCGCGTCTTGGTATCGGCTATCTGCCGCAGGAAGCGTCCATTTTCCGTGGACTTTCGGTCGAGAACAATATCAAGGCCGTGCTTGAAGTGGTCGAAAAGGACCGCAAGAAGCGCGCTTCCGAACTCGACGCGCTGCTGGAAGAATTCCACATTGCGCATCTGCGCAAGGCGCCCGCCATCTCGCTTTCGGGCGGTGAGCGGCGTCGTCTGGAAATTGCCCGCGCGCTTGCTTCGCGCCCGAATTTCATGCTGCTCGATGAGCCCTTCGCGGGCGTCGATCCCATTGCGGTTTCGGATATTCAGCAGCTCGTTCGCCATCTGACCAGTCGCGGCATCGGTGTTCTGATCACCGACCACAATGTGCGTGAAACGCTCGGTCTGATCGACCGCGCCTATATCATCCATGCCGGTCAGGTGCTGACCCATGGCCGCCCGGCCGAGATTGTTGCCAATCCGGATGTGCGTCGCCTCTATCTCGGCGATCAGTTCACGCTCTGATTATTCCTGACTGAAAAATCCATTTGACCCGCAAGCTTCGGCTTCCGGGTCTATTTGAGCTGGCTAACATAAAAGCCGCTCCAAAAAATGCATCAATCTTGCGACTATTTTCCCCTTTTGCCCCAAAACTGCACATTCTGAATTGACAAGCAAGGATCATACCAGTTTTGATCAGGGAGAAACCCCGGTCATCAAGGCCGGGTGAAATAGCGGCTCGGGGTTTTGGTCGACCAGTCGTTCGCAGGGGGAATAACGCGTCGTATGGCTCTGTCGCCCAAGCTAGATTTCCGTCAGTCACAATCGCTGGTGATGACACCTCAGCTGATGCAGTCGATAAAACTGCTTCAGATGACGCATCTTGAGCTTGAGCATTTTCTCGATCTGGAAATTGAAAAGAATCCGCTGCTGGACAGAATAGAGGCAGCGAATGATGATTTCGCAGGCGCTGACGCTGCCCGTGACGATGATCGCTCTTCTGCAAGCGGCGACCCAACGGACGACCGCCAGTCGGAGGAGGACGGCCCGTTTGACGAGGGGCAGGCGGACTGGTTTAAGACCGATGCGCCGGACGCCGCTGAAAATCTCTCCACCACTTTCGACAGTTCGCTGGAAAACATTTTTCCCGACGATCCGGGCCGTTATGACGAGATCAATCCCGACCTTGCCGCCCAGTGGAAATCGTCGACGCTCGATGCCTATAGCAGTGGCAGCGGTGGCGGATATGATCTTGATCAGGTGACGGCGAGCCGGGTCTCGCTTGCTGACTTTGTGGGCGAGCAGATCGCCCTGACCTTTTCGCAGACCTCTGACCGTTTCATCGCCATGGCTCTCGCCGATGCGCTGGACGAGAGCGGCTATCTGCGCGTGGACATTATCGGGCTGGCGCAAAATCTGGGCGTGGAGACCGCGCAGGTGGAGCGCGTTCTGGCCGTGATGCAAAGCTTTGATCCGCCTGGCATTTTTGCACGCGATCTGCGCGAATGCCTTGCGATCCAGCTGCGCCTGAAGGACCGTTTCGATCCGGCCATGGCGGCACTGGTCGATAATCTCGATCTGCTGGCGCGGCGCGATTTCGCCACGCTGAAAAAGCTCTGTGGTGTCGATCAGGCCGACATTCTCGACATGCTGTCCGAGATCCGCACACTGGATCCAAAGCCGGGCGCCTTGTTCGAAGTTGCGGTGGCCGACGCCATCGTGCCCGATGCGGTCGTCACGCCCTCGCGTGACGGTGGCTGGGCCATCGAGCTTAACCCGGCGGCCATGCCGAGGCTTATCGTCAACAATGAATATTATGCCGAGGTGAGCGCTTCGGTGAAGGCTGAGGAAAAGACATTCCTGGCCGATTGCATGCAGACGGCGAGCTGGCTGGTGCGCAGCCTCGATCAGCGCGCGCGAACGATTTTAAAGGTGACACAGGAAATCGTGCGCCAGCAGGACGGGTTTCTGCGCCACGGCGTCACCCATCTCAAGCCGTTGAACTTGCGCATGGTGGCCGATGCGGTGGGCATGCATGAATCCACCATCAGCCGCGTGACGGCGAACAAGTTCATGGAAACGCCACGTGGCGTGTTTGAATTGCGCTATTTCTTCACCGCTTCCATCGCCTCGTCGGAGGGCGGTGACGCCCATTCTTCCGAAAGTGTTCGGCATCGTATTCGCCAGATGATCGACGCTGAAAAGCCAGATGATGTCCTGTCTGACGATGCAATTGTTGATGCGTTGAAGAAAGACGGTGTGGATATTGCGCGAAGAACTGTCGCAAAATATCGGGAATCGATGAATATTGCTTCATCGGTTCAGCGCAGGCGTGAGAAGAAAGCCAAGCTTTCTGTTTCTTAGAACACATCCCGGAACGCGAAACTGTTTTCGGACGAGATGCGTGTCAAAACAACTGTTTAAACCACCGGTTACCCGGTGGTCCGGAATAGACGATTGTACCTCCAGAGCGATTTTTGACCGGTTCAACCCCAAGAGAATGCTCTGAAATTTTGAACTTGAAGCACCGTTCGATCAGAAAAAATCGATCATGATCGCAAGAACCGGCAGCGCTTCGAGTTGGCCAACTGGCAGGAGGACCAATTGACAAGCGCCGTTTCAATCAATAGAAGCCCGGCTCGCGCTGCAACGCTTGCCCGAAAAAGCTGGAATAGTCCGGTTTTGCGGGCTTTTGCGAATGTGGCACAAAATATGCATCGGCTTTTTCTGAAAGAGTTGGCGGATGTCCGAGTGCTTAAAGGAAAGGCAGTTTAGCAGAAACGGCAACGATCACGCGTTTGGGGCGTTGCATAAGACAAGGAATGTTCAAGGTGCCGTTTGACCGGTTATTGATCGGAAAAGCGTGGATTTTGAAGGTGTTTCAGGGTTTCGACCGGCAAGCCGGATCAAGTCTGAAAAACCCGTAGGATGAATGCCATCTTTGATGACGGTTCGCTTTGCGCTTCGCTTGCCTTGTGATTAGACTAAGCCCTGTGGTGTAACGCAAATGAGGTGTGCCAAATGACTCTGCGTGTATCTGGAAAGCATATGGACGTCGGTGAAGCTTTCACAACCCGGATCGTAGATCGGGTGAATGAAACGGTCGGCAAATATTTCGATCATGGCTTTTCCGGGCAGGTAACGGTCTCGAAGTCCGGCTCACGGTTCAGTGCGGATTGTACATTGCACCTCGACAGTGGTGCGACGCTACAAAGCACTGGTGATGCGCAGGATCCGCAGCTGGCTTTTGATGCGGCAGCGGACAAGATTGAAACCCGCCTTCGGCGCTATAAGCGCCGTCTGAAGTCGCGTACGGCTACCCAGCCAAATGCGATCTATGACGACGTGGCATATCGTGTTATGGCACCGCTGCCGGAGGAAGAGGAGGAGCTTCCGGCCGATTATGCGCCTACCATTGTGGCGGAAACGTCTGTCGCCCTGCGCACCATGTCGGTGGCTTCGGCGGTGGTCGAGCTTGATCTGATTGAGAACCCGGTTCTGGTTTTCCGGAATGCGGGCAATGATGAAGTAAACATCGTCTACCGTCGAGCGGACGGCAATATCGGCTGGGTTGACCCATCGACGGTTACCCGCCAGGCCGCGCCTCGCGTCTGACGGCAAACCCGAAGCGCACGTTATGCGTAACCGCTGTGAAGGGCGGGCCCATTCGTGGGTAGTTGCGTGCGCTTCCTAAAACCGGGCCGAAAACGGCCTGATTGAAGAAGGAACGGAGAGAATGGATCTTAGTGATCTGATTCAGCCGGGGGCGATTATCCCCGCGCTGAAAGCCAGCTCCAAAAAGCAGCTTTTGCAGATTTTGTCTGAAAAGGCTGCGGAACTGACCGGTCTCCCTGAGCGTGAAGTTTTCGAAACAATTCTCCAGCGTGAACGCCTCGGTTCGACCGGGGTAGGCAGCGGTGTGGCTATCCCGCACGGCAAGCTGGCGAATATCGGCAAGATTGCCGGCATCTTCGCGCGCCTTGAAACGCCGGTTGATTTCGAGGCGCTGGATGATCAGCCTGTCGATCTCGTTTTCCTGCTGTTGGCCCCGGAAAATGCCGGGGCTGATCATCTGAAAGCCTTGTCGCGCATTGCGCGTATGCTCCGCGACCCGGATATGGTCGCCAAGCTGCGAGGCACACATGATGCACAGGCGCTCTATTCATTTCTGACAGCCCAGCCGGCCTCCAACGCCGCCTGAGCCTAAAAGCGCCGGATTTGTTTGTACCGGCGCTTTGAAATCGATTTTTGTGAAGCCGTCACTCGTTCAGAGTGGCGGCTTTTTCTATTTCCGCTATGCCGTATAGTATTATTAGGCTCGCTTAAAATATGGATTATACGATGAATAGAACTCGTGTAGAAGGATTTTGTAAAACTCATAAAGATGGAAAATAAATTGAAGAAATATGTTTCAGCATTGATTGCTGCGATAGTATTTTCCGGTTCCGCATTGGCTGCTGAAAATAAAATTGAGTGTGTTGAGCGTGTGGGAAAAGAGTGTATCGCGAAGCACGGGAGTGATTTTCTGGGGTTCAATGCAGATTATCATGATTGCTTAGCGAAGAAATTGCCAGTTTGCCCGGAATTTGATAATTAGTTTTAAATACAAATATAATTAGAAAGCATTGACGAATTAATTAATTATATTTTCCACGATTTATATATAAAAAATTATAATAATATAACAAATAGGAATATAAATTGCAGAAGTTTATTTTTTCATTGGTTGCTATTCTGTCTATTTCAGGTGCGGCTCATTCCGAGGAATTTAAGATTTGCTACGATGCTGCTGTTAAATATTGTGATGCGATACATCGTGATGTATTCTCAGAGAGAAATAAAAAATGCATCAGCCAAAGAACGATTCTTTGTGAAAATGATAATATCCCACCAAAATAATTAAATTGTTTTTTGTGAGGGGTTTTTATCGAATTAAGGGATGTCTTTTAGCTTCGGTTCAGCAGAAGTGAATGCTGATAGCACCGATCAATGCTTTAAGCGGGGAAATGGTGGCTTGCGATAAGCTTCACCAAGTGGCCATCAATAACGGTCACTGCGACACTCTCCATAAGGCATGTAAGAGGTGCGTCAATAGTGCTCGCGACCGCTGCTCGAAGCAGTAAAAGGTGCGCGTCTGACGCCAGCCACACAATGGTGGCGATAGCGGCTCTGCATAGCGTGGAGCCGCTATCGTTGCATATTCAGCAGGGCTGCCATTTTAGTTGAGCAGCACCGTGCGTAATTCGTGTTCGTGTGCGCCTTGCAGCGCAGTAGCGCGGACATCGGAGAGCACAATCGGCTCGCCGCTTGCGCCAAAGAGAGCCCAGAGTTCAAGACCAGGCTCGATTGGTGGGAGGGCAGGGAAGCTGCGTGCAAGATCGTCGGAGCGGATCTTACGTACGTAGGCAATTTCACCTTCGCCCAGATGAGCGAATTCATTTTCGGTGAGAACCTGTCTGTTCATGGTCTTAGCCTCCATTTGAGCGGCACACCATTCACGGCTATGCCGCACCAGAGCTTCACGATAGTTATCATAGCCTTAATGACTGAACGAAACCTGAACGTTTTTCAGTCTTTCACAGCTATGTTGATTTTCTTGATCAGCCGTTCCGGTTCCGGTCGGTCGAGATCGACAGCGAGAAGACCGTTTTTCAACTCGCAACCCAGCACCCGCATGCCATCGGCCAGCACGAACACACGCTGAAACTGACGGGCCGCGATGCCGCGGTGCAGATATTCGCGTTCGGTGTCGTCGGTCTGCCGCCCGCGAATGACAAGCTGGTTGTCTTCCGTCATGACGTCGAGATCTTCGCTGGAGAAACCTGCCACGGCAAGCGTGATGCGCAAGCGCTCAGAGCCTGTTTCACCGCGTAGGCGTTCGATATTATAGGGCGGGTAGCCATCGCCGGATTTGGCAATCCGTTCGAGTGTCTTTTCCATCGTGTCGAATCCGAGCAAGAGAGGGCTCGAAAACGGAGTCATTCGTGTCATTGCATCAGTCCTTGATGAGAAGCGACCGTTATGAAGAGAACCCGTTCGGCGTATCTCTCCGCTAACTGATATGGCTTGTGAAAAGCCCGACTTCAAGGGCCAATGCCGGAATCCCCCTTTGTCATATCGTAAAACGACGATGGGGCAGGGCGATACCCGCCACTGTTGCGGGGCGGATAGTGTCAAACTTAGCATATACTGAAACGCGCTCTACCGTCGTGCCTCGGCCAAGGCTGCGCGAAAGGCGGTGGCGAAGTTTTCGCGATCGTCGGGGTTCAGAAAGCTGCCGATGGCGACGTGCTTGTCGCGGCTTTCAACGCTCATATTCGTAATGCCGATATCCGGCTTTCGCGCCACGCGAAAGCGCGTCCAGAAGGGGTTGAACTGATGCGCCGTCATTTTGCCGGAAGGGGCATATTGGCGGATATGCAGGGCTGCGCGCGAAACGGAAATCTCTTCACGCGCCCGGGCAGAGCGGTAATTCCAGCGAAAAGCCAGATAGATCAACAGTACATCGAGACCGAAAAAGCCGAAGATCGGCCATGCGCCGATGGACCAGAACAAAGTTCCGACAAACAACCAGCAGCCGATAAGTGCCGCCATCAGGACGGTGAAGCCCGTGCGCCCCAGCGAGCGGTAGGGCGTCAGCAAGGCTTCAAAAATAGGGGTCTCGAACCTGTCCGGTTCCGCGCCGTCTGGATGGTGCATTGAAGTCTGAACCCTTGACCTGAAAGCCGCCTGCGTCAAGCTGCGGGTTGTCTTCCAGGAACAGACCTCAGTATAGAGACAGAATGCAAAAGGCCAAAATCAAATCGCCCGTGACAGTTTCCGTCGCCGCAAGCAGCCCGGCAGCGAGCCCCGCCGTTCGTCGCCCGCGCCGCGTGGCCGGTACGCTTTATACGGCTGACGAGATTCACGAAATCTTCCGCCGGTTCTCCGTGCAGCGCCCGGAACCGAAGGGCGAACTGGAGCATGTGAACGCCTTCACTTTGCTGGTGGCGGTGGTGCTATCTGCTCAGGCAACGGATGCGGGCGTCAACAAGGCGACGCGCGGTCTGTTTGCCGTCGCCGATACGCCGCAGAAAATGCTGGCGCTGGGTGAGGAAAAGGTCGGCAATTATATTCGCACCATCGGCCTTTGGCGCAACAAGGCGAAGAATGTCATCCTGCTTTCGGAAGCGCTGATCCGCGACCATGGCGGTGAGGTGCCGGGCGACCGCGACGCGCTGGTCAAGCTACCGGGTGTCGGACGCAAGACGGCCAATGTCGTGCTCAACATGTCGTTCGGCCAGCCGACCATGGCAGTGGACACGCATATATTGCGCATTGGCAACCGGATTGGTCTGGCGCCGGGCAAGACGCCGGATGCGGTCGAGGCCATATTGGTGCGGGTCATTCCGGCGGAATATATGCTGCACGCCCATCACTGGCTGATCCTGCACGGGCGCTACACCTGCAAGGCGCGCAAGCCCGAATGCGAGCATTGCGTCATCGCCGATATCTGCAAATCGCCGGACAAGACCTGCGATGTGCCTGCCGCGCTGATTCCGCTCCCGCCTCAGGCGTAAGTTTTGACAGGCTTGGCGGCCTCGCGCTGCGAAATGGCTTTGTGCAGATGCACCATGAGTGCTGCCGCAAAAAGCGGGGTCAGAAGATTGACCAGCGGAATGGCCATGAAACCGGCAATCAGCAAACCCGCCAGAAAAACAGTCACGCCATAATGGGAGCGCAGCGCCTTGGCTTCCGCTTCGCTGCGATAGCGCATGGCGGCAAATTCGAAAAACTCGCGCCCGAGCAGATAAGCGTTGATGACGAAAAAGGCGATCAGGTTGATGCCCGGCACAAAGAGCAGGGCCAGAGCCAAAAGGTTGCCGAGGATTACCACGCCGAGGAATTTCAACGAAACCACGATGGAGCGTCCAAGCGGCAGGGCGTCGCCCGCCGGGTCGTTCGGATAATCCGTGCGCTCGACCACTTCGGCAACATCATCAAGGAACAGACCTGCCACAAGCGCCGTGACGGGCGCGATCATCAGAGCCAGAACAAGCGCCAGCCCAAGCCCCGCCGCAATGGCGGCGACGATACCCAGCCAGCCTGCCCATGCGGGCATGCCGGGCAGCAATTGCTCCAACCACGGCCAGGCATAGATAAAAAAGATTTGACGAATACTGGCCCAGAGACCGGCCAGCAGCAAAAGCGTCAAACCCAGCGTTTTCCAGAAAACCGAGCGAAACTCCGGCGTCAGCAGACGATTCAAGGCTTTCAGGGCGGCGTCTATGATCATTCTTTTTCCGTTTTGAGCCTGTTTTGGCTGTGGACGAAATGAAAATAGGTACGGCCATCGGGCCGCGCAAGCCAGACTACCCACATACCGGGATCGTGGCGGGGTAGCCAAAGAGGGAGCAAAAGGTTAAACCCGCACCCGAATATCTATCCCACCGTATCACGTTCAGGATAGATAGCTGGCGCCAAAGCCTCCTCCTGTCCGAACGGAAGCAGGCTGGAGAATTGAAAAAAGGGGAGCTTCTCGAGCTCATGGCCACATTCGACGTTCTTTGCATCGGCAATGCCATTGTCGATATTCTCTCGCGTACGGACGACTCTTTCCTCGTAGCCAACGGTATAGTCAAAGGTGCGATGAACCTTATCGATGCCGATCGCGCAGAATTGCTCTATAGCCGCATTGCTGGTCCGGCGACGGAAATGTCCGGCGGCAGCGCGGGCAACACGGCGGCAGGCGTTGCCAGCCTCGGCGGACGTTCCGCCTATTTCGGCAAGGTGGCGACTGACCATCTTGGACGTGTCTTCGCGCATGATATCCGCGCGCAGGGCGTGGCCTTTGATACGCGTCCGCTGGAAAAGGGTTCGCCAACCGCCCGCTCGATGATTTTCGTGACGCCGGATGGCGAACGCTCGATGAATACCTTCCTCGGCGCCTGTGTCGAGCTTGGACCGGAAGACGTCGAGACCTCCAAGGTCGCCGATGCCAAGGTCACCTATTTCGAAGGCTATCTGTGGGATCCGCCCCGCGCCAAGGAAGCCATCGTGATGGCTTCGAAGATCGCGCATGAGGCTGGTCATGAAGTGGCTATGACGCTCTCCGATCCGTTCTGTGTCGACCGCTATCGCGAAGAGTTCCTCGACTTGATGCGCCAGCGCACGGTCGATATCGTTTTCGCCAATGAAGACGAAGCCAAGTCGCTCTACCAGACCAAATCGCTCGAAACGGCGATTGCCTCGATGCGCATGGATTGCAAGCTGTCGATCATCACGCGCTCAGAAAAGGGTGCAGTCATTGTGACGCCCGATCAGACGCTGACCGTTCCCGCCATAGAGATCGACGAACTGGTCGACACGACCGGCGCGGGCGATCTTTATGCGGCTGGCTTCCTCTATGGTTATACCAAGGACCGCTCGCTGGAAGATTGCGCACGGCTCGGCTCGCTTGCCGCCGGTCTCATCATCCAGCAGATGGGCCCGCGTCCGCTGCTGAGCCTTCAGGCCGCTGCAAGTCAGGCTGGCCTGATCTAATCTGACTATTCGGACCGAATGATCCGGTCGCGCTGGAGTTCTTCTTCGGTGCGACCGGGACGGCTTTTATAAACCGGCAGGTTCCAGCCGAAATAAAGCGCTCCGCCGCGCACGGTAAAACTGGTCAGCGCCGCGACCACTGCCGAAAAGAACGGATCGACGCCAAGGCGCGCCAGCCCGACATAGAGGCAGGCTCCCGCCAGCGCCGCCGTGATATAGATTTCCCGCCGCATGATCACCGATGGCTCTCCGGCCACCATATCGCGCAGGATGCCGCCCAGCGTGGCGGTGAAAATGCCAGTGACGATGGCAACCGGTGCGCTGACGCCGAGCGCAAGTCCCTTGGCCGCACCCATGACCGTATAGGCCGACATGCCGATGGCATCGAGCCAGAGCAGCACGCGATAGCGTGATTCCACCATATGAGCGGTAAAATAGACCGCGAAGGCGGCCAGTGTGCCCGCCAGCAGGTAGATCGGCTCCTGAACCCAGAAAACCGGTGTGCTCAGGATCAGATCGCGCAGCGTTCCGCCGCCGATGCCGGTGATATTGGCAAGAAAGATGAAGCCGACAATGTCGAGCTGTCGCCGCGAGGCGGCAAGCGCGCCTGTTGCCGCGAAGACGAAGACACCCGCAAAGTTCAGAAACTGTACGACGGTCACGCGGCTCCCCCAGCAAGATATCTGACGCGATTTTCTATTGCTCTGCGCGCCTTGGCAATATGGCTGCATGAGTGCAGGTCAGCAGATACAAAAAAAGCGGCGGATAAACCGCCGCTCTTTTGTAATTTCGATGACGCTGCTTATCAGCTGTTGCCTTCCGCGCCGCCGGCCTCGGCAGCAGCCTTCGGGCCGCCCTTGGAAACGCCGACCATGGCCGGTCGCAGGACGCGGTCGCCAATGGCGAAACCAGCCTGCACAACCTGCACGACGGTGTTGTTCGGCAGATCCGGGTTCGGCACTTCGAACATGGCCTGATGGAAGTTCGGATCGAACTTCTGGCCTTCCGGCTCAAGCTTGGTGACGCCGTGGCGTTCCAGAGCCTGCAACATGGCGCGTTCGGTCATTTCCACGCCTTCGGCCAGAGACTTCAGGCTGGCGTCGGCTTCCAGCATCTCGGGCGGAATGGTGTCGATGGCGCGGCGCAGATTGTCGGAAACCGACAGCATGTCGCGAGCAAAATTGGTCACCGCATAGGTGCGGGCATCCTGCACGTCGCGCTGGGTGCGCTTGCGCAGGTTTTCCATTTCGGCAGCAACGCGCAGAACCTGATCCTTGAGTTCCTTGTTATCGGCTTCGAGCGCGAGAATCCGGTTTGCGGTTTCATCAGCCGCATTGTCCGCTTCGTCTTCCGCAACTTCGGCGCTGGCTTCGGCCTTGCGCGCTTTCAGGAAATCGGCGGCAGCCCGGTTCAGCGCCTCACGATCCCGTGGATTGTTGATGTCGCGCTGCTCAAGATCGGGGTTCTGGGTTTTGTTCTTTTCGTCAGACATAATGCTTCTTCCGTCTTGAATATCGTCTGGGGCGGATATCGAGTTTCATGCCATTAAAATCAAGGCTTAATTTCTGGTGACCCGGTAAGATTGACACCTCACCGCAGAAGTCTAGACACGATCTGGGCCGTATAGTCCACCATCGGAACGATACGCGCATAATTGAGGCGGGTCGGGCCGATGACGCCGAGCGCGCCGATGACCCGCTGTTCGCTGTCGCGATAGGGCGCGACCACCAGCGACGAGCCGGATAGCGAAAACAGCTTGTTTTCCGAACCGATGAAAATGCGTACACCCGAACCTGTTTCGGCCAGATCCAGAAGCTGGACCATGCCGTCCTTGGTTTCCAGATCGTCGAAGAGATGGCGCAGACGCTCGATATCTTCCTGCGCGTGAATGTTCTCCAGAAGATTGGCGCGGCCGCGCACAATCAGCCGCGACGGCTGGTCAGAGCCGGTGCCGCCCCACACGGCGAGGCCCTGTTCGACAAGTTCCTGCGAAAGCTGGTCCAGCTCCTGACGGGTTTCCTCCATCAGCACCTTCAGCTCGGCCTTGGCTTCGGAAAGCGTGTGGCCGTGAATATGGGCGTTGAGGAAATTCGAGGTTTCCACCAGTTGCGATGCACTGATGCCGACCGGCAGATTGATGACGCGGTTTTCCACATCGCCATTCTGCATCACCAGCACGGCAAGCGCACGGGTCGGCTCCAGCCGCACGAATTCGATATGTTTGAGCGCGCCTTCCGTCTTGGTGGCAAGCACGAGACCCGCGCCACGCGACAGGCCGGACAGGACCTGACTTGCCTCGGTCAGCACGCTTTCCACCGAATTGCTGTTGCCGGCGGCGCGCACCTGCGCTTCGATGGACGAGCGTTCGCCCGGCGGCAGATCGCCGACTTCCATAAAGGCATCGACGAAAAAGCGCAGGCCGATCTGCGTCGGCAGACGGCCCGCCGACACATGCGGGGCATAGATCAGCCCCAGATGCTCCAGATCGCTCATCACATTACGAATGGTAGCAGGCGAGAGCGAATGCGGCAGCAGGCGGGACAGATTGCGCGAACCGACCGGGTCGCCGTCGTTGAGATAGCTCTCGACGACCAGCCGAAAAATTTCGCGCGACCGCTGGTCGAGCGAATTCAGAAGCTGATGTTCAGGCGATTTCATCATGATAGAGCGGCGAACCTGTTGATTGCTTGCCCTAAATATAAGGTTGCGGCGCGAAGCGTCAAAGGCTTTAGCTCCAGACTGGCATTCCTCTCAACACTTCTCGACATGTCTTTGGGCTGGCGAAGCGCAAAATTCCTTTCTATTTGCGCCCGGGGAGCCTAAAAAGCCGCACGGAAAACTTTGAATCCCCAAAAACTCGATCAAGGAAATTGATATATGCGTCCATCCAAGCGTGCTGCCGACGAAATGCGCGCCGTCTCTTTCGAGCGCGGCATCTCCAAACATGCGGAAGGCTCCTGCCTGGTCAAATTTGGCGACACGCATGTTCTGTGCACGGCAAGCCTTGAGGAAAAGGTTCCGGGCTGGATGCGCAACACCGGCAAGGGCTGGGTCACGGCGGAGTACGGCATGCTGCCGCGTTCGACCGGCGACCGCATGCGCCGCGAAGCCGCCACTGGCAAGCAGGGCGGACGCACGCAGGAAATCCAGCGTCTGATCGGACGATCCTTGCGCGCTGTCGTTGACATGCAGGCGCTGGGCGAAGTGCAGATCACGGTTGACTGTGATGTCATCCAGGCCGATGGCGGCACGCGCACCGCAGCCATCACCGGCGGCTGGGTGGCCTTGCATGAATGCCTGCGCTGGATGGAAGCGCGCCAGATGGTGCGGGTCGAGAAGGTGCTGAAGGATCATGTCGCCGCCATTTCCTGCGGCATCTATGAAGGCGCTCCTGTTCTGGATCTGGACTATGCGGAAGATTCCGTCGCCCAGACCGACAGCAATTTCGTCATGACCGGCGCGGGCGGCATTGTTGAAATTCAGGGCACTGCCGAAGGCGCGCCTTTCTCGGAAGAAGAGTTCCTGAACCTGATGAAGCTGGCGCGCAGCGGTGTCGATCGTCTTGTGTCCCTGCAAAAGATGGCCGTAGCTTAACAGCCTGAATCAAAAAAAGGTATTTGCAGCCGCACAGGACGACTTTTGGAACAGGCTCTGCTAGGACAGGGTCTGCTCCATCTGAATGAGGAGACCTGATCCATGCGCGCTGCACATATTCTTGAAACGGCACTCTATGTCCGCGACGTCGCCGAGGCGGTAGAATTCTATCGCAACACGATGGGGCTGGAACCGGTGGGCCAGCTCAGCGAGCGCAACGCTTTCTTCCGCTGTGGTGAGGGCATTTTGCTGCTCTTCAAGGCGGAAGAAACCTTGAAGCCGCCTTTGCCCGGCAATTTGCCTGTGCCGCCGCATGGCACAACGGGGCCGGGTCATGTATGTTTTGCTGCAAGCCGCGCGGAGATCGAGGGCTGGCGGAAACATCTGGAAAAGCATGGCGTTGCCATTGAGGCCGATTTCGATTGGCCCAATGGCGCACATTCGATTTATTTCCGCGATCCATCCGGCAATTCGCTGGAGATTGCCGAACCCAAACTGTGGAATTGAAAATGAGAACGCTGGAAAAGGGCAAGCTGATTGTCGCCTCGCACAATGCAGGCAAGCTGAAGGAATTCGACGGGCTGATCGGTCCGTTCGGCTTCGATGTCAGCTCTGTTGCAGCACTTGGCTTGCCGGAGCCGGACGAGACCGGCACCACGTTTGAGGAAAACGCCTATATCAAGGCGCTTGCTGCGGCTGAAGCCACCGGCCTGCCCGCATTGTCTGACGATTCCGGCCTGATGGTCGATGCGCTGGATGGTGAGCCGGGCGTCTACACGGCCGACTGGGCCGAAACCGAAGACGGCACGCGTGATTTCAACATGGCGATGCGCAAGGTCGAAGATCTTTTGCAGGAAAAGGGTGCGACGACTGCGGACAAGCGCGGCGCGCGTTTCGTCTCTGTCATCTGCCTTGCATGGCCGGATGGCGAAGCGGAATATTTCCGCGGCGAAGTGGAAGGCGTGCTGATCTGGCCACCACGCGGCACGACCGGCTTTGGCTATGATCCGGTGTTCTTGCCGGCGGGCCACGAAAAGACCTTTGGCGAAATGACCGCCGATGAGAAGCACGGCTGGAAGCCGGGCGACGCCGAGGCCCTGTCGCACCGCGCCCGCGCCTTCAAGCTTTTTGCCGAAAAGGCGCTCAACGTGGAGCCGGCTTCCGCGAAATGAACAAGCTGTTTCCCTCTTCACCGGCGTTAGTGGACGGCGTGAGCACGATTCCCATCGCGCGTGCGAATGGGGAAACTGCGTTCGGCGTTTATGTGCATTGGCCGTTCTGTCTGGCCAAATGCCCTTATTGCGACTTCAACAGCCATGTCCGTCACAAGCCGGTGGATCAGGCGCGTTTTTCTGAAGCCTTCCGGCGCGAGATGGAAACGCTGCGCGAGCGCACCGGCCCGCGCACGGTCACCAGTATTTTTCTGGGTGGCGGCACGCCATCGCTGATGCAGCCTGAAACGGTGGGCGCTCTGCTCGATAATATTGCGTCGTATTGGTCTGTCGCACCCGACATCGAAGTGACGCTGGAAGCCAACCCGACCAGTGTGGAAGCCGACCGTTTTCGCGGCTATCGCGCGGCAGGCGTCAATCGCGTGTCGCTCGGCATTCAGGCGCTCAACGATCCCGATTTGCGCCGTCTCGGGCGCATGCATTCGGTTGAGGAAGCCAAGGCCGCCATTTGTCTGGCGCGCGAGATTTTCCCGCGCCTGTCCTTCGATCTGATCTATGCGCGCCCGAACCAGAGCATCGAGGCATGGCGCGAAGAGCTGAAGGAGGCCATCGGACTGGCTGCCGATCACCTCTCGCTCTATCAGTTGACCATCGAGGAAGGCACGCAGTTCTACAATCTCTGGAAGGCCGGAAAGCTGACCACGCCGGAGCCGGACCACGCCGCAGCGCTTTATGAAGAAACGCAAAGGGTGACGGCAGAACATGGTCTCCCGGCCTATGAGATTTCCAATCATGCGGTGCCGGGGCGTGAGTCGCAGCACAATCTCGTCTATTGGCGCTACGGGCAATATGTCGGTATCGGCCCCGGTGCGCATGGGCGTTTCGTGGAAAACGACGTTCGCACCGTGACGATTACCGAAAAGCATCCGGAAACCTGGCTCGACAAGGTTGATCGGCGCGGCCACGGCATTATCGAGGAAGAATATCTTGATGGCGGGCAGGAGGGCGACGAGTTCCTGATGATGGGGCTTCGTCTGCGCGAAGGCATCGATCTGGATCGCTACAAGCGGCTGTCGGGTCATGATGTTGACCAGAAGCGTCTGGCGAAACTGATCACCGAGGGCATGATCGAGCCGATGGGCGGCAGCATCATTCGCGCAACGCCGGACGGTGCGCTGGTGCTGGATGCGCTGGTCGCGGATCTCGCGGCATGAGGGATAAGCAATGACTGAAGATATGGGCGCCCAGAATATTGACGATGGACGGCGCGATTATGTGGTGGGCGGCACAGCCATGCGCGCCCGTCCGTTGGAACCAGCACTTTATATCGTGTCGACGCCGATCGGTAATCTTGGCGACATGACGCTGCGCGGCATCGAAACGCTCGCCGCAGCCGATGTTCTGGCCTGTGAGGATACACGCGTGACCCGCGTTCTCCTCGACCGTTACGGCATTTCCCGCCGTCCAATCAGCTATCATGAGCACAATGCCGCCGAAGCCGGTGAAAAGCTGATTGCCGCACTGTCTGCGGGCAAAAGTGTTGCGCTGGTGTCCGATGCGGGCACGCCGCTCGTCTCCGATCCGGGCTTTCGTCTGGTTGGCGAAGCACGCGAAGCGGGTATTCGCGTTATTCCCATTCCGGGTGCTTCCGCTGTTCTGGCTGCACTTGCCGCTTCCGGCCTGCCAACCGACGCCTTCATGTTCTGCGGCTTTCTTCCATCCAAGCACGGGCAAAAGCAGACGAAGCTCGAAAGCCTCAAGGGCATCGATGCGACGCTGGTGTTCTATGAATCGCCAAACCGGACAGCGGCGACGCTGGCCGAAATGGCCCAAGTGTTTGGGCCGGATCGTATGGGCGCGCTCTGCCGCGAACTGACCAAGGCCTATGAAACCATTCGCACGGCGCCGCTGGGTGAACTTTCAGCGGAGTTTGACGGAGAAGATCGCATTCGCGGTGAAGTGGTTCTGCTGGTCGGCCCGCCGACGGGCAACACCATTCCGCAAAGCGAGGAAGATATCGACAAGCTGCTTCTGTCGCTTGCCGCCGAACTGCCACCATCCAAGGCCGCAGGCGAGGCAGCGCGTATGACTGGCGGGCAGAAATCGGTTCTCTATCAGCGCCTTATGCAACTGAAATCGGATCAGCGATGACAGACCTCCGCGAGAAAAAGCGCATTGCTTTCTTTCGCGGACACAGCGCCGAACGCTTTGCTTCCGTGCTGCTTCTTTTAAAAGGCTTTCGGATCGTTGCGCGGCGCTATCGAACGCGGCTCGGTGAAATCGATCTGATCGCCCGGCGGGGCAATCTTGTGCTCATTGTCGAGGTCAAGGCGCGCAGCAGCCTGGAAGCCGCGCATCTCGCCGTCACACCGCAGGCCATGCGCCGTATCGAAGCCGCAGCCGATCTCTGGCTGCAACGCCAGCCTGACCATGCCCGTCTGTCGGTGCGTTTCGATCTGATTGCTGTGCTGCCGCGCCGCTGGCCCAAACATGTTCCGGCCTTCTTCACGAGCGGCGATTATCGGTAACCGATATCTATAAGCCTATGTAAATCCTATAAAAAATGTGGGATATATTTCTGGCCTTATGGGAAATTAAAATCCCGCAATCGGCTGTTTTGAGAAAAAGTGATGCTCGCCGTGATTTTCACGCGCAAGCCCGTTTCTTATAAATCTCCCGCTCTCCATGGATAATGGCGCCATCTTTTTACCAGACGCATTTCCGTAACTGAAACCGGTATCGGCTTTCGCTGGAAATGCTCCCAAGGATCGTGCCGTGTCTCTACCGCAAAAGCGTTTACTGGCTGATTTTCCTGCCTTCTTCCGGGTGTCGGAAGAGGTGGTTGTCGTCGTTGGCGGCGGCGAGGAAGCTTTGAACAAGGCGCGCCTCGTGGCGCAGACGTCCGCACGCCTTCGCATCATTGCTGAAGAAGCGGAACACCATCTGGCCGATTTCATCGCGAGCCATGGTGCGGAGCATATTGCAGCACCTTTTGCGCTGGAACATGTCGCGGGTGCAAAGCTTGTTTTCGTGGCGACCGGCGATGAAGCGCAGGATCGCGCCATTGCTGCCGTGGTCAAGGCCGAGAAGGTTCCGGTCAACGTCGTTGACCGTCCAGCACTGTGCGATTTCCTGACGCCTGCCATCGTCAACCGTGCGCCGCTGACGATTGCGATTGGTTCGGAAGGAAGCGCCCCGGTTCTGGCGCAGATGGTTCGTGCGCGTATCGATGCTGCCTTTTCGCCGCGTCTTGGCGAGCTTGCGCATTTTGCCGAAAGCTGGCGACCACTGGTCGAGCGGGCGCTGCCCAAGGGTCTGGCGCGCCGCAGTTTCTGGCGCGGGTTCTTTTCGGGCCGTGTCGCCAGCGCCATCGAAAATGGCGACCGCGTGGAAGCCTACAAGGCTGCGAGCGACCTGATCGAGCAGCGTGACAATGCTGCCGGCTATGTCTGGCTGGTCGGCGCCGGTCCGGGTGCCGAAGACCTGCTGACCCTGCGCGCCCATCGCGCTTTGATGGAAGCCGATGTCATCGTGCATGATGCGCTGGTGCCGGACGGCGTCATTGCCATGGGCCGTCGTGACGCCGAGCGCCTTGCCGTCGGCAAACGCAAGGGTTGCCATTCCAAAAGCCAGGAAGAGATCAACCGCCTGCTGGTTTCGCTGGGGCAGGAAGGCAAGCGCGTTGTGCGGCTGAAATCCGGCGATCCGCTGGTGTTTGGACGCGCAGGTGAGGAAATGGCGGCGCTGCGTGCTGCCGGTATCGGTTTCGAAATCGTGCCCGGCATCACCTCGGCCTTTGCTGCCGCTGCCGATATGGAATTGCCGCTGACGCTGCGCGGTGTCGCTTCGTCGCTGGTGTTCACCACCGGCCATGACATGACGGGCGATGTGCTGCCGGGCTGGGCGAAGCTCGCCGTCTCGGGTGCAACAATTGCCGTCTATATGGGCTCCACGGTCGCGGCATCGGTTGCTGCGCGCCTGATTGGTGCGGGCCTGCATGAAGATACCGCCGTGGCGGTGGTGGAAAATGCGAGCCGACAGGACAAGCGCCTGTTCCACGGCACGTTGAAGGATTTGCCGGATCTGGAAAACCGCAAGGAACTTTCCGGCCCGGTCATGGTGATCATTGGCGATGCCGTCGCCGGTGCCGCAATCGACAAAGCCGAAGCGCTGGCCCTCAAGCCGGTTTCCGTCGCAGCCTAAACCCGCAGGATGCGCGGTTAACAAAAGTTTGGAGTTTGGAAATGGTCGTAAAAGTTCTCACTGCAAACCGGCTGATCGACGGGCAGGCTGTGTGGCTCGGTGCAGACGGTTCGTGGCAGGAGACCATCGACGGCGCGCTGATCGCCCGCCATGCGGAAGCCGTGACGGCGCTTGAAGAGGCGGGCAAGGTTGCAGCGAAAGCCAATCTGGTCGTCGATGTGAATGTGATCGATGTCGAGGAGCGCGAGGAGGGGCTTTACCCGATCCGCCTGCGCGAGCGTATTCGCCTTTCCGGCCCGACCATCGTTACCTTCGGTGATCTGCCCCTTGATAAGCCTGCTTTGAAGCGCGCCTCGTAATATCTGTTGACGCATTTCCGGACGCAAAACGGTTCCCACTTTTGCTGGAAATGCTCTGAACCCGGATTTAGACTATGTATCGTTATGATGAATTCGACCGCGATTTTGTTGCGGCCCGCGTTGCCCAGTTCAAGGATCAGGTCGAGCGCCGCCTGACTGGCGAGCTGACCGAAGACCAGTTCAAGCCGCTGCGTCTGATGAACGGCCTCTATCTGCAATTGCACGCCTATATGCTGCGCGTGGCCATCCCCTATGGCACGCTGTCGAGCCGCCAGCTGCGCAGGCTTGGATCGATTGCGCGCGACTATGATCGTGGCTTCGGCCATTTCACCACGCGCCAGAACATCCAGTATAATTGGCCCGCCCTGAAGGACGTGCCGCGCATTCTGGAAGAGCTGGCGGAAGTCGAGATGCACGCCATCCAGACCTCCGGCAATTGCATTCGCAACGTGACCGCCGATCATTTCGCAGGCGCCGCCGCCGACGAAGTGGCTGATCCGCGTCCATTTGCAGAAATTTTGCGCCAGTGGTCGTCGCTGCATCCGGAATTTTCCTATCTGCCGCGCAAGTTCAAGATCGCCATCGTCGGCTCGGATCATGATCGTGCGGCCATTCAGGTGCATGATATCGGCTTGCAGTTGAAGAAGAACGAGGCAGGCGATCTGGGACTGGCCGTCTATATTGGCGGCGGTCAGGGCCGCACGCCGATGGTGGCGAAGAAGATTCGCGACTTCCTGCCCCTCGAAGACATGCTGACCTATGTGACGGCCATCGTGCGCGTCTATAATCTGCATGGCCGTCGCGACAACAAATATAAGGCGCGTATCAAGATCCTCGTCCATGAAACGGGCGTCGAAGAACTGACCCGCGAGATTGACGCCGAATGGGAAGATATTCGTTACGGCGAGCTGAAGCTGCCGCAGCGCGATATCGACGCTATCGAAAGCTATTTCCGCATGCCGAACCTGCCGCAACGGCCGGAAGGCTGGGAAGTGCTGGCGGTTACCCAGAAGGCCGATGCGGAATTTGCAAGCTGGGTGGCGCGCAATGTCACGCCGCACAAGAACCCGGATTACGCGGTCGTTACCATTTCGCTGAAGCCCATCGGCGGTATTCCCGGCGATGCGAGCGCCGAGCAGATGGAGCTGGTGGCGGATATTGCCGAAACCTATTCCTTCGATGAAATCCGCGTCAGCCACGAGCAGAATCTGGTTCTGCCGCATGTGGCCAAGGCCGATCTCGCAGCCGTCTATGATCTGCTGCAATCGGATGGTCTGGTGACGCCGAATGCCGGTCTCATCACCGACATCATCGCCTGCCCGGGCCTCGATTATTGCGCCCTTGCCAATGCGCGCTCCATTCCGGTGGCGCAGCGTATTTCCGAGCGCTTCGGCGACCAGCAGCGCCAGCTTGAAATCGGCGATCTCAAGATCAAGATTTCCGGCTGCATCAATGCCTGCGGCCATCACCATGTCGGCCATATCGGCATTCTGGGCGTTGAGAAGAAGGGTGAAGAACTCTATCAGATCACGCTTGGCGGTTCGGCGGATGAGCATTCGACTATTGGTGAAATCACCGGTCGCGGCTTTTCGTCGGAAGAAGTGGTGGATGCCATCGAAACGGTGGTGGACACCTATCTGTCCCTGCGTGAAAGCCCGGAGGAAACCTTCCTCGCCGCCTATCGCCGCGTTGGCATGGAGCCGTTCAAACGCGCGCTTTATGGAGAAATAAGCCGTGCAGCTTGATGCTGAAGAAAGTGCCAGCGCCGAAGCCCGCCTTCTCGAGGCTAGCCACGGTGCGTCTACCCCGCAGGAAGTGATCGCGCTTGTCACGCGCGAACTCTATGAGGGGCAGATCGCGGTCGTGTCTTCCTTCGGGGCGGAATCGGCAGTGCTTTTGCATATGATCTCGGAAATCGACCCTGCGACGCCGGTTCTGTTTCTCGATACGGGAAAGCACTTTCGGGCGACGCTCGATTATCGTCATGATCTGGTGGACCGGCTGGGTTTGACCGATGTGCAGGATATCCTGCCGCTCGAGGATAGCCTCAAGGCGGACGATCCGTTCGGCGCGCTGTCGATGACCGACAAGGATCGCTGCTGCTTCATCCGCAAGGTGGAGCCGATGGCGCGCGCCGTGGCCCCTTATCGGGCTTGGATGACGGGCCGCAAGCAGTTTCAGGCATCGACGCGCGAAAGCCTGCCGGTGTTTGAATCGGTCGGCCCCCGTATTCGTATCAATCCGCTGGCGCGTTTGCAGGCAGCCGATCTCAAAGCCTATGCCGAAAAGCATGATCTGCCGCCGCATCCCCTGACGGCGCAGGGCTACCGTTCCATCGGCTGCATGCCCTGCACGCGGCCCGTGAACGACGGCGAAGATCAGCGTGCCGGACGCTGGGCGGGATCGGAAAAGACAGAATGCGGCATCCACCTGTCGGGTCTGTCCGACAGCTTGAAGAATTTGGGAGCAGGTGACCGGAAATGAGCGATATCAACGAAACCAAACTCTGGTCTGCCGATGGCTTTCGCGATGACGATTATGTCTTTGCCGACGATCTTGAAGCGGCGGGCGACGCTCCGGCTGTCATCATTCCGCTCGCCGTCTGGCTTGGACTGGAGGAGGAACGCCGCCGTGCCTCCAATCGCCGGATTGGCGTTTCGGTTGCACCGGGCGAAGCCATTGAACCGCTGCTGAATGATCTTGGCAGCCTGCCGCTGATCGCCTTGCAGTTCCCGGCTTTCAATGACGGTCGCTCCTATTCCAAGGCTGAGATTTTGCGCCGCGAAGGTTTTGCTGGCGAATTGCGCGCCGTCGGCGATGTGCTGATCGATCAGGCTGCGCTGATGCTGCGCACCGGCTTCGACAGCCTTCAGGTGACGAACAAGGTTGCCCAGAGCCGTCTTGGCGAAAACCGTCTGGTCGACACGCCCGGTTACTACCAGCCGGGGCGCGGCTCCGTGCCGGAAGCAGGCGGGTTTGCCTGGCGTCGTGTGAAAGCGGGCTGAATTTCGCCCCTGAGCGTCTGCAAATGGCACTCTTTGCGTATAATCCCAAAAAGTCTGCAACTTTTTGGGATTATGCGTCTCCGCTTCCGGTGCTCGAAAGCCACCATTTTCGCCTGCTCAGGAACGAAATTGGGCGCGTCGGGCCGGCAATTATTTGCCATTTTTTTGGCTGTCTTGATGCGCTAGATACGCCTTGTCACTTACAGGGAGTTGAGGCGTGATCCGGCACATTGTTTTTTTCAGCGTTAAGGAAGGTCAGGATATCGAGACCGTCAGGAAAGGGCTGGAGCAGCTTGCCACCATCCCCTATTCCGAAGTCTTCGAAGTTCTGCCGAATTCCAGGGTCGATCCGATGTGCGACCGCATCGATCTCGTGGTCTATGCCGAGTTCAAGGATGAAGAAGCGCTTTTCGCTTTCAAGAAGCATCCGACCTACGATGCCACGACACAACTCGTGCGCCCGATGCGCGAATTGCGCTTCTCGGCTGACGTGGTTACTGACAAGCGGTAGTTACCACTCCGCTTGCGGTCGCTCCTGAAGCGGCAGGCCGCCAAACAGGTCGGGCTCGCTGGAGATTTTGGCGCGCTCGATATTGAGAAGCTTCAGTTTGGTCGCCGTGCCCCCAGCCGCCGAAAACCCGCCAACCTTGCCGTTGGACCCGAGAACCCGGTGACAGGGCACGATGATCGGAAACGGGTTTTTGCCAAGCGCATAGCCAACCGCCTGTGATAGGCTGACATCGCCAAGCCGTCTCGCAATCGCACCATAGGTGGTGGTTTCACCGGCCTTCAATTCGAGAATGATCTCGTAAACCTGCCGGTTAAGGTCGGGCAGGGATTCGAATGCCAGCGGTGTTTGCGAAAAATCCGGCGATCCTCCGTCGAGAAGCACACGCACTTTTTCAATAGCCTGCGCCACAAAGGCTGGCACATCAGCCTGTGCTGCGGGAAACTGTTCGCCCACCCGCTCGCCAAGACGGTAGCGGGTTTCCTTCTCGTCCGTATCGCCGATTTCGACACCAATGACTTTTGCGCCGCGCCAGGCAATGCCGCACGCGCCGATAGGTGTTTCAAAAATGGTGATTCCAGACGGTTCCATGCGTATCAATATAGCACGGATTTTACGGCTGAACGGCGGTCAGAAACGATAACGTGTAACATTTGCAGCGAATGGCGCTGCGAAATGGTTGAAGAACGCCACGAATAATGATTGTGTGAGCGAGAAGGTCAGGATGGCGGCGTGAGAGATTCCACGCCCTTAAATGGCCAAACGGGTCGCTATAAGTTTCCGTCGCAGTTTTCGCGAGATCGGAACCGAGGAATTTAAATGGACGATTATGAGCGTTATGCCACGGGGTTAATGATCGTTTTCGGCGCGCTGATCATCGGCGGGTTGATGGCGGCAAACCTTTATCATGGCGACAAGCCGGGTTTTCTCTTCGCGCTCGGTGCGGCGGTTGTGGGCTGGTTTTCAGCTTTCGCCGTTCTTTTCGACAAGCCGCGCGTTTATGGCGTGATGATTGCCGTCGCGATCGGGCTGGTGGCGGCTTCCATCGGCGCCTATGTCACCTGAGCAGCCATAAAGATTCCAAGACGGTTTAGAGAAAAGCCCCGCATTGCGGGGCTTTCTTCGTTGGTTGCGGCCTTACAGATAAGGCGAATAGCACTGGCGGCGCGGCCCGTAATTGGGCTGGAAGGTGTTGTCATAGGCGCGATAGGACCGGTAACGGTTGTAGCACCAGCGGACATGCGGATTGCCGCCGCGATAGACTGGCGCCGGGCGGTGACGATAAACCGGGCCCGGTCCCCAGTAACGCCGGTCATGCCGATAATAGGGCCGATAGCGAGGCCGGTCGTAACGCCAATAGCGCCGGTCGCCTCGATAATCGTAATATTGCACGGTCTGCACATTGGGGGCTGAGGTCTGTGCCGACGCGGTGGCCGGTGCCGCCATCAGGGAGGGCTGTGCTGCATTGGCCGTCCCGGCCGCGGCTGAAAGCCCCATGCCAAGCGACAGACATGCGGCAAACAGGGAATAACCAAACCTTTTCATAGGTCGCTCCTAATAAAAGCAAATCATCCGTGCGGAAATTTTGCGTGCCCATTGTGGCGGAGCGGTGGCTTTGAGCGGTCACGATTTCTTTCTGTCCGGCAACAGATCGGTGAGGTGGGTCCGGGTTGGTCGCATTGTCTCGCGGCCTCTTTCTTGGGTGCACATATCGCGTCCTGAAAGCTGATCAATAATTGACATAAAGATATGTTTATGCCATTAAGCGACCTTCTGCGATTATGCATATCAGAATACAGGCGGTACTCTTATGGCGTCTTCTCTCGACGATCTCTTCGGTGCAACGGCTGCAAAGCCGGATGGTTCGGAGGTGCTGGCCGCGCTGACGAAAGCAGCGCGCGAGCGTATTTTGATCCTCGACGGCGCGATGGGAACGCAGATTCAGGGTCTTGGCTTCCATGAAGAGCATTTTCGCGGCGAGCGTTTCGGCGCTTGCGATTGCCAGCTTCAGGGCAATAATGACCTTCTGACGCTGACCCAGCCCAAGGCTATCGAAGAAATCCATTACGCTTACGCTATTGCGGGCGCGGATATTCTCGAAACCAACACATTCTCGTCCACGACGATCGCCCAGGCCGATTACGGCATGGAAGAGCAGGTCTATGAGTTGAACCGCGACGGTGCGCGTCTTGCGCGTCGTGCGGCCCTGCGCGCCGAACAGAAAGACGGTCGCCGCCGCTTCGTTGCCGGTGCGCTTGGACCGACAAACCGTACCGCCTCGCTGTCGCCGGATGTCAATAATCCAGGCTTCCGCGCGGTCACCTTTGACGATCTGCGCATCGCCTATGCCGAGCAGATCCGTGGGCTGATCGATGGTGGTTCCGACATCATCCTGATTGAAACCATTTTCGACACGCTGAATGCGAAGGCCGCCGTCTTCGCTTCGGAGCAAGTGTTCGAAGAGAAGGGCATTTTCCTGCCGGTCATGATTTCCGGCACGATCACCGATCTTTCCGGCCGCACCCTGTCCGGCCAGACGCCAACGGCATTCTGGCATTCGCTGCGTCACGCCAAGCCGTTCACCATCGGTCTCAACTGCGCGCTGGGCGCCAATGCCATGCGCGCTCATTTGGATGAATTGTCGAATATCGCCGATACGTTCATCTGCGCCTATCCGAATGCCGGTCTGCCGAACGAATTTGGCCAGTATGACGAAACGCCGGAAGCGATGGCCGCCCAGATCGAGGGCTTTGCCCGCGACGGTATGGTCAATGTGGTCGGCGGCTGCTGTGGCTCGACGCCGGAACATATCCGCGCCATTGCCGAGGCCGTTGCAAAACACCCGCCGCGCAAGCCTGCCAAGGTTGCGCCGCTGATGCGCCTTTCTGGCCTTGAGCCTTTCACGCTGACCGAGGACATTCCCTTCGTCAATGTCGGCGAGCGCACCAACGTGACCGGCTCCGCCCGCTTCCGCAAGCTGATCAAGGCCGGTGATTTTGCCGCCGCCCTTGATGTGGCGCGCGATCAGGTGGCCAATGGCGCCCAGATCATCGACATCAATATGGATGAAGGCCTGATCGATTCCGAAAAGGCGATGGTCGAATTCCTCAATCTGATCGCTGCCGAGCCGGATATCGCCCGCGTGCCGATCATGATCGACAGCTCCAAATGGGAAGTCATCGAGGCTGGCCTGAAATGCGTTCAGGGCAAGCCGGTGGTCAATTCCATCTCGATGAAGGAAGGCGAGGAAGCCTTCATTCATCACGCCAAGCTCGTGCGCGCCTATGGTGCGGCGGTCGTGGTCATGGCGTTTGACGAGACCGGACAGGCCGATACCGAAGCGCGCAAGATCGAAATCTGTACGCGTGCCTACAAGATACTGACCGAGCAGGTCGGTTTCCCGCCGGAAGACATCATCTTCGATCCGAATATTTTCGCGGTGGCGACGGGTATCGACGAGCACAATAATTATGGTGTCGACTTCATCGAAGCGACCCGGCAGATCATGACGACCTTGCCGCATGTCCATGTATCGGGCGGCGTGTCGAACCTGTCCTTCTCGTTCCGTGGCAATGAGCCGGTGCGCGAGGCAATGCATGCCGTGTTTCTCTATCACGCCATTCAGGCGGGCATGGATATGGGCATCGTCAATGCTGGTCAGCTGGCGGTTTACGATGCCATTGATCCGGAACTGCGCGAGGCCTGCGAAGATGTGGTGCTGAACCGCCGTTCGGATGCGACCGAACGCCTGCTGGAAATCGCCGAACGTTTCCGCGATTCCGGTTCGAAGGAAGCCAAGGCGCAGGATCTCGCCTGGCGCGAATGGCCGGTGGAAAAGCGCCTTGCCCATGCGCTGGTCAACGGCATTACCGAATATATCGAAGCCGATACGGAAGAGGCGCGCCAATCTGCCGAACGGGCGCTTCACGTTATCGAAGGCCCGCTGATGGCTGGCATGAATGTGGTTGGCGATCTGTTTGGCGCGGGCAAGATGTTCCTGCCGCAGGTGGTCAAGTCCGCCCGCGTGATGAAGCAGGCGGTGGCTGTTCTCCTCCCTTACATGGAAGAGGAAAAGCGCCTCAATGGCGGCGAAGAACGCCAGAGCGCCGGCAAGGTGCTGATGGCGACCGTGAAGGGCGACGTGCACGATATCGGCAAGAATATCGTCGGTGTCGTGCTGGCCTGCAACAATTATGAAATCATCGATCTCGGCGTCATGGTGCCTTCGCAGAAGATTCTGCAAGTCGCCCGTGACGAAAAGGTCGATGTCATTGGTCTGTCCGGCCTCATCACGCCATCGCTTGATGAAATGGCGCATGTGGCGGCGGAGATGGAACGCGAAGGTTTCGATATTCCGCTTTTGATCGGCGGGGCGACGACCAGCCGTGTCCATACGGCGGTGAAAATTCATCCGCGTTATGAGCGCGGTCAGGCGGTTTATGTCATCGATGCCAGCCGCGCGGTTGGCGTTGTTTCCAGCCTGCTGTCGCCGGAAGCCAAGGGCGATTATGTCAGTGGCGTTCGTGATGAATATGCGAAGGTCGCTGCCGCTCATGCTCGCAGCGAAGCGGAAAAGCAGCGCCTGCCGATAGCGCGTGCCCGCGCCAATGCGCACAAGCTCGACTGGGACAGCTTTGCTCCGGTAAAGCCGACCTTCACCGGCACGAAGACTTTCGACGATTACGATCTGGCCGAAATCGCGCGCTATATCGACTGGACGCCGTTCTTCCAGACCTGGGAGATGAAAGGGCGTTATCCGGCGATTCTTGAGGACGAAAAGCAGGGCGAGGCCGCGCGCCAGCTCTGGTCCGATGCGCAGGCCATGCTGAAGAAGATCATCGACGAAAAATGGTTCACGCCGAAAGCCGTGGTCGGCTTCTGGCCAGCCAATGCGGTGGGCGACGATATCCGGCTGTTCACCGACGAAAGCCGGAAAGAGGAGCTTGCGACCTTCTTCACCTTGCGCCAGCAGCTTAGCAAGCGCGATGGCCGTCCGAATGTCGCCATGTCCGACTTTGTGGCGCCGGTGGAAAGTGGAAAGCAGGATTATGTCGGCGGCTTCGTCGTTACGGCAGGCATTGGCGAAGTGGCCATTGCCGAGCGTTTCGAGCGCGCCAATGATGATTACTCCGCCATTCTGGTGAAGGCTCTGGCCGACCGTTTTGCCGAAGCCTTTGCAGAACTGATGCATGAGCGCGTGCGCCGCGAATTCTGGGCCTATGCGACGGATGAAACCTATACGCCGGAAGAGCTGATCGGCGAGCCTTATCAGGGTATTCGTCCGGCTCCGGGCTATCCGTCACAGCCGGACCACACCGAAAAGACCACACTGTTCCGTCTGCTTGATGCCACGGCTGAGACCGGTGTGGAACTGACCGAAAGCTACGCCATGTGGCCGGGCTCGTCAGTTTCGGGCCTCTATATCGGCCATCCGGAAAGCTATTATTTCGGTGTGGCCAAGGTGGAGCGCGATCAGGTCGAGGATTATGCGAGCCGCAAGGGCATGAGCGTTCGCGACGTCGAGCGCTGGCTTGCGCCAATCCTCAATTATATTCCCGGCGATGTTGCCGACGAAGCCGCATAGTCGAAGCGACTGTTACAACCAAAAGAAGAGGGCCCTGCGATGCGGGGCCCTCTTTTATTTTAGGCGCTTTTCCGTCGACCATAGCCAGACCTGTTTAAAAACGGCTGTTTTTCAAAAGGTTCCAGCTTTTTTGAAAGCAATCTTTCTGGAGAGGCTTACAGGAAAATGCTATTTAAGGCTGTGCGTTCGAAATTTTGTGAGCGTAAAAGTTGTATTGTGCGTAAGTTATTGAAAACATTATTAGGATGGCAGCAATGAAATGGGAATTGTTATGCGATGCCATGCAGTCTGCGGATAATGCGGACAAACTGTTTGAATATGTAAAAAAATATGCCCGCGAAATCGGCTTTGACCATGTTTCATATGTCATGTCGGTTCCGTCCTTGAATGGGGCGGTCAAATGGGTGCGTCACGAGGACATGCCGAAAGGCTGGACTGAACTTTATACCGCCAAGAAATATGTCGAGGTCGACCCGCTGGTCCGGCTTGGTCTGCACAGTATCGACCCGCTGGTCTGGTCGCCGAAGCTTTTTGCCGACACGCCGCAATTATGGGCCGATCTGCAAAGCTATGGACTGAAGGTGGGCATTTCGCAGCCGTGCTGGGCTGCACAGGGCGTGTTTGGAATGCTGACATTCCTGCGCAGCGGCCTGCCGCTGACCGCAGCCGAGGTCACAGCGCTGCGGCGTCAGTTGCAGATGGTGACCAATCTTCTGCATCTGTCGATGTTCACACTGGTCGATGTGCCGCGAATGAATTGTGCCAGTGAAGTTTGCCTGACGGCGCGTGAGCGTGAAATCCTGCGTTGGACGAGTGAAGGAAAAACTGCCGAGATTATCGGGGCGATCCTCAATATTTCTACGCGTACCGTGAATTTTCATATCAGCAACGTGCTGACCAAGCTTGTTGCCGTGAACAAGGTTCAGGCTGTCGCGAAGGCGCGCACCTTCGGCCTGCTCTGATCCACTCTAAGCCCCGCGGCGGTTTGGCCCGTTGGGTGCTTTCAAGATCTTCCTCTCAAAATGAACGCCTATCCGTCCCGCGCATCGGATGATACCCGTGTGGCACGCAGCTTTTTGAGCAAGAATTTACCCGGCTTTTGCTCCCTAAAAGCGCTAAATATCACAATTTTAGTAGGATTTTCCGCCATTTAAGCGAAATTCCGCTTTTTGCCGGCTGCGCAAGTTTGTTCCCGCCTTGTGGCCAAGACTGCAAGTTTTTCGCGCAGGTTCATCGGAATACGCGAAAGCGTTCTTTCACTTTTGGGCTTCTTTTCACGACAATGCGGCCAACTCAGTCAGGGTACCGATTTCGCTCCGTCAGAACCGTAATCCTGCTTTCTCGTCTCTATCCGGTTTCCGGGAGTAAATGTCGTGCATCATGCATCCCTGACCAAGAACCTGACGCATCTGCAGCGTCTTGAAGCAGAAGCGATCCATATTTTTCGCGAAGTCGCAGCAACCTTTTCCAATCCGGTGATGCTCTATTCGGTGGGCAAGGATTCGTCGGTCATGATGCATCTGGCGATGAAGGCGTTTTATCCAGCACCACCGCCATTTCCCTTTCTGCATGTCGATACGACCTGGAAGTTCCGCGAAATGATCGAGTTTCGCGATGCGCAGGCGCGCGAAAAGGGCTTCGAGCTTCTGGTCCATATCAATGAAGATGGCGTGCGCGATGGCGTCGGCCCTTTCAGCCATGGTTCGAATGTCCATACCCATGTGATGAAGACGGTCGGTCTGCGGCAGGCGCTCGACAAGTACAAGTTCGATGCAGCCTTCGGCGGCGCGCGCCGTGATGAGGAAAAGTCCCGCGCCAAGGAGCGCATTTTCTCGTTCCGCAATGCGCAGCACGGCTGGGACCCGAAGAACCAGCGTCCCGAAATGTGGAAAGTCTACAATACGCGCGTGGCAGCCGGTGAATCGATCCGCGTCTTTCCGCTGTCGAACTGGACCGAACTCGACATCTGGCAGTATATTTTGCAGGAAAATATTCCCATCGTGCCGCTCTATTTTGCAGCCCGCCGCCCGGTGGTGGAGCGCGACGGCATGCTGATCATGGTCGATGATGACCGCATGAAGCTGCGGGATGGTGAAAAGGTTGAAGACCGGCTTGTGCGTTTCCGCACGCTCGGCTGCTACCCCCTGACCGGGGCGATTGAATCCAGCGCCTCAAGCCTCTCGGATATTGTCGAGGAAATGCTGATCGCCCGCACGTCGGAACGTCAGGGCCGTGCGATTGACCGCGATGAAGCGGGTTCCATGGAAAAGAAGAAGCGCGAGGGCTATTTCTGATGAACGCCGCGATAAAGCCCTTGGGCCAGCCTTCCGTAACCAGCGCAGCCGTGACCGCGTTTCTGGCCGATCAGGAACGCAAGACGCTGCTGCGTTTTCTCACCTGCGGCTCCGTCGATGACGGCAAGTCGACGCTGATCGGGCGTCTGCTCTATGACACCAAGCTGATTTTCGAAGACCAGCTTGCCGCGCTCAAGAATGACAGCCGCAAGTTCGGCACGACGGATGATGATTTCGACTTTGCGCTGCTGGTTGACGGTCTGGAAGCCGAGCGCGAGCAGGGCATCACCATCGACGTCGCCTATCGGTTCTTTTCGACGCCGCGCCGCAAGTTCATCGTCGCCGATACGCCGGGCCATGCGCAATATACGCGCAATATGGCGACGGGCGCTTCGACCGCCGATCTGGCCGTGGTGCTGATCGATGCGCGGCAGGGCGTGCTGACGCAGACGCGCCGTCATTCCTTCATCGCCTCGCTGCTTGGCATTCGCCATATCGTGCTGGCGGTTAACAAGATCGACCTCGTCGATTTCTCGCAGGAAGCGTTCGACCGCATCGTTGCCGATTATATGAGCTTCGCCAAAGACCTTGGTTTTGCCAGCATCCAGCCGATCCCGCTTTCGGCGCGTTTCGGCGACAATGTCACCAGCCTGTCGCCGCGCATCGGCTGGTATCAGGGGCCGCATCTGCTGGAACATCTGGAAACTGTGCGCATCGATACGGAAGCCGCAGCCAAACCGTTTCGTTTCCCGGTGCAATATGTGAACCGGCCCAATCTGGATTTCCGCGGCTTTTCCGGCACGGTAGCCTCCGGTTCGATTGCGGCGGGCGACACGGTTGTCGTGGCCAAATCGGGCAAGCAGTCGCGCGTGAAGCGTATCGCCACCTATGACGGTGATCTGCCTCGTGCCTCGGAAGGCCAGGCTGTCACGCTGGTGCTCGAAGACGAGATTGAGGTTTCGCGCGGGAATATGCTGGTTGGCGCAGAAGCGCGACCGGACGTGGCGGATCGCTTCGCGGCCAATATTGTCTGGTTCGGCGAAGACGCCTTGCAGCCGGGACGCTCCTATCTCTTGCGCACGGAGACCGACCAGACGCCGGTGACGGTGAGTGAAATCAAGTATCGGACGGATGTGAACACATTTGCGCGCGAGGATGCGGCGCGTCTCGATCTCAACGAAGTCGGCTTCTGCTATCTCCAGACGGCGGACCCGATTGTGCTCGACCCTTATGCCGACAACCGCGTTACCGGCGCTTTTGTGCTGATCGACCGTGTGTCCAATGCGACGGTCGGCGCAGGCATGATCGACAGCGCGCTTCGTCAAGCGACCAATGTGCATTTGCAGGCTTTCGACCTCGACAGCAAGGCGCGGGCCGCACAGAAATTCCAGAAGCCGGCGGTGCTCTGGTTTACCGGCCTTTCCGGTTCGGGCAAGTCCACCATCGCCAACCGGCTGGAACAGCGCCTTCACGCGCTCGGCAAGCACACTTATCTGCTGGATGGCGACAATGTCCGCCATGGCCTCAACAGCGATCTCGGCTTTTCCGATGCGGACCGGGCGGAAAATATCCGCCGCGTCGGCGAAGTGGCGCGGCTGATGGCAGATGCCGGGCTGATCACGCTGGTTTCGTTCATTTCTCCGTTCCGCTCCGAGCGCGACACCGTGCGTGCGCGAGTCCCGGAAGGGGAGTTCATCGAAATCTTCGTCGATACGCCGATTGAGGAATGCATTGCGCGCGACCCGAAAGGCCTCTATGCGCAAGCGCTGCGCGGTGAAATCAAGTCCTTTACGGGCATCGATTCGCCTTACGAAGCGCCGGTTTCGCCAGAACTGCGTCTCGATACGACGGGGCGCAATGTTGACGAACTGGTCGCGGAAGTAGAAAAGTATCTGGCCGAACGCGGTGTCATCGGCAGTTATGGTAGCGATTCCTGGTCGATCTGAGCGATGAACATTCCAGCCTCTCCCAAAGCAGACCCCAACGGCGCAGCCTTGCTCGCCGTTTTTGAAGAGGCCGTTCTTGAGGCTGGCCGGGTCATCATGAAGCATTATGTCGATGGCTGTGCCGTCGAGCGCAAAAAGGATGAATCGCCTGTCACCGAGGCAGACCGTGCCGCCGAGGCGATCATCCTCGCGGCATTGTCGTCGGTAGCACCCGATATCCCGGTTGTGGCGGAGGAAGAGGTGTCTGCCGGTCGGCTTCCAGCTCATCTCGGACGGCGCTTTCTGCTCGTTGATCCCCTCGACGGCACCCGGGAATTTCTGCTGCGCAATGGCGATTTTACCGTCAATATCGGCCTGATTGAAGATGGTGTGCCGGTCGCGGGCATTGTCTACGCTCCGGCCCGCAATCTGCTGTTTACGGGTGCGGGCAACCGCGCCGAGGAAGCGGAAACGACTGCGGATCACAAGATCATCCGCCGCCGTGCAATCCGGGCGCGGGCGGTTGCCGAGCAACGCATTGCTGTTTGCAGCCGGTCGCATAATACGCCTGAAACCGAGCATTTCCTGCAAGCAAACCAGATTTCCGGTCATGTCTCGGTCGGCTCGTCCCTGAAGTTCTGCCTGATTGCGCGCGGTGAGGCGGACATTTATCCGCGTTTTGCGCCAACGATGGAATGGGATACGGCGGCAGGTGATGCGGTGATGCGTGCGGCAGGCGGCATGACCGCCACCATCGACGGTAAGCCGTTTGTCTATGGACAGCGCGCCGGGCAGGGCGTGAAGGGCTTCGCCAATCCGCACTTCGTCGCTTATGGCGCAGGCTTTACGCCGGTCTTTCCAGCCGAAGTGCTCTGATCCTGTGACATTTATGAGCGGTCGCGATTGTGACCGCAAAAAAACTGCATCATGCTCTTGCGGCATCAAAAATGCAGCGTTATAAGCCGCCTCAACGGTCGCACCGTCTGGTTGCGACCAACTGGTTCGGAGTGTAGCGCAGCCTGGTAGCGCACCTCGTTCGGGACGAGGGGGTCGGAGGTTCGAATCCTCTCACTCCGACCATTCAGATGCTGGAAGCTGTTCCCGATTTTCCAGAAACCTCTTCTCTTCACGAATATGTGTTTAACGCTTTCGGTCGAAAACCGACATGCGCATGAACTCGCCGTCATATTCCGCGAGCGCAACAAGGCGTGCGCGATCGAGAATCTCGACCCGGTTTGAGCGGAAGAGGACGAGCCCTTCCTCGCGCAGATCCCGCAACATGCGATTGAGGTGGATCGGCGTCAGTCCCAGCGCATCGGCCAGCTGATATTGCGTCAGGGGACAATAATAGGAATCGGGATCGTCGATACAGCAGGCTTTGACCCGGTCCGACAATTCCAGCAGCAGATGTGCGGTGCGCACAAAGGCACTGCGGCGACCGACATTGGTCAGATGCTCAATCAGCATGGCGCGTTGTCGCGACAAAAGCTCGATGAAGATCATTGCCAGACGTGGAACACGCCGGATCGCGCTTTCGAGCGAAGCCAGTGGAATTTCAATGACTTTCATCGGTGTGATGGCGGATATCGTATTGTAGCTATAGCCATCTGCGGTGCGAAGGCCGATGAAATCGCAACGCATCGGAAAGTCGATGATCTGCCTCTGGCCGCCGGACAGATCGCGATAGACACAGCCCCAGCCGGACACGACCATATGCACGTTTCTGACGCGCTCACCCTGTTCTATGATGACGGTATCGGTGGTAAAATTGTTTTCCGTGATGACAAGAGAAGCCAAAGCACCAATCGCATGCGCATCAAGGTCCGCCAGAATCGGAGAAGATTCCAGTAAGTCGATCAGCACCCCCACCGAAGGTGCCGCAATGCCTCTACCACTATGCATAACACTTCCGTACTAAACGAAAGATATAGTTTTATATCTTCCTGCTGTTTAAGTCGCTCTTACGGACAACATAAATTTTCGAACTTGCTAACATAAATTAATGACATGATTGCTTTGAGGTAGCAATATTAGCCTATGGAATGGCGGGAATTCGTCAATATAAGTCATAAGCATCATTTAAATACCGATCTTGCGGCGGGGCAGGACCGGCGGATCACTGTGTAGGAGTTAGTAAACCTTCGTGCCGGGGAGACGCGCCGATGTTGGATGCCAGGGGTGCCAGCCTGTGGGCTGTACCGAAAGAACGAGACAATGGAGCGGTTGGTGTCGGCGTTCTACCGAACAGTGACCGCCATCTGCTACTCGTATGCAAAAGCAATCTGGAGCGGGAGTGCCTTTTCAACGGCCTCCTGATGAATGGGCTGAAAATGCCGGTGACGTGCTACGCCTTTGTAGAGCAGGCGAAGGCGTTCAACGGCAGTGCTGTCATTTTGCTGCATATCGGCGCCAAGCGGCTTGCCGATCCGTTCTTCTCCGAAGAAATCCGCTCCCTCGTGGAAATGTGGTCACCATCGCCGATTGTGCTTCTCGCCGAACGTGAGGAATGGGCGCAGGTGGTGCGGGCCATGGAAATCGGCGCAAGAGGCTATATCCCCACCTCGGTCGATGTTCGTGTCTGCGTCGAGGCCATTCATCTCGCCAGCGCGGGCGGCATGTATATTCCTGCTTCCATGGCCATCAAGTCGCCGCCGCCCGATATCGATGAGGATGTGCTGGGCGAATTGCTGACCGCGCGCGAAATCGAGGTGGTGCATGCGATTCGCATTGGTCGCTCCAACAAGGTGATCGCTTTCGAACTTGGCATGAGCGAAGGCACTGTGAAGGCGCATGTCCATAACATCATGCGCAAGATCGGCGCAGCCAACCGGACCGAAGTGGCCTGCAAGCTGCACAATATGTACAACAGCACTTTGGGCGACGATTGAGCGGTTTCGATTGTCCGTCCGCGATCCCTGTATTCCCGGCTAAAGTATTTCCAGCAAAAGTGCGAAGCGGTTTTGCGTAGGATAATGCGTGAAAACAAAACAGGCTGCGAAAACGGTGCAGATAGGCATAGGCGGTTGCTTTCTCTCCGAAAACAGAGACATTACAGGCTCGCAATTCTAACAAACTCAGCGCGGGCAAAAAATGCAGCTTACCCCTCGTCACAATGCAATTCTGGACCTTGCCCGCCGTCAGGGGCAGGTTCTGGTGGACGATCTGGCTGCGGCTTTTGATGTCACGCCGCAAACCGTGCGCAAGGATCTCAACGATCTGTGCCGCGCACGCCTGCTGCGCCGCATTCATGGCGGCGCGCTTTATCCCTCCGGCGTTGAGAATATGGAATATGAGGCCCGCCGCCGGATCGCCGCCAACGAGAAGGAATCGATCGGCAGGGCGGCAGCCGAAATCATCCCCGATGGCGCGTCCCTGTTCATCAATATCGGCACCACGACCGAAGCTGTCAGCCATGCCCTGATCGACCATAGCGAATTGATGGTCATCACCAACAACATCAATGTCGCCAATACGCTTCGTGTGCACACTTCCATCGAAGTGGTCATTGCCGGCGGTGTGGTCCGCTCGTCCGACGGCGGTATTGTGGGCGAGGCGGCAGTGGACTTCATTCGCCAGTTCAAGGTTGATTATGCCATCATCGGCGCTTCGGCCATGGACGAAGACGGTGCGCTGCTCGATTTCGATTTCCGCGAAGTGAAAGTCGCGCAGGCGATCATCGCCAATGCGCGCCATGTTATCCTCGTTTCCGATTCCACCAAGCTGGAACGCACGGCACCGGTGCGCATTGGCCATATTTCGCAGATCAACACCTTCATCACCGACCGCTGCTCATCGCAGCAGCTGCGCGATTTGTGCGTGGAACATGAGGTTGAGCTGATTGAAACCCTTAATGATAGCGGGGCGGCGACCAAAGCGGGGTAGTTTCGTTTATTTTCGCTTTGCTTTCGTATTAAATAGTTTTATATTCGCTTTGGTGTTCTGAGGCGCGTCGGGTGACGCGCGTTAAAATGAATGTTCGAGCGTCTGTCTGCTGCAAACGCTCTGAAAGCCGCTTTCAAGGTTTGCCATGGCGCAGGAAAAAATATTCGACATTTTCGTTATTGGTGGCGGCATCAACGGATGCGGCATTGCGCGCGACGCGATCGGGCGCGGCTTTTCTGTTTTCCTGGCGGAAATGAACGATCTGGCGAGCGGCACTTCCTCCCGCGCCACCAAGCTGATCCATGGCGGCCTGCGTTATCTGGAGCATTACGAGTTTCGTCTGGTGCGCGAGGCGCTGATGGAACGTGAGGTTCTATGGGCCAATGCGCCGCATATCATCCATCCGATGCGCTTTGTGCTGCCCTATCATAAGGGCGGGGTGCGCCCGGCATGGCTGCTGCGGCTTGGTCTGTTTCTCTACGATCATCTGGGGGGTCGCAAGAAACTCCCGGCGACGCGCACGCTGAATATGCGCACTGACCCTGCTGCTCAGCCGCTGAAGCCGCTTTTCACCAAGGCATTCGAATATTCCGATTGCTGGGTCGATGATGCCCGTTTCGTAGCGCTGACCGCGCGCGATGCATCAGACCGTGGCGCGTCCATTCGCACCCGGACCAAGGTGGTGGCCGCACGGCGCGACAGTCAGGGCTGGACAATCACGATTGAGAACGCCGACACCGGACATCAGGAAAAAATCCGCGCGCGTTTGCTGGTCAATGCCGCCGGTCCGTGGGCCGATAAGGTTTTGCAGGGTGTCGAAGGCGACCGCCAGTTGCACAATGTGCGTCTGGTGCAGGGTAGCCATATCGTGGTGCGCAAGAAGTTTGCCGATCCGCGCTCTTATTTCTTCCAGAACAATGATGGGCGCATCATCTTTGCGATCCCCTATGAAGATGATTTCACCCTGATCGGAACCACCGATCAGGACTATAAGGGCGATCCCGCCAAGGTGGCGATCACTGAAGCCGAAACAGAATATCTGTGTGCTGCAGCAAGCGAATATTTCGCCGAACCTGTGCGGCGCGAAGATGTGGTCTGGACCTATTCGGGTGTGCGTCCGCTCTATGATGACGGCGCCAGCAAGGCGCAGGAAGCAACGCGCGACTATGTTCTGAAAGACGACGCGCCAGCCGGTCTCGCACCGCTCATCAATGTCTTCGGCGGCAAGCTGACGACAGCGCGCAAGCTTGCCGAACATATGCTGGAAAAGATTGAGCATCATCTGGGCAAGAAGGGTGCGCCATGGACTCATGCGGCAGCACTGCCCGGTGGTGATTTCAAGGAAGTTGCTTTCGACAGCGAGTTAAAGAAAGTACAGGCTGCCTATCCATTTTTGTCGCCAGCCCATGCCCGCCGCCTGTTCCGGCTCTATGGAACGCGTGTTCATGTGCTGCTCCGCAAGGCCGCATCGCTCGCTGATCTTGGTCGCCATTTCGGCGCTGATCTCTATGAGGCTGAAGTCTCCTATCTCATTGAAAATGAATGGGCTTGCACGGCGGAAGATATTCTGTGGCGTCGCACCAAGCTTGGCTTGCGCCTCAGTGCCGCAGAGGCGGAAGCATTGAATAATTTCATTCAAAACAAAGAAAAAACCTTGTCACCATTTATTGCGGGTTCCTAATAGCAATCAAATGATTGTAATTTTCAATTATTCTTCTTTAAGATAGTTTACTCATGTACTTTAAGACTTTTTATACTTAAAAATTTATAAATATTACTTTTAGAATGCGGTGCGGATACTGATCGATTCCTCCCGATACAGCTCGGACTGGTGTATTTTTGTCCGGGTGGCATCAACTAGATTGGTTCCGCACCGTTTATAAAAACACACCTCTCACGAGGTGCATACCTCCTGATAAGTACTAACCTCCCAAAGACCACATTTCACGGCCCGGCGATTATTTCTGCCGGGCCGTCTTTGTTTCTTCGCTTTGACGATGCGCTTGCCAGTTGTGGGGGAACAGGCCATTATCAGTGGGAACGTGCCTGGCAGGACTGTTTAGCGGTTCTGTTGTCCGGGAATGTTCAAGGCGAATTCAGCGGTTCCAGCCTTCCTGGGAGGAGAAAGATGGGTGCACCGCAAGAGAGAGTTCATGCGGACCGCGTTCTGTCCGAAATCCACGCCGGCGGTTCTGCCCGCTCGGCGCTGGTCGCGTCGTGGCAGCGTTCTGCCGAACTGCACAAGCTCGACCCTGCCGATCCGGGCACCGTGCGCACGCTTTCCGAAAGGGAGTTCCGCACCGCGCATGAGCGGGTGGAGCGACTGGTCAGCGTGGCGCAGGCCAGTATGGATCGCCTTTACATGGCGGTCGGCGGCGTCGGCTGCTGCGTGCTTCTGGCCGATAGTGAAGGTGTGCCGGTAGAGCGCCGCGGTGCGGCAAGCGACGACGACACGTTCTATCGCTGGGGCCTGTGGACGGGCGCGGTGTGGAGCGAGGAATGCGAAGGCACCAATGGCATCGGCACCTGTATCGTTGAACAGCGTGCGCTCACCATCCATCGCGACCAGCACTTTCACTCACGCAATATCGGGCTGTCCTGCACGGTGGCGCCGATCCACGATCACCAGGGCCGCCTTATGGCTGCGCTCGATGTTTCATCCTGCCGTTCTGATCTGACGGAAGCCTTTGCGCAGCTCATCTCTGTGGCGGTGATCGATGCGGCGCGGCGGATCGAGGCGGAAAACTTCCGGCAGGCTTTTCCAAAGGCCCGCATCATGCTGGCTCCAAGCGTGGACCGCAGCGGCGGTGCTTTGATCGCCGTTGACAAGGACGATCTGGTCATTGGCGCAACACGGGCTGCGCGTCTGGCGCTTGGTCTCGACGATGTGGCGCTGGCGGGCCCGCTGCCTGCTGCCGATATTCTCGGCTGGAATGCCGACCCGCGCGAGGACATGGCGGAGTCGGAACGCGGGGTCATCCTGCGTGCGCTGGCCCGTGCGGAGGGGAATATTTCTGCCGCCGCAGTGCTTCTGGGCATCAGCCGGGCCACGCTGCACCGCAAGCTCAATCGCCTCAAGATCATCCGCCCGCATTGATCCCTTTGCAAAATCACCTGACGCAACTGTCTCAATATTGCGACACATGATCTTGCGAGCGTGAAAACACGGGATGACTCTCCCCCGCTATCGCGCGATCCTCCTTGTCGAAGCGCTGTAGGAGCAGCGTCATTTCGGGAGGAGAATACCATGAATAAGGTTGAATTCAGCCGGACGGTGAAGCCGGCTTTTGCCAAACGTTATGGAAACTTCATCGGCGGCAAATGGGTTGAACCCAAGTCTGGCCGCTATTTCGAAAATACCTCGCCGGTCAATGGTCAGGTTCTGTGCGAAGTGGCACGGTCCGACGCTGCGGATGTTGAAGCAGCGCTTGATGCCGCTCATGCCGCCAAGGACGCATGGGGCCGCACCAGTGCAGCCGAACGCGCGCTGATCCTCAACCGCATTGCCGACCGCATCGAAGAAAATCTGCCTGCGCTCGCTGCTGCCGAAACATGGGACAATGGCAAGCCGATCCGTGAAACCACCGCTGCGGATCTTCCGCTGGCCGTCGATCACTTCCGCTATTTTGCCGGTGTCATCCGCGCACAGGAAGGCGGCATTTCGGAAATCGACCATGACACGGTTGCCTATCACTTCCACGAGCCGCTGGGCGTTGTCGGCCAGATCATTCCGTGGAACTTCCCGATCCTGATGGCGGTTTGGAAGCTGGCTCCGGCACTCGCCGCTGGCAATTGCGTGGTGCTGAAGCCTGCCGAACAGACCCCGGCCTCGATCCTCGTCCTGATGGAACTGATTGCCGATCTGCTGCCGGCAGGCGTGATCAACGTCGTCAATGGCTTCGGTCTTGAAGCGGGCAAGCCGCTGGCATCCAGCCCCCGCATCGCCAAGATCGCATTCACCGGCGAAACCACGACCGGTCGCCTCATCATGCAATATGCCAGCCAGAACCTCATTCCGGTTACGCTGGAGCTTGGCGGCAAGTCGCCCAACATCTTCTTCAAGGATGTGGCTGCCGAAGATGACGACTTCCTCGACAAGGCCATTGAAGGCTTCGTCATGTTCGCCCTCAATCAGGGTGAAGTCTGCACCTGTCCGAGCCGTGCGCTTGTCCATGAATCGATCTACGACAAGTTCATGGAAAAGGCGCTGAAGCGTGTGGAAGCCATCGTGCAAGGCGATCCGCTCGATCCGGCAACGATGATCGGCGCGCAGGCCTCGAGCGAGCAGCTTGAGAAGATCCTGAGCTATCTCGACATCGGTCGTCAGGAAGGCGCGGAAGTGCTGACGGGCGGTGAACGCAATGTTCTGCCGGGCGATCTGGCTGGCGGTTATTACGTCAAGCCGACCGTGTTCAAGGGCAACAACAAGATGCGTATCTTCCAGGAAGAAATCTTCGGACCGGTCGTGTCCGTTGCGACATTCAAGGACGATGCGGAAGCGCTGTCGATTGCCAATGACACGCTCTACGGTCTCGGTGCCGGTATCTGGACCCGTGACGGTACGCGGGCCTATCGCTTCGGTCGCGCTATTCAGGCGGGCCGTGTATGGACCAACTGCTACCATGCCTATCCGGCCCACGCGGCCTTCGGTGGTTACAAGCAGTCAGGCATCGGTCGCGAAAACCATCTGAAGATGCTGGAGCATTACCAGAACACCAAGAACATGCTGGTGAGCTACAGCCCGAAGAAACTCGGCTTCTTCTAAAGCATGTCGCGGAAAAGTGGGAACCGGTTTTCCGATCACGACATGCGTATAAACTAAGTGCGTTATATTCAGGCTATGGCGGCCTGCAAACGGCATTCTTCTCCGCTTCCGGTGCTCACGTACCTTTAAGTACGCTCCGCTCCGGTTCTCGAAGAACACCATTTTCGGCACGCCATAGCCAGAATCTAATCACCCCTTGTCCTCGTCGCTGGGCGTGCTGCAAAGCGGGGAATTAACGTCTCCGCATTGCGTCTAATCAAAGCGTACTTACGTCTTCCAGGTCAGTATTGCGTTGGAAGAACGGCATCGGTTCACCCTCCCAGGGGACTGCGAAGGGGCCTGGGCGAAAATGCCCGGGCAACCCTTGAATGGTCCTGAAAGCTGCATTGCGCGGCAAGCTGGACGCGGCACCCGGGTGCGCCATATTCCTGTTACTCATTTCTTCCGACCCGTATCGGGAAACAGCTTGAAAGAAACTCAATTCGATAACGAAGGAGAGACTTCATGGCCAAGACAATGAAAGCAGCAGTGGTACGAGCATTTGGCAAGCCGTTGACAATCGACGAGGTGCCGATACCCGAACCGGGACCGGGACAGATACAGGTTGCCATTCAGGCGTCCGGCGTCTGCCACACCGATCTTCATGCCGCCGAAGGCGACTGGCCGGTGAAGCCCAATCCGCCATTTATCCCCGGACATGAGGGCGTGGGTTTCGTGTCGGGCGTGGGTGCTGGCGTCAAGCATGTGAAGGAAGGCGATCGCGTTGGCGTTCCATGGCTTTATACGGCCTGCGGTCATTGCCGCCACTGCCTCGGTGGCTGGGAGACGCTCTGCGAGGAACAGCTCAATACCGGCTATTCGGTCAATGGCGGCTTCGGGCAATATGTGGTTGCTGATCCGAATTTCGTCGGCCATTTGCCGAAGAATGCCGATTTCAACGAAATCGCGCCGGTGCTCTGTGCCGGTGTTACGGTCTATAAGGGCCTCAAGGTGACAGACACCAAACCGGGCGATTGGGTGGTGATCTCCGGCGTTGGCGGTCTCGGCCATATGGCGGTGCAATATGCCAAGGCCATGGGAATGAACGTTGCCGCCGTCGATATCGACGACAAGAAACTCGAACTGGCTCGCAAGCTTGGCGCGACGGTGACGGTCAATGCCAAGACCAACAAGGATCCGGCAGCCTATATCAAGAAGGAAACCGATGGCGGCGCGCAAGGCGTGCTGGTGACAGCGGTTTCGCCTATCGCATTCGAACAGGCGCTTGGCATGGTGGCGCGCGGCGGCACGGTGGCGCTGAACGGCTTGCCGCCGGGCGATTTCCCGCTGTCAATCTTCAACATGGTGCTGAACGGCGTCACCGTGCGCGGTTCCATCGTCGGCACCCGGCTTGATTTGCAGGAATCGCTCGATTTTGCTGCCGACGGCAAGGTCAAGGCGACCATCCGCACCGAGAAACTGGAAAATGTTAATTCCATCTTCGATGATATGCGCAAGGGCAACATCGAAGGCCGCGTCGTGATGGATCTGACGCAGTAAAGCGTGCAGGATAGACGTTACATGTTCTGAACGGGCGGACCTGTTTCGCCCGTTCTCATGCGAGGGAGGAGAGAATGTTGCAAGAAAACCCGCAAAAGGGTTCTGCGAGGAATCCTGAAACGAACGCTGGCGACGACGGCAAGGGCCAGGTCAGCGCCACGCCTGCCGCGCTTGATCTCATTGCCGAATTGCAGGCGGAATATGGGCCGATCATGTTCCATCAGTCGGGCGGCTGTTGCGACGGTTCTTCACCGATGTGCTATCCGCAGGGCGAGTTTGTCGTCGGAGACAATGATGTCAAACTGGGCGAAATTGGCGGCGCGCCGGTCTATATCAGCGGCCCGCAATATGAAGTCTGGAAGCACACTGAACTCATCATCGATGTCGTTCCGGGGCGCGGGGGCATGTTTTCGCTCGATAACGGGCGCGAAGTGCGTTTTTTGACGCGATCCCGCATATGTTCCATTCCCTGAAGCGTTTGGCCTTTTCGTTATCCGACGAACAGGTTAGAGCATTTCCAACAAAAGCGTGTAGCGGTTTTGTGTTTGGGACTGCGCAAGAATAGCGAACGCTTCGAGGAGGAAGACGATCCCATATGGCTGCAACAGGCAAAAGAGCGACGATACACGATGTGGCGCGTCTGGCAGGCGTGTCGATCAAGACCGTTTCGCGTGTTTATAACGACGAACCGAATGTGCGCGAGGCAATCCGCGAAAAGGTGCGCGAAGTGGGGCAGGAGCTGCGCTATCGGCCCAATGCGGCGGCGCGCAATCTGGTGGAACGACGTTCGCATCTGATCGGTCTTTTCTTCGAAAACCCCAGTTCCAGCTATGTGACGGAATTGCAGATGGGCGCGCTGGAGCGCCTGCGCGGCACGCGCTATCGCCTGCTGATCTTTCCGGTCGAGAACCGCGCCGATATTCGTGGGGCGCTGATCGAAACCGCCCATGCGTCAGGCCTCGACGGCATCATCGTGACGCCGCCCATGTCGGACGATCCGGAAATTTTGCAGGAGCTTTCAGCCTCGGCCATGCCGTTTGCGCGCGTGGCGGGCGACGTCAATGTGCATCCGACCGATAGTGTTTCCATCGACGACGAAGCAGCAACCGTCGACCTGATGGAGTATCTTCTGAAGCTCGGCCACAGGAAGATTGCCATCATCATTGGCGACCCGACCCACCGCTCTGCTGAATTGCGACTGGCCGGTTATCGCCGGGCGCTGGAAGCGGCTGGGATCGAGCGCAATCCCGATTACGAAGCGCAAGGCGGCTTCAGCTTTGCCAGCGGTCTTGTGGCGGGAAAGAAACTTCTGTCACTCGAAAATCGTCCGACGGCGATCTTCGCCTCCAATGACGATATGGCGGCGGCAGTGGTGCAAATGGCGCATGACCACAAACTGTCGGTTCCGGGCGATCTCACCGTGGTCGGTTTCGATGACAGCTCGATTGCCAGCATGGTGTCACCGCAGATCACCACCGTGCGCCAGCCGATCTTCGAAATGACGCGTGGTGCAGCCGATATGCTGTTGAACCATATCGAGAATGGCCAGACCTCACCGGCCCGAAAGATCGACTACAAGCTGATTATTCGCCAGTCTGCCGGCAAAGCGCCGGCATAAACACCGCGATCAGCTTTGTGACGGGGCCGGGAAGAACCGGTCTCGCGAATAGCTGCTGCCGAAGATCATGTCATATTGCAGCATCTGATAGTCGCGCAGGAGCGGCGCAAAAGGCGGGCGCTGCTGCCAGCCTTCATCGGCGTTTTCGTCGCCATCGAACACGGCATGCGCATCAACAACGCGATACTGGTCGTGCAACTGACGCAGGAAGCCGGTGTAATAGGGATGCTGCATCCCGGCCATTTCGAGTATCTGCATCGGCAGGAAAGCCGGGCTGATCGTGCCGGTGCCGCGTTCCGCGCCGCGCTTGTTCGACCATAGCACCAGCGGTGTTTCATGCTGGAGAAGCATGTCGGCGGCAGGCGCGATGCGGCTTGCGACCCGATCCTGCATGAAACCGGTTTCGGTATAGACCGGGCCGAGCGGTGGCAGATGATCGCCGAAGAACACCAGAATGGTCTCGCGTTCGCGCTTCGACGCCCATTCCATCAGACGGGCGAGGCTTGCATCGGCATCCATTGCGCCTTGCGAATAGGTGCGGATCGACTGGCGCACAGCTTCGCTGGCGTCGGTCTGCACATCGAGCTTGGAATCCGGATAGCGGTTGGCCTCATAGGGGCCATGGCCTTGCAGCGAAACAGCAAAGAAGAAAAACGGATCTTGCTGCTCGTCCGCCTCGCGAATGATCTCGGTGGTCAGCGCATCGTCCGAGGCAAGCGTGCCGCGCTTTTCGAGCGGCGGCATGCTTTCTTCCGACATGAACTTGTCGAAGCCCATGTTTTCATAGACAGGACCGCGGTTCCAGAACCACTGGCGATAGGGATGGATCGCCCGCGTTGCATAGCCCTGTTCCTTGAAGAAGCTTGCGAGCGAAGGCAGCGGACGGCGAATATATTGCTGATAAGGAATGCTGCCCGAAGGCAGGAATGCTTTGGAAAAGCCTGTCAGCGCTTCAAACTCGACATTGGCGGTCATGCCGCCGAATTCCGGCGAGAACACATAGCCGGATTGTTCAGCGCGCACAGTCGGGATCGGATCGGCGCTGAAGGCGACGCCCGGCAGGCGGGTCGGATCCCAGAAAGACTCGCTCATGATCATGATGACGTCGGGCTTGCCGGTATCAAGTGCTGCCGGAATGAGCTGCGCTGGCGGTTCAATCGACGCGATGGTTTCCGGTGAATAACCTTCCGGCGCGAAGACGGTTGCCATTGGCACGTTCAAAATGAAGGCCATGGTGAAACCGTTATGCGCGTAATTTTCCTTCTGGTCCCACATGATGGGCAGAACGCGCAGGCGGTCGCGCGCCAGTGAAAAACTGGAATAGTCGGAAATGAAGGCGAACCAGGCGAGCAGCGGCAGCGCGAAGGCCAGACGAAGCGCGCGACCTTTCCAGGGAATGCGGTCGAAACGACGCCACCAGAAAAGGCTTGCGGCAATCAGCAGCGCAGCGCTGGCAATCAGGAGAAGGGCGATGCCGACAGCGCTCCACGGGCGCTCACGCACCAGAAGCGGCAGTAAATCGACGATCTGGCGCGCATAGAGAAAATCGCTCGGATAGAGCGGATCGCCGAGATAGAGGCTTTTTTCACGCGCCGTCGTGGCGGCGATCAGCGCCAGCGGCCCAACCACGAAAAGCCCGTAATGGATGCGCCCGAAAAGCGCGTCGCTGGCGGTCAGCACCACGACGAAGAAGGCAACCGTTGTCCATGCCGGCTTGTGCGGGGTGCGGAAAAACTCGATGGCTTCGGCAAAAGAACCGCGGAAAATCCACTCGACGGAGAAGACGAGCAGAACGGACAGGACGATGGAAGCAAGCGCAACCCAGACGAAGCGCACTGGCCACGAGACATGCGAAGCGCCGAAAATGGCCGCATCGCTCCAGCGACGTTCGCCCGCGTTTTCCACTACTCCAGACATGTCTTACCCGCTACCATTTCTAAATATGAGAAATTTCGTGTCACATTTCTGTCATGGAAATGTCAAGCCACGGTTGAGCGGCGGGTGATACCGGACGTGATCTGAACGCACAATGAATAGAAAAAGCCCAATAAAAATAGGGCCGGAAGTGATTCCGGCCCTATTCTTTAAGTGCTGACGATATTCGTCGGTTAAATGACGTCTTCGAGACCCTTGGTCAGCTCCAGCGCCTGCCGTTCGAACAGACGGCGGTAGATGCCGCCCGGCTTGCGGATCAGCGCGTCATGGTCGCCTTCCTCGATGATCTGACCCTTGTCGAAGACAAGCAGCCGGTCGAGTGCGCGCACCGTCGAAAGCCGGTGAGCGATGACGAGCGTGGTGCGCCCGACCATCAGGCGTTCCATCGCCTGCTGGATCAGCACTTCCGATTCCGAGTCGAGGCTGGACGTCGCCTCGTCGAGGATCAGAACCGGCGCATTGGCCAGAAACGCCCGGGCAATGGCCACGCGCTGGCGCTCACCACCCGACAGCTTCACGCCGCGTTCACCCACCAGTGTCGCATAGCCCTTCGGCAGCCGGGTGATGAAGTCATGCGCGCTGGCAAGGCGTGCCGCTTCCTCAATCTCGGCCTGTGTCGCGCCGGGGCGGGCATAGGCGATGTTCTCGGCCAGTGTGCGGTGAAACAGGATAGGCTCCTGCTGCACGATGGCAATCTGCGACCGCAGCGACGCCTGGGTGACCTCAGCAATGTTCTGGCCGTCAATGCGGATGGCGCCGTCCGTGACGTCGTAAAGCCGCTGGATCAGCTTCACGAAGGTGGTCTTGCCAGAGCCGGAATGGCCGACAAGGCCAACCCGCTCGCCCGCATCGATCTTAACCGAGAAGTCGCGGTAAAGCGGGTCTTCATGGTTGCCATAATGGAACGTGACGTGATCGAAGGTGATCTCGCCCGCACCGATCTTGATCGCGGTAGCGCCAGACCTGTCGGCAATGCCGTAGGGCTGTGCCTCGATATCGACCAGTTCTTCCATGTCGTTGACCGACCGTTGCAGGTTGCGGATATGCATGCCGACATCGCGCAGATAGCCCTGCAGCATGAAGAAGGCCGTCAGAACGAAGGTGATGTCACCGGCAGTTGCTTGCCCCTGGCTCCAGAGATAGAGCGCAAAGGCAATAATAACGCCGCGCATGACCAAAAGGTTTGCGCCCTGAATGAAGCCGTTCAGCGTGCCGATCAGCCATGTACGCCGGGTGCGGTTCTGCCACTTGGCCACCACCTTGGCGAGCCGCGCATCCTCGCGCGCTTCGGCACCGAATGCCTTCACGACAGCGTTGCACGACATGGCGTCGGCCAGCGAGCCGCCCATGCGCGTGTCCCAGCTATTGGCCAATGTTGCAGCAGGCGCAACAAAGCCAAGCGAAATCACAATCGTGCAGACGATGTAGAGCACAGAGCCGATGGCGACCAGCAGGCCGAGCAAAGGCCAGTACCACGCCAGCAGCAAGACTGAACCGACGAGCATCAGAAGCGAAGGCAATAGCGCGATGATGAGCGTATCGTTCAACAGATCGAGCGCCCACATGCCGCGCGTGACCTTGCGCACAGTCGATCCCGCAAAGGCATTGGCGTGCCAGTCGGTCGAGAAGCGTTGCAGCTTGCGGAAGGCGCTGGCCGCCATGTCGCTCATGATCTTCAGTGTGAAGTCTGTGAGGACATAGAAGGTCAGCTGACGGGCGATTAGTGCCAGCGCGCCCAGTGCCAGCAGCACGACAAGCGCCTGAATGGCGGCATCCCATGCACCATTATTGCCAAGCGAAAGCGCATCGACCAGCCGCCCTGAATAGAGCGGGGTCAAAACATCTGCGGCTGTTGCAAGCAGCATGCCGATTATCATCAGCGCCAGCCGCAAGGGCTGACTTCGCCAATGGCTGAAAGTGTAGCCGAGGACATTGCGGAACGCAGGTCCCCGGAAATCTAAACGAAACCGAGTCATATCCATATTACCAGCCTGTGCTCGCGCGCAGAACTGGCCCTTGATTGAGAAAACAAAACGATCGGCTCCGGGAGGAGCCGCGAAAAGCGGTGGTTTTGGAAAGGTGCTCCGAAGGAGCGATACTTAGCCCGCGAGGCGGGCCGCGGACCTAGCGATTAGAGGCGCCCGCAGAAACACAGGGCACCATTGGGAATGGATAATCGACGCGCATCTCATACCTCCTGCCAGTGTTTCAGATGCGTGCACAATAAATGAGCAAGATTGTTTGCCAAGGCCCTAAATGCAATTTCTGGTTCGCAAGGTGTCGGGTGTGGCAATTTTGCAAGAACGTCGATTTTGGGATTTTAAAAGTAATACTTTTCACATTTTCTGCTAAAAGCCCGTTGCAACCTTGCATTCGCTGGTTCGATGCGCGAATGAAAGTGAGATATATCAGGGCCGCACGGCTGATATCGGGAGAGAGAGTTCATATGACAATTCATCAGAATCTGATCGCTGGCGAGTGGGTTGGCGGTGACGGCACTGCCAACATCAATCCGTCCGACACCAATGATGTGGTGGGCACCTATGCCCGCGCGACGGCTGAAGACACGAAAGCGGCGATTGCAGCTGCCAAGGCCGCTTTCCCAGCCTGGTCACGTTCCGGCATTCTGGAGCGCCATGCGATCCTGCGTAAGGCAGCCGACGAGATTCTGGCGCGCAAGGACGAGCTTGGGCGTCTCCTGTCGCGCGAAGAAGGCAAGACGCTTGCCGAAGGCATCGGCGAAACCATCCGCGCCAGCCAGATTTTCGATTTCTTCGCAGGCGAGTGCCTGCGCCTTGCCGGTGAAACGCTGCCTTCGGCGCGTCCGGGCATCGGTGTCGAGGTCACCCGTGAAGCTGTTGGTGTCGTCGGTATTATCACGCCGTGGAATTTCCCGATCGCCATCCCGACCTGGAAGATTGCGCCCGCGCTCTGCTACGGCAACACCATCGTCTTCAAGCCAGCCGACCTCGTGCCGGGCTGCTCCTGGGCTATTGTCGATATCCTGCACCGCGCTGGACTGCCGAAGGGCGTTCTCAACCTCGTCATGGGCAGAGGTTCGGTCGTCGGCCAGACCATTCTGGACAGCGCCGATGTTCAGGCTGTGACCTTCACCGGCTCGACCGGTACGGGCAAGCGCGTTGCCGCTGCCTCCATCGAGCACAATCGTCGCTTCCAGCTTGAAATGGGCGGCAAGAACCCGGTCGTCGTTCTGGATGATGCCGATCTCAATGTTGCGGTCGAATCCGTGGTCAATTCGGCCTTCTTCTCGACCGGTCAGCGCTGCACCGCGTCCTCGCGTATCATCGTGACGGAAGGCATCCACGACAAGTTCGTTGCCGCTGCCATCGAAAGGCTGAAGGGCGTCGTGGTCGACAATGCGTTGAAGCAGGGCACGCATATCGGTCCGGTCGTTGACGAAAGCCAACTTCAGCAGGACATGGATTATATCGAGCTTGGCCGCAAGGAAGGCGCGAAGCTTGCCTTTGGCGGCGAGCGCCTGAACCGCGAAACGCCGGGCTTCTATCTCCAGCCAGCACTCTTCACTGAAGCCACCAACCAGATGCGCATCAGCCGTGAGGAAATCTTCGGCCCGGTCGCTTCGGTCATCCGCGTCAAGGATTACGAAGAAGCGCTCGCCACTGCCAACGATACGAACTTCGGCCTGTCGTCGGGCATCTGCACGACGAGCCTGAAATACGCCACGCATTTCAAGCGCAATTCGGAAGCGGGCATGGTGATGGTCAATCTGCCGACCGCCGGTGTCGATTTCCACGTGCCGTTCGGCGGGCGCAAGGGTTCGAGCTACGGACCGCGCGAGCAGGGACGCTACGCCGCCGAGTTCTACACGACGGTCAAGACGGCCTATACGCTGGCCTGATAGCAGTCTGAAGGAATGTGAAAACCGGCGGTTTACCCGCCGGTTTTTTTATGCGGCTTTTTTCGGCCAGGCAGCAAGCTTGCGGGCGAAATGCGACACCGTGCCGTGCAGCAGCATGGTGAAGGCCGCCAGCACGAACAGGCAGGCGAACATCAGATCAACCTTGGCGCGTCCATTGGCGAGCAGCATCAGATAGCCGAGGCCCTTCGATGCGCCGACCCATTCGCCCACCACTGCGCCGATGGGCGCATAGACGGCGGCAAGGCTCAGGCCCGATGCCAGTGAGGGAAAGGCAGACGGAATGCGGATACGAAACAGGATCGCCATGCGTCCCGCGCCCAGAATTTCCGCTGCGTCGATCAGGCTGCTATCGGTGCGTCGCATGCCGTCGAAGAAGGTGGAAACGATGGGGAAGAAGATCATCAGCACCGTAACCGCGATCTTCGATGCAGGACCGTAGCCGAGCCACAAGGTTAAAATCGGGGCGAGCGCAAAGATCGGGATCGCCTGACTGAACACCATGGCAGGCATGACAAGCCGCTGCGCCAGCGGCGACATCATCAGGCAGATGGCGGTCGCGATGCCGACCGCACTGCCAAGGACGAGACCGCCCAGAACTTCGCCGATGGTGGCGGCGGCGTTTTCTGCAATCAGCCCGGCATTGGCGATCAGTGCCTGCACCACATCCAGCGGGCCGGGCAGAATGAAGCGCGGCATCTGGCCGATGCTCACCACCGCCTGCCAGATGGCCAGCGCCACCGCCGCCGACAGCAAGCCGTCGGCGATGCGCCTTGTGCGGGAACGATTTGAAATCGTAGCGTCCAACTAAGCCACTTTTCCTGAAACTGCTTTCAACCCCATCGACCAGAACTCGGCCTCGAGTCTGCTTGCGGTGGCGAAAATCTGGCAGAGCCTTGGCCAGCGCGGGCTTTTCTCGAAGTCGTCGCCGATGCGGTCTTTGGCAGCCTGATCAAACAGCTTGCCGACCGTGTGGCACATGTCCTGATATTCGGCCCCCGCATAGGTATCGATCCACTCCTGATAGGGCGTGCCGGGCAGGGCGGTCACGGCGAGATTGAGGCCGATCTCGCCATAGCCATGCGCGCAGGGCACAAGCGCGGTCAGCAGGTCGAGGAAATCGCCCGCCTGTCCGCAATCGAGCACATAGCGCGTATAGGCTAGATTTTCCGGCTCTTCCTTCGTCGCGTAAAGCTCGTCTTCGCTGATCCCCTCGCGGGCGCAGATGCTGACATGCAGCGGCAGTTCCATATGGGCAAGACCGTGCATGATATCGGCGCAGAGCCGGGTTTCCTGCAGCGTATTGGCCTTGACGACACCCAGCGCAAAGGCGCGCGCATAGTGGTGCAGATAGACATAATCCTGACGGAGATAATGCAGGAAGGCAGCTTTCGGCAGGGTGCCATCGCCCAATCCGCGCACGAATTCATGCTCGATATAGGGCTTCCAGTCGCCAGGCGTCGCGGCGCGAAGGCGCGTGAACAGTTCGGATGAATAATGCGGCTGCGGCTGGCTCATGACTTGCTCCCTTCCGCGTTGACGTCGATGGCGAATTTTTCGACCGGCAGGATGGAGGGCACCAGATTGTGCTCTTTGAGATAGGCCTCATAACGCTGCCAGCGACCATAATCGAGGCTTGCGGGTGCGCGTGAGAAGCGCGCGACGGTGTCTTTCCAGGCGCGCTGGTTCAACTCGTCCTTGAGCTCGGTGCTGTAGGATGAAAACAGCTCGTAACCCTTGTCCGGGTGATTGACGATATATTGCGCGGCCTTCTCCGTGGCCGAGAGGAAGCGCGAAATCTTGTTCTTTTCCGCCGCGTCCAGTTTGTCGGAAGCGGCGACATAGACCAGCTCGTCATAAACCGGCACGCCTTCTTCCTCGACGAAGAAGCATTTGCCGGGCACGCCTTCGACGGCCATCTGGTTCAGTTCGACATTGCGGTAAGCGCCCATCACGGCGTCGACCTGCTTCGACATCAGCGATGGCGCCAGCGAGAAATTCACATTGATCAGTTCGACATCCGAGAGTTTGACACCGTGCTGACCGAGGATGGTGCCGAGCAAAGTTTCCTCGGTTCCGGCGACCGAATAGCCGATCTTTTTGCCCTTGAGATCGGCGATGGAATTCACCGATCCGTCGTCGCGGGTCATCAGGCAGTTGAGCGGTGAGTCGATCAGCGTGCCGACGCGGATCAGCGGCAGACCTTCATGCACCTGAAGATGCACCTGCTGCTGATAGGAAATGGCGAGGTCGGCCTGTCCCGCCGCCACCATCTTGGTGGGCGTCGAGGCATCGGCAGGCGCGACGATATCCACGTCCAGCCCGGCATCCTTGAAGTAGCCGAGCTTGTCGGCAACGATGATGGGGCCGTGATCCGGGTTCACATACCAGTCGAGGATGAGCTTCAGCTTGTCGTCAGCGTGAGCCGAAGTGGCAACCGTGAAAGCGAGGCCGAACAGGGCGGCGAAGACGGTCTTTTTCATTTGCGTTGCCTTTCCATGGGGGTCTGCTCCAGAGTGTGGCCTGCATAAGCGCGGGTGGTCTCGATCCATTGGCGCAGGCGGCTTTCGGGGGCGGCATTGAGGGTAATGTCGGTGACGACGGAAACGATATCGGCGCCTGCTTCGAAAACGCCCGGTGCGCGTTCGACGCTCATACCGCCGATCCCGACCAGCGGAATGTCGCCAATCCGCGCCTTCCATTGGCCAAGGCGGGGCAGGCCCTGTTCGTGCCATTTCATCTTTTTCAAAATGGTCGGGTAGATGGGGCCGAGCGCGATATAGTCTGGCTTTACCGACAGCGCGCGGTCCAGTTCCGCCTCGTCATGGCTCGAAACACCCAGTTTCAAACCACCGGCGCGAATGGCATCCAGATCGGCATCGTCGAGGTCTTCTTGTCCGAGATGGATGAAGTCGCAACCTTCCTCCAGCGCGAGCTTCCAATAGTCGTTGACGATCAGCTGGCAGTCATGGGCAAGGCAAATTTCGCGTGCGGCGCGGATTTCGCTGCGCAGCTCCGGCTCGGTCTTGTCCTTTGCGCGCAACTGCACCAGCCTGACGCCGAGCGGCACCATGCGCTCCAGCCATTTTGCGCTGTCGAAGATCGGGTAGAACGGATCGAGGGCCATTACAAAAACGCCTTTCCGAGAAGAGGGGTGGATGGCGCGGCCATGTCGCGCGCTTCAATGGCGTCCGCTTCGAAAGCGAGCCGTCCGGCTTCAACCGCCAGTGCGAAGCCGCGCGCCATGGCGACGGGATCGCCAGCCTTGGCGACAGCGGTGTTGATGAGCACGGCGTCATAGCCCAGTTCCATCGCAGCAGCCGCATGGGACGGCACGCCGATGCCGGCATCGACAACAAGCGGAATATCGGGGAAATGCGCCCGCATGGTCTTCAGCGCATAAGGATTGTTGAGGCCACGGCCTGAGCCGATGGGCGCCCCCCAGGGCATCAGCACCTTGCAACCGGCTTCGATGAGCTTTTCCGCGACGACCAGATCGTCATTCATATAGGGAAAGACCTCGAAACTATCGTCGCAGAGTATGCGCGCTGCTTCGACCAGACCGAACGGGTCGGGCTGCAACGTGTCGTGGTCGCCGATCACTTCCAGCTTGATCCAGTTGGTGCCGAAGATTTCACGCGCCATTTTGGCGGTGGTTACCGCTTCACGCGGCGTGTGGCAGCCTGCCGTATTGGGCAGAACGGCGACGCCCAGCTCGCGGATCAGCGCCCAGAAGTCCTGTCCGGCGCGCGCATCGCCGCTTTCGCGGCGCAGCGACACGGTGACGATATCGCTTTGCGAAGCACGCACCGCATCGGCCAGGATGGCGGGCGATGGATATTGCGCCGTGCCGAGCAGCAGGCGGCTTTCAAATTGTTGGCCGTAGAATTCCAGCATCTCAGCCTCCCTGCATCGGGGCCAGAACTTCGATGCGGTCACCAGCCGACAAGGTCGCGGCTGCGCGCTCGTCGCTGGCCACGAATTCACCGTTCAGCGCGGTTGCAACAACCGCTTCGTCCAGTTCGATCTCGGTCAGCAGCGCCGCCAGATTGGCAGCTGCCGTGGTGATGACTTCACCGTTGAGCACGATCGTCATGCATAGTCCTCCACAAATTCGGGCATAGTTTCGGGCGTGGTCGCGGCCGCAACGGCCATGCGTGCCACGGCTGGCGAAAGCAGGAAGCCGTGACGGTAAAGCCCGTTGACATAGATGGTTTTGCCACGCCGTCTCACGTGGGGAAGGTTGTCTGGAAAGGCGGGGCGCGCATCGACGCCGGTTTCGAGAATTTCAGCCTCGCCGAAGGCCGGATGCAGGGCGTAAGCCGCGCTCAAAAGCTCCAATGTCGAGCGCACGCTGATGCCACTGCGCTGATCGCTTTCGATCATCGTCGCGCCGATCATGTGCACGCCGTCGCCGCGCGGCACGATGTAGAGCGGAATGCGCGGATGCAGGAGGCGCACAGGCCGCGAAAGGTTGATGTCGCGCGAGCGGACAACCAGCATCTCACCCTTGACACCGCGCAGATCGGGCAGCGCATCGCGGGCGCTAAGACCGCGGGCATCGACAGTGATATCCGCGTCAATCTTCGCTTCATGCGCTTCCGTATTGAGGTGAAAGACGACGCCTTTTCTTTGCAGGTTTTCGGCCAGCTCAACCAATGTCTTGCGCGGATCGAGATGGCCTTCACGTGCGAAGAACAGGCCCTGCCGGAAACGCCCGGCCAGATCGGGTTCCAGTGCATCGATGCGGTCATGGTCGATTGTGTCGAAGGCTTCCGTCCGGCGGGCGAAACGGCGCAACTCGCTGGCGTCGCGGTTGTGCGACAGAACCAGCGTGCCTTCGCGCTTGACGCCGGAGACGTGCTTTTCCCACCAGCCAATCGCTTCCTGACCGAGCCGCACCACAGGTTCTTCGGCGCTTTCGCCCTCGCACCATGGCGCCAGCATGCCGCCCGCAAGCCAGGAGCAGCAGTCGGAACCGATCTGCGGGCTGCGGGCAATCACCGTGACGGCATGGCCCTGATCGGTGAACTCGGCGGCGGTGGCTAGACCGGCGACACCCGCTCCGACGATGGTGACGCGCATCAAGCAATCTCCTCCACTCGGGTTTTCCAGAGGTCATGGAAATGGTGCACCGGCCCGTGGCCGTGTCCGATCTTCAATGTGTCGGCAGCGCGGATTGCCCCCTGCAGATAGGTGTGGGCTGCAAGCATGGCCTTTTCGAGCGGCAGGCTCTTGGCAAGCTCTGCCGCAATGGCCGAGGAGAGCGTACAACCTGTGCCATGGGTGTTGCCGGTCAAGATGCGCGGCGCCTCGACACGCAGCGTCGGTTGATCGCGGCGAACGAGCAGGTCGACGCAGATTTCGCCTTCCGCATGGCCGCCTTTCATCAGAACGGTTTTCGCGCCGAGTTCGAGCAATGCGCGGCCTTGTTGTTCGGCGTCTTCATCATCAAGCGCCAGACCACAGCCGAGCAGGCAGGCCGCTTCTGGCCGGTTTGGGGTCAAAAGCGTTGCGAGCGGAACCAGTTTCTGGCGCAAAAGCGCAATGGCGCTTTCGCTCAAAAGCCGGTCGCCGGACTTGGCCACCATCACCGGATCGAGCACGATAGGGCCGGAAAAATGCGCGAGCCCCCGCGCAATGGCCTCGATGGTTTCGGGCACGGACACCATGCCGATCTTCACCGCAGCAACGTCGAGATCGCTGAAAACGGCGTCGATCTGCCCTGCGACAATGGCGGGCGGGATATCGTGCACTGCGCTCACCGTGCAGGTGTTTTGCACGGTCACGGCCGCAATGACGCTCGCGCCATAAACGCCGAGCGCCGAAAATGTCTTGAGGTCGGCCTGAATGCCAGCGCCGCCGCCGCTGTCGGAACCGGCAATTGTCACACAGATGGGCACAGACCGTGTCTGGCCATTGTTGGATTTGGTTCGGGAGAAACTATGTTTCTGGTTCATCGTGTCGTCTCTCATTCCGAACGGAAAGATGAGACGTCTTGAACCTGTAGGGAGCATAAGCTCCGAGTGGGATGAACCCTGTCCGCGACGCGTCAAACTCCGTTCCCTACGCAGGTATTACCCGGATCAGGTTCAATGGGTTAACGCGTGAACGCGCCTCTCAGCCTCTTGCAAGGCACCCCAACGAATTTTGCATCCATAGGCATAGGCCGGAAGTTTTGAGCGGTCAAGCGATCTCAAGCGAGGTCTGACGCTATAAAAAACAAGATCATCAGAAAAAACTAAATGAGTACCTCCTTCATATATGGTTTGTTAAAACCATTGGTCGTATTCTCCCAGCGGGGAAGTGCGTCCTGGTGACGGTCCTCGCCTGTTGGTTCGTGAGCTTGTCTGGTCATGAACTCATGCGGAATATGATGTTCCAGTGAGAGGTTTTGTTGGCTAATTTAGACTGACGACATGTGTCGGCTTGGGGCAAGGGGTATATGATGGCGAAGCGGAAAGCCGGTCCGACAGAGGCGGGAGGCTCCATGGCGAGCACGTCCCAGCAGGATTTCCGTATCCTTTTCACCACCCATCCGACGCCAATGTGGGTCTATGACCCGCAGACCCTCGGCTTCATCATCATGAATGACGCGGCCTATGCGCTTTACGGCTATACGCCTGATGAGCTGCCGGGCATGACTGTTCTCGATATTCGTCCGCAGGCCGAGCGCGAGCGCATGCTGAGCGCTGTCCGTGATCGCAGCGATCTGGAGCGCCCCGAACGCTGGCAGCATCGGCGCGCCACCGGCGAAATCATCGAAGTTCTGACCTACGGACGGGAAGTGCAGTTCGACGGTAAGGACGCCATCCTCGCCATCGTGCAGGATCGGACCGAAATTGCCGAAGCCAACCGGCAGGCGATCCATGCGCAGTCACTGCTCGATAGCCTTGTGAGCAATCTGCCGCTCGGCGTGTTCATCAAGGACATGCAGGACGAGGGGCGTTACGTACTCTACAATCAGGCGGCATCGCAGGCGAGCGGCAAGGCGGTCGAGGCAGTGGTCGGCTTCACCGATGCGCAGCTGATGACGGATCTGGAGCGCCGCCAATATGCGCAGCAGGATCGTCAGGTGATGAGCAAAGGCGAAGCGCTGAGCGTCGAATATAAAACCCATCACGACGACGGAACGCAGCGCATTCTGCGTGTCATCAAGAGTTCCATACCGCCGGTCAACGACGGCACGCCGCGCTATCTGATCGGCTTGATCGAAGACATTACCGAACGGCGCGAAATCGAGGAGCGCATGGCCCATATCGCCATGCATGACAGCCTCACGCGGCTGCCCAACCGCGCCTATTTCTCCCATCATGTCGAGGACTTGCTGAAAAAGGGCGGCGATGCGGAGCCGTTTGCGCTTTTCTATATCGACATCGATCACTTCAAGAGCATCAACGACAATATCGGCCATCAGGCAGGCGACCAGCTCTTGCAGCAGGTGGCCGAGCGGTTGCGCCAGATCACCACGAGCGACCAGTTCATCGCGCGGCTCGGGGGCGATGAGTTCGCCGTCATCTATCGCAGCGGGACCGTTGGCCAGATCGCCATGTTTGCGGATCGGGTGCTTTCGGCATTTCAGGAACCGTTCAAGCTCGGCGACAATTCCGAATTCGTCACATGCAGCATGGGCATCGCGCAGGCGCCGCTGCATGGCGACAATTCTGACGTGCTGATGCGCAATGCCGATCTGGCGCTCCACGCGTCGAAATCGAGCGGCAGGCGCACCTTCCATTTCTACCAGCACGCGTTGCGCCTGGCTGCTGAAAAGCGCCACATCATGACGAGCGAGCTGCGTCAGGCCCTGCTGTCCCAACAGTTCGAACTGCATTACCAGCCGATCTTCAATCTGGAGAGCGGGCGGATTTCCGGCTTTGAAGCGCTGATCCGCTGGCGTCATCCCGAGCGCGGCATGATTTCACCGGCGGAGTTCATTCCGCTCGCGGAAGAGACCGGATTGATCGGCCCTATCGGTGACTGGGTGCTGCTGGCGGCCTGCCGCGAAGCGGTTTCCTGGCCAGAGGATATCAAGGTTTCGGTCAATCTGTCGCCGGTGCAGTTCAGCCAAAGCTCGCTTTTGCGCTCTGTCACTGATGCGCTGGATGCGGCCCGCCTGTCCCCGAACCGGCTGGAACTGGAAATCACTGAATCGGTGTTTCTGTCCAACAGCAAACACAATATCGAATTGCTGTTCGAGCTGCGCCGTCTTGGCGCTCGCATTGCCATGGACGATTTTGGTACGGGCTATTCCTCGCTCAGCTATCTGCGCTCCTTTCCGTTCGACAAGATCAAGATCGACCGCAGCTTCGTCTCCGGTATCGAAGCGGATACGCGCGATCTCGCCATCATCCAGGCGGTGGCAACGCTGGGCGCTGGCTTCAACATTGTCACCACCGCCGAAGGCGTGGAAACGGCGCAGCAGCTTGAACGTCTGAGAACCGAACGTTTCGGCGAGGTGCAAGGCTATCTGACCGGACGCCCGATGCCGGCCAGCGATGTGCAGGCCTTTATCCAGAGCAATAACGGTACCGGCCTCGCCATGCCCCCGGCGCATAACCGGCTGCCGGTCTGATCGGAAAATCCGGAAAAACAATTCCGCATTTCTGCTTTCAAAAAAGCGCTTGACCTTCCAACGGTGGGAAGGACTACTTATATGGCAATTCAGAAATCTAGCCTCTCCGGAGGCGTGAAAAGGGACTGCTAAAGGTCTCGAAGAGGATTGCCATGAACAAGCCCGTCGATCACGAATCCATCAGCTTTCCCGTTCCCGTGGAAGGCATGAGCTGCGCATCCTGTGTTTCCTCGGTCGAAAAGGCTGTGTCGAAGGTTGCAGGCGTCGACAAGGTTTCCGTTAATCTCGCCACCGAACGCGCCGATGTTACCTTCAAGGGCGCGCCGGATCTGCCTGCCGTCATCGATGCTATTCGCAAGGCAGGCTACGATGTTCCATCAGGCAGCGTTGATCTCGCCATTGAAGGCATGAGCTGCGCCTCCTGCGTCAGCAAGGTCGAGAAGGCGCTGAACGCAGTGCCGGGCGTGACGCGCGCCAGCGTCAATCTGGCGACCGAGCGTGCGCATGTGGAACTGGCCGGACAGGTCGAGACCGCCGAACTCGTCAAGGCCGTCGGGAAAGCCGGTTACGAGGCGCGGTCGCTGAATGATCGTAGCGAAGAGGCTCAAGCCGAAACCGGGCAAAAGACCCAAAGCGAAAAGCGCGATGCTGAAGCTGCGGAGCTAAAAAAGAGTGTTCTGCTGGCTGCAGTTTTGACCCTTCCGGTCTTCGTGCTGGAAATGGGATCGCATCTTATTCCTGCCGTCCATATGTTCGTGATGGACCGGGTCGGCATGCAGAACAGCTGGTATCTGCAATTTGTACTGACCACGCTTGTCCTGTTCGGGCCGGGGCTGCGCTTCTTCAAGAAGGGCATCCCGGCTCTGCTGCGCGCAACACCGGATATGAATTCGCTGGTCGTCGTCGGCACGCTTGCAGCATGGGGCTTCTCGCTTGTCGCAACCTTTCTGCCGGGCGTTTTGCCTGCGGGCACGGTCAACGTTTATTTCGAGGCGGCGGCGGTTATCGTCACGCTGATCCTGATCGGGCGCTATCTTGAAGCGCGCGCCAAGGGGCGCACCAGTGCGGCCATCAGCCGTCTGGTAGGCTTGCAGGCCAAGTCGGCCCGCGTGGTGCGCGATGGCGAGCCGGTCGATGTGCCGCTCGAGGACGTGCGCGCAGGCGATATCGTGCAGGTGCGCCCCGGCGAGAAAGTGCCGGTCGATGGCGAAGTGATCGAAGGTTCGTCCTATGTCGATGAATCGATGATCACCGGCGAGCCGGTGCCGGTCGCCAAAGACAAGGGTGCGGAAGTGGTTGGCGGCACCATCAACAAGACGGGCGCTTTCACTTTCCACGCCACCAAGGTTGGCCGCGACATGGTGATCTCGCAGATCATCCGCATGGTGGAGGATGCACAGGCCGACAAGCTGCCCATTCAGGCCAAGGTTGACAAGGTGACAGGCTGGTTCGTGCCCGCCGTCATGGCTGCCGCCGCGCTGACCTTCGTGCTCTGGCTTGCCATTGGCGGCACGGCAATGCTCGGCTATGCGCTGGTCAATGCGATTGCCGTTCTCATCATTGCCTGCCCATGCGCAATGGGGCTGGCAACCCCGACGTCGATCATGGTCGGCACTGGTCGTGCGGCAGAGTTCGGTGTTCTGTTTCGCCGTGGTGATGCGCTGCAAACCTTGCGTGATGCAACGATCATCGCTGTCGACAAGACCGGCACGCTGACCCAGGGCAAGCCTGCTCTGGCGCATTTTGCAACGGTCGACGGTTTCGACAGGCAAGAACTTCTGGCGCTGGTGGCAGCTGTTGAAGCCCGTTCTGAACATCCGATTGCCGACGCCATCGTGACGGCTGCAAAGGAAGAGGGCCTGAAGCTCGCTGACGTCTCGGCTTTCGAAGCAGTGCCGGGTTTCGGTCTGAAGGCGACGGTATCAGGGCATGAAGTCGCCATCGGCGCCGACCGCTATATGGCGACGCTTGGCCATGATGTGGCGGCATTTGCCGAGGATGCGAAGCGTCTGGGTGATGAAGGCCAGTCGCCGCTTTATGCCGCCGTTGACGGCAAGCTTGCGGCCATTGTGACCGTCGCCGACCCGATGAAGGAAACCACGCCTGCGGCCATTGCTGCCCTGCACGAGCAGGGGCTTACCGTGGCGATGATCACCGGCGACAATCGCCGCACCGCGCAGGCCATCGCCAAGCGGCTCGGCATTGATGAAGTGGTGGCGGAAGTGCTGCCGGACGGCAAGGTTGAAGCGCTGAAGCGGCTTTCGGCTGGCGGCAAGCGTATCGCTTTCGTCGGTGATGGCATCAACGACGCTCCGGCGCTTGCGGCGGCAGATGTTGGCATTGCCATTGGCACCGGAACGGATATTGCGATTGAAAGCGCGGATGTGGTGCTGATGTCGGGCGACCTGCGCGGTGTTGCAAACGCCATCGCGATATCGAAAGCGACAATCCGCAATATCAGCGAAAACCTCTTCTGGGCCTTCGCTTATAATGTGGCGCTCATTCCGGTCGCTGCCGGTATTCTCTACCCCTTCACCGGCACTTTGCTGTCGCCGGTTCTGGCGGCGGGCGCGATGGCGCTGTCGAGCATCTTCGTGCTCAGCAATGCGTTGAGGTTGCGCCGGTTCAAAAGCCCTCTTGGTTGATGAGTGCGGTAACGCTCAATTAGAAAAATCGAAAACGGCGGCTCTCTTGGGCCGCCGTTTTTGTTTCCTCTGGTCTTTTTAGATTTCTGCCTAGTTTTATTTGAAGGCAGAGAGTGTTGCTGCGTTTGAAATGCAACGGCACTCCCACCCATCAGGACTTCTCGCATTCGATGTTTTCCGTGCATTCGGGTTCAGGCACGGCGGTCTGCAGTCACACTTGAAGGGGTAATATTTTGCTTATTTCCTTGACCTCTATCGTCCTTGTGCTGGTCGGGCTGGCGCTCGGCTGGGGCGGTTTCCAGCTCGTTACCCTGGGGGGCAGCTGGTACTATATCATTGCGGCTGTCGGCTTTTTGCTGACAGCGGCTCTCCTCTTGAAAAGAAGCGCTGCGGCCCTGTGGCTCTATGCGCTGATCGTGCTCGGCTCGCTGGGCTGGGCCGTTTATGAAGTCGGTTTCGATTGGTGGCAGCTTGGCGCGCGCGGCGGCATTATCGTGCTGCTCGGCCTCTGGCTTCTGACCCCGTGGATCCGCAAGCCGCTGAATGGCGGGCAGGGCGGCGGTGGCCTGCCGCTGACGGTCGCGAGCGTGGTTGCGCTTGCAATCGCCGGCTATTCCATGACGCAGGACCCCTACAATATTGCGGGCAGTCTCCCGACAGACAAGGTTGCGGCGACACCCGATCTGGGCGGCAATGTGCCGGACGGTGAATGGCATCAATATGGCCGCACGCCCTATGGCCAGCGTTATTCGCCGCTGTCACAGATCACGCCGGACAATGTCTCCAAATTGCAGGTTGCCTGGCAGTATCAGACCGGTGACGTGAAGCAGCCGCAGGATGTCGGTGAGACCACCTATCAGGTGACGCCGCTCAAGATCGGCGACTCGCTCTATCTCTGCACGCCGCATAATTGGGCGATTGCGCTCGACGCCGCGACCGGCAAGGAAAAGTGGAAGTTCGATCCCAAAGTCGGCTTCAACACCGACCGCCAGCACCAGACCTGCCGTGGCGTGAGCTACTGGAAGGACGCCAATGCAACGGCAGGCGCGAAATGCGCCGAGCGAGTCTATCTGCCGACCTCGGATGCGCGCCTGATCGCGCTTGATACGGCGACCGGTGAAATCTGCACCGATTTTGCCAATGGCGGCACGCTCGATCTCAGCCATGGCATGAAGTTTAATCCGGCCGGTTATTATTACTCGACCTCGCCTCCGGCTGTGGTCGGCGACAAGATCATTGTCGGCGGTGCCGTCAACGATAACTACTCGACGGAAGAACAGTCGGGCGTCATCCGCGCTTTTGACATCCGTACCGGCCAGCTTATCTGGAACTGGGATTCGGGTAATCCGGATGTCACGACGCCGCTGCCGGAAGGCCAGTTCTACACGACGAATTCGCCTAATAGCTGGTCGGTCTCCAGCGTGGACGAAAAGCTCGGCCTGATCTTCGTGCCGCTTGGCAATCAGGTGCCTGACCAGCTCGGCATGGGACGCAGCGAAAATGTGGAGAAATATTCCTCCTCCATCGTCGCGCTCGATGTGAATACCGGTCAGGTGAAGTGGGTACGCCAGACGGTCCACCACGATCTGTGGGATATGGACGTTCCGGCGCAGCCGGTTCTGCTTGATATCAACGGCACGCCAGCGCTGGTCGGTCCGACCAAGCAGGGCGACCTTTATGTGCTCGACCGTCGCACCGGTGAGCCGATCATTCCGATCAAGGAAATCCCGGCCCCGACCGGCACCATCCCGGAAGATCATTCGTCGCCAACGCAGCCGATCTCCGACCTGACCTTCAGCCCGCCCGCACTGCGCGAAAGCGATATGTGGGGCGTGACGATGTTCGATCAGCTCGCCTGCCGCATCAAGTTCCACCAACTGGCCTATGAAGGCCGTTACACGCCGCCGTCGCTGAAGGGCACCATTGTCTATCCGGGCAATTTCGGCGTCTTCAACTGGGGCAGCGTGGCCGTCGATCCGGTGCGTCAGGTGATGTTCGGCATGCCGACCTATCTGGCCTTCATGTCACGCCTTGTTCCGCGTTCGGAAATTCCGCCGAAGGGACAGGATGAGAAGGGCAGCGAACAGGGCCTGAACCGCAATGATGGTGCGCCTTATGGCGTCTTCATGGGACCGTTCCTCGGCCCGCTCGGCATTCCGTGCCAGACCCCGCCATGGGGCTATGTTGCGGGCGTCGATCTGCGAACCGGCAAGACCGTCTACAAGCATCGCAATGGCACCATTCGCGATATGGCGCCGGTTCCGCTACCGCTGAAAGTTGGCGTGCCGGGCATCGGTGGTCCGATGATCACGGCGGGCGGCGTTGCCTTCCTTGGCGCGGCTGTCGACGATTATCTGCGCGCCTATGACCTGACCAGCGGCAAGGTGCTCTGGGAAGCGCGTCTGCCCGCAGGCGGACAGGCGACGCCGATGTCCTATACGGTTGGCGATCAGCAATTCGTGCTGATGGTTGCCGGTGGGCACGGTTCTATCGGCACCAAGCCGGGCGATTATGTCATCGCCTATACGCTTCCAAAAAGCTAACTCCCAAAAGGAGTCGCAATAAAAACGCCGGGAGAAATCCCGGCGTTTTTTCATCTGAAGATGTGGATCGGTCAAACCTTGCTGTGCAGCAATTCGCCCTTGCGCGCGGCGGGGCGCTTGCGCGGCTCGGCGGCATTTTCCGCAAGCTGGTGAATGATCGGACAGTCGGGGCGGTTGTCGCCATGGCAGTTCTTTGCCAGATGGCGCAGCGTGTCGGCCATTTCCTGAAGCTGGAGCATCTTGGCCTCCAGCTCCTCGACATGGACAAGCGCGACCTTCTTCACATCAGCGGATGCGCGGTTGCGATCACGCCAGAGTGCCAGCAGTTCCTTGATCTGCTCGACCTGAAAACCGAGATCGCGGCTGCGGCGGATAAAGCGCAGGGTCTCGACATCTTTTTGCGTGTAGACGCGATAGCCGGAATCCGTGCGATCGGCAGCCTCGATAAGCTCGATGGTTTCATAATGGCGGATCATCTTCGCCGATATGCCTGATGCTGTGGCTGCCTGCCCGATATTCATTCCGTTCCTCACCCAATGTTGGTTTAACAGGATATAGGAGCGCAATATGGCTATTCAAAGGGGTACGGGCCGGTTCAGGCGTCTCTTCCGGCCTGTTTCATGAGATAATGTTCGAGGGTTTGAAAGCCGTCGAAGATCAGAATGGCCAGCGCCGCGACGACGAGGCCGCCTTGCAGCACGAAAGCGAGGTTGTTGGAGATGAGACCGGCAATGATCACTTCGCCAAGCGTGCTGGCCGCGACCGTCGAACCGATGGTGGCGGTGGCAAGGCCGATCACCGCCGACAGCCTTATTCCGGCAAGGATGACCGGCATGGCAAGCGGCATCTCAACTTTGACCAGACGCTGCATTCCCGTCATGCCCATGCCGCGCGCCGCCTCCACGACCGGCGCGGGAAGGGTAGTCAGGCCGGTCAGTGTGTTTTCGAAAATCGGCAGAAGCCCATAGAGAAACAGCGCTATCAGTGTCGGCTTGTCGCCGAAACCGAAAACCGGCACGGCAAGCGCCAGAACCGCGACGGGCGGAAATGTCTGGCCGATATTCACCAGACTGCGCGAAAGCGGCAAAAACTCCGCACCTTGCCGTCTGGTTACGAAGATCGCCATGGCAACCGCCACCAGTGTCGATATCAGGGTGGCCAGCGCTACAAGCCCCAGATGCTGCAAGGTCAGCGTCATCAGATTGGCGCGGTCATAGATGACGGGTGCGCCATCGCTGACCAGCGGGCGGAAGACGGGTTCGAACAGATGCGGCTGCATCAGAAACAGAACGAGCACCGCCAGAAGCGCCAGCCGTGGAATGATGGAAACGAACAGCCTCATGCCGGGCGTTCCGCTTTCCGCAACAGTCTTTCCAGCGTCACGCGACCAAGCGGCCTGCCGTCGCCATCGAGAACCGGCAATGCATTGCGACCCGACCATAAAAGCTCGGCCAGCGCATCGCGTTGCGAGGCGGAGACGGGCATGGCGTCGCCGCTGGCGTCACCCGGTTGCAGGACCGTTTTGAGATCGGTCAGCGAGAGCAGACGGAACGGGCGCTCACCGGTGCCGACCAGCCTTTCGACAAACTCTGTTGCAGGCCGCGCCAGAATTTCCGCAGGCGGGCCATATTGCAAAAGCTTTCCGTCATCCATGACCGCAATATGGTCGCCGAGCGAAATCGCTTCCTCCATATCATGCGTAACCAGCAGGATCGTGGTGCCGAAACGGCGCTGGATGGCCTTCAGGTCTTCCTGCGCCTTGGCACGGATGACCGGGTCGAGCGCGCCGAAAGGTTCGTCCATCAGCAATATGTTCGGTTCCGCCGCCAGCGCTCGTGCGACACCGACACGCTGCTGCTGCCCGCCCGACAGTTCCTGCGGATAACGGTCGCGATAGTCCGCCGGTTCAAGCTGAAACAGATCAAGCAATTCATCGACGCGGGCATTGATCCGCTGTTTCGTCCAGCCGAGCAGAACCGGCACGGTGGCTATGTTTTCCGCAACTGTGCGATGTGGAAAAAGCCCGTGCTGCTGGATGACGTAACCGATCCGCCGCCGCAAGGCGTGACCCGGCTCGTCCATATTGCTGTGCCCGTCGATGCGGATTTCGCCCTCGGTCGGCTCGACGAGACGGCTGACCATGCGCAGCAAGGTGGTCTTGCCCGAACCGGACGTGCCCACGATGGCCGCAATACTATGCGGCTTGACAGAAAAGCTGACCGCATCCACCGCAGCCCGGCCATTATAGCGCTTGGTAATCCGGTCGAACTCGATCATTGCGCGGTTCCTTTCCCGGCGATTTCAATGGCGGCGTCGAGCAGAACGGCAGCGCCGAAGGCCAGCAGAACTGTTGGCAGCGCGCCGAGCAGCACCAGATCCATGGCCGTCTGTCCGATCCCCTGAAAGACGAAGGTGCCGAAACCGCCGCCGCCGATCAGCGCGGCGATGGTGGTCAGGCCGATGTTCTGCACCATGACGATGCGAATGCCGGTGAGGATCACCGGAAATGCCAGGGGAAACTCGGTCTTGAACAGCCGCTGCAGGCGCGTCATGCCCATGCCGCGCGCGGCATCGCTGACGGGTTCTGGCACCTGCGCCAGTCCCGCCACCGTATTGGCGACGATGGGCAGAAGCGAATAGAGAAACAGCGCGACAAAGGCAGGCGCTGCACCGATACCGCGAATGCCGAGGCTTGCCGCCCATGGCGCGTTGGCGGCAAGCCAGCCGAGCGGTGCAATCAATATGCCGAACAGCGCCATTGACGGTATGGTCTGAACGATGTTGAGGCTGTTCAGCACCAGACCACGCAGCCGCGGCACGCGATGGCAGATAAGCCCGAGCGGAATGCCGATGACCGTTGCCGCGACAAGCGAACCGAGCGCCAGTTCCACATGGCGACGGGCTTCATTCCAGAAACTGTCGGCACGGCTGAGATATTCCTTCATGAAGGAGAGATTGTCCCACAGCCCCGAGGCGAGCAGCGCATAGAGAAGAAGGGCAGCGAGTGTCAGCAAACTCACCCGCACCAGCGGCCGCACTTGCAGGCGCACCAGCGCATCGGCGACCGAAATGCCGCTGGTGAAGAGCAGTAGCCAGAAGCCTGATGCCGGTGAAACGCGCGCGTAATTGTTGCCAGCTGGAGAAAGATGCGTTGCCGCAAGCCCGATCGCGATCAGCATGGCGGCAAGCCCCGCAAGGCTCGCGCCCAGTCGCAACATGCGACCCGTGGCAAACAGGGCGACCAACAGCCAGACGATGACAATGACGAGCAGCAGCGCGGCTTCACCGACCGGCAAAGCATCGAGCAGAAAGCGCGGTTCGCCCTGAACGATGCGGTTGGCGCGGAAGGTGGCAAAGGGCAACAACAGTCCGGCGATGGCCAGAACGGTTATGACGAGACCAAGCCTGTCGACACGGCCGAACAGGCCATGCGAGGCCTTTTCAGCATTCGCCGAATTGGAATGATGGACTGCGATTCTATCCGGCAACGTGTCGCCTTTATCCGCCTATTTCAGAAAGCCGTTCTTCTTCAGGAAGTCCTCGGCGACCGCCTTGGCTGGTTCACCGCCGAGCTGCACACGACCGTTCAGCTCCTGAAGCGTGGTCAGGTCGAGCTTTGCAAAAACCGGGTTCAGCAGTTCTTCGATCTTCGGGTTCTTTTTCAGCACGTCCTCGCGGATGATGGGGGCGGGCTGGTAGACAGGCTGCACATGCTTGTCGTCTTCAAGCACCACAAGACCGGACGGCGCAATGCCGCCATCCGTGCCATAGACCATTGCCGCATTCGCGCCGTTGGTCTGGTTGGCGGCGGCGGCAATGGTCGCCGCGGTATCGCCGCCAGACAGCGTGATGAGCTGATCCTGCTTCAGAGTGAAGCCATAGGCGGTCTGGAAAGCGGGCAGGGCGGCAGCCGAATTCACGAATTCCGACGAGGCGGCCAGAATGACCTTGCCGCCACCAGAAGCGTACTTGCCGAAATCGCTGAGACTGGCGAGCTTGTTCTCGTCGGCCACGTCCTTGCGCAGCGCAATGCCCCAGGTGTTGTTGGCGGGCGAAGGCGACAGCCAGACAATCTTGTTGGCGTCGTAATCGAGCTTCTTTGCCGTCTCAAACGCCTTGGCGGGGTCTTTCCAGAGCGGATCATCCGCCTTGTTGAAGAAGAAGGCCGCATTGCCGGTATATTCCGGGTAAATATCGATCTCACCGGCCACGATTGCCTTGCGCACCACCGGCGTCGCGCCGAGCTGGATGCGGTCGGTCGTCTGAATGCCGTTGGCGTTGAGCATGGCGAGAATGATGTTGCCCAGCACACCGCCTTCCGTATCGATCTTGGATGATACGACAACCTGTGATTGCGCCGGACTGGAAAGTCCCGTCGCGCCGGCAATCAGGGTGACTGCGACGGCTGCGCCCTTCAGAAGACTTCGGTATGACATATTCCTCGTCCCATATTGCTTATTTGTGTTCCTGATAAACTATAGCGCGACCGCAAAAAGGAAACCTTGGGTGGAACCGGCTCCTGACAGCTGTCTGTCAGGAGGACTGGCGGCGCGGCGCGAAACGGCATGAAATCACCGGCGTGGTCAGGTGCAATCGGGGCATTGGTGCGAGCGGTTTGCCTATGTCGCGAAATGGTGCGCATGTCGTATTTATGGCGTCTTTTGACGCAAGCCTGCTGTCGGGTTTTCACAGGACACAATAGAAATATGATCAAAGGCTTCGTATGTGCCGTCAGGGCGCATGCGGTCGCGAAACTGGTGGTTGTTCATGTCCCGCTTTTCTGCAGCTTCTATTATCAAAAACGCGCTTTCCGGTAACAAGAACTGGGACCCGCAATGGCCCAATGCCGAACCCAAGGCCGAATATGACGTCATCATCGTCGGCGCGGGCGGGCACGGTCTGGGCGCGGCCTATTATCTGGCCAAGGAACACGGCATCACCAATGTCGCCGTGATCGAAAAAGGTTGGCTCGGCGGTGGCAATACGGGGCGCAACACCACCATCATTCGCTCCAACTATCTCTATGACGAGAGCGCGCATCTCTATGAACATGCGGTGAAGCTGTGGGAAGGTCTCAGCCAGGACCTCAACTACAATGTCATGTTCTCGCAGCGCGGCGTCATGATGCTGGCGCATACGGTGCATGACGTGCAGAGCTTCAAGCGCCATATCCATGCCAACCGCCTCAATGGCATCGACAATGAATGGCTGTCGAAGGAAGAAGCCAAGGAATATTGCCCGCCGCTCGATATTTCGCCCAATGCCCGCTATCCGGTGGTTGGCGCCACCTTGCAGCGTCGCGGCGGCGTGGCCCGTCACGATGCCGTGGCCTGGGGCTATGCGCGTGGCGCGACCCAGCGCGGCGTGGATATCATCCAGAACTGCCCGGTTCTCTCCATTCGTCGTGACGCTTCGGGCCGCGTGACCGGCGTGGAAACCGCACGCGGCTTCATCAAGGCCAAGAAGGTTGCCGTTTCGACCGCTGGCAACACCTCGGTCGTCATGGATACGGCTGGCGTGCGCATGCCGCTTGAAAGCTTTCCGTTGCAGGCGCTGGTGTCGGAGCCGGTCAAGCCGATCTTCCCCTGTGTGGTCATGTCCAACACCGTCCACGCCTATATCAGCCAGTCCGACAAGGGCGAGCTGGTAATCGGTTCCGGTACGGACCAGTACACCTCCTACAGCCAGCGCGGCGGCCTGCCGCTGATCGAGCATACGCTGGCGGCAATCTGCGAAATCTTCCCGATCTTCACCCGCATGCGCATGTTGCGCAAATGGGGCGGCATCGTCGACGTCACCCCGGATCGCTCGCCGATCATCGGCAAGACGCCGGTTCCGGGTCTCTATGTCAATTGCGGCTGGGGCACTGGCGGTTTCAAGGCAACGCCGGGTTCGGCGCATGTCTTTGCCCACACCATCGCCCGCGACGAACCGCACTGGATCAACGCGCCGTTCACGCTCGACCGTTTCAAGACGGGTCGCCTGATCGACGAAGCGGCAGCTGCCGCTGTTGCGCACTAAAAGCATTTCCAGGAAAAGTGGAAACCGGTTTTCCGTCCGGAAATGCGTTGAAAACAAGAGAAACACCATGCTTTTGATCCGTTGCCCTTATTGCGAAATGGAACGTCCGGAACTTGAATTCGCCTATGCGGGCGAAGCGCATATTGCGCGTCCTGCCGATCCTTCGACCTATTCCGATGATGAATGGCGCGATTTCCTGTTCATCCGCTCCAACCCGCGCGGGACGCATTTTGAACGCTGGCGGCACATCAATGGTTGCGGCCGCTTCTTCAATGCGGTGCGCGACACGGTGAGCGACAAATTCGTCACGACCTACAAGGCCGGTGAAGCACGCCCTGTACTGGCAGAAACGCCCGCTGCGGAGACGAAATAATGACCGACATGCGTTTGAATAATAAAGGCCGCATCAACAAGGCCAAGCCGGTACGTTTTTCCTTCAACGGCAAGACCTATGCCGGCTTTGAGGGTGACACGCTTGCTTCGGCGCTTCTGGCCAATGGCGAGCATCTGGCGGGCCGTTCGTTCAAATATCACCGTCCGCGCGGCATTCTCTCAGCCGGTTCGGAAGAGCCGAATGCGCTGATGGGCGTTTCGCGTGGAGAGGGCCGTTACGAGCCGAACACCCGCGCCACCGTGCTGGAGCTTTATGACGGGCTGAAGGCGGAAAGCCAGAACCACTGGCCATCGCTCAAGCATGATGTCGGCGCGGTCAACGATGCCTTCTACATGTTCTTCTCGGCAGGCTTCTACTACAAGACCTTCATGTGGCCGAAGAGCTTCTGGAACAAGGTCTATGAGCCTTTCATCCGGGGCGCTGCCGGGCTTGGCAAGTCGCCGTCCGAGGCCGATCCCGACAGCTACGCCAGCCGCTATGCCTATTGCGACGTGCTGGTGGTGGGCGCCGGGCCCGCCGGTCTTTCCGCAGCGCTTGAAGCCGCCAAGAGCGGCGCGAAAGTTTTCCTTTGCGACGAGCAGGCGGAAATGGGTGGCTCGCTCCTGTCCGAGCCGGAGCCTGTCATCAATGGCCGCACCAGCTGGGACTGGCTGAACGAAACGCTGGCGACGCTTGGTTCGCTGCCGAATGTCACGCTTTTGCCGCGCACCACGGCGATTGGCTATTATCATCAGAACATGGTCGGCCTTTGCCAGCGCCTGACCGACCATCAGGCAACGCCTGCCGCCAATGCCCCGCGTGAGCGCATGTGGCGTGTGCGCGCCAAGCAGGTCGTGCTGGCGCAAGGCTCAATCGAAAAGCCGCTGGTCTTTGCGGGCAATGACCGTCCGGGTGTGATGCTGGCCGGTGCCGCGCGCACCTATCTCAATCGCTATGGCGTCAAGGTCGGCGAAAAGGCTGTCGTCGTCACCTCCCATGATTCCGCCTGGCTTACGGCCTTCGATCTCGCAGTTGCGGGCGTCAAGGTTCCGGCCATTATCGATGTGCGCGAACACGTCGCCGACAGTCTGGTAAACCGCGCCAAGATGCTCGGCATCGAGACGCTGACCGGCTGGACGGTCAGCGATACGGCGGGCCGTCATCGCGTTGCGTCTGTTCGCGTCAATCCGGTCAGGAACGGTTCGGTCGGTTCAGCGCGCACCATTGCCTGCGATGTCGTGCTGATGTCCGGCGGCTGGAACCCGAGCGTGCATCTGTTCTCGCACACCAAGGGTTCGCTCATTTGGGATGAGGAACGCCAGATCTATCTGCCGGGCGAACGCACGGAAGAAAGCCGCTGTGCTGGTGCCGGTAACGGCAATTTCGATCTTCAGGCCGCCTTGCGTGAAGGTGCCGCCAGCGGTGCTGCGGCGGCAAACGATGCCGGATACAAGGCCAAGGCGCTGGAATATGCGGTCGCGGGCGACTTCGTCTGCGCAGGCGTCAACTGCCGCGAATTGCCGACGGATCGCGATCCCGGCAAGGCAAAGGCCTTTATCGATTTCCAGAATGACGTGACGGCCAAGGATATCCGCCTTGCAGTGCGCGAAGGCTTCCGCTCCATCGAGCATATCAAGCGCTACACCACCAACGGCATGGCGACGGATCAGGGCAAGACCTCGAACATCAACGGTCTTGCGGTCGCATCCGACGCGCTTAGCCGTCCTGCACCGCAGGTCGGTCTGACGACGTTCCGTCCGCCCTATACGCCGACGACCTTCGGCGCTTTCTGCGGCTATAACCGTGGGCCACTGTTCGACGTCACGCGCAAAACGCCGATTGACCCTTGGGCTGAAGAACAGGGTGCAGCTTTTGAGCCGGTGTCGCTGTGGCGTCGCGCATGGTACTTCCCGAAGGCAGGCGAAGACATGCACAAGGCTGTTGCGCGTGAGTGCAAGGCCGTGCGCACCAGCCTTGGCATGTTCGATGCGTCGACGCTCGGCAAAATCGAAGTGGTCGGCCCGGATGCGGCCGAATTCATGAACCGCATGTACACCAACCCATGGACGAAGCTGGGTGTCGGGCGCTGCCGTTACGGTCTGCTGCTCGGTGAAGACGGCTTCATCCGCGATGATGGTGTTGTCGGGAGGCTGTCGCAGGACCGTTTCCATGTCACGACGACGACCGGCGGCGCGCCGCGCGTTCTCAACATGATGGAGGATTATCTCCAGACGGAATGGCCGGATCTGAAAGTGTCGCTGACGTCTACGACCGAACAATGGGCCGTGGTGGCGCTGAATGGACCGAATGCGCGCAAGCTCATCGAGCCGATGGTCGAAGGCGTGGATCTTTCCGACGAAGCCTTTCCGCATATGTCGGTGGCGGAATGCACATTCCTCGGCGTACCGGCGCGTCTGTTCCGCATGAGCTTTACCGGCGAACTCGGCTTCGAAATCAATGTCCCGTCGCGTTACGGCTTGGCTCTGTGGAAGGCGCTTTATGAAGCGGGCCAGAAATATGACGTCACGCCTTATGGCACCGAGACCATGCACGTGCTGCGCGCCGAGAAGGGTTATATCATCGTCGGTCAGGACACGGACGGCACGGTGACGCCGGATGACGCTGCGCTCGGCTGGGCCATTGGCAAGCAGAAGCCGGATTTCGTCGGCAAGCGTTCGCTGGCGCGTCCGGATATGCTGAAGAAGGATCGCAAGCATCTGGTTGGCCTGCTGCCAAAGGACCCGAAACTGGTTCTGGAAGAAGGCGCACAGATCGTCGCCGATCCAAAACAGGCTGTGCCGATGACCATGCTCGGTCACGTCACCTCGTCCTATTGGAGCGAGACGCTGGGCCGCTCCTTTGCCATGGCGCTGATTGCCGGTGGCAAGGATCGCACGGGCGAAACCATCTATATGCCGATGCCGGATGGCACCGCGTATGAGGCGGAAATTACTGGGCTCGTCTTCTATGACCCAGAAGGCAAGAAGCTGAACGGATAAGGATCGCATCATGCTGCAACAGACCAACCCTTTTGCGAGCCGCGCGGTTGCCATTCCGGGACGGCTAGATATTCGCCCCGCCGCCGATGGCGCACGCTTTGTCCTGCGCTTCAATCCGGGAAAACTGGCGCTGGCGGAAAAGGCGCTCGGAGCCAGGATCCCGGCCAAAATTGGCGGACTTGAGAAAACCGGCCAGATCGCCGTTGCCTGCATCGGGCCAGATGAATGGTTTATCTGGGCCGATGACAGCAAGGCTGGCGCCATCATCGCGGCTTTCGCGAGCCTTTACGAGACGGAACCGCATGCGCTGGTTGAAGTGAGCCATCGCGAGACTGGTATCGATATCACGGGTCCGCAGGCCGAATGGCTGCTCAATGCCGCTTCACCGCTCGATCTGGCTTCGATGACCGCACCCGGTGCTGCGCGCACCATCTTCGATCGCGTGCAGATCATCCTGCTGAAATGGGATGCGGACCACTATCGGGTCGAAGTGTGGAACTCGCTGGCCGACCATGTCTGGACGCTGCTCGAAACCGCAAGCCGCGAAGTCGAACTCGACGTCTGATCGCCTAACTTAGCGATCGCTCAATATTCAAAAACGCCGTCCGTTTCGGGCGGCGTTTTTGTTTTTTAGGGTAATTTCGGCCTTGCCTTCTATAAATCCATATGTGAAGACTATATTTACATAAGAAATTCATGAGGAGGGAATTTCCCGATGTCGGAAAATGAACTGCCGCTGAGCGGGCTCGTTGTTGTGGATATGAGCCAGTTTCTGTCGGGGCCTTATTGCTCGCTGCGCCTGATGGACCTCGGAGCGCGGGTTATCAAGATCGAGCGCCCGGACGGCGGAGACCTGTCGCGCAGGCTTTATCTGAGCGATACGGAGATCGGTGGCGATTCAACGATTTTCCATGCGATCAATCGCGGCAAGGACAGCCTGGCGCTGGACCTTAAAAACCCGGACGATGTTGAAGCGCTGAAGAAGCTCATTACCAAGGCTGATGTTCTGATCCAGAATTTCCGTCCCGGCGTTATCGAGCGGCTGGGGCTGGATTATGAATCCGCCAAGGCGATCAATCCGCGCCTCGTCTATGCCTCCATCAGCGGCTATGGCGAAGAGGGTCCATGGGTCAAGCGTCCGGGACAGGATCTGCTGGCACAGGCTCGTTCGGGCCTGATGTGGCTCAATGGTGATGAAGGGCAGGGGCCGGTGCCGTTTGGTCTGGCTGTTGCCGACATGCTGGCGGGCGCTGCCGTGGCGCAGGGCATTCTGGCAGCACTGGTGCGGCGCGGTATTTCCGGCAAAGGCGCACATGTGGAAACCAGCCTTCTTGAAGCGCTGGTCGATTTCCAGTTCGAAGTGCTGACCACCCATCTCAATGACGGACGCCGCTTGCCGAAACGTTCCGATTTCCGCAGCGCGCATGCTTATCTCTCCGCACCTTACGGGGTCTATCAGGCGGCAGATGCCTATCTGGCCATCGCCATGACGCCGATCCCCAAACTGGCGGCGCTGCTGGAAGCGGACACGCTGGCGCCATATGCCGATGATCCGTCGAGCTGGTTCACCAAGCGCGACGAAATCAAGCGCCTGATTGCCGAGCGCATTGCCCAGAAGACGGTGGATGAGTGGCTTGCCATTCTGGAGCCAGCCGACATCTGGTGCGCCCGCGTTCTCAATTGGGAAGAGCTGCTTGCCAGCGATGGCTTCTCGGTTCTCGACATGTTGCAGACCGTCACCCGTGAGGATGATGTCTCCATCACCACCACCCGCTCGCCGCTGCGCATCAACGGACAACGCCACAAGGTAGAGCGCGCAGCACCGCGCATCGGCGAAAACAGCAAGGCAATTCGTGAGGAGTTCGGTCTATGAGTGCGATCAAGCTGAAAGGCATGACCTGGAGCCACCCGCGCGGTTACGATCCGATGGTTGCGGGCGCCAGGCAATGGCTGAGCGACAAGGGCGTCGAGATCGAATGGGAAAAGCGCTCCTTGCAGGATTTCGAAACCTTTCCGGTCGAGGAACTGGCGCGCAATTTCGATATGATCGTCATCGATCATCCGCATGTCGGCCAGATCACCAAGGAAGGCTGCCTGCTGCCGCTCGATGTGCCGGGCCGCGAAGCCGAGCTGAAAGCGCTTGCCGATGGTTCGGTCGGTCAATCCTTCCCGAGCTATAACTGGCAGGGCCATCAATGGGCGTTTCCGCTCGATGCGGCCACGCAGGTTCAGGCGTGGCGTCCGGACCTGATTGAAAAGCCTGCCACCTCGTGGGGTGAGGTGCTGGAACTGGCGCGTGCGGGCAATGTGCTTTTGCCATTGCGCTCGCCGCACTCGCTGATGTGCTTCTATACGCTGGCGGCGAACAACGGTTCAGCTTGCGCGACCGAAGGCGAGTTGATCAGCATCGAAGACGGCGTGAAGGCCTTTGAACAGCTTCGGGAAATCGCCGCGCTGGTGAAGCCGGAATGCTTCGCTATGGATCCGATTGCAGTGTTCGAAGAAATGGCAAAGCCAGATTCCGGCATTGCCTGCACGCCTTTGATCTATGGCTATGTGAACTATGCGATGCCCGGCTTCCGCGACCGTCTGATCCGTTTTGCCGATATTCCGGCAGGCGCGAAAGGTGTTGCAGGGTCGGCTTTGGGCGGCACCGGCATCGCCGTCTCGGCCTTTACGAAGCACCCGCAAGCGGCCATCGACTTCGCCTATTGGATAGCAAGCGGCGCGGTGCAGAAGGGGCTTTATGCAGAATCCAATGGCCAGCCCGGCCATGCGGAAGCATGGGAAGACGAGGGCGTGAATGCGGCCACGTCGGGCTTCTATCGCGATACGCGCGCAACGCTGGAAGGGGCATGGGTACGCCCGCGCCACGATGGCTATATGCCGTTCCAGGAAGCGGCTTCGGAGCGCATCAACAAGGGGCTTCAGGGCAATGAAGCGGCAGAACTGGTGATCGCCGATCTGAACCGGCTGTTCCGCGAAAGCTTCTGACGGCTGGTATTCGCCGGTACCCTGACCTGTTTCCCTCTCCGCCCTCATCCTGAGGAGCCTCCTGAGCTTGCGAAGGAGGCGTCTCGAAGGATCGAGGGATCCAAAGGGGAAATGCGGCGCCTGTCTCCTCACCCTTCGAGACGTCTCCCCGAGCTTCGCTCAGGGAGTCTCCTCAGGATGAGGGGGAAAGCGAGTGGGAAGCTTAAAGGTTCCAGATACGGCGCGCGTTCTCAGACAGAAGGCGCGCCTTTTCGTCATTGCCGCAGCCTTCAAGCAGGGCATGGGTCGTTGCCACCCATGTCGAAAGCCCGCCATCGACGGAGCTTGCCAGCGTGCAGACCGGCCAGTCGCTGCCCCACACCACGCGATCCCAGCCGAAAGCCTCGATGACGTGCTCGACATAGGGGCGGATCGTCTCGGCAGTCCAGCTTTGCGCGTCGGCATAAGCCACCACACCGGAAATCTTAGCCACGACATTGGGCCTGCTGGCAATTTCGGTGATACCCTTCTGCCAGCTTTCCAGCGCGCCCGACTTGATGTCCGGCACACCGCAATGATCGAGCACGAATTGCAGGTCCGGCGCAAGATCGGCAAGCGCGATGGCCTTGTCGATCTGGTGCGGCAAGGTGCAGAGATCGAAAGTCAGGCGCGTATTTTCCATGCGCTTCAGGTTTAGGCGAAACAGCGTGCCTTCGGAAAGCTCGTCTGGCACGACATGCAGAACACGGCGAAAACCTTTGACAAAGGGATCGGCAAGCTGCCGCTCCAGATAGGCGGCAAAGCCGTCTTCCTCGGGGCGGCAGGAGCCGATAGCGCCTTTGATGAAGCCGCCGGAGCGGGCGGAAATGGCGCGCACATTCTCGGTTTCAGCCTGCATGGCTTCAGGCGCGACATCCACTTCCATATGCAGGGCGGCGGCGATGCCGCAGCGTTCCGCCTGCTGCCGGTAGGTGTCGAATAGAAAATCCCGATCAAGCGCTGGCACGCTGCCAAGCCAGGGATAGCTGAGCGCGCTTTTGTCGATCAGGTGCAGATGGGTATCAATCAGCATAGAGATTCCTCCTGTGAGTGATACTTTCAAAAAAGAAGACTGTTTTCAAATAAGAATTTAATCGAGCGTAGAGAGGTCAGCGCCGACAAGCTTCGACAGTTCCTGCACGGTCTTTTGCAACAGCGTAATCGTCTGGGTAATGTCCGGCGCGGAAGACGAATTGACCAGCGTCACATAAGGACAGGTCAGTGCCGCGATGCAGGTGCCGTCAGGGCCGAGAATCGGGGCCGAGAGGTTATAGACGCCCGCAACCTGCGCACTCGGCATCATCTCGTAGCCGCGCTCGCGGATCTGGTCGAGGCGCTCATAGAAACTTGCGTCGAGATCGATGCGCTCGCTTTCCTTGACATATTCGGCGATCATCATCTTGCGCTCTTCCGGGGAGCGGAAGGCAAGCAGCACATGGCCGGAACCAGTGTCGAACAGGCTGATATGTGAGCCGACGCGGATCGAAATGCCCCAGTAATCCGGCGCTTCCTGCTGCGCAATCACCACCACCGAGCCGCGGTCGAACACGGCGAGCTGGTTTGCCTGCTTGGAACGGTCGGCGAGCTCACGCATGAAGGGCGTCGCAAAAGAGGCAAGACGGCGCACCGGCGCGTGCAGTTGGGCAAGGCCAAACAGCTTCAGCGTTAGCGAATAGCGGTCGCCTTCAAGCTTGGTGACATAGCCGCGTTTCACCAGCCGGTCGAGCATGCGGTAGAATTCGTTCGGGCTGCGATCCAGATGCTTGGCGATCTCGGCCTGGGTCAGGCCGCCGTCAACGCCTGCCAGCAATTCGAGGATATCAAGGCCCTTGTCGAGCGCGGGCGCGCGGTAGCGATCATCGGTTTCCAAATGTGTCCCCCCAAGGTGGCCCTTCATGAATTTCGTAATTCATATACAAACATTGTCAGGTGCGAAAGTCGTATATGCGCGATAAAACGCCTTGACCGTTATTGAATACTATGTTTGCATATAAATACAACCTTCACAACCGGGGGTGCGGACAGGGAGTGTCCGTTTTAGGAGGAGAAGAGATGCAGAATTTCAAATCGCGCATTTTGGCAGGCGTGGCGCTGATGGCCGTGGGGACGGCCTCGGCGATTGCAGCCGATCTGCCGGGCAAGTTTGAAGGCGTGACGATCAACGCCAAACTCATTGGCGGCCAGCAGTATGAAGCGCTCTATTCGCGTATCGGCGAATGGGAGAAGGCTACCGGCGCCAAGGTCAACATCCTTTCGAAGAAGAACCACTTCGAGCTGGACAAGGAAATCAAGTCCGACATCGCTTCCGGTTCGATCAACTGGTGCGTCGGTTCCAACCACTCGTCTTTCGCGCCGCAGTATACGACGCTGTACACCGATCTGAACGCGCTCGTGCCGAAGGAAGAAATCGAAGGCTTCGTGCCATCGGTCATCAAGGCTTCGACGCTTGATGGCAAGCTGATCATGTTGCCACGTGCGCAGTTCGACGTTTCGGCGCTTTACTATCAGAAGAGCCTTTTCCAGGACGAAGCCAAGCAGAAGGCTTTCAAGGAAAAATACGGCTACGACCTCGCACCGGCCAAGACCTGGAAGGAAGTGTCGGATCAGGCTGTATTCTTCGCTGACCCGCCGAATTTCTACGGTACGCAGTTTGCGGGCAAGGAAGAAGCCATCAATGGCCGCTTCTATGAAATGCTGGTCGCTGAAGGCGGCGAATATCTCAAGGATGGCAAGCCTGCTTTCAACTCGGAAGCCGGTGTTCGCGCCCTCGACTGGTTCGTCAATCTCTACAAGGCCAAGGCCGTTCCTGCCGGTACGACCAACTATCTGTGGGATGAACTGGGCGCAGGCTTTGCTTCCGGCACCATCGCAATCAATCTGGATTGGCCGGGCTGGGCGACCTACTTCAACGATCCGAAGTCGTCGAAGGTCGCTGGCAATGTCGGCATCGTTCCAGCGCCGACCGGTTCTTCCGGCAAGCGCACCGGCTGGTCGGGTCATCATGGTTTCTCGGTAACGGAAGCCTGCCCGACGAAGGAAGCCGCCGCATCGCTCGTCTGGTTCCTGACCAACGAAGATTCGCAGAAGCAGGAATCGGCCGCCGGCACGCTGCCGACCCGCACCGCTGTTTGGGATTACGTCATCCAGCAGGCCGCTTCCGATCCTTACAAGAAGGAAGTGCTCTCGGTATTCCAGGAAACGGCAAAGACCGCATTCCCGGTTCCGCAGACCCCGTCCTGGATCGAAATCTCCAACGCGGTCTATCCTGAACTTCAGGCTGCGATCCTTGGCGACAAGACCTCCCAGCAGGCCCTTGATGACGCTGCCAAAAAGGCAACGCAGATCCTTGAGGATGCGGGCGAGCTTTGATCAAGTCTTAAGCACATCCCGAAAAGTGCATAGCGGTTTTCGGATGAGATGTGCGCAGAGATAAAAGCATGATCAGGATCATGCTCCAGTAATGTCATGGGCCCGCCCTGAAACCTTTTTGGGGCGGGCCTTTTTTGCCAGTAGCACTGCCAGGTCGGGACCATGTTTTGCAGTTCCGCCGGTTGCCAGTTCCACTGTTTGCCAATCCACTGTTTGGAAGAGCAATGTTCAAGAGACTTTCCCCGCCGGTCCTGCTTCTGCTCCCGGCCTTTATCATCCTCGCAGCGGTGGTTCTGTTTCCTCTCGCGCTGTCGCTTTATTCGAGCTTCACGCCGTTCCGGCTGACGCGTCCCGAGAGCCTGTTCAACTTCATCGGTTTCCGCAACTATCAGCGCATTTTGACCGACTGGGTGTTCTGGGCGGCCTTCATCCGCACGGTGGTCTTCCTCACCATTGCGCTCAATCTGGAAATGCTACTCGGCCTCGGCCTTGCGATGCTCGTCAACAAGGCGACGCGCGGTCAGCGCGTGTTGCGCACGCTGATGATGTTCCCGATGATGTTCTCGCCGGTGCTCGTCGGCTTCCAGTTCAAGTTCATGTTCAATGACAATATCGGTCTGGTCAACAATGCGCTGCAGTCGCTGGGCCTGACCAATACCGCCATTCCATGGCTGATCGACGGCAATCTGGCACTGATCGCCATCCTGCTGGCGGAAGTCTGGATGTCGACCTCTGTCTTCGCGATCCTCATTCTGGGCGGTCTTCTGTCCATGCCGCAGGATCCGGTGGAAGCCGCGCGCGTCGATGGCTGTACGCCGTGGCAGACATTCCGCTATGTCATCTGGCCTTACCTGATGCCTTTCGCCTATATCGCGATGACCATCCGTTCGCTGGATGTGGCGCGCGCCTATGACATTGTGAAGATCATGACCGATGGCGGCCCGGCGCGCCGCACAGAACTGATCTGGACGCTGGTTGGCCGCACGGCCTATGCGGATGCGCAGATGGGCATGGCCAATGCCATGGCCTATGTCGCGATCCTGCTCTCGATCCTCTTCACCGTCTTGTTCTTCCGCAAACTTGCGTCCGCACGCACGCAGATTGGAGCGGAGTGGTAATCATGGCAACAACAACACTCAGCAACAGCCAGCATCGCCTGCTGCGCCGTATCAAGAAAATCGCTTATCTGGTCGGCCTGTTTCTGGCGATGACCGTCATCTGCCTGCCCGGCCTGTGGATCGTGCTGTCCTCGCTGCGTCCGCCGGTCGAAATCATGGCGAAGCCGCCGGTGTGGATTCCGCAGGAAATCACCTTCGAGGCCTATCGCGCCATGTTCTCGGGCGCCGGTGCTGGCGGTATTCCGGTTTGGGATTATTTCCGCAACTCGCTCATCATCTCGGTGACCTCCACCGTGATTGCGCTGATCGTCGGCGTTTCGGGCGGCTATGCCTTCGCGCGCTTCCGATTCTGGGGCAAGTCGGCAACCTTCCTCGGTTTCATGCTGACGCGTTCGGTGCCGGGCATTGCGCTCTCGCTGCCGCTCTTCATGGTGTTTTCCCGCGTTGGCATCATCGACACCCATTTTGGCCTCATCCTGACCTATGTGGCGTTGAATGTGCCATTCACGATCTGGCTGATCGACGGTTTCTTCCGTCAGGTGCCGAAGGATCTTGCGGAAGCCGCTCAGATTGACGGCTGCACGCGCTGGCAGGCTTTCTGGCAGGTGGAGTTTCCGCTGGCCGGTCCCGGCATCGCGACGGCAGGCATCTTTGCCTTCCTCACCTCGTGGAACGAATATGCGCTGGCTTCCCAGCTCACCCGTTCCGTCAATTCCAAGACCCTTCCTGTGGGTCTTCTCGATTACACCGCTGAATTCACCATCGACTGGCGCGGCATGTGCGCGCTGGCGGTCGTGATGATTATTCCGGCGCTGACCCTCACATTCATCGTCCAGAAACACCTTGTTGCTGGTCTGACGTTCGGCGCGGTTAAAGGTTGATATAGCAATGGCTCAGCTTTCCATCAAAAATCTCGTCAAGCGCTACGGCAATGTCGGCGTGGTGCATGGCATCAATCTCGAAATCGCGGACAAGGAGTTCGTGGCGCTGGTCGGTCCTTCCGGCTGCGGCAAGTCCACGACGCTGCGCATGATCGCGGGTCTGGAATCCATCACCGACGGCACGCTGGAAATCGGCGGCAAAGTGGTCAACGATCTGCCGCCGCGTGACCGCAACGTCTCGATGGTGTTCCAGTCCTATGCGCTTTATCCGCATATGTCGGTGCGCGAGAACATGGGTTTCTCGCTGAAGATCGCCAAGCAGCCACAGGCGGAAATCGACCGTCGCGTCAATGAAGCCTCGGCTATTCTCGGTCTGGAAGCGCTGATGGAACGCCGCCCGGCGCAGCTCTCGGGCGGCCAGCGCCAGCGCGTCGCCATGGGCCGCGCCATCGTGCGCAATCCGGAAGTGTTCCTGTTCGACGAACCCCTGTCGAACCTCGACGCCAAGCTGCGCACCCAGATGCGCACCGAAATCAAGAAGCTGCATGCCAAGGTGCAGTCGACTGTCGTTTACGTGACGCACGATCAGGTCGAAGCCATGACACTGGCCGACCGCATCGTCATTATGCGCGATGGCCATATCGAGCAGGCCGGAACCCCTGATGAAGTCTTCAAGCGCCCGGCGACGCAGTTCGTTGCCGGTTTCATCGGCTCCCCGCCGATGAATATGGGCGAAGCGACGGTGACGGGCGATGATCTGGTCTTTGCTAATGGCGACCACCTTCCGTTGCCTGCCCAGTTCCGGGGCAAGGCCAAGGATGGCACCAAGGTGACATTCGGCCTGCGTCCGGATGATATCTTCCCGAAAGGCCACGGCATTTCCACCAGTGACGCCGTGCACGAAAAAGACATGCGTGTTTCGATCACCGAGCCGCTCGGCAATGAAACGCTGGTGTTCGTGGAATTCGCAGGCAAAGAGTGGGTAGCGCGCATGCTGAACCCGCGTCACCTGCAACCGGGCGAAACCATTACCATGCAACTCGATCTGTCGCAGGCGCATCTTTTCGATGCCGCAACCGGCAAGACTTTGGCCCAGAATGGGGCCCAGAACGGGGCAGTCTGACCATGGCACGTATTGAAAAAGTTGAACTGCGCATGGTCGACCTTCCGCCGAAGGTCAAGCGCACCGACGCGATCCAGAGCTTCGTCAGCCAGGAAACGCCGATTGTCACCATCACCGACAGCGACGGTGCGGTCGGTACGGGCTACAGCTATACGATCGGTACTGGCGGTTCGTCCGTCATGCGCCTGTTGAGCGACCATCTCGTGCCGCTGATCATCGGTGAGGATGCCGATTGCATCGAAGCCATCTGGCGCAAGCTGGAATTCGCAACCCATGCCACCACCATCGGCCCGATCACCGCGCTGGCGCTGGCCGCAGTCGATACTGCGTTGTGGGATCTGCGCGCCAAGAAGCAGGGCCTGCCGCTCTGGAAGCTGGCAGGCGGCGCCAAGGAAAGCTGCCCGCTCTACACGACTGAAGGCGGCTGGCTGCATATCGAAAAAGAAGCGCTGGTCGAGGATGCGTTGCAGGCCAAGGCCAAGGGATTCACTGGTTCCAAGGTCAAGATCGGCAAGCCGCACGGTTCTGAAGATTATGCGCGCCTGTCCGCCGTGCGGGCGGCGCTGGGTGACGGCTTCGAAATCATGACCGATTGCAATCAGGGCTTTACGGTGGACGAAGCCATTCGCCGCGCCGAGCGCCTGAAGGAGCTTGATCTGGCATGGATTGAGGAGCCGCTTCCTGCTGACGATCTCGACGGTCATATCCGCCTGACGCGCTCCACCCCGACGCCGATTGCGGTGGGCGAATCCATCTATTCGATTCGCCATTTCCGCGAATATATGCAGAAGGGCGCTTGCTCCATCGTGCAGGTGGATGTGGCGCGTATCGGCGGCATCACGCCTTGGCTGAAAGTTGCCCATGCGGCGGAAACATTCGACATTCCGGTCTGCCCGCACTTCCTGATGGAGCTGCATGTCAGCCTCGTCTGCGCGGTGCAGAACGGTCGCTATGTCGAATATATTCCGCAGCTTGACGACCTCACCACCAAGGGCATGGAAATTCGCGATGGTCGCGCCATTGCACCATCCGAGCCGGGTATTGGCATCGAGTGGGATTGGGACGCAGTACGCGCCCGGTCGATTTCGGAATTCACCCGCGAGATCACGGAGGCGGCATGACGTCTCCCGCAAAACAGCGCATGGGCATGGTGATTGGCCTCAATGCGGAGAAGATCGCAGAATATAAGAAGCTGCACGCTGCCGTGTGGCCGGAAATTCTTGCGCTCATCTCGGAATGCAACATCACCAATTATACGATCTTTCTCAAAGAGCCGGAAAATCTGTTGTTCGGCACATGGGACTATGTTGGCACCGACTTTGACGCCGACATGAAGAAAATGGCCGATAACCCGAAAAATCAGGAGTGGTGGTCCGTCTGCATGCCATGCCAGAAACCACTCGAAACCCGCAAAGAGGGCGAGTGGTGGGCAATGATGGAAGAGGTGTTCCATCATGACTGAGGCATTCGATCCAAAGCAGCTGCGTCAGTGGTGGGCCAAGCCCTCCAAGCCGAAGCCCATTGTGATCTTCGGCGCGGGCAGCATTGTCGGCGACGCGCATCTGCCCGCCTATAAGAAGGGCGGTTTTTCGGTTGCCGGTATTTTTGATCCCAATCTGGACAAGGCTAAAGAGTTAGCCGACCAGTGGGGCATCAAGGCTTTTGCCAGCGCTGAGGAAGCGCTTGCCGTCGAAGGCGCGATCTTCGATCTGGCAACGCCACCGTCGGCCCATGCAGCGATCCTGTCGCAATTGCCGGAAGGTGCAGCTGTTCTGATCCAGAAGCCGATGGGCAGTGACCTTGCCGCAGCAACAGAGATCCTGAAGGTCTGCCGCGCGCGCAGTTTGAAAGCGGCGGTGAATTTCCAGCTGCGTTTCGCGCCGATGATGCTCGCTCTTTACGACGCCGTCGATAAGGGCCTGCTTGGCGAAGTGGTGGATTTCGACGCCTGGCTGGCGCTTGCCACGCCATGGGGTCTGTGGCCTTTCCTGAAAGGTCTGCCGCGTATCGAGATCGCCATGCATTCGATCCACTATCTGGATTTCATCCGCGGCTTGCTTGGCAATCCGCTCGGTGTTCATGCCAAGACCATTGGTCATCCGAACCATGACGTGGCCCAGACCCGCACCGCCGCAATCCTCGATTATGGCGACCGTGTCCGTTGTGCTCTCTCGGTCAATCATGACCATGATTTCGGCCGCAAGTTTCAGGCCTGCGAGTTCCGCATCTGCGGCGCGCAAGGTGCGGCCTATGTGAAACTGGGCGTCAATCTCGACTATCCGCGCGGTGAGCCGGACGAGCTTTGGATCAAGCCCAAGGGCGGTGATGACTGGGTTTCCGTGCCGCTCGAAGGTGCCTGGTTCCCCGACGCGTTCCTCAATCGTATGGCGCAGTTGCAGCGTTTCGCGACAGGCGAAGATGCTGAGCTGGTTGGTTCTGTCGAAGATTCCTGGCACACCATGGCGCTTGTCGAGGCCGCCTATCAGTCGAGCGCTGCGCCCGCCACGCCGCTTGCCGCAAAACCGGAGGTCTGATCATGGCCGAACAGAAAATCTACTACGAAGACTATGAAATGAATCATGTGCGCCTCACCACGGGCCGCACCATCACCGAAACCGATTTCGTGGTTCATGCCGGGCATACGGGCGATTTCTTCCCGCATCATATGGATGCGGAATTTGCCAAGACATTGCCGGGCGGCCAGCGCATTGCGCATGGCACCATGATTTTTGCCATTGGCGTCGGCCTCACGGCGACGCTGATCAACCCGGTTGCTTTTTCCTATGGTTATGATCGTCTGCGGTTTATTCGTCCGGTACATATCGGCGATACGATCCGCACACGGGTTACGATCAGTGCCAAGGAAGACGATCCCAAGCGCGCCACTATGGGACGCGTGACGGAACGCTGCGAAGTGCTTAATCAGCGGGATGAAGTGGTGCTCGCTTGCGATCACATCCTGCTTGTCGAACGGAAGGCTTGAAAATGACGATACGCTTTGATGGAAAAACCGCACTGATAACTGCCGCAGCTCAGGGGATTGGCCGCGCCAGCGCGCTGGCTTTCGCGGAAGCGGGCGCCAAGGTCTTTGCGACCGACATCAACACCGACGCCCTCAAGGAAATCGAAGGCGTCAACGGCATCATCACCCGCAAGCTCAACGTGCTTGACGAGGCTGAGGTGAACACGCTTGTAGCCGAGATTGGCCAGGTGGACATCCTGTTCAATTGTGCAGGCGTCGTCCATGGCGGCTCAATTCTTGAAATGAAGGACGAAGACCTCGACTTCGCTGTCAATCTCAACGTCAAGGCTATGATCCGCACCATCCGCGCCGTGCTGCCGGGTATGCTGGAACGCAAGGACGGTGCCATCGTCAACATGGCTTCCGTCGCGTCGAGCGTGAAGGGCGTGCCAAACCGTTTTGCCTATGGCGTCACCAAGGCTGCCGTTATCGGTCTCACCAAGGCCGTCGCCGCCGATTACGTCGCCAAGGGCATCCGCTGCAACGCGATCTGCCCCGGCACGGTCGAAAGCCCGTCCTTGCAGGACCGTCTGCGTTCGCAGGGCGATTATGAAGAACAGCGCGCGGCGTTCATCGCCCGTCAGCCGATTGGCCGCATCGGTCAGCCGGAAGAAATCGCTGATCTCGCCGTGTATCTCGCCGGTGCGACCTACACGACCGGTCAGGCTTACAACATTGATGGCGGCTGGACGATTTAGTCCTAGCGCCCTCTCTTTCATCCCCCCAAAGGAGTAAACTCATGAAATTTCTTCGTTACGGTGAAGCCGGTCAGGAAAAGCCGGGCATTCTCGATGCCGATGGTGCGATCCGCGATCTCTCCGCGCAGGTAAGCGACCTTTCCGGTGCGGCTCTGGCCCCCGATGCGCTGGCCAAGCTTGGCGCTGTCGACGTCAATTCGCTGCCGAAGGTTGAAGGCAATCCGCGCCTTGGCCCGTGCGTTGCTGGCACCGGCAAGTTCATCTGCATCGGCCTCAACTATGCCGACCACGCCGCAGAATCCGGCATGGCTGTGCCGCCGGAGCCGGTCATCTTCATGAAGGCCACCTCGGCCATCGTCGGCCCGAATGACGATGTTCTCATTCCGCGCGGCTCGGAAAAGACCGACTGGGAAGTTGAACTCGGCATCGTCATCGGCAAGACCGCGAAATACGTTTCGGAAGATGATGCGCTGGACTACGTTGCCGGCTACTGCACGCTGCATGACGTTTCCGAACGCGCTTTCCAGATCGAGCGCTCTGGTCAGTGGACCAAGGGCAAGTCCTGCGACACGTTCGGCCCGACCGGCCCCTGGCTGGTGACGAAGGACGAAGTCGCCGACCCGCAGAACCTGAAAATGTGGCTCACCCTCAATGGTGAAACCATGCAGGACGGCTCGACCAAGACCATGGTCTACGGCGTTCGCTACCTCGTTTCCTATCTCTCGCAGTTCATGTCCCTGCAGCCGGGCGACATCATCTCTACCGGTACGCCTCCCGGCGTCGGCATGGGCATGAAGCCGCCTCGCTATCTCAAGGCTGGCGATGTCGTCGAACTCGGCATTGAAGGCCTTGGCACGCAGAAGCAGAACGTGCGCGCTGACATCTAGGTGTTTGTTTATGCATGATCCCAAGACCGCCCCCATGTTTTGGGATCATGCCCTGATCACGGATATATCATGACGAAAATCACTGACCTACGCGTTTTCGACCTGCGTTTCCCGACTTCGCAAAGTCTGGACGGCTCGGATGCCATGAACCCGGACCCGGATTATTCGGCGGCCTATGTCATCCTCGATACGGATGATGCGTCGCTGAAGGGCCACGGCCTCACCTTCACCATCGGACGCGGCAACGACATTTGCTGTCAGGCGATTCTCGCCATGCGCCATCTGGTCGTGGGTTCTTCGATGGATGATTTCCTCGCGGCCCCCGGCAAGTTCTGGCGCTACCTGACCGGCGATAGCCAGCTGCGCTGGATCGGCCCGGACAAGGGCGCGATGCACCTCGCCACCGGCGCTGTCGTCAACGCCTTCTGGGACCTGGCTGCAAAGCAGGCCGGCAAGCCGGTATGGCGGCTTGTGGCCGACATGTCGCCGGAAGAAATCGCCGACATTGTCGATTATCGCTATCTGACCGATGCGCTGACGCGTGACGAAGCCCTCGCGATCCTCCGCAAGGCGGAAGCTGGCAAGGCGGAACGTATCGCCACGCTCGAAGCGGAAGGCTATGCCTGCTACACGACGTCGGCTGGCTGGCTCGGCTATGACGACGACAAGCTGCGCCGTCTTTGCCAGGAAGCCATCGATGAAGGTTTCGACCACGTCAAGATGAAGGTCGGCCGTGATCTCGAAGACGATATCCGTCGCCTGACCATTGCGCGCGAAGTGATCGGTCCCGACCGTTATCTGATGATCGACGCCAATCAGGTCTGGGAAGTCGATCAGGCCATCGAATGGGTCAACAAGCTGGCCTTCTCGAAGCCGTTCTTCATTGAAGAACCGACCAGCCCGGACGATGTTGCAGGCCATCGCAAGATTCGCGAAGCCATTGGCGACGTGAAGGTTGCGACTGGCGAAATGTGCCAGAACCGCATCATGTTCAAGCAGTTCATCGCGGAAGGCGCCATCGACATCGTTCAGATCGACAGCTGCCGCATGGGCGGACTGAACGAAGTTCTGGCCGTGCTGCTGATGGCTGCGAAGTTCGGCAAGCCGGTCTGGCCGCATGCGGGCGGCGTTGGCCTGTGCGAATATGTGCAGCATCTGTCGATGATCGACTATGTGGCCGTTTCGGGCACCAAGGAAGGCCGTGTGATCGAATATGTCGATCATCTGCATGAGCACTTCATCGATCCATGCGTGATCAAGGACGCAGCCTATATGCCGCCGTCGCTGCCGGGCTTCTCGATCGAGATGAAGCCGCAGTCGATTGCGGAATACACATTCAAGGGCTGAACCGGCATCCGCCCTGTGTAGAATACGAAACGCCGCGCTGAGAAGCGCGGCGTTTTTATTTCGCTATCCTAGAGAAAACGGATCATCAACGCGCCAGTGAGCAGCAATACGGCTCCCACGACGCGTCCAGCGGTGATCTCTCGCACCGCAACGCCCATGAAGCCGATGCGGTCGGCGAGCAATCCGGCCATCAGCTGACCGGCCACGGCAAGGCCCATAACGGCTGCCGCGCCAATACGCGGTGTCAGCAGAATTGATGCGGTGACATAAATGCAGCCGAGCGCACCGCCTGCAACAAACAGCCAGCCTGCCGGAACATTGAATGCGGGAAGGTTGCCGGTCGCCTTTGCCGTGATGGTCGAGACGATGGCAAGAATGACTGCGCCAGCAAGAAACGAAATAGCGGCGGCGGTCGGTGGGGAACCAAGTCCACGCGCAAGTGCTGCGTTGATCGGTGCCTGAATGGCAATGCAGGCACCCGAAAGAATGCCGAACAAAGTCCACAGCATAGAATATCCTCTCCTGGGTTTCCCGTTTTACCGTCGGCTAGCCGCCAATGTTTCATCAGTGGTCCCCGACCATCCGATGAAATAAGCAACGGGTAAGAATGCGCTAAAATGCTATCGCATAAAGCGGTGACAATTTACGATCACTTTTCAGGGAAAATTTGCCAAATCAAAGAGATGAATGGTGCTGCGAGAGAGGATTGAACTCTCGACCTCTCCATTACCAATGGAGTGCTCTACCACTGAGCTACCGCAGCATTCTCTTGAGTGCGGCGGACTTCTGACACATCATTACGCAAATCGCAAGCGACCAAATGCATTTCTTTTCACATAATGTGGAAATCTGCATATAGCTGCGCATCAAGCCGCTTTTCTGGCGCTTTTTCTCGTAGTAAACACGGCTTATGAGTGAAAAACCGATCAATCAGGAACGACAAAACCAGCTGGACCGTCAAAAGAAGCGGCTGGCCGATCAGCTGCGCGCGAATCTGATGCGCCGCAAGGAACAGTCGCGTTCGCGACGCTCCGGAGAGGCAGATGAGCGCAATGACGGCATTTCCACTGCTGGCAAAGAAACCGAATAGGCCTTTCTTGAAGAGAGACGTCGGCTAAGGTAAAAGCGCATCTCTGTTCTCGGTTGCCATTGTCGTTCGAAAGCGATTCGCGTTTGAACGTAATTCCGCCGCAAGACTCGTCATTTTGTCAGTATCGCCGCCGCGCCGTTCAGGCAGCAGCAACAGCACATCCCGAAAAGGGTGAACCGGTTTTCGGGCAAGATGTGCTTAAAAACAAACAGTTGGAATGCTGATCCGATTATCCCGATCGAAACGCGTTCCAACGGCTTCAAATCGATTTCCGGGGGCAAGCCCCGGCCCAGAAGGGGAAACAGCATGGATCGCATCAAAATCGTCGGCGGTAATAAGCTGAATGGAATCATTCCGATCTCGGGCGCAAAAAATGCCGCTTTGCCCTTGATGATCGCTTCTCTCCTGACCGACGATACGCTGACGCTCGAAAATGTGCCGCATCTGGCCGATGTCGAGCAGCTGATCCGCATCCTTAGCAATCATGGCGTCGATTATTCGGTCAATGGCCGCCGCGAGCATCAGAACGGCGCTTATTCCCGCACCATCCATTTCACCGCCCGCAACATCGTCGATACCACTGCGCCTTATGAGCTGGTCTCGAAAATGCGCGCAAGCTTCTGGGTGATTGGCCCGCTTCTGGCGCGCATGGGTGAAGCAACCGTGTCGCTGCCGGGCGGTTGCGCCATTGGTACGCGCCCGGTCGATCTGCTGCTCGATTGCCTTCAGGCGCTGGGTGCCGAAATCGACATCGAAAACGGCTATGCCAAGGCGCGTGCGCCGAAGGGTGGGCTTGTCGGTGGCCGCTATCGCTTCCCGAAAGTTTCGGTCGGCGCAACGCATGTCATGCTGATGGCCGCTGTTCTCGCCAAGGGCGAAACGATCATCGAAAACCCGGCGCGTGAGCCGGAAGTCGTCAATCTTGCCGACTGCCTCAATGCAATGGGCGCGAAGATCACGGGCGCTGGCACCGGCACGATCCACGTGCAGGGCGTGACCAGCCTTTCCGGCGCGCGCGTCCGCGTCATTCCTGACCGCATCGAAACCGGCACCTACGCAATGGCTGTCGCCATGACCGGTGGTGACGTGCTGCTCGAAGGCGCGCAGGAAAGCCTGCTCTCGTCGGCGCTTGATACGCTGCGTCAGGCCGGTGCGGAAATCACCGAGACCAATAGCGGCCTGCGCGTTGTGCGCAACGGCCATGGTATCCATCCGGTCGATGTTACCACCGACCCGTTCCCGGGCTTCCCGACCGACCTTCAGGCGCAGTTCATGGGCCTGATGACCAAGGCCAAGGGTACATCGCACATCACCGAGACGATCTTCGAAAACCGTTTCATGCATGTGCAGGAACTGGCGCGTCTTGGAGCGAAGATTTCGCTGTCCGGCCAGACCGCGACCGTCGAAGGCGTGGAACGCCTCAAGGGCGCTCAGGTCATGGCAACCGATCTGCGCGCATCGGTCTCGCTGGTTATTGCCGGGCTTGCCGCCGAAGGCGAAACCGTCGTCAACCGCGTCTATCATCTTGATCGCGGGTTTGAGCGTCTCGAAGAAAAGCTTTCGCGTTGCGGCGCGAATGTCGAACGCATCAGCGGATAATCGGCAAGGGCCGGAACTTAGAGCGCATCCCGAAAAGTGTGAAACGGTTTTCGGATAAGATGCGCGTTAGGGCAAAGGATTAGAGCGCCGATCCGATGCAATCGGATCGAAACGCGATCTAATCCAGGTTCCGGCTTTTTCATTCTGGCACGCTGATTGATCACAGGCTTGAAAAGCCTGTCGATTTTTTTCTGCCGACATGCAAAGTTATTGGGCAAAGTTGTCTCAAACTATTGAGCAAAGTTGCTTCGTGAACCACCCGTGTCGCCAATCTGGATGCGATGTGGGGCGGTTGTTTTGAACATGACAGGAAGTCGGTGCGGACCATGGATATGTTGAAGCTTGTGGCGTTGGATGAAGAGGATTTGCAGGTCCTGTCCGCCCATCTTCAGGACGCGGTTCTCAAAGTCTCTGACCTCCAATATATCGCCAAGGAACAACGCTTCGTTCTGACGGCGAACCGCTTCGTCTGGGAAGAAGCGCGTCCGAAATTCCTGCGCAAGCCGCAATATCAGCGTCGCCGCGCCGCTTTGCATTTCAACCGCGTCACCGCCGCCAAGGCCACCGGCATCGACCGGCTGAAACAGGACGATGTCCTGTCGCTGTTGACCATCGGTTTTGTCCCCGGCGAGGCGCCTGCGGGCACAATAGAACTGACATTCTCGGCAAATGCCGCTATCCGTCTTTCGGTGGAATGCATCGAAGCGCAGCTGACGGATCTGGGTGCGGCCTGGGAAACGGAATCGCTCCCGCGTCACGGCGTATGAGATGAATCTTCCATGCATCGCGTCTGCTGTCACGCGGACGGTTGCTCTTATCTGGACTATTTAAAGGAATACAAGCGTGGTCACGACGCTCAGACAAACCGATCCGAACTTCGAACAGCAATTCGCAGCCTTCCTGTCCGGCAAGCGCGAAGTTTCGGCCGATGTAGACCGCGCAGCCCGCGAAATTGTTGAGCGCGTGCGCCGCGAAGGTGATGCGGCGCTGATCGACTACTCGCGCCGTTTTGACCGCATCGATCTGGAAAAGACTGGCATTGCCGTTACGGAAGCTGAAATCGACGCAGCTTTCGAGGTTGCACCGGCATCCACCGTCGAGGCGCTGAAACTGGCGCATGAGCGTATTGAAAGCCACCATGCGCGGCAATTGCCCAAGGATGACCGTTATACTGATGCGCTCGGCGTTGAGCTTGGTTCGCGCTGGACGGCAATCGAGGCGGTCGGCCTTTATGTGCCGGGCGGCACGGCCAGCTATCCAAGCTCGGTCCTGATGAACGCCGTGCCTGCCAAGGTGGCGGGTGTCGAGCGCATTGTCATGGTCGTTCCGGCACCCGATGGCATTCTCAATCCTCTGGTTTTGGTTGCGGCGCGTCTGGCAGGCGTTTCGGAAATCTATCGTGTCGGCGGCGCACAGGCTGTTGCGGCGCTTGCCTATGGCACGGAAAGCATCAAGCCGGTCGCCAAGATTGTTGGCCCCGGCAATGCCTATGTCGCGGCGGCCAAGCGCATTGTGTTCGGTATCGTCGGTATCGATATGATCGCCGGTCCGTCGGAAGTTCTGGTGATTGCCGACAAGGACAACAATCCGGACTGGATTGCTGCTGATCTGCTGGCGCAGGCAGAGCATGACACTGCCGCGCAATCCATTCTCATGACCAATGACGAAGCGCTGGCCAAGGATGTGGAAGCGGCAGTCGAGCGCCAGCTGCTGACGCTGCCCCGCGCTCAGACCGCTACCGCGAGCTGGCGCGATTTCGGCGCGGTCATTCTGGTCGATGATTTCGAGGCGGCGATTCCGCTCGCCAACCGTATTGCTGCCGAACATCTGGAAATCGCCGTTGCTGATCCGGAAGCGCTGCTGCCGAAAATCCGCAATGCCGGTTCCATCTTCATCGGCGCGCACACGCCGGAAGTGATCGGCGATTATGTCGGCGGCTGCAATCACGTGCTGCCGACGGCGCGCTCGGCCCGGTTCTCGTCGGGCCTGAACGTGCTTGATTACATGAAGCGCACCTCGCTTCTGAAGCTCGGTCCGGACCAGTTGCGGGTTCTCGGCCCTGCGGCTATTGAAATCGCGCGTGCCGAAGGTCTCGACGCACACGCCAAATCTGTCGCCATTCGGCTCAATCTATGAGGCATCATGACCGCTGGCGTTCCCAATGCCCGTCTTGTTGATGTCGAACTCGATGAATCCATCGGGCGGTCGACGCCTGACGTCGAGCATGAACGCGCGGTCGCGATTTTCGATCTGATCGAAGAGAACTCCTTTCACCCGATTGGCGACGAGACCGGCGGTCCCTACAGGCTGAAACTCTCGCTGATGGAAACGCGGCTCATCTTTGCCATCAGCCGTGAAAGCGGAGACGATGTGGCGACGCATATATTGTCGCTCACCCCGCTGCGCCGCGTGGTGCGCGATTATTTCCTGGTTTGCGAAAGCTATTATCAGGCGATCCGCTCGGCCACGCCAAGCAAGATCGAAGCCATCGATATGGGGCGGCGCGGGCTGCATAATGAAGGGTCGCAAACCTTGCAGGCGCGGCTGAAGGGCAAGATCGACGTCGATTTCGACACGGCGCGGCGACTGTTCACGCTTGTCTGCGTGCTGCATTGGCGAGGTTGAGCCTGCATGGTCGCTGTTGATGTCGTGAACGCGCAGGATGATGGAGAGGGCGATGTGGGCCCGAAACAGAAACTGCCGTCATCCCTGCTTTTCGTCTGCGGCAAGAACGCGATCCGCTCGCCAATGGCCGAACTTCTTGCAAGAAAGCTGCTACCACCCAATATATATGTGGCTTCCGCAGGTGTGAAACGGGGCGAACGCGATCCGTTCGTGGATGCCGTGCTTTCGGAAGAGGGGCTTTCGCTCGACGACCGCCAACCGCGGGGCATTGAAGAACTGGCCGACGGCTATTTCGACCTCATCGTGACGCTGACACCGCTTGCCCACCATACGGTGCTGGAGCGCATGCGCGGTTTCTCCGTGGATGTGGAATATTGGCCGACGCCGGACCCCACGCTGGTCACCGGCAGCCGCGAGCAGATCATGAATGCTTATCGCGATGTGCGGGATCGGTTGAAGACGCAGATTTTGCAGCGTTTCAGCCCGAAGTAAGTTCACGGAATTCCGTTGTTCACAAATGCCGCCTAATCATATAGGTTCCGGCCAAATTTAGGATCAGAGTCCATTTTCGGACGCTTTTTATCGAAGAAAGAAACAGGTATCGCATGGCGAAAGAAGAAGTCCTCGAATTTCCGGGTGTTGTTACGGAACTGCTGCCGAATGCAATGTTCCGCGTGAAGCTCGAAAACGAACATGAAATCATCGCTCATACGGCTGGCCGTATGCGCAAGAACCGCATCCGCGTTCTGGCCGGTGACAAGGTTCTGGTCGAAATGACCCCTTATGATCTGACCAAGGGTCGCATCACCTACCGCTTCAAGTAAGCTTATCACGCACGGGCAGCCGTTTCGGGGGTGTTCTTGACGACAGTTGCGCAACACAAGCTGGTTCTGGCTTCCGGGTCTCCTCGCAGGATTGAACTGCTGGGGCAGGCCGGTATCGAGCCGGATCATATCCAGCCTGCCGACATAGACGAGACGCCGCAGCGTAGCGAGCATCCGCGCTCGCTGGCGCGCCGTCTGTCGCGTGAAAAGGCGGAAGCGGCGCTGGCGCAGCTGAAGAGCGACGCCAATTTCGCCAAGTCCTTCCTGCTCGCGGCCGATACGGTCGTCGCGGTTGGGCGGCGTATTCTGCCCAAGGCGGAAACCGCCGATGAGGCGCGTGAATGCTTACGTCTTTTGTCTGGCCGCACCCATAAGGTCTTCACGGGCGTCTGCCTCATTTTGCCGAACGGCAATCTGCGCCAGACCCTGGTGGAAACGCGCCTGCGCTTCGAGCGCCTGTCGCGCCAGCAGATTGACGCCTACCTCTCTTCGGGGGAATGGCGCGGCAAGGCTGGCGGCTACGCCATACAGGGCCTTGCAGGCAGCTTTGTCGTCAAACTGGTTGGCTCCTACAGCAATGTGGTCGGCCTGCCGCTCCAGGAAACTGTAAGCCTGCTGGCTGACGGTGATTATCCGGTCTATGCCAACTGGAGCACCGGAAAAGTTTAAGGTTTAAGCCATGAACGGCAAGAAGGACATATCCGCAGCAGTAGGCGCCCGCGTGACGCCGCTGCGCCCGACACGCCCTTGCCCGGAATGCGGCAAGCCTTCGGTGCGTGACAGCTATCCTTTCTGTTCGCCGCGCTGCAAAAGCATCGATCTCAATCGCTGGCTTTCGGGAAGCTATGTCATCCCCGGCAAGCCTCTGGGCGAAGAGGACGAGGGCGAGAATTAGGCTTTTTGACGCTTTTTCTCTTGTGAAATCAATTCATTAGAGAAACTGTGAGAAAAGCGCATAAAAAATGCGATACGGTGCTGGACAGCGCGAAATTTAATGCTATAACCCACCCACTTCCGGCGGACACCAACACCGCCACACGGCAAGACCAAGTGCTTGCTACAGGATGCCCGGATAGCTCAGTTGGTAGAGCAGCGGATTGAAAATCCGCGTGTCGGTGGTTCGAATCCGCCTCCGGGCACCACTTCTTCTCCAGGAAAAAATGCTGCATGACTGGCGCTGATGTTTGCGCAATACGCTTGCTCGTTCCGCTTTTCGCATCGGTCGCTTCGATGCTCCCTTGCGCGGATTGCTTGCAGTTCGTTATGTGAGAACAGCGCGCATCCAATGGAACTGTCGTTCGAAGAACGAAGCGGCTTTCAAACAGGATGTGCTTGAAAGGGAAGATATGGGCGTTTGCTCGCGCCGTTCGGGCGGGGCGCGTTTCGGGGCCTCAGGAGGGAGTTTTCATGCGTTGGCTGTTCGGTGCCGTTTTATTCCTGATGCCCTCTCTGGCCCACGCTGAGGCCGATCAGGACCGTATCTCTTATGTCTGTGACCATGACAATGTCATCGATGTTTTCACGTCGCCTGATGATCCTGACCATATTCGATTGAGCGCCTTTAGCCGCGACCGTCTTCTTGAAAAGGTACCATCCACTTCCGGCAGCAAGTTTGCAGGCGAGGGCTATGAAATCGCGTATGAGACGTTGACGAAAATCGCGATCACCTCTCAAGGCGTTACATATCAGTGCGTTATGGATTCGGTGGAGTAGGCGACCACAGCCATGTCGCTGCATTCAGCAGCGCATCGAAAGCAACGAGCCGAAGCTATTTCAGCAGCCTGATTTTGAGTGGAGGTGTTCCGATCTGAAGTCGGATAAGCAAAACAGCGAAGCCGATCTGTCGATCAGTCTATCTTGAAATCTTCGCTAAATGCTTGAAAAGAAATGGCGCACCCGAAAGGATTCGAACCTCTGACCCCCAGATTCGTAGTCTGGTGCTCTATCCAGCTGAGCTACGGGTGCTTGCCTTTGTGCCGCTCGCTGCGGCGATGGGCGGTTGATAATCGGACCCATTACTAAATGCAAGCGTCTTCTGAGAAAAAAATGCCGTTATGTGAATATTTCTTGTCAAAGCCCGGTTTTCCGGGCTTCTCCACCGTTGTTTTCCCTGGGGTTTTTCCCCAGTCAGGCGGTTTCCTCCCGCCGCGTCTGTTCTCTTTCACGCTGCGCAGGCAAATCAGGCAGGCGAATCTCGAAATGCGCGCCGATTGGGCGGTCTTCCCGAAGCTCGATACTGCCTCCATGGGCGCGGATAAGCTCCTGCGCGATTGCGAGGCCCAGTCCGGTGCCGTCGCTGCGTGTTGAACCCTTGAATGCCGTGAAGAGGTTATCGCGCGCCTTTTGCGGCAGGCCCGGGCCCGTATCCTCGACGCCGATGACGGCTGTGGTGCCGATTCGTCCGGATGAGAGCGTCAGGCGCTTTACAGCCGCAGCGCCGCCGGTATCGTCGCGCTCCATCGCCTGCACGGAATTGCGGCACAAATTGCTGAGCACGCGGAACAGCTGCTCCGAATCGACGTTCAGTTCGAAGTCGTCCGGAATGCGATTGTCGAACTCGATGCCGCTTTCGCTTTCCAGATTGAGGCTTTCCTGCACATCTGTGACGATGGCGTGCAGGTTGACACGGCGCGGCCTTGGCGGCGCTTCCTGCGAGCGGCCATAGGCAATCACGCTCTCCGAATAGCTGATCGCACGGCTGAGCGTGCGGATGAGCTTGGGCGCGAAACGCTTCACCATCGGGTCCTTGGCGTCCGCCAGATGGTCGGACATCAATTGCGCGGAGGCCAGAATGTTGCGCATATCGTGATTGATCTTCGACACGGCAAGCCCGAGATCGGCAAGATGCTTCTGTTCCTTCAGCGTGCGCTGCAAATCGCTCTGGATGTGGGAAATCTGCCGCTGGGCGATGCCGAACTCGTCCTTGCGGTTTTCCGGCACCAGAATGAGCGCCGGATTGTCCGGCGTCGTTGCAAAGTCGATCATGTTGCGATGCATGATGCGCACGGGGCGCAGCAGCATTTCATGAATGATGAGATAGATCAGGCTGGCGGCAATTACGGATATAATTAGCGAGATCACGGCGACGTTGCGGGCATAAAGCAGCATGGCGCGCCGCATGGGCGCATCGGACGTGACGATTTCAATCACCCGGCCAGGCGCGCTTGTCGGCGACACTGAACCATAGATGCGCAGCGTTCGGTCCCCGCCGGAGAAAAGTGTGCTGAAAGCGTCCCATATAGATGCGGCTTCGCTGACATTATCGAGGTCGATGACCTGATCGATCTTGCCCGGAATTTCCGACATGGCGAGCAGGCGAGAAGCGCCGGCTTCACGCAGCGCAATCGCCTTGGTGCCGGTGACGAGCAGAACCTTGTCCTGAATGGCGCGCGGAACGTCCATATTCGCGCTCGCTGCCAGCACTTCGCTTACCGCGCCCACCGTATCGAGGCGCGATGTCAGCCAGCGCAGGCGCATATTGGCGATGGACGGTACGAAAATCAGAACTTCTGCCACGAGAACGGCGAGCACGATAAGCAGAAGCAGTTTGCTGGAAAGACGGTTCTGCCAGCGCAGGCGCGTGAATTGCGCAGGCGATGTGCGATCTTCCGCGCTTCCGTCCTGCACAGTGGCCTCCATCGGAACGTCGCCCGGATCTATGGTCTTTTCAACAACCGCCATAACCTGATTCCAAATAGACGGCGTCTGGGGCTGTTGGCCGATACAGCGCGTCCGATATGCCCCGATATGCCCCGATATGCCCAATATGCCTGTGAGTCTCGAGACTGCAATAAATATAGCTTCCTATATATGGTGGCGGAGCAGATTTCCAACAGGCATTATTGTATCGATTGAATTGAGCTGGCGACAGATTGCTGGCAAGGATTACGGAAATTTAATTCGACCTTCTCGGGAGGCGATGCAAAAAAGCAATATGGGGAAGTGTTAGCTATTTCTCCATCGAATCTCTGTCATGGGCAGGCGGTAACCATTGTGTCGAATGGTTGCCGCAAATGGTCAGACATTCGACGTGTCGAGCAAAAAAGTATATTTTTCAAAAGACGGGACCTGTCGGGCAGCGATGGGACGGGTTCTGCCGGAGAGCTTAATGAAATCGTGGAAGCAGATTATCGTCTGCCTGCTTATCGTTCTGGCCGCTGCGGGCGGCTGGTACGCCTATAAACAGAAAAATGCAGCGTCGGAGAACGCCGCTGCTGGCGCCGATGCGTCCCGCTCTCAGCAATCCGCTGCCAGATCCGGCGCGAGGGCGCCACTGGTCGTCGTCGAACCGGCAAGCGAAGAAACCATCAATAATCGTCTGACCGCCATCGGCTCCGCGCGTGCGCTCAGCACCGTGTCGATCACGCCTTATTCCAGCGGTTATATGAACAAGCTTTTCGTCAAGGCCGGCGACACCGTCAAGGCGGGCGATGCGATTGCAGAACTTGATTCCGACACCGAGACGATTGCCGTCGCCAAGGCCGAAACGGCCCTGAAAGATGCCGAGACAACCCGCCAGCGTATCGAACGCCTGAGAGCCACGAACACGGCAACCGGTGTTCAGGCCGTTGAAGCCGAGCTGGGTGTTGCCAATGCGCAGCTTGCATTGAAGGATGCGCAGCTTGCCTTGAGCCGCCGCACGGTGCGCTCGCCGATTTCCGGCGTGGTCGGTATTCTGCCCGTCAATGCAGGTAACTATGTCACGGCCCAGACCTCCATTGCGCGCGTGGATGACCGCTCCAAGATGCTGGTCGATATCTGGGTTCCCGAACGTTTTGCCCCGCAGATCAAGGTGGGCCAGCCGCTGACCGCGGCAACAACCGCCTTTCCGGGGGAAACCCACAAGGGCGAGATCAATGCCGTCGACAATATGATCGACGAGGCAAGCCGCACCTTGCATGTGCGGGCCGAGGTCGACAATTCGGAAGATCGTTTGCGCGCAGGCATGTCGTTCTATGTCACGGTGCTTTTCCCCGGCAACCGTTTTCCATCCGTCGATCCGCTGGCGATCCAGTGGGGCGCTGACGGCTCTTACATCTGGCGCATCGAAGAGGGGCTGGCGAAGAAGGTCGCGGTGCGTGTCGTGCAGCGCAATGCCACCAGCATTCTTCTGGATGGTCCCATCAAGCAGGGCGACATGATCGTCACGCAAGGGGTTCAGACCGTTCGCGATGAAGCACCCGTTCGCGTGATGGACGAGCAGGGCACAGCCCGCGCCGATCCCGCGGCTGCAAAACCTGTAGCCGGTTGAGGGGGCGCTGGTGAGCAGTCATAAATCATCATCCGCCGAGCGCGGCGGCTCGACGGCGCTTTTCATTCGTCGCCCGGTCTTTGCTTTCGTCATCAATGTTCTGATTGTCGTGGCAGGTCTTGCTGCTTTCACCGGCGTCGATATTCGCGAATTGCCCGATGTCGATCGTCCCGTCGTTACGATCAGCACGGATTTCAGTGGCGCGTCCGCCGAAACCATCGACCGCCAGCTGACGCAGGTTCTGGAAAACGCCGTTGCGCGCGTGTCCGGCGTCAAGTCGATTTCCTCTACATCGTCCTTTGAACGCAGCCGTGTGACGGTCGAGTTCAATGACGGTGTCGATCTCAATGTTGCTGCCGCCGATATGCGCGATGCGATTTCACGCGTTGCCAACACGGTGCCGGAAGCAGCCGATCCGTCGCGTATCATCAAGGCGGATTCGAATGCCGATCCCGTGATGCGACTGGCCGTCACCTCGGACACCATGTCCGTGGACGACATGACCGTGCTGATCGAAGACCAGATTCAGGACGTGCTGTCGGCTGTGCCGGGCGTGGCCGATGTGCAGATTAACGGCGACCGCGCCAAGATTTTCCGCATCGACATCAATCAGGCGCGCCTTGCGAGCTACGGGCTGACGCTGGCCGATGTGGCGACCGCGCTCAATTCCATGGGGCTGGATGCGCCAGCGGGATCGCTGCGCAGCTCCGATCAGGCCATCGTGGTGCGTGCGACGGCCAATCTGGAAAAGCCCGAAGATTTCGAGAATGTCTACATCAAGGGCCGCACGCAGATCCGTGATGTCGCCACTGTGACGCTCGGGCCGGATGTCGAAAGTTCGGCAGTGCGTTCCAATGGCAAGATGGCTATCGGTCTGGGCATTGTGCGTCAGGCGCAGTCCAACACGCTCGATATTTCGCAAGGCGTCCGCGCTGCCGTTGCCAATCTCCAGCAAACCCTGCCGCCGGGTGTCAACATCGCAGTCACCAGCGATGATGCAAGCTTCATCAACGGCGCTATCCATGAAGTCGAGATTGCGCTGATCGCTTCGGTGATCATCGTGGTGGCGATTATCTTCATGTTCCTGTGGGATATTCGCGCCACGCTCATTCCGGCCCTGTCCATGCCGGTGGCTTTGATTGGCACCGTTGCGGCGATCTATCTCGCGGGCTTTTCCATCAACATCCTGACTTTGCTGGCGCTGGTGCTTGCCACCGGCCTTGTGGTCGATGACGCCATCGTGGTGCTGGAAAATGTTGTGCGACGGCGCAATCAGGGCATGGGCCCGCGCGCTGCTGCGGTGCTTGGCACGCAGGAAGTGTTCTTCGCCGTCATCGCGACCACGCTGACGCTGGCTGCCGTGTTCGTGCCGATTTCGTTTCTGCCGGGGCAGGCGGGCGGGTTGTTCCGCGAATTCGGCTTCGTGCTGGCGATTGCCGTTTTGCTGTCATCTGTCGTGGCGCTGACGCTTTGCCCGATGCTGGCCTCGCGCTTTCTGAAAGAAGGCAGCGGCGAGACGGAAGGCGCACATGGTCCGCTTTTCCTGCGCCGTATTGGCGGCGGGCTTGCAAGTTTCTATCGCAAGACCCTTCATGCCTGTCTGGCCGCGCCATGGGTCGTTGTGCTGGTTGCGCTGCTTTTCGGCGGCGCATCGGTCGCTGTCTTTGGCACGATCCGTCAGGAACTGACGCCGTCGGAAGACCGCGCCGTGGCGGTGCTGCGTATCAACGGGCCACAAGGCATCAGCGTTGACTTTCTGCAATCGCAGCTCAACAAGATCGAGGAGGCAATCCAGCCATTGCGTGACGATGGCGAGATTGTCACCACCTATGCCATTGCCGGTTCCGGCGGCTCTTCCAATAATGGTTTCATGGTGCTGACGCTTGCGCCATGGAAGGAGCGTCACCGCAGCCAACAGGAGATCATGGCGGATATCACCAAGCGGGTGCAGAACATTACCGCTGTGCGCATTTTCTCGACGCAGCCGAACAGTCTCGGTATTCGCGGCGCAGGTAACGGACTGCAATTCGCCATTGTCGGCAGTGATTACGCCAAGCTTCAGCCTGCCGCGCAGGCCGTTGTGGCGGCGCTGGAAAAAGATCCGCGCTTTGTGCAGCCGCGCCTTTCGGTAGAGCCGACACAACCGCAGCTTTCCGTCGAGATCAACCGAGAGCGCGCCTCCGATCTTGGCATCGACATTACTGGCCTCGCCAATGCCGTGCAGTCGGTGCTGGATGGGCGCAAGATCGGCTCGGTTTATGTGGGCGACCGCAGTTTCGATGTGAAATTCGTCGCGACCACCAATCCGATCAACGACCCGACCGATCTGGAAAACATCTTCATGAAAGCGGCGGACGGTCGCTATGTGCCGATGTCGTCCATCGCAACCGTCGTTGAAAAGGCGGTGCCGCCGCAGCTTGATCGTGAAACGCGCCAGCGTTCGGTGGCCATCACCACCGGCCTGCGCGCTGATTTCGCGCTCGGCAATGCCTTCACCGCAGCACAGGAAATTGCCGCGCCGCTTCTGCCGCTGGGCAGCCATATCATTCCGCTGGCCGAAGCCACGACGCTCAGCGAAACCTCCAGCGGTCTTGCCATGGTGTTCGGCTTTGCCATCATCATCATTCTGCTGGTGCTGGCGGCGCAGTTTGAAAGCTTCGTGAGTGCGCTGATCGTCATGGCGACGGTGCCGCTCGGTCTTGGCTGCGCTGTTATCGCGATGATGCTGACCGGCACCAGCCTCAATGTCTATAGCCAGATCGGCCTTGTGCTGCTGGTCGGCATCATGGCCAAGAACGGCATTCTGATCGTCGAATTCGCCGATCAGTTGCGCGACAAGGGGCTGAGCGTGCGGGAGGCGGTGGAAGAAGCATCCAATATCCGCCTGCGTCCGGTCTGTATGACGATGATCTGCGCCGTGCTTGGCGGTGTACCGCTGATACTGGCCAGCGGGGCCGGGGCTGAAGCCCGCGTGGCGCTCGGCTGGGTGATCGTCGGCGGTCTGGGCCTTGCAACCATTGCGACGCTGTATGTGACGCCGGTGGCCTATCTGCTGCTCGGACGCTTCACCAAGCCAAAGGTAGAGGAAGAAGCGCGTCTGCAACGCGAGCTTGTTCGGGCTGTGGCTCTGGAAGATAAGCTGAAGTAGAACAATCGGACGGACAAACAAAAACCCGGAAGCGCGCTTCCGGGTTTTTTAATATTGAGAGTGCGATGATTACTTCTTCATCGCATCGGTGACCTTGGCGGTCCATGCACCTTCCGGCTTCTTGGTGATGACCGGATCGGAACCGCCGCCAAGCAGCGTTTCAACCGTGCGATCGGCAGCGGCAACATCGAGCGTGCCGTCCGAGCCGTCGATCAGCTTGGCAATTTCCTTGACCATGCGCTCCTGAACTTCCTTCTTCTGCGCACCGGAAGAATCATTGTCGAGAATGACGTCGGCGGCTTCGTCAGGATGTTCGGATGCATATTGCCAGCCCTTCATCGAAGCGCGGACAAAGCGTGCCAGCTTGTCGACCATGGCCGGATCATCAAGGCTCTTCTCAAGCACATAGAGACCGTCTTCCAGCGTCGCCACGCCCTGTTCTTCATAAGGGAAGACGACAAGCTGGTCGGCAGGAATACCGGCATCGATCACCTGCCAATATTCATTATAGGTCATGGTCGAGATGCAGTCGGCCTGCTTCTGGATCAGCGGGTCCACGTTGAAGCCCTGCTTCAGAACGGTAACGCCATCCTTGCCGCCGGTGGTCGGGATTTTCAGATGGTTCATCCAGGACAGGAACGGATATTCGTTGCCGCCGAACCAGACGCCCAGCGTGCGGCCCTTGAAATCTTCCGGCTTGGTGATGCCGGTTTCCTTGCGGCAGGTCAGCATCATGCCCGACTTCTTGAAAGGCTGGGCGATGTTGACAAGCGGTACGCCCTTCTCGCGGGTGGCAAGCGCCGACGGCATCCAGTCGACCACCACATCCGCACCGCCACCGGCGATCACCTGCGGTGGCGCAACGTCCGGACCGCCTGGCTTGATTTCGACATCGAGCTTTTCTTCGTCATAGAAACCCTTGTCCTTGGCCACGTAATAGCCCGCGAACTGGCCTTGCGTGACCCATTTGAGCTGCAAGGTCAGCTTGTCTGCGGCCATGGCCGTCGTGCTCATGAGTGCGAGAGCAAGTCCGGCTGTTGCGAGGCCTATGGATAGTGCCTTCTTCATGCTTGGTTCTCCTCTGGTTGACGGTCCCGCCTTATGTTGGCGGATACCGGATCTGCTTACATTTACGCATTTCCCGCAAAAGCATTTCGCGCTTTTGCGGGAAAGGCTTCACCCCCGCCTGTAAGAAGGGTGCCAGAATGTCACTTTGCGCTCGATCAGCGCGATCAGCCCGTAAGAGAGCGATCCCGCCAGAGCGGCGACGAAAATTTCAGCCCAGACCATGTCCACATTCATGCGGCCGATCTCAGCCGAAATGCGGAAGCCCATGCCGACAATCGGCGTACCGAAGAATTCGGCCACGATAGCGCCAATCAGCGCAAGTGTGGAATTGATCTTCAGCGCGTTGAAGATGAAGGGCATGGCGGCGGGCAGGCGCAGCTTCACCAGCGTCTGCCAGTAATTGGAGCCATAGGTCTCCATCAGGTCGCGTTCCATTGAACCGGTGCTGGCAAGGCCTGCGACCGTATTCACCAGCATGGGGAAGAAGGTCATGATGATGACGACGGCAGCTTTCGACTCCCAGCCGAAACCAAACCACATCACCATGATCGGCGCGACGCCGACGATGGGCAGCGCCGCCGCCAGATTGCCGAGCGGCAACAGGCCCTTGCGCAGGAAGGGGATGCGGTCTGCAACGATGGCCGTAATGAAGCCCAGCCCGCAACCGGCGACATAACCGATGATGACCGCCTTCATGAAGGTCTGGCGGAAATCCGCCCAGAGGATCGGCACGGAATCGACGATCCGCGCCCAGATGGCGGAAGGTGCGGGCAGCAGCACTTGCGGTATGGCAAACAGCCGGACGGCTGCTTCCCACAGCACCAGCATGGCGATACCGAACAGGGCGGGGACCGCGATGTCGAGCAGTTTCTGGCCTTGCGGGGTGCGGGCCTTGAGGCTGGAAACCCAGCCCACAATCACCCACGACACCGCAATGATGGCGATCAGGGAGAGGATTCCGGTCATCATGCCGTTGCCCTTTCCGGCTTTGCGCCCATGCGGCTGTTGACGATGCGCGCCACCAGCCCGACCAATGCCACCAAGACACCGGCCATGACGGCAGCGGCGATGAGTGCCGCCCAGATCTGCACCGTCTGCCCGTAATATGAACCGGCGAGCAAGCGCGCGCCAAGTCCTGCCACGGCGCCGGTCGGCAATTCGCCGACGATTGCGCCAACAAGGCTGATGGCAACGGCAATCTGCATCGATGTGAAGAGAAACGGCATGGCCGCAGGCCAGCGCAGCTTCCAGAACACTTGCGCGCGTGACGCATTATAAGTGCGCATGAGGTCGAGATGCATGACATCCGGCGACCGCAACCCCTTCACCATGCCAACGGCAACGGGGAAGAAGGACAGATAGGTCGATATGAAGGCTTTCGGCAGCAGGCCCGATATGCCGATGGCGTTCAGCACCACGATGATCATCGGCGCGATGGCGAGGATCGGGATCGTCTGCGAGGTGATGATCCACGGCATCAGGCTCCTGTCGAGCGTGCGCGAATGGACGATGCCGACCGCCAGCGCAATGCCAAGAAGCGAACCGAGTGCAAAGCCGAGCAGCGTCGAGGAAAGCGTGACCCAGCCGTGATAGACGAGGCTGCGCTTGGAGCTTGGCTTGACTTCGAAGACGGTCTTCCAGATTTCCTGCGCCACCTGATGCGGCGCGGGCAGAACGGGGCGCTCCTGGCTCATCGTATTGGCGACGAGCGTGGAAAACGAAATCTCGGTTCCGGCGCGCTCAGCCTGATCGCGTTCGAAGGGCGCATTCAGAAAGACCGCCAGCCCATACCAGAGCGCGACGAACACGGCGAGAACCGTCGTCACGGGAATGAATTTGTCGTGCAGGAAGGCCTTCATCTTCGGCCTCTTATGATAAAATATAGGCTGCGAGCTTTACTCATGAATATGCCCCAGCCGCAGGCCTTCGCGCACGCGATGGGCGATTTTCAGGAAAGCTTCCGATTCACGAATATCCAGCGTCCGGTCCGGTCCAAGATCGCAATCGATGATTTCATGAATGCGGCCCGGACGTGGGCTCATCACAACGATCTTGGTGGAAAGAAACACAGCTTCCGGGATCGAATGGGTGACGAAGATCACCGTCTTGCGTGTCGCCGCCCAGAGTTTCAGAAGCTGTTCATTGAGGTGGTCGCGCACGATTTCATCAAGCGCGCCGAAGGGTTCGTCCATCAGCAACATATCGGGGTCAAACGACAGCGCACGTGCAATGGAGGCGCGCTGCTGCATGCCGCCGGAAAGCTGCCATGGGAACTTTTTGCCAAAGCCGGTCAGATTGACAAGCGCGAGGTTCTTCTCGATCCGCTCCTGACGTTCCGCCCGGGAATAGCCCATGATTTCCAGCGGCAGGCTGATATTGTCTTCGATCGTGCGCCATGGAAACAAGGCTGCTGCCTGAAACACATAGCCATAGGACCGGTCGAGACGTGCATTGGCGGGCGTCTTGCCGTTGACCGTGACCGAGCCGGAGGTCGGTTGTTCGAGATCGGCGACCACACGCATCAGCGTGGTCTTGCCACAACCCGAAGGACCGATAAAGGAAACGAACTCGCCACGCTGGATCGCGAGGTTGATATTGGACAGCGCATGGACCGGTCCGTCATTGGTCTCGAAAACCAATGACAGATCCTTGATGTCGATCACCGTCTGCGCATCACTCAAGCCCCGCTCCGGGGCCATGCTGTCATTTACATTCATGCGCGGTTCCCGAAGCTGAGCTAGAGCCATGTGTCAGACTCCTATCGGCATATGTTCTGCGCTGCGTTCCACCTTACGCGGAGCAACGATTTCCTTCCACTGCGACAATGCCTTGTTCACGGCGCCGTTCGGCTCGCGTTCGATGAAGCGACCGTCGCCCGGCTCGGCGGTAACCTTGCCCTTGTTGAAGGCTACGCGACCGCGAGAGAGCGTCACGACCGGCAGGCCCTTCAGCTCGAAACCTTCGAACACATTGTAATCGATGGAGGAGTGCTGAGTCTTGGCCGAAACCTTCTTGGTGGCTTCCGGATCCCAGATCACCAGATCGGCATCGGCTCCCGGCAGGACAGCGCCCTTTTGCGGATAGATGTTGAGGATCTTCGCAATGTTGGTCGACGTCACCGCAACAAATTCGTTCGGCGTCAGACGACCGGTGCGAACACCGCGTGACCACAAAACCGGAAGGCGTTCTTCAAGGCCGCCGGTGCCGTTCGGAATCTTGACGAAATTTCCAATGCCATAGCGCTTCTGCTCGGTGGTGAAGGCGCAATGGTCGGTCGCGACGCATTGCAGGCTGCCAGCCGCAAGGCCCGCCCACAGGCTGTCCTGATTGACCTTGTCACGGAAGGGCGGTGACATCACGCGGCGCGCCGCATAATCCCAATCCTTGTTATGATATTCGCTTTCGTCAAGCGTCAGGTGCTGGATCAGCGGCTCGCCGAAGACGCGCATGCCCTTCTGCCGGGCGCGGCGGATCGCTTCATGGCTCTGCTCGCAGGAAACATGCACCACATAAAGCGGCACGCCTGCCTGATCGGCGATCATGATGGCGCGGTTGGTGGCTTCGCCTTCGACTTCCGGCGGGCGCGAATAGGCATGGGCTTCCGGTCCATTATTGCCTTCGGCCATCAGCTTGGCTTGCAAATGGGCGACGACATCACCGTTTTCGGCGTGAACGAGCGGCATGGCGCCCAGTTCTGCGCAGCGCTGGAACGAGGCGAACATCTCGTCGTCATTCACCATCAGCGCGCCCTTATAGGCCATGAAATGCTTGAAGGTGTTGATGCCGCGCTTCACCACTTCGGCCATCTCGTTGAAGGTGCGCTCGTTCCAGCCGGTGATGGCCATGTGGAACGAATAATCGGTGCGCGCCTTGCCCGCCTTCTGGAACCATTCCTGAAGTGCGTCGAGCAGGTTGCCTTCGGAATCCGGCAACACGAAATCGACCACCATGGTGGTGCCGCCCGCAAGCGCTGCGGCTGTGCCGGTGTCGAAATCGTCCGACGAATAGGTGCCCATGAAGGGCATTTGCAGATGGGTATGCGGATCGATACCGCCGGGCATGATATAACAGCCGGTTGCGTCGATAATTTCATCGCCGGTCAGATTGTCGCCAACGGCAGCAATCTTCTCGCCTTCGATGAGAACGTCGGCTTTAAAGGTGCGGTCGGCAGTGATGACTGTGCCGCCCTTGATCACTTTACTGGCCACTGTTCGTTCCCCTTTTTGGTTTTGTTGCGAAACAGAAGCCGTATTGGATGGCAGTGAAATCAGCTTACAATTTCAGCAGTCTCCAATACGGCATGCAGAAGCACGTCGGTCCCAGCCGACGCCCAGTCCTTCGAAATTTCCTCATCTTCATTGTGGCTCAACCCGTCGACGCAAGGGCACATGACCATTGCCGTCGGTGCAACGCGATTGACCCAGCAGGCATCGTGGCCAGCACCGGAAACAAGATCGCGATGGCTGTAACCAAGCCGTTCGGCGGCATTGCGGATGGCTTCCACGCAGCCCTTGTCGAAAGTGACAGGATCGAAATGGCCAGCCACTTCGATCTCAATGCCGATGCCCAGTTCCTCGGCAATCTTCGGCGCTTCCTTTTCGAAGCGCGCTTTCATGCCGTCGAGCACAGCCTGATTGGGCGAGCGGAAATCCACCGTGAACACGACCGTGCCCGGCAGGACATTGCGCGAATTGGGCGAGACGTCGATATGGCCGACGCCGCCAACGGCATCCGGCTGCTGCGCCATGGCGATTTCGTTGACGAGTTGCAGCATCTTGCCAAGGCCGAGGCTGGCATTCTTGCGCATCTTCATCGGGGTCGAGCCGGTATGCGCTTCCTTGCCGGTCAGCGTCACTTGCAGCCACCACAGGCCCTGACCATGGCTGACGACGCCGATATCCTTGTTTTCAGCCTCAAGGATCGGTCCCTGTTCGATATGCAATTCGAACATGGCGTGAATTTTCCGCTTGCCGACAGGCTCGTCGCCTTTCCAGCCGATGCGCTCCAGCTCATCGATGAACTTCTTGCCCTTGGCGTCGGTGCGCGCATAGGCCCAGTCCTGATCCAGCACGCCTACGAACACGCCCGAAGCCAGCATGGCAGGCGCAAAGCGGGTGCCTTCCTCATTGGTCCAGTTGGTGACCACGATCGGGCGCTTGGTGCGGATGTTCATGTCGTTGAGCGTGCGCATGACTTCGAGGCCGCCCAACACACCCAGAACGCCGTCATATTTGCCGCCGGTCGGCTGTGTGTCGAGATGGCTGCCCATATAGACGGGGTCGGCATCGGCATCTTCGCCGGGGCGAAGGAAAAACATGTTGCCCATGGTGTCGACGGTCATCGACAGTCCGGCCTTTTCGCACCATGACTGGAAAAGCTTGCGGCCTTCGCCGTCTTCATCGGTCAGCGTCTGGCGATTATTACCGCCGCGCAGGCCCGGGCCAATCTTGGCCATATTCATCAGGCTGTCCCACAGGCGGTCGCCATTGACTCTGAGATTGCTGGTGAGCACCATGCGCTCGACCTCCTCATTGTATGGATGCGTTGGATACCCCGCCAATTCTGGTTCTGGCTCGTATCCACCCGCTTAAAATGTTCCCGCGACCCGGCTCTTTGGCCACAATATTCTTGCCTGAATTGCAAAAACTTGACTAGTTGGTCAAAATGCAGGCTAGAAGAGCGTTCGAAGACGGTCAAGCGCTTTTGAAAAATTCTACACTGCCGAAAGGTGTCAAATGGCCACAGCCCCTTCCGCACCCCCATCTGCCTCATCCCCCACGCATGCCGATCCGGCTGCGCATGAGAAGACGGAAGGCGCGACGCGCATTCAGGGCATCAATCGCCGGCTCATTCTCGACGCGGCGCTGGAAGTGTTTTCAAACTATGGATTTCGTGGCTCGACCATCGACCAGATCGCCGAGAAGGCGGGCATGTCGAAGCCCAATCTCCTCTATTATTTTCCGCGCAAGCAGAACATCTATGTGACGGTTCTGGAAGACACGCTTGCCACCTGGCTGGAGCCTTTCGAGAATATTGATCCGGAAGGCGATCCGCTGGATGAATTGCGCCGCTATATCGCGGTGAAGCTGGAAATTTCAGCCAAAAAGCCTGAAGCCTCGCGGCTGTTCGCCAATGAAATTTTGCACGGCGCACCAGCCATTTCCGATTTCCTGAAGGGGCATCTGAAGCAACTCGTGGATGAAAAGGCGGCTGTCATTCATCGCTGGATCGCGGAAAAGCGCATCGTGCCCGTCGACCCTTACCACCTGATCTTCACGATCTGGGCGGTGACACAGCATTATTCGGATTTCTCGGTGCAGATTTCCGCAATACTGGAAGACCGCACCCAAAAGCCTGGCTTTTACGACGAAACGGCGGCAGCGGTCAGCGCCATCATCCTTGACGGAATTCGCCCGCGGGACGAACCTGCCGCATCATGAAAACGATTCGCATTTCAGCAGCCATCATCCGCGACGAGGCAGGCCGGTTCCTGCTGGTGCGCAAGCGTGGCAGCACCATTTTCTTCCAGCCCGGCGGCAAGATCGATGCGGGTGAACAGCCCGAAATCGCGCTGATCCGCGAGATCGAGGAAGAGCTTGGCATCCATATCGACGCGAGCCAGTTGCGCTATGCGGCGAAGATGTCTGCCCCCGCCGCCAATGAGGTGGACGCGACCGTGGAAGCGGAGCTTTTCCATCTCACATTGAAGGATGGTCAGGTGCCGGTGGCTTCCAGCGAGATCGAGGAGCTGCTGTGGAACCCGCCCGGCGACCAGACGCGCCCGGTGGCCCTGCTGTCGCAAAGCATTCAGGCGCGTTTCAAGGACAGCTGAATTCCATACAATTTGTTCCAGACACATCGCGAAAACCGTTTCACAGTTTTCGCGATCTGCACTATCAGTTCTGCAAATGGGAGAACGCCGCCGGTCATGCGCGGTGTGAGGAAGTGAGGATTTCATGGGATTCAAGGCCACTGAACGGCGGGTGCTGGGCCGCACCGGCCTGTCAGTCACGGCGCTTGGTCTGGGGACTGCGCCGCTGGGCGGGCTTTACGAGCCAGTCTCGCGTGCAGATGCGACAGCGCTGTTGCAAGCAGGCTGGGATAGCGGCATCCGCTATTTCGATACTGCGCCGATGTATGGTTACACCCGCAGCGAGCATCTCCTGGGCGATATGCTTCGGGAAACGAGTGAGCCTTTCGTCATTTCCACCAAGGTTGGCCGCCTGATGACCACCGAGCGCGCCGGGCGCAAGCTGCCGCCAGCGCCGCCGAAGAACGAATTCGATTCCGGCTGGTGCAACGGGCTCAAGTTTCAGGAAGTCTTCGATTACAGCTATGACGGCATCATGCACAGTTTCGACGACAGCCAGCAGCGGCTCGGCTATCCCGATATCGATCTGCTCTATGTCCACGATATAGGTCGCGTCACTCATGCCGATCTGCACGAGCACCATTGGGGTGCGCTGACCAAGGGCGGCGGCTTTCGCGCACTGACCGAACTGCGCGATGCGGGCAACATCAAGGGCTTCGGCCTCGGCGTCAATGAATGGCAGGCCATTCGCGATGCGCTGGACGAAGCCGATCTCGATTGCTCGCTTCTGGCCGGACGTTACTCGCTGCTGGATCAGGACGCGGAAAGGGAATTCCTGCCGCTGGTGCAAAAGCGCGGCATGGCGCTCGTCGTGGCAGGTGTGTTCAACTCGGGCATTCTGGCTTCGCCGCGCGGCGGACAGCAGAAGTTCAACTATGCCGATGCGCCTGCGGAAATCATCGCCCGCACCGAACGGCTGCATGATATTTGCGATGGCTTTAACGTGCCTTTGGCTGCTGCCGCCGTTCAGTTCCCGATGATGCATCCGGCGGTTAGCTGCATTCTCGTCGGCGCTCGCACGCCGGAACAGATCCGCGCCAATGTGGCATGGTTCGAGCAGACTATCCCGGATGAACTTTGGAAGACCTTGCGCGCCGAGGGACTGATCGTCTGATCGCCTGACGGGCTAAATAAAAAGCGCCGGGTCTTGCCCGGCGTTTTTCATTGTTGATCGATGGCTGTTTTTTCCGCGTGATCTTGTCCGAAAAGTCGAACAACTTTTCGGGATCACGCTTTATTCCGCCGCTTCCGTCACAGCCATCGGGTTGTTCGGATGCGTGGTCCAGTTGGCATAATCCGGCGCAATCGGCGCCTTGGTGCGCGGATCAACGCCGCCGATCTGCTCCATGGTGATGCAGTCCTCGACCGGGCAGACATTGACGCAGAGATTGCAGCCGACGCATTCCTCATCGATCACCTCGAAATGGCGCGCGCCATTGACGAGATTGGTGATTGCCTGATGCGAAGTGTCTTCGCAGGCAATGTGACAGCGACCGCACTTGATGCAGAGGTCCTGATCGATGCGCGCCTTGGTGACATAGTTCAGGTTCAGATACTGCCAGTCTGAAACCTGCGGCACGGCCATGCCGCGGAAATCGTCGAGCGTTTCATAGCCCTTCGAATCCATCCAGTCCGACAGGCCGTCGATCATTTCTTCCACGACCTTGAACCCGTAGGTCATGGCCGCTGTACAAACCTGAACCGTGCCGCAACCGAGCGCGATGAACTCTGCCGCATCGCGCCATGTCGTGATGCCGCCAATGCCTGAAATCGGCAGGCCGTGGGTTTCGGGATCGCGGGCGATTTCCGCCACCATGTTGAGCGCGATGGGCTTCACCGCCGGGCCGCAATAGCCGCCATGGCTGCCGCGACCGTCAATCGACGGCACCGGCGACATGCGGTCGAGATCGACCGAGACGATGGAGTTGATCGTGTTGATCAGTGATACGGCATCCGTACCCGCTGCATAAGCGCCGCGGGCGGGCTTGCGAATGTCGGTGATGTTGGGCGTCAGCTTGGTGATCACCGGCATGCGGCTATATTGCTTGCACCATTTGACGACCATGGCGACATATTCCGGCACCTGGCCGACAGCCGCACCCATGCCGCGTTCGCTCATGCCATGCGGGCAGCCGAAGTTCAGCTCGATGCCGTCCGCGCCGGTTTCCTCGACCAGAGGCAGGATCGCCTTCCAGGCTTCCTCCTCGCAAGGCACCATGATCGAGGCAATCAGCGCGCGGTCCGGCCAGCGCATCTTCACCTCTTTCATCTCGCGCAGATTGACCTCCAGCGGGCGGTCGGTGATCAGCTCGATATTGTTGAGGCCGAGAAGTCGCCGGTCTGCGCCATGGATTGCGCCATAGCGCGGGCCGTTGACATTGACCACTGGCGGGCCTTCCGAACCCAGCGTCTTCCACACGACGCCGCCCCAGCCCGCCTTGAAGGCGCGCTCCACATTATAGGCCTTGTCGGTCGGCGGGGCCGAAGCCAGCCAGAAAGGATTGGGTGATTTGATGCCGAGAAAATTCGTTGAAAGATCAGCCATGTCTTGAACCTCCTCAGCCTTGCTCGTTGCCAAGCTGGGTCGTTGCCCATTGATCGGACGGGACGCTTCTGGCCCGCGGGGATGCAGTCGTGTGATGCGCGCCGCCGGAAAGCACGGCTTCTGCGAAGCCTTCCACTGGCTGCGGACGCCGCGTCAGCGTCGCATGAATCGACTCGGCGGCAACCTTGCCCGCCTCGACCGATGCGACCGTCAGGTCCTTGCCGCCGGCAACACAGTCGCCCCCCGCCCAGATGCCTTCAACCGAGGTGCGGCCTTCCGCATCTGCGCTGATCCGGCCTTTGGCCATGCCGATACCGGAGCCGCGCAGCGGTTCTGGATCGAATGTCTGGCCGATAGCCTTGAAGACCTGATCCGCTTCAAGCGTCAGATAGTCGCCCATCCCGACCAATTTGCCGTCCTGATTGCCGGTATATTCAAAGGTCACGGCATGGACGATGCCGTCGCCGCTGCGTTCCAGCGCATGGGGTTGCAGCCAGTGCCGGATCACGACGCCGTGGATCTGCGCCAGTTCCTGTTCATAGGCGCTGGCATTCATGCTTTCCTGACCACGCCGATAGACGACGGTGACATTTTCCGCGCCAAGCTTCTTGGTCTGGATCGCAACGTCGATTGCCGTCATGCCGCCGCCGATGACGACCACATTGCGACCGACCGGGAGGGTGGAGAGGTCCTTCGCCTGACGCAGATTGGCGATGTAATCGACCGCGTCGAGAACATTGGGCGCATCTTCGCCAGCAAGGCCAAGATCGTTCACGCCCGGCAGACCCATGCCGAGGAACACCGCATCATGGCCCGCCTTCAGCGCTTCGATGGTGATGTCCTGGCCGAGTGTCTGGTTGTATTCGACGGTGATACCGCCGATTTCCAGCACGAATTCCAGTTCGCGCTGGGCGAAATTGTTGACGGTCTTGTAGGCCGCAATACCATATTCGTTGAGGCCGCCGCCCTTGGCGCGCGCTTCGAACACGGTGACCTGATGGCCTTTCATGGCCAGACGGTGTGCAGCGGAAAGACCGGCAGGGCCAGCGCCGACCACCGCGATATGCTTGCCGGTTTCTGGTCCGCGTTTGAAGGGCTGCTTGCCTTCGGCCATCAGAACATCGGTGGCGTAGCGTTGCAGATTGCCGATCTTGACCGGCTTGCCCTCAGCCGTTTCGCGCACGCAGACTTCTTCGCACAGCGTTTCGGTGGGGCAGACGCGGGCGCACATGCCGCCGAGAATGTTTTCGCTCAGGATGGTTTTGGCCGCGCCGACCGGATTGCCCGCATTGATCTGCCGGATGAACATCGGAATGTCGATGCCCGTCGGGCAGGCATTCATGCACGGCGCGTCATAGCAGAAATAGCAACGGTCGGACTCGACAATGGCTTCGTGCCGCGTCAGCGGTGGATGCAGATCGTCAAACACATGCGCATATTCACCGGCCGCAAGGCGCGCGCCGTGAATGTCAGGCGTGTGGCCCGCTTCTGCATCAATGGATGAACTGCCTGCGGATCCCCTCGTGGAAGGATTCATGGATCGCATCTCCCATTTTTATCTACAGTATTGGCCCAAAAATCGGGATCGACCTTTGGAAATCACGATGCGTAGAAATGCTTCAGAGCGACCTTTGTGCGTCCCTGTAGACGCCTCGGTGCTCTATGCGACATGCGGGTTCCCTTTGCGCAATGCCGCTCATGTCCGGGCTGCAATCTTGCTGTTGCCTGCTCCGGTTAAGGGTAGGATGACAGATTTTTTCGGAAGGTCAAATTTTTTATCATCTGGTCAATTTATGATTCCCGAGCATTTCCAGCAAAAGTGTGAAACGGTTTTGCGTTCGGAAATGCGGTACGCATAGAACGTCCAGAATCGCGTGCCGCAAGGCACGTGAGTTTAAGCTGAAGAGCTATTTGAAATTATGCGGTTTTTGCCGCTTTGCCGGATGCGGCTTCGGCAATATTGGCGAAGAACCGGTCTGCGACCTTGCGCGCGACCGAGCCGAGCAGCCGGGTGCCGAGCTGGGCAATCTTGCCGCCCGCATCGCCGCGTATGGCATAGGAGAGGATGGTTTCGCCGCCATCTTCGGTCAGCGTCACATCGGTCACGCCATGGGCAAAACCGGCAATCGAACCCTCGCCATGGCCGGAAATCGTATAGGAGGCAGGCGGGTTCATGTTGGACAGTTCCAGCATGCCGTGGAACCGGACTTTGATAATGCCAAGATTGACCTTGAGCGCGGCGCGGATTTCGGTTGGCGAGAGACGCTCGATGTCTTCGCAGCCGGGGATGCAGTCTCTCAGCGTCTCAATGTCGTTCAGCGCGTCCCACACCGCCTGTCTTGGCGCTGCTATGCGTTCTTCACCGGTCAGGTCCATGCTTTGCTCCAGACGCGTCCTGCTATCAATGTAATTTGATTGATAAGATGTATATGGCAATCTATCCAAATAGGAAGTTTCGGTTATTTAATCGCCGCATTCTTTCTTAAACTGCCCTAATATCCGCGATTAAATCGATTTGATTCGGGAGTAGCATCATGGCAAGAGACGCGACGAAGCTTGAAGCAACGGTCGCTAAGCTGAAAAAGCATTGGACGGAGAACGCCCCGCACGACATGCGCGCGGCATTTCAATCCGATCCGGGCCGGTTCGAGCGTTATTCGCTCTCGCTGGACGATCTCTTGTTCGACTGGTCGAAGTGCCGGGTCAATGACGAGACCATTGCGCTGCTGAAGGAACTGGCCAAGGCCGCCGACGTGGAAGGCCGCCGCGCCGCCATGTTCGCAGGTGAGCACATCAACAATACCGAAGATCGCGCCGTGCTGCATGTGGCCTTGCGCGACACCTCGTCGAAGGAAGTGCTCGTCGACGGCCACAATGTGCTGCCGGATGTGAAGCAGGTTCTGGATCGCATGGCGGCCTTTGCTGACGGCATCCGTTCGGGCGCGCTGAAGGGCGCGACGGGCAAGAAGATCACTGACATCGTCAATATCGGCATTGGCGGTTCCGACCTTGGCCCGGTCATGGCCACGCTGGCGCTGGCGCCTTATCACGACGGTCCGCGCGCTCATTTCGTTTCCAACATCGACGGCGCACATATCGCCGACACGCTGGCCCCGCTTGATCCGGCGACGACGCTGATCATCATCGCCTCGAAGACCTTCACGACCATCGAAACCATGACCAATGCGCAGACGGCGCGCAAATGGATTGCCGATGCGCTGGGCGAAGCTGCCGTGGGTGCGCATTTTGCCGCCGTGTCGACGGCGCTCGACAAGGTCGCGGCCTTTGGCATTGCCGAAGAGCGCGTGTTCGGTTTCTGGGATTGGGTCGGCGGTCGCTATTCGGTATGGTCGGCCATTGGCTTGCCGGTGATGATCGCTGTCGGCCCGGATAATTTCCGCAAGTTCCTCGCCGGTGCGCACGCCATGGATGTGCATTTCCGCGATGCGCCGATGGAGAAGAACTTGGCTGTGTGGCTTGGCCTGATCGGCTATTGGCATCGGGCGATCTGCGGCTATGGCAGCCGGGCGATCATCCCTTACGATCAGCGTCTGTCGCGTCTCGCCGCCTATTTCCAGCAGCTCGACATGGAATCGAACGGCAAGAGCGTGACCGTGGACGGCAAGCCGGTTTCCGGCCCGACAGGTCCGGTTGTCTGGGGTGAGCCGGGCACCAACGGCCAGCACGCTTTCTTCCAGCTTCTGCATCAGGGCACGGATACGATTCCGCTGGAATTCATCGTGGCGGCGAAGGGCCATGAACCTGCGCTCGACAATCAGCATGAAATGCTTTTGGCCAACTGCCTCGCGCAGTCGGAAGCGCTGATGAAGGGTCGCACGCTGGACGAGGCCCGCGCCCAGTTGCAGGCGAAGAAAATGCCGGAAGCCGATGTCGAACGCATTGCGCCGCATCGTGTATTCTCCGGTAACCGCCCGTCGCTGACGCTGGTGCACGATATGCTCACCCCATATGCGCTGGGTCGCCTCGTCGCGCTTTATGAACATCGCGTGTTCGTCGAAGCGCAGATTTTTGGCATCAATGCGTTCGACCAGTGGGGCGTGGAACTGGGCAAGGAACTTGCGACCGAATTGCTGCCGGTGGTTTCCGGCAAGGAATCGGCTGGCGGTCGCGACGCCTCCACGCAAGGTCTTGTCGCGCATCTGGATGCACGACGCAAAGCTTGACGGCATAATCCTGCGTAATAGAAATGATGTGGAGCCGGGTTTGTACCAGACCCGGCTCCATTCGTATAAAATGAAATGGGACGAGACATGAAGACCGAGATCATCAAATTTGCGGGCGACGTACCGGGCAATGCCATCGAACTGCGCGTGCTACGCTTTGCGGGCAAGGGCAGCGATGCGCCGACCGCTTATCTGCAATCCTCGCTGCACGGTTCGGAACTGCCGGGGCAGGCCGCACTTCATTTCCTCATCCCTATGCTCAAAAAGGCTGGCGAAGAAGGCCGCATTCTGGGCAACATCACCGTGGTGCCGCAGGCCAACCCGATTGGTTCAAACCAGTGGCAGACCTATCAGCATCAGGGCCGTTTCGAGATGTTCTCGGCGGTGAATTTCAATCGCGCATTCCCGCTTCTGCCCGATTTCGACACGTCGGAACTGCCCGGTCCCGATGCGCCGGAAGCGCTGGCCAAGCGCCTCAAGGCGACGCTTCTGAAACTCGCTCTGCCGAACGACATCGTGCTCGATCTGCATTGCGACGACGAGAGCGAAAACTATGTCTATATCGCGAATGATTTCGTGGAAGACATGAAGGATCTGGCGGTGGCGCTCAATTCCACGGCAATCCTTGCCTGGGACACCACAGCTGACGCTGCCTTCGAGGAAGCTTGCGCGCATCCCGTTCTGCAACTGCCGAAAGACAAGCGCAACATGAAGCGCCGCGCAGTGACCACGGTGGAATTCCGCGGCCTGACCGACGTTTATGCCGATATGGGCAAGGGCGACGGAGAAGGTCTCTATAAGTTCCTCGTGCATCGCGGCGTCATTCGCGACGAGAGCGTCAAGCTCGACCTCGACTATAAGGGCCTCATCTCGCCGCTCTCGAATGTCGAAATGGTCCGCGCGCCGCAAGGCGGCATGGTGTTCTTCCATGTCGAGCCGGGCGATGTGGTGGAAGCAGGCGCAAAGCTTGTCACGATCGTCACCGTGCCGGGCGAACCGGAACACGATATCGTCATGACCGCCCCGCAGGCCGGTCGCATCCTGACGCGTCGCTCGCTGCGCTATGTACGCCGGGGTGATGATCTTCTGAAACTGCTCGGCGCGAAGCCGTCTTCCGTCAAGAAGCGTGCAGGCGCACTCGAAGCATGAGTGCTACGCCCTTGGCCGATCGCCTGAAAGACATCCGTGCCGTTCTTTTCGACAAGGACGGCACGCTGATTGATTTCGACCGCACCTGGTTTTCAGTGTCGTGGACATTGGCGCAGCGCTCGGCCCAGCGCTTGGGAGAGGGCGGTGAGCAGCATGCTCGCTCCCTGCTCGATGCTGGCGGCTATGACTGGGCGGCAAAGCGTTTTCGCGCCAATTCGGTGATAGCGGCGGGCACGGTGGAAGATATCGTCTCGCTCTGGCATCCGGAGCTGGACAAGGCGGATTTGCGCAGTGTGATCGGTGAATATGACCGCTATGCGGTCGAGGAGGGCGCGCGTTCGGCAGTCGCCATCGAAAGCCTGCGTGAAACGCTGGAAGCACTGCGCGCCATGGGCTATCGGCTCGGCATTGCGACGAATGATTCCGAGGCGGGCGCCCATGCGACCGCCAAGGCGCTCGGCATCGAGGGCTTTTTCGACGTGATCATCGGCTATGACACGGCGGCACGACCAAAACCCTATCCCGATCCATTGCTGCATTTCGCGGAAAAGCTGGGGCTTCAGCCGCGTGAAATAGCCATGGTGGGGGATAATCTGCACGATCTCGAAACCGCCCATGCGGCGGATGCGGGGCTTGCGGTCGGCGTCCTGTCCGGCAACAGCCCGCGTGAAGCGCTGGAACCGCATGCCGATGTCGTGCTGGATTCCGTCGCCGGTCTGCCGGAACTGCTGAAGGTTAAGGGTTGAACCATTTCATTTTCTGATGCTGGCTTCAGAAGAATTCATCCCTGCGGCACTTGCGGACGCAGGGAGCTGCGATAGCATACCCTGATCACAACCTAGTCCGGGCGATGCCATGATCCTGATCGGCCAGTATGATTCTCCCTTCGTGCGGCGTGTCGCAATCGCCATGCGCCTCTACGGCCTGCCGTTCGAGCCTTGGCCATGGTCCACATTCGGCGACCGCGATCGGCTGGCCGAATATAATCCGCTCAGCCGGGTGCCGACCCTGCTTCTCGACGATGGCGATGTGCTGATCGAAAGTGCGGCGATACTCGATTATCTCGATGAGATTGCCGAAGTCAGAAAGCCACTGATCGCCGGGCACGGTTTAGAACGGCGTCAGGCGCTGAAGGTTTGCGCACTGGCCACCGGGCTTGCCGACAAGGCGGTGAGCCTTCTCTATGAGGGCCTTTTGCGCAGCGAACAGTCGCCGGTCTGGGTGGAGCGGTGCGAAATGCAGATTGGTCGCGTGCTGGATGGTCTGGAAAGTGATCTGGCGTTACGCGGTTCGCCGTTCTGGTTCGGCACCGATATCGGCCATGCGGATATAGCGGTCGCCTGCGCGCTGCGTTTTGTTGGCGAGGCCCATGCGCACCTGTTCGATGCGACGAAATATCCGGCGCTGGCAGGTCTGGCCGGGCGCTGCGAGGCTCTCGCACCCTTTCAGGAAATCGTGCAGCCGCTCGCCCCGCCATCGGCTTGATCGAAAGAAAAAAGCCGGGGTGAAAACCCCGGCTCTGATCCAATCAGATCAGCGCTCTAATCGCGCAATTCGCGGCGCAGGATTTTACCCACATTGCTCTTTGGCAGGCTTTCGCGGAATTCGATTTCGCGCGGGCGCTTGTAGTTGGTCAGCCGTTCGGCGCAGAAAGCCTTGACGTCATCGGCTGTCAGATTGGCATCACGGCGCACCACATAGAGCTTCACCACTTCACCGGAATGTTCATTGGGAACGCCGATGGCGGCCGATTCCACGATGCCCGGATGTTCCGCCGCCACTTCCTCGATTTCGTTCGGATAAACGTTGAAACCGGAGACGAGGATCATGTCCTTCTTGCGGTCGACGATCTTCGTATAGCCGCGTTCGTCCATGAAGCCCATGTCGCCGGTGCGGAAATAGCCGTCGGGCATGATGGCGCGCGATGTTTCGTCGGGCCGGTTCCAGTAGCCTTTCATGACCTGCGGGCCACGCACGCAGATTTCACCGACTTCGCCGAGCGGCAGATCATTGCCGTCATCATCGCGAATGGTGATGTCGGTTGATGGCATCGGCAGGCCGATCGTGCCGCTGAACTCGGTTGCGTCCAGCGCATTGGCGCTGGCGACCGGCGAGGTTTCCGAAAGCCCATAGCCTTCGGTGATCAGGCAGCCGGTCATTTCCTGCCAGCGTTCGGCCACGGGGCGTTGCACGGCCATGCCGCCGCCCAGCGTCAGGATCAGTGGCTTGAAATCCAGCGTTTTGAAATCGGGATTGTTCATCAGGCCGTTGAACAGCGTGTTGAGGCCGGGGAAGATGTGGAACGGATATTTCTTCAGTTCCTTGACGAAGCCCGGAATGTCACGCGGATTGGGGATCAGGATGTTGCGCGCGCCAAGCTTCATGCCCAGCATCGCATTCACCGTGAGCGCGAAGATGTGATAGAGCGGCAGCGCGCAGACATAGTTCAGCGCTTTTGGCTTGCCCTTGATGCGGAAGGCCACCTCAGTCCACACGCCCATCTGCTCGACATTGGCAAGAATGTTGCTGTGGGTGAGCATCGCGCCTTTGGAAATGCCGGTCGTGCCGCCGGTATATTGCAGGAAGGCAAGGTCCGATCCTTCGACGGGAACCGGATTGAAGGGCTTTGACTTGCCCTGTGCCAGAGCATCCTTGAAGCTGACATGCCCCGGAAGGTTCCAGGCCGGAACCATCTTCTTGACCTTGCGTACGACCAGATTGACGATGTGTCCCTTGAGGCCCAGCATGTCGCCCATGGACGCTACGATGAGGGTTGACAGCTTGACGGAGGGCAGGGTCTTTTCAACGGTTGCGGCGAAGTTCTCCAGCACGATCAGCGCCTTCGCGCCGGAATCGTTCAGCTGGTGCTCCAGTTCGCGCGGTGTATAGAGCGGATTGACATTGACCACGACAAAACCGGCACGCAGCACGGCGGCGATGGCGATCGGATATTGCAGCACGTTCGGCATCATGATGGCGACACGGTCGCCCTTGACCAGACCACGCGATTGCAGGAATGCCGCGAGCGCCCGCGCATTCTCATCGAGCGCCTTATAGGTCAGGTCCTTGCCCATGCAGGTGAAAGCAGGATTGGTGGGAAACTGGCGGCAGGCGGTGGTGATCATGTCGCCGATGGACATCGAGCGGTTGAGATCAATCTCGGCGGGAACACCAGCCGGATAGGATTGCAGCCAATACCGGTTCGGCTGTCCGGGTGCAGGATTGACCTGCTCCGTCGTGACGGCTTCGGTTGCGGATGCGCTTTGCCCTGTCGCTTTTTTTGCCATCTTTTCTCCCCGGATCGCTCCGTCCGTTGCATCGAGAGCGGTTTCAGCGAAGGCTGAATCGTCCTAACCGCTCAATCTATTTTTTGAGCACTATCCGACGCAAAACCGCTTCGCAGTTTTGCTGGAAATGCTCTGGCGGATCGCTCTCCGCCCTTCTCCCAAAGCTTACCCGTCCTCTCAGGTCGCTTCCTCAAGAATAATGTGGTCGAGTTTCCACATCTTCGCAAGGCTTACATTGACGTAAACGTAAAATATTAGCGTGTCGAGTCTTCCTGAAACACTTTAGCGACGGCTGGATCAGGACTGCCCATCCCTATCAAGAATACGGTCCGCTATGACGGAAATGGCGCGATCGAGAGCCAAAACGCGGTGTTTTGCACCTCTGGCGGGTCTCAACTGTTCCTTCGTAAAGACTGAATATGCGTCCTGACCGCCTTGCTGCCGCCGGTCACCAGATCGAAATTCTTTTCGCTGCGCAGCCATTCATTGAGCAGCCCGCTGACAATTGCGAGTAAGATCGGGGCTGCCGTACTGGCAGTCCATTCCGGAGAAAGTTCGCCGCGCCGCTCGGCCACATCCAGAAGGCCGGTGAAAAGCGACAGAACATTGTCGCGCGCTTCCTTGATGCGCTCCACCACCGGGGCCATTTCGCCCACATATTCGCAGCGCTGGTTGATGATGGTGAAAATCACCTGCTGGCGCTCATTCGTCACGAACAGTTCCAGCGCCGAAACAATGGACTGTTCGAGCACATGCAGCGGGTTGGGGTGATCAACGCTCGCCGCCTGGAGCATGATCTCTTCTTGCGGAAACCGGGCCTGACCGATGATGGCCTGAAAGATGTCGAGCTTGTCATGAAAGTGGAAATAGATTGCCCCGCGGGTCACGCCCGCATGGGATGCAATTTCCATGAGCGATGACTGATTAACTCCGCGTTCCAGAAACATCTGTTCGGCGGCTATCAGTATGGCTTCCCGCGTCTCGGCGGCTTCGGCTTTGGTTCGGCGCATATTTGTCTCAATCTGCCGGAAAAGACTGGATTTCCTTGCTTTTCCGCCGGTACCGTGGATAAATCATTCGTGATCTACCTTTGAGCTTATTGACTATAGCATCCCAAATCGTGTTTACAAACAGATATGTATGTTTAATTGGCCGCACCTAATGGGCAGCAAACCTAATGGGCATCTCTGGGGCGACAACAAGGGCAACACCCATCATGACCATCCATCGTTCTATCCGGCTTTTTGCGGCGGGAGCCGCTTTTCTTGTTTTTGCAGGGCAGCCTGTTTTTGCACAGGCACCGGCAGGCGCACCGCCTGCGCAGGTTGAGGTCGTGACCATCAGACCGCACGACGTGCCCGTTACCTATGAATATGCAGCGCGCATCAGCGCCTATCGCAATGTGCAGGTTCGCGCCCGCGTGGGCGGCATCCTGCTGCATCGTAATTTCGTTGAAGGCACCGAGGTGAAGGCCGGCGAAGTGCTGTTCGAAATCGATCCGGCGCCGTATCAGGCAGAGCTTGAACGAGCGCAGGCTCAGGTTGCTCAGGCTCAGGCGCAGTATCAGCAGTCCATCCGCGATGCCGAGCGTGCCGAGCAGCTGGTTCAGCAGAAGGTGCAGAGCGCGGCAGTTCGCGATTCCGCATTTGCGACCCGCGATCTGAACAAAGCCGCCGTTGCTGCGGCGCAGGCGCAGCTGCGCACTGCCGAACTCAATCTCAGCTATACCAAAGTGACCGCGCCGATCAGCGGCATCACCAGCCAGGAACAAGTGTCCGAAGGCAGCCTTATCGGCACCGATGCGACGTCGAGCCTGCTGACCTCGATCACGCAGCTCGATCCGGTCTATGTGAACTTCTCGTTCACCGATACGGAATCTGCCGAAATTCAGAAACTGCGCGCCGAACGCGGTGCGACGGGTGAGGATGCCGACCGTCTCAAGATCAAGATCCTGTTCGGCGACGGCCAGCCCTATGATCATGAAGGCACGATCGACTTCACCTCGTCGTCGCTCGATACGGAAACCGGAACGCTCGGCGCTCGCGCCGTGGTCCAGAACCCGGAACGCCGCCTGATCCCCGGTCAGTTCGTGCGCGCCGTCATTCTCGGCATCCAGGTGAAAAATGCCGTCACGATCCCGAAGGCCGCTTTGATGCAGGGTCCGCAGCTGCAATTCGTCTATGTCGTGAACAAGGACGATGTTGTGGAAGTGCGCCCGGTTACGGTTGCCCGCGAGCTGGACAATGAATGGCTGATCTCTGATGGCCTCAAGGAAGGTGACCGCGTTGTGACGGAAGGCGTCATCAAGGCGCATCCGGGCGCCAAGGTGCAACCTGTCGACGCTGCGGCGGCCGGCAACAAGGAAGCATCGTCGGCTGAAGCTGGCAAGGAACAGGCGGCAGGCAACAAATGAACAAGTTTTTCGTAGACCGCCCCGTTTTTGCGGCGGTCATATCCATTGTGCTTGTGCTTGCGGGGCTTATCTGCATCCGCATCCTGCCGATTGCACAATATCCGGAGCTGACGCCGCCGCAGGTGGTTGTCACCGCGACCTATCCGGGTGCAAGCGCGGAAACCGTGACCCAGACCGTCGCTGCTCCGCTGGAACAGCAGATCAACGGCGTCGAGAACATGCTTTATATGCAGTCCTCGAGCCTTGGCAGCGGCACCATGCAGCTGACCGTGACCTTTGCACTGGGCACCGACCCGGATCAGGCCACGATCAACGTGAACAACCGTGTTCAGCGCGCCACCACCTCGCTTCCGCAGGAAGTGCAGCGCCTCGGCGTGACCGTGGACAAGCGTTCCTCGTCCATTCTGGGCATGGTCGCCATGTTCGCGGAAGAAGGGCGCTATGACCGTACCTATGTCGGTAACTATGCGCTTTTGAACGTCATCGACGATCTCAAGCGTCTGTCGGGCGTGGGCGACGTGCAGCTGCTCGGCAATATCGACTATTCGATGCGTATCTGGCTGCGTCCGGACAAGCTGGCGCAGTATAATCTGACGCCATCTGATGTTCAGACCGCCATTCAGGAACAGAACGCGCAGTTTGCGGCGGGCCGCTTCGGCGATCAGCCTGATCCGCAGGCCGGTCCGTTCACCTATACGGCGACGACGCAAGGCCGTCTGCCCGATACCAAGGCGTTCGAAAACATCATTCTGCGGTCCAGCCCCAATGCGGCGACGCTGCGTCTGAAAGACGTCGCGCGCGTCGAACTGGGCACGGAAAGCTATTTCGTCGACAGTAATCTCAATGGAACGCCTGCCGTTCCGATTGCGATCTATCTGCAGCCGGGCGCCAACGCACTCAACACGATGGAACTCATCCAGAATCGTATGGATGAACTGAAGATGAGCTTCCCGGCGGGCATCGACTATTCGATCCCGTTCGACACGACCAAGTTCATCAAGGTCTCGGTCGAGGAAGTGATCCACACCTTCATCGAGGCTATCATCCTCGTCGTCCTGGTGGTGTTCATCTTCCTGCAGAACTGGCGCGCAACACTCATTCCCGTCATCGCGGTGCCGATCTCGATCATCGGTACTTTTGCGGGCATGTATGTGTTGGGCTTCTCGATCAACCTTCTGACATTGTTCGGTCTGGTTCTCGCCATTGGTATCGTCGTGGACGATGCTATCGTGGTGCTGGAAAACGTCGAACGTATCATGACGACCGAGAAACTGTCGCCGCGCAAGGCCGCCATCAAGGCCATGAGCGAAGTGACCGGTCCGGTTATCGCGATTGTTCTCGTGCTCTGCGCGGTGTTCATTCCGGTGGCTTTCATGGGCGGTCTCGTCGGTGAAATGTACAAGCAGTTCGCCGTCACCATCGCGATTTCGGTGGTGCTGTCCGGTACTGTGGCGTTGACGCTGACACCGGCGCTCTGCGCGCTGATCCTGAAGCCGGGGCATCACGAGCCGATCCTGCCGTTCCGCATCTTCAACCGGTTTTTCGACCGGGTGACGGCAGGCTATACGGCGGGCGTTCGCTTCTTCCTGAAGCGCGTTGCCGTTGGCCTTCTGATTTTTGCAGGCCTTTTGGGCAGCACCTATTTTCTGTTCCAGAAGGTTCCAAGTTCCCTTCTGCCGGATGAAGATCAGGGCTTCCTGTTCAGTGTCGCGATCCTGCCTCCCGCGGCTTCGCTGGAACGCACGACGGCCGTGCTCAATCAGGCGAGCGAGAATATTCGCAAGCATCCGGCCGTGGAAAACGTGTTTGCCGTTTCCGGCTTCGACCTCCTGTCGGGCGGTTTGAAGACCAGTGCGGGTACCATGTTCATCATGCTCAAGGACTGGAAGGAGCGCACGACGCCGGATCTCGACGCGCGTAACCTGCCGGGCGTCATCATGGGCATGAATGCGGGGATCAAGGACGGCCTTGTGCTGGCCTTCAACCCGCCGCCGATCCTTGGCCTCAGCACGACCGGCGGTTTCGAACTTTATGTTCAGGACCGCACCGGCGGTGGTGTGGAATCGCTGACCAATGCGACGAAGCTGCTCACCGATGCAGCCGCCAAGCGGCCCGAGCTTTCGGGCGTGCGCACGACGTTCGATCCGAATGTTCCGCAGTACGATATCCAGCTTGACCGCGAGAAGGCCAAGGCGATGGGTGTGCCGATCAATTCGGTATTCACCGCCATGCAGGCGACTTTCGGCAGTGTCTATGTCAACGACTTCACGCTGTTCGGTCGAAACTATCAGGTCAATCTGCAATCCGAGGCGGAATTCCGCCGCGATCCGAGCGATCTAAAACATGTGTTCGTGCGCGCCGACTCCGGCAGCATGATCCCGCTCAGCGCGCTGGTGACCGTCAAGCGTATCGTCGGTCCCGACCAGCTCGAACGTTTCAACGCGTTCAATGCTGCGAAGGTCACCGGCAATCCGGCTCCGGGCTACACGTCGGGCGATGCCATCAAGGCGATGCAGGAAGTGGCTGCCGAAGTGCTGCCGCAGGGCTTCCAGATTGCATGGACCGGTTCCGCCTATCAGGAAGTCACGACCAGCGGCACCGGCTCGCAAGCCATGATCTTCGGTCTGTTGATGGTGTTCCTCATTCTGGCTGCCCAGTATGAGCGCTGGAGCTTGCCGCTTGCGGTTATCACGGCGGTGCCTTTCGCGATCTTCGGTGCGCTTTTGGCAACCCATCTGCGCGGACTGACCAATGACGTGTATTTCCAGATCGGTCTGGTGACACTCATCGGTCTTGCGGCAAAGAACGCGATTCTGATCGTGGAATTTGCCGTGCTGGAACGCGAGACAGGCAAATCCGCCTTTGACGCGGCCTTGTCGGCAGCACGTCTGCGCTTCCGCCCGATTGTGATGACCTCGCTGGCCTTCATTCTCGGCGTGGTGCCGCTGGCAATCAGCTCGGGCGCAGGCTCGGCCAGCCGTCACTCCATCGGTACCGGCGTTATCGGCGGTATGCTCGTGGCAACCTTTGTTGCAACGCTCTTCATCCCGATGTTCTACAGCATCATTGCGCGCAGGCCGCCGAAGCGGCCGGAGGATGAGGATGATGCAATCGAGCAGACGCCTTCGGCACATGATGCGCCAAATGGCTCGGGCGGCGGCCTTTAGTCGCCACTTAAAACAAAAAAGCAAAAGCCCCGCTTATCCGGCGGGGCTTTTCGTTTGCTGAAAATCTTGTTTCACGAACATCCTCACCGGGATGTCCTGATTGGCTCGACAATCACATGCCACAGCAGATGCCGGTCTCCTCAAACCGGAATTCTTGCCGGATACCAATCAGTGCAGCAGCGAGCCGATGCTTTGGAACAGTGCCCAGCCGAGAAATGCAGCTGGTACGGACAGTGCCGCCAGCATGATCCCCAGAAAGACATACGCCGCTTCATTCGGCGAGCGTTTGGTTTGTTCCGGAGCTTTGTGCCATTGTGCAGGAACGCCATCAAACATCGTATAAATCCTCCTTCTCCCCATGCCAGATTAGGGATCGAGGGCTTATTTCTTCAAGTCAAAATAAATCGATGTATTTTAACCTATGTTTGTGGTAAAAGCGGCGCGTAACTGCTTGATATCGGTCATTTTATCGACCTGATCCGCACCAAAATCCACACAAAGTGCTTGATAGTAAACATTTTTACTTTATTGCTGTAAGTATTGTTATATCCGAAGTTTCAAAAATTTCTGAAATCTGAAATCAATCAGCGCATGATCTGCGTCAAAATGGCACGCATTTGTGAACGACGATTTGTTGCGGCTGGCGTGCCCATAGGAGCCTCAGTCGAGCGGCGGGTGTTCCGCTTGAGTCGTTTCAGTTGGGTCGCAGCGGACTTCAGTAAAAGCTTGTCGGAAAATAGCGCAGATAAAGCTCGTTCAGGACACCCTTTTGCTGCAAGGCTTGCAGGGCATTGTTGATGGCGCTGGCGATGGCGGCATCCTCGCGGGTGACGGCGATGCTGAGGCCGGTTCCGAGATATTGCGGCGCGAGATAGGGGCCATCGGTAAAAGCGCAGCAATTGCCGCTTTCGGCATCGTTGAGCCAGAAGGACAGCGCCATGCCGTCATCGAACACGCTGTCGAGCTTGCCGCCCTTGAGGTCAGCCAGCATCGCGGTCCGGTCTGGATAGGGCTTTGCCTGCGCCTGCGGGAAATAGCTTTTGTGAAGCTGTTCATGCGCCGTGCCGGCAATGACGCCAACCGACTTGCCGCGCGTGGCGAGCGAAGCGGGTTGCGTAAAGCTCTTGCTGTTCTGGGTCGCAAAACGGGCAGGCAGCCGCATATAGCTTCGCGAAAAGACGAAATCCTTCCGCCGCTCTTCCGTGGGCTGCCAGCCGCCGATAATCGCTTCCGCATCGCCTTTCAGCACGCGGTCTTCCAGCTCATTCCACGGCACTGCCTCGATCTGGCAAATATCCTCGATGCCCAGCTGGCGGCAGAGCGCTTTGGCCAGATCGACATTATAGCCGGAAAGCTGGCCCTGATTGTTGAGCATGTTGAAGGGCGGAAAATCCACCGTGGTGATGAAACGAAGCCGCGTCAGCCTCTGCAACGACGGCAAAGGCAGGCGTTCTTTCTGATTGAGAAAATCCGGAGCAGCCGGAGCCGTCTGGGCGAATGCGGTCGGGCTTGCCACGAGCGTGGCGGCCAAGATCATCAAGCTTGAAAGACAGCGTTTCATTGGCAGGCTTCCTATCAGCTCCGGCATAATTTCGCGTTAACGCACAACTTGCAAGAGTTGCATGTTGGTAATGCCCGCAAAATATAGGTTGCATTTTTACAGTAATCTTTTACTTTCATTTTTACAATAAAAAGCGAAATGAAATGCAGTAATATACAAATATATTCTATAATTAGGATATAATAAAACAAAAATCGCTGATCTATATTTATATAGTGATATTTATCCAACGTCGGGGGGCGTTATGAATAATGGATCGAGTGGCTTCGATCTGGAGATATGCGGCGCCATATCTGCCAGATTGCAGCGGCGTGGCATTGCGCGCTCCTTGCTTGTCGGGGCTTATGGCGAAGCAGTGCGCAATGGGACCACATTTTGCGCCGAGCTTGTCCAACAGCCGGGCGTCGGCGAAATCGCAGTTTTCGAAGCGATAGCTGACCTTCTGGGGCTGGATTTTACCCGGGAGCTGCTGCCATCGCGCGTGTTCATCTCTGATGAAGACGCCTTGCACAGTGTCAACGATATTGCGCAGGTCACGACCATCGGGCCTGACGGCACGACATATCTCTATATTGCGCCGACAGAACCCCGGATCAGGAGCCTGCTTGAGCATGTGCGCGCCAATCCAACCCTGCGCAGTCGCATCCGCATCTGCACGCCCGCGCTTTTGCGGCAGATATTGCGTCGGCGGTATCGCACGCGGTTGATTGATCGTGCCCGGCAGATGACACCGCAATCGCTTTCAGCGTCACGTGTTCTGCATAGTTGGCAGGCCTTTGGCATCGCGATGGCGCTTTATCTGCTGGTCGCGGCCATCATCAACTGGCCTTTGCAGACATTTCTGACAATGCATGTCCTGATGTCGCTGTTTTTCTTCGGTTGCGTTTTGATCCGGCTGTTTGCCGTGACAACGGGCGGTCGTCTGCGTTTAGTGGACGTCTTGCCGCTGAAAAAGCGGGATTTGCCGGTCTATTCCGTTCTTGTTCCCCTCTATCGGGAAAAGGAAGTGATCGGCCAACTGGTGGAAGTCCTTAGCGGGATCAATTGGCCGCCCAGCAAGCTGGAAATCAAGCTCGTCTGCGAGGAAGACGATTTTGAAACGCGTGACGCGATTGATCGTCAGCATCTGCCTGCAAATTTCGAGGTCATTCCCGTGCCGCCAGGTGGCCCGCGCACCAAACCAAATGCGCTGAACTATGCGCTTCAATTCGTGCGCGGCGAAATTGTTGCGGTTTTTGATGCCGAGGATCGCCCGCATCCCGACCAGTTGCGCGAAGCGTGGCAGTCCTTCACGCGGGATGGCGGTAAGCTTGCCTGCGTGCAGGCGCCGCTGATCATCGGTAATTTCCGGCACAATCTTCTGACACGCATGTTCGCCTTCGAGTATTCGGCGCTGTTTCGCGGGCTTCTGCCCTGGCTTGCCGGGCAGGGGTTGGTCATTCCGCTAGGTGGTACCTCCAATCATTTTCGCCGGTCATGCCTGGAAGAAGTCGGCGGTTGGGATGCTTTCAACGTAACCGAAGATGCCGATCTCGGCATTCGTCTGGCGCGTTATGGATATTAGCATCGGCACGATCAGTCGCGGCACAATCGAGGATGCGCCGGAGGATTACGATGTCTGGCGCAAGCAGCGCACGCGTTGGATCAAGGGCTGGATTCAGACTTGGCTGGTGCATGCCCGCGACCCTTACACGGCCTTACGCCAGCTTGGCGGCTGGCGCTTTGCCATCAACCAGATCTACACGCTCGGTATCATCAGTTCAGCGCTGCTGCATCCGATCATGCTGGTGACGCTGGCCGTCTTGATGTTGAAACTGGTCCTGCAGCCACTGACGCCAAGCAGCCTCGGGCTGCTGATGCTGGATGTGGTGAATATTCTGCTGGCCTATCTCAGCTTCCATCTTCTTGGCGCCAAAACCATGGAGCCGACAGAGCGTGGCGGTTATGCCTATCTGCCGGGAATACCGATCTACTGGGTGCTGATTTCGCTCTCGGCCTGGCGGGCATTATGGCAGCTGGTGCGCAAACCACATCTCTGGGAGAAGACCCCGCACAGGCCGAGTATTTTTTACTTGGGTGTCGATGACTGCGTGATGAATGCAGAACCACGACCGATAATGGACTGATCTTCGGGGCCGATGGCGTCGAGATCGCGGCCGTCATAGGGCAGGGTCAAAAGGATGCGCCGGATGGCCGCCAGTCGGGCGCGTCGCTTGTCGTTGGAGCGCACGATGGTCCATGGTGCATAGCCGCTGTCGGTCCGCTCCAGCATGGTGTGGAGCGCTGCGGAATAATCACCCCAGCGCGAAATACCGGCCACATCCATAGGTGAGAATTTCCAGCTCTTGAGCGCGCTGTGGCGGCGCTCATGGAAGCGCTTCAGCTGCATTTCCTGACCGATATCGAGCCAGAATTTGAACAGGTGAATGCCGTCGGTCACGATCATGCGCTCGAAATCCGGCGTTTCCGTCAGGAAGATTTCCAGCTGGGCCGGTGTGCAGAAACCCATCACCGCTTCAACGCCAGCCCGGTTATACCAGGAGCGGTCGAAGGTGACGAATTCGCCTGCTGTAGGAAAATGGGCGACATAACGCTGGAAGTACCACTGGCCGCTTTCGGTCGGGGTTGGCTTTGGCAGGGCCACGTTGCGCGCAGTACGCGGGTTCATGAATTCGCGGATCGTAAAGATCGTCCCGCCCTTGCCAGCCGCGTCGCGCCCTTCAAAGACGCTGATGACGCGCCCACCGGTCGATTGCAGCCAGTATTGCAGCTTTACGAGTTCGATTTGCAGGCGCTCGAGGGTCGCCTCATATTCATCGCTCTTCATCTTGGACGAATAGGGGTATCCGCCCGACTGCAGCGCCTGATCATCAATCCAGTTGGGAAGCTTGGGATCGTTGATATCGAACTTGCGTGTCTCCCCGTCGAGCTTCAACTTGATCGGCTTTTCGATGGCTGGGGTATCGCTTTTTTTATCGTTCTTTTTGTTAGCTGTCTTCGAACTGTCACCCACGGCAATTCCCTTTCGTTTATATCAATCCATGATATGGGCATATGAGAAGCTTCGTAAAGACGCCGACGCTGATTTCGACGAAGGCATTGGGTTGTCGTCACACGTGTTCTGGTCGGGAAACCGGTTTTCCGGCTCTGGCATCAGGTTTGACGAATGGCATAAGAGCCTAGTGGATTGAATTTGACGTTTGAATCCCCGCAGACACATAGGCTGTTTCAAACGTCAAATTCGAAAAACCCACTAGATACATATAGTTGCTAGTGGTCTTTTCGATTCCAACATTTGCTCAGCGCTTGAAGCCCAGGGATGCAAATGTTGGAATCAGACCACTAGTCTAAGGAATAGACAATGAGTGAAGACAACCGCCGTACCGATGATGCCGAGACCGCCCCGGAGGCGCGCGCTCCGGAATCGTCGATCTTTGCCCCGCTCGGGCGGGTGAAGGGCGTTCTCATCGTCAGCATGGTTCTGGCGGTTTGTGTCATGGCTCTGGAATTGCCGTTCTGGTTCCGGGCGGTTCTGCTGGCGCTGGTCGTGCTGGGGGCGGTCTGGGTTGCCAATGAAGTCGGCAGCGGCGAGCCCGATGCCGACCCGGTCAAGGATGACGACCAAAGCGAGATGGCCGGTGTGTCCGGCGAGCGGCTGGCCGATCTCCTCACCGATCCGATGATTGTCTTCGACCATGGCGGCACGGTGCTGTTCGCCAATGCGGCGGCGCTGGAGGCCTTTCAGTCTCTTGAAGGCGGCACGGCGCTCTATCTACGCTTCCGCGCGCCAGAAATGCACGCGCTCATTCAAGGCGTTATTGCTGATGGCGAGCCGCGCAGCATCGAATATTTCGAGCGCGTGCCAATCGACCGCTGGTACAAGGCCATGGTCAAGGCGCTGCCGGATGCGGAAGGGCGGCCCGAGCTGTTCGTGCTTATCTTCCGCGATCAGAGTGAAACGCGCCGTATCGACCGCATGCGGTCCGACTTCATCGCTAATGCCAGCCATGAATTGCGCACGCCGCTTGCCTCGTTGCGCGGCTTCATCGAAACCTTGCAGGGGCCAGCGCGCAACGACGTCGCGGCGCGCGACCGTTTTCTCGATATCATGCAGAAACAGGCCGAGCGCATGTCGCGCCTGATTGACGATTTGCTGTCGCTGTCCCGGTTGGAAATGCGGGCGCATCTGGCGGTCAATGAAAGCGTGGACCTGACGTCTATCCTCAACCATGTCGCCGATACGCTGAACCCGCTCGCCGCCAATCTCGACGTGGTGATCGAGCGCAATCTGCCCGATCATCCGCTGCTGGTGACCGGCGCCCGTGACGAGTTGATTCAGGTGTTCCAGAACCTCGTCGAAAATGCCTGCAAATACGGGCAGGCGGGCAAGAAGGTCATCGTCAAGCTGGAGGCGGATGAAACCGGCAGTGCGCCGGAAGTCGTGGCTTCGGTGCAGGATTTCGGACCGGGTATCTCGACCGAACATCTACCGCGCCTGACCGAGCGGTTCTATCGCATCGATGTGGAAACCAGCCGGGCCCAGAAGGGCACCGGGCTGGGGCTTGCCATCGTGAAGCATATTCTGGCGCGCCATCGCGGTCGTCTGGTGGTGCGCTCGCAGCTTGGCGAAGGCTCCACCTTCATGGTGCGCCTGCCGAAGCGCGAAGGCTGAGCAATTAGCGCATCCCGAAAAATGTGAAACGGTTTTCGGAACAAGATGCGCGCTCTAACGCGAGAGGCGGCGCAGAAGCTCCCATTTCAGCGGGCGGAGCCGCTTGTAAAGGCGGGTAGTACGCAGGCCGTCGATGGTCTGCTGATATGCAAGCGCGATCCTGCCGCGCAGGGTGCGGGCAACCACATAATCGCGCATCGGGACTTCGCGGTCTGCGAAATCGTGCTTCCAGGGTTCATTGCCGAAGCCGAGATCGAAGCATTCGTAATCATCGGCTTTCAGGGCTTCGATCAGCCGTACCATCAGCACTTTGCCGGGCGAATATTTGTTCCAGATACCGTCTTCGAAGGTGGTGATCATCGCGCAATAATGCCGCTTGCGCGTCACGCTCCACATGGTGGCGACGACCGCGTCATCCATTGTCAGAACGGAGAAGTGCAGGGCATTCACGGCGGCCAGAGGCTCGGTCACCATTTCGAAGAAGCGGCGCTTTTCGGGATGGGTCTCGAAACCGGGGACTTTTGTGTCCTCAAAACGCTTCTGCTTTTGTTGCAGCATGGTTTCAAGAAAGGTCGCCCGCTCCTGCGCATCGCGCGTGACCAGAAAGCGATACCGCCCGGCGCGGCGCAATGCCTTTGCGCGCTTGGCAATGGTGCTGTAGCCGTGGATCGACTGCTCGATCTCCGGCATGGGTCGTTCAAGCGTGATCCAGTGCGTGCCCGCCGAACAGTCGCGATTGGACAGGCCCCAGAAGGGATTGGGCCGACCTTCGACTTCCTGCGGCATCTTTTCAAAAGCCACCATATCGAAGGGCGGCAGGGCCGCAAAAATCTGCTTCAAAAGCGCTTCGGCGCCAGCGACATCCCAATGCGGCGCGTTTTCGAAGAGAATCGGTGCGTTGTAATCGGAAACACCGTCATCCACGAAGGACAGAATGCGCGCGCCATAGCGCTGCATGATGCAAAACGGGACAAACAGGACAGGCTGCTGGTTCTGGTCACGGACTTCAATCAGGCAAAGCTGAGCTTTATGCGCTGCGCCATAACTTGCTTCCCAGGCGCGCAGAAAGGTTCTGGACTGAAAGACATAAAGCGCGCAGCCGCTGCTGTCATTCGCGTCGGGCCAGTCGTTGGATAGATCGTCGACGCGACTATGCACTTTGATTTCAAAATTGGCACTCGACATCAGCAGCCTTGAATTATCTATTTGTTTGCCGGTTTAAAAGCTTATCGCTCACGATGAACTGGCGATTCGCCATTGGCATAGCGGTGTTTAGTTTATTTGAAACTAAACGGAACTATGAAATGCTGGAAAACATACGCAGGTGTTGAAACATTTCCAGCAATGCTGTGAAACGATATTGCATTAGAAAATGCGTAAACACAAAGAGCGAGAGCAGTTATAAGGATTCAACAGTTGTTGAAGACAATGCGCTCTTCAAGTGATGACTGTCGATAATCAACCGGGAGCAGGCAAGGCGGGTAATGTCAGTTTCGATTATCATCAAGACTTTGAACGAAGAGCAGCGCATCGCCGCAGCGATCGAGAGCGCCCTTGCGGCTTTGCCTGACGGACAGGTCGAAGTCATCGTTTCTGATAGCGGCTCGACGGATCGTACGGTGGAAATCGCCAGCGCTTATCCGGTGCGGGTGGTGCAGATCGAAGCGCCCGTACGGGCAAGCTGTGGTCTTGGGCCGCAACTGGGCTTTCAATATTCCACACAGCCTTTCATCTGCCTGATCGACGGCGACATGATCATCGAGCCGGACTTTATTCCCGCTGCCCTGCAATACATGGCCGAGCACCCGGAAACCGGCGGCGTGACCGGGCATGTGGTGGACCAGATTCTGGAAAGCCTTGAATTTCAGCGGCGCGCGCGCAGGCAGACGCCGGAAAAGCAGGCCGGTAATATCGACCGGATGAATGGCGGCGGTCTCTATCGCCGTGCGGCCATCGAGCAGGCGGGCTATTTCTCCGACCGCAATCTGCACGGCCATGAAGAGTTCGATGCGGGCGTGCGCCTGCGCACCCATGGCTGGAAGCTACACCGTCTCGACCGGCCCTTCGTACAGCATTTCGGCTATTCGATGAATGCCTACAAGCTTTTGACGCGCCGCTGGAAAAGCAAGTATCTGCGTGGCACCGGCGAAGTGCTGCGCGCGGCGGTTGGCCAGCCGCACTGGCAAAATGTTATAAAGGAACTGCCGGAATTGCGCCTCTGGGGCGCGGTCTATGTCTGGTGGCTGGTGGTGATCGCCGCACTTTTGCTGGGTTTCGTCACGCCCTGGGCGCTGGTCGCGGCGCTTGTCTTCGCGCTGTTGCCGTTTGTGCTGATGTCGATCCGCGAGCGCAGCGTTTCGCTCGGCGTCTATGCGGTTGTGGCTTGGATTTTCCATGCGGCTGCCATGCCGCTTGGCTTCTTCCAGCCGCGCCGAAAGCCGCAGGACTGGATCGAAAGCCGGGTCTTGAATGAAATCCCGAAAGAGACCCCAAAAGGGACCTCATGAGAAAGCTGCTTGCCGCTCTTCTCATCTGTGTTGCCGGTCTTGGCGCCCTTGCGTTCTGGCCGGAAAGGACTGTTGCGGAAGAGTGGATGCCGGTCAAAGAAACCCGGCTGGAAATGACGCCGGGCAGTCCGCTCGACTTCTCGTCCTTTCTGCCCAATTCCGCGATTGATGAGCAAAGCCGCATTGCGGCCAATGCCGCAGGGCGTCTCGTCCGGGCGGCAAAGCCGGATGAGCCTCAGCGCCTGTTCTGCGCGTCGCTCTCCTGGCGATTGCCGTCAGCAGGCAAGATCGACCACGCCTTCATCGACCGCTATGTGCAGCAGCTTCGTCTGCATGGCTACAATATTGCGCGGCTGCATTTTCTCGATACGGATCTGATGCTCAATCGCGACGGGGATTTCAACTTCGATCCCGAAGCATTGGACCGCATTCGTTATCTGATGGCCGCCTTGAAACGCGAAGGTATCTACTGGACCATCGACGGACTGACGGCGGAAAGCGGTGCGCTCGGCGGCAGGGATATGAACCGCTGGGGACCGGAAGGCAATCTGAAGCGCCGCATCTATGTGGATGACGCAGCCTTCGAGCACTGGCTGCGGTTTCAAAAAGAAGTCTACGCGACGGTCAATCCCTATACGGGACTGGCCCCGTTGCAGGACCCGGCACTGGCGCTGATCATTCCGTTCAATGAGAATGGTATCGAATTCACCAGTTTCCTGCATGGCAAGCAAGCAACTGGCCCGTTCTGGCCGGGTTTTGCTCCAGCGTTCAATGCGTTTTTGAAAAAACGTTATACCGACACGGCTGCACTTTCACGGGCCTGGGGCGGTCTTGCTGCAGAGGAAAACCTCGAAGCGGGAACAGTGCAATTGCCGCAGAGCCGTTCCGGCGGTGGCGCGCGGCTGCATGATTTTCAGGCCTTTGTCGTCGAACGGGAGCAAGCACTGGCCGCACGGCTCGAGGCCGCTTATCGAACGCTTGGTTATAAGGGGCTGATCGCACCCTATAATAATTGGTTCACGGTTCAGACTTCGCTGTCACGCATGCCGCAACAGGCCATCAGCGCCAATACCTATCATGACTGGACCGGCTCGATGGAACCCGGAACGACGATGAAGCAGAACAGCTCCATCGCCGATGCCGCCTCCTATGTCAGCGAGCTGGCCGCTGGCCGCTGGATCGGTCGGCCGTTCTTCGTCACCGAATACGAACATCTGTTCTGGAACCGTTATCGTTATGAAGCGGGGCTGGTTTTCCCGGCCTATGCCGCCTTGCAGGGCTGGGATGGTATTTGCCGCCACGGGCAGGGGCCGATCACGCTTGCCTTTGACGAGGCGGAACCGCTTCGTCAGCGCATCGTGCCCTACACATTCGCGGTCGATCCGGTGGCGCGTGCGGGCGAAACGCTTGCCTCGCTCCTGTTCCGGCGCGGCGATGTCAAAACGGCGTCCTTCGCCGTTCCCTTTATGATGCAAGGCGAAACCAGCCTTGGCGATTCGCTTGAAACGCGAGAGCCGGAGAGGTTGAAAACTCTGGCGCTGGTCGGTGGTATCGGCTTGTTCGCCTCGGGTTTGCAGTGGCCGGAAACCACGGCCAAAGGCATTGAGATCAATTATCGCAATGTCGCGCTCGACAATGTTCTGGGGCGTTTGAAACAGGCGGGTCTGTTGCCGGAGGACAATGCGACCGATCCCTATCGCGGCATCTTCGCCAGCGCGACCGGCGAAATCCTGCTGGAACGGGACCGCACTCGTATGCGGGTTGTGACGCCGCAGACCGAAGCACTGGCCTTCGCCGATCTGAAGGATAGTCTGACGCTTGGGCAATTGACGCTTGGTCATGCCGAAGAGCGCGGCCTTGTCTCCGTATCGGCGCTCGATACGCAACCCTTGGCAACCAGCGAGAAGATGCTGGTGATTTTCGCGACCGATGCCCGCAATACAGGCATGCGCTTTCGCGACGATGCGCAAAAGGTGATCGAGGATTGGGGGCGTTTGCCGGTGACATTGCTGCGCAACCGCGTCGATTTCCGGCTTGCAGGTGCTGCTTCGGCTTGGAAATTGTCCGCCATCGGTCTCGACGGCAAGCTTCATGCGCCTGTCGCCACCGGCGATGGGCCGGTGGAATTTCGTCTCGATAACGGCGCGGGCGCTGATGGGCCGACGACCTTCTTCCTGCTGGAGCGTCAGTTCAGCCGGTAGTCTTTTGGATCAGACAGCTATTGGAAGTCGGTAACCAGCCTGCTCCAGCTTTCGCCTGCAAGTCCGCCGATGAAGATATCGTTGTGGCTCAGCGCATTCACCACGCCGGGATTGGCTGTCACCACGCAGACATTGGCCTTCAGGCGGAAGAACATGACCGATTGCTGCGAGAGCGCGCCGAGAAAATGCGGATCGGCGCGGCCCTGCGCCGCGATATGGCCGGCCTCCTGCAAATGCGACAGCATGACCTCGGCAACGGCCTGCTCGCGGGTCTTGAGAGCCAGAATGCTGAGCACCTCGGCCATCCCGTTTGCCCGGGCGTAATAGCAGAAGAATCCGACCGGCTCGTCGCCCTTGCCGGAAACCGAACAGAAGCGGAGTTCGCCTGCAGCGCGGTTATCTCTGGCGAGGTTCAGCACCCAGTGCAGATCCTGCTCCGTCCATGCGGGGTAGGCGTCATAGGTCGGCAGAAACTGGCGGATCAGGCCGATAGCTTCGCTCTGATCGATCTCGCGCACGGTCAGTTTGCCATTGGTGGAGTTGCGCAGTTTGGGCAGCGGAACCAGTGAATCCAAAAGCTTGCCGACTTTTGCGGCAGGCCAGCCGCGCAACGCTGCACGGCGCTCGGCAACAAACTGGGCCACATAACTCGCACCACGGAAAATCCGCGTCCATGCCAGACCATGGGTGTCGAGCGTGATGCCGCCAACTGCGCTGAAATGGCGCATGCTGACGGGTGCTGCACTATCGCTGAATGAGAAGTCATTGGGACGCGAGCGCAGTGTGAGCGTCAGTTCGGCTGCACCGCGCGGCGAGCCGCCGGGGCGCATCATATAGGCGCAGAGCAGCCTTCCCATGACGATCTTGCCGTCGACATGATAGGGGATGGGCAACACGCAAAGCGTGCTGTCGATCTCGCCCTTGCTGTCTTCATGCACGATGCTGCACAGATCGGCATCGTAATAAGGGTTTTCGAAGAAAACATGCCGGAAATACTGGTCGAAACTCTCGCTGTGAGAGGTCGATTTGGGACGAAAAACCTCGGTAAACAGTTCGCGTACAGCCGGTATGTCATCGACACGCATCGGGCGAACCCGCTGTGTCTTTGTCTCCGCGACAGATATGCTCCCCACTTTGACCTGCCCCTCTGCCCGGGCGGACCGGGCTTAGACTTGAACCTCTTTCCTTGCAGCTGCTTCGCGGCTTCTTTTGACGAGATAGAAGACGCAGCACCACGAAGCCAACACGATACATATTTCAATAAAGTAAATTGCGGTGAAAGTGCCGGTGATCGGCGCATACCAGGTGGCTGCCGCCAGAAGCGGCGCACCCAGAATATTGCCGACATTCAGCACCGCAGTACGATAGGTGTGCTGGCTGGCCGCGCCGAGCAAATCCACCGCAATCGACCAGAGCGCGACGAAGATCGTGATCCAGCACAACGTGCGGCAGAAAGCGATCAGCGTCGTGTATTCCTTGCCGAATAAGAGTGGGAGATAGGGCGCGGCGATGAAGATGACCAGTGAGGTCAGCGTTCCGATCAAAAGCGAAGCCCCGAGCAGGCGCAGCGTGATCGGCAAGGCATGGTGAATGCCGTTGGCGCTGGCTTGCGACAGACGCGGATAGACGAGACGGTTCATCGCATCGATGGTCAGCATGCTGCTGTCGACGATACGGCGTGTCACGCCATAGCTACCGACGATGCTGGGCGCGACGAGCGCGCCGAGGATGAGCAAATCGGCATTCTGGCGGACGGCGCGGAAGATGAATTGCGAGGCGAACATGATGCCGAGGCGGATTTCTTCCCGCACGATGCGATATTGCGGCGCGCCGAGCCTGCGGAGAAACCATGCATAGGCGACGAGCACCAGCACATGGCAGCCAAACTGCCAGTAGGCCCATTCAACGACGCTCGAGATATTGAAGATCAGGCAGGCGACCACGGCTGCGATGGTGCGCGCCACGGCAAAGCCGACCACCGAGAGGTTTGCGGAAACGAAGTCGGTATGGGCGATATAGATCTGTTCGACGAGAAGAATGGCGCGCACAAGCACGATATTGGTGACGAGCAGAAGGAACATGCCGAGATAATTGCTGGCGAATTCCGGGACGGATTCAAGCCAGAACGGCAAAAGGATCATGCCGAGGATCACAAGCACGATGCCGCTTGTCACGATCAGGATGATATTGTGCCCGAGCATGGCGGGGTAGATGTCGGGGGTTTGCGCCACGCGCCGCACGAGGCATTCAGCGCCGCCAAGCCCGCAAATGTAGTTTGCGATGGCCGTGATTGCCATCACAGTCACGAAAAGCCCGAACTCATGCGATCCCAGATAGCGTGCCAGAATGGCAAAAGTCAGCAGCTGCGCGACATTGGCTGCGAAGAGACTGCCGCTCGATGCGGCGTAGGACAACAATGTGGGCCAGTAGCGTTTTAACATTTCATACTGCGAACTTAACAGAGTGTTTTGAATGGCATTATCTGTCGGTGCCAGTGGATTGAAGCTGACGTTTGAATCCCGGCTGGCACATAGGCTGTTTCAAACGTCAAATTCGTAAAATCCACTAGATAGATACACGAGCGAGTGGTCTTTTTGATTCCAACATTTGCTCAGCGCTTGGAACCCGGGGATGCAAATGTTGGAACCCGACTCTTAGCTTCGCGCTTTGGTCCGACCCGGCATGGGTTTACCAAAAGGACCTTTTCCCTCTCCCGACGTACTCTATGTTATCTGTCAGATGTAACCTTGAAATATGAACCCTAACTGAACAGGTCATGTATTTTCCAGTCCTATCGCGTATCGCAACCCAATAGTTGTGATTAACCAATTTTTTTAATCTTCTCATATAAAAAGCAAAAAGACGGTTTCTCCCGCGATCAGGGTAACCATAGGCCAAGGCAAACATAGGATCGATCGATGTACACCTTGCGTGACCTTGCTTCGAAGGCTCAGCTACCGCGTGATGAAACGCGCGGCGCAGAGACGCTTGAGCAATGGAACCAGGCTTTGGCGCAGAACCATGCGCCGTCCTATCCGCGGGCGGCGTCTGTCTCGGCCCCTGTTTCCGGGCCAGTTCCCGAGGAGGCAGTTGCCGATAGGCCCTCTGCACCGCATCTGGAAGAGCCGGAAGCAAAGTCAACCGGTGACGGGCTCATGTTGCCGGAAATCGACCTCTGGGCTGCGCTGGAATGGGTGCGCGCCCGCTGGATATGGATTGTCATTCTCGCCGTTGCCGGTGCGCTGGCAGGCCTTGCCTATGGCATGACGGCCAAGCCACGCTATACGGCCTATACGGATATGCTGGTGCCGCCATCCGGTTTGCAGCTGCTGCCCAACGATATTTATGCCCAGAGCCTTCAGGCCGACAGCCAGATTCTCGACATTGAAAGCAAGATGAAAATGCTTGTGTCGGGCAATGTGCTGCGTCGCGTCGTGCAGAATCTCAATTTGCAGAACGATGCTGAGTTCGTTCCGCCGCCAGCCAGTTTCGATCTGCGCGCGCTGCTGGGTCTCGGCAAGCCGAAGGACGCATCGGACGACACACTGACGGCAGTGCGCGCCTTGTCGCAGCGCATTGTCGTAACCCGTCCCGAACGATCCTACCTCGTGACGATTGGCGTCTGGACCGACAATCCCGAAAAATCCGTCAAGGTTGCCGACGCGCTAGCGAAGTCTTTCCAGGAAGAAGTTGCCGAGGCCGATGCCGACGGTGCAGGTCGTGCTGCCGCCGCATTGTCTGAACGCCTGACCTCCTTGCAGAAAGCTGCCACGGACGCCGAAGAAAAAGTTGCCGCTTTCCGTCGCGCGCATGGGCTTCAGACGACCGGTGGCGAACTGGTCAGCGCCCAGTCCATGGCGCAGATCAACACCAAGCTGCTCGATGCCAAATCGCGCCAGACGGATGCCAGCACTCGTTACAATGAGCTGACCCGCGATACGGGTAGCCCGGTCGGTCCGGCAAGCACGCTGCAATCGCCGACCATGACCAATCTGCGCAGCCAGTATGCGACGCTGAAGCAGCGCTATGATGCGCTGACCATGACCTATGGTCCGCGCTATCCGGAACTCATCAATACGCAGCGCCAGATCGCCGGGCTGGAGCAGCAGATCGCCGCCGAACGCTCACGTATTCTGCAATCGGCAAAGGTCGATCTGGATCAGGCCAATGCGGTTGTCGATGCGCTCAATGCGCAGGCCGCGACCGCGCGCTCGGCTGTGGCACTCGACAATGATGCGCAGGTGCAGTTGTCCGATCTCGAACGTGACATGACCGCCAAGGTTTCGATCTACAACACATTCCTGACGCGCTCGACTGAAACGCATCAGCGCCAGCAGCTCGATGCCACCAATATCCGTGTGATCTCCACAGCAATCCCGCCCGTCAGCCGCAGCTGGCCGCCGCGCACCGTGTTGCTCGGCGCAGGCGGTGGTTTCGTCGGCATGGGTCTCGGTGTGGCGCTCGCGCTTGCTCTGGGTTATCTTGGCGCATGGCGGAGAAATCGGGAGAGCCGTGTCTGATCTTGCTTCACATCGGCGTGTCGCGGCCCGTGCACCAATCAAGGCACAGGCCCATGATCTGACGTCGGTGTCGTCATCCTTCGGCGCCGCTCTCTTTCTCATCATGATTTTGTTTCTGTGGGTCGGCATCAGTCCTTACCCCGGAACCAGTGCCGAGATCGGTGCAAGCGCGTCGGCGGGTCAATCGAACCTGCTGAACCAGCTGATGACGCTGACGATTTCCATGGGCTTTCTTGCCTGCGGTCTGAGCAGCCCGCTTCGCAAGACCATTCTTCAGCCGCGTGTGCTGCTGGTGACCCTGTTCATCTGGATGTTCGTGACGGCCATTCTCTCGGCCCATCCCAGCATTGCAAGCCGCAAGGTGGTTCTGTCGATCCTGACGGCGCTCAACGCCAGCATATTCCTGCTGTTGCCACGCTCTGAAAACCAGATGGCGCGCCTGTTGCTGATCGGCTCGTTCATCACGCTTGGCTTTGCCTATTTCGGCGTCATCTTCCTGCCGAGCAGGGCGATCCATCAGGGCACCGACGTGCTGGAACCGATGCTGGCAGGCGCGTGGCGCGGACATTTTCCGCACAAGAACGCGGCCGCAGCAGCACTGGTGCTGCTCAGTTTCTTCGGGCTTTATGGCTGGCAAAAGGGTTACCGCAAAGCTGGCGGGCTTGTGGTGGCGTTGTGTGTTTTCTTCCTGCTGCATACGGGCGGCAAGACATCGACGGCCATGCTTCCCTTCATCGCTTTCATGTCTCTCATCTTCACGCACTGGCGCTGGACACGCATTCCAATCGCCATTGGTGGGGTAGCTGCATTCAATTTTGTGGCCGTGGGTGCTGCGGTTTCCGACCCCATCCGCCAGCTCATCACGAGCCTTGGTATTGACGCGACATTTACCAACCGCGCCGATATTTGGCGCATAGCCTTTTCAGCAGTCGCTAAAAAGCCGATATTTGGCTACGGGCTGGACTCGTTCTGGAAGACACCAGAAATGGTCTATGCCGGAGGAGGCGGAGCGACATGGGCAGTCGCAGCTTTCAACGCGCATAATGCCTATCTGGATATGATGATCAATGCGGGTGTGTTTGGCCTGATCCTTATACTGATCTGGCTGATCATCCTGCCGCTACGTTATATCAGGGCAGCGGAAGCGACTGGGAATGATCCTGCATTGACGCTTCTGTTCAGCCGTCTGTGGTTATACGGCCTCTATGCATCTTGCATGGAAAGCACGTTTTTCCAGAACGGCAGCTCTGTTTGGTTTTGTTTGATGGTAGCCATTTTCGGCATGCGTCTTCAGGCGAAGGCGCGACTTGTGAGTTAAGCTTTTTGGGGCAAAGGCTTGGTAAAAACAATGGAACACGACAGATTGGGCTGGGCAAGGGCACGTTTGGACCGGCTGAACAACAGATTGCATGACGCGCTGAGTCGTAGCTTTCCGTTGCGGCCATTTCCGCTTCCGAAGGGACGGCGGATCATCAGCTTCACATTCGACGATGTTCCCGATACCGCCGAAAGCGTAGGCGCGAAGATACTGGAACAATACGGCTTTCACGGCACGTTTTATATTGCCGGTGGTCTGGTTGGTTCCGTCGAGGCGCATCGGCAACTGATCACGGAAGAAGGCCTCCGCAGGCTGGCACAGGCCGGGCACGACATTGGCTGTCACACATTCACGCATTGGAATGTGCCCTCGGTCGGCATGCGCGATCTCGCCGCCGATCTTGACCGCAACCATGCTTATTTGGGCGAGATCGAACCGGATCGGGTCGGACAGCGCAATTTCGCCTATCCCTATTGCGCGTCGTCGGTGCTGTCGCGCGGCCTGTTTTCCGACCGTTTTGCGACCTGCCGCAGCGGCGGCGAGCGCATCAATCGCGACGCGGTCGATCTGGCCTTTCTGGAAGCCGTCGAAATACGGCAGCCGGAGCATCATGCGGAACAACTGACCCGCTGGATAGACGATCTTGTCGCAAGTCCGGGCTGGTTGATCTTCTATACGCATGATATCAGCGATAGGCCGACACCGTTCGGTTGCACGCCGGAAACCTTCGAAAAGCTGGTGTCCCATGCGGCGCAGAGCGGCGTTGAGGTATTGTCGATACGCGATACGCTGGCTCATATCGGAGCAGATGGAGGTGCTCCCTGATGAAAGCAGCCGACCCGGATCACCGCTTGCTGGCGATCAATAATTATTTTTATCGGCGCGGCGGGGCTGAGGCGGTCTTTCTCGACCATATCAAGCTCTTTTCCGACATTGGCTGGGAGACGGCTCCCTTTGCCATGCAACATCCGGACAATTTCGCTTCCGACTGGTCTTCCTATTTCGTGTCTGAAATCGAATATGGGCGCGAGAGCGGCCTCCTCACCAAAGTGGCGCAGGCGGGCAAGATCATCTATTCATGGGAAGCACGCGACCGCATCAAGGCGCTGATCGAGCGTTTCCGGCCAAGCGTCGCCCATGCCCATAATGTCTATCACCACCTGTCGCCCTCGATCTTTCCGGTGTTGAAAGCGGCGGGCGTGCCGACCGTCATGACCGCGCATGACCTGAAGCTTGCATGCCCGGCCTACAAGATGCTGTCGCATAACCAGATCTGCGAGCGCTGCAAGGGCGGGCGCATCTACAATGTCGCGCTTCACAAATGCATCAAGGATTCGACAGCGCTGAGCGGGCTGGTTTTCGTGGAAACCGCCATACACCGCACGCTCGGCCTTTATCGCAACACGCTCGACCGCATCGTGGTGCCGAGCCGGTTCTATATTTCCAAGCTGATCGAATGGGGCTGGCCGGAGGAAAAGCTGGTCTATATCCCGAACTTCGCGCAGACCGATAATCTCGAACCCTTTGAGCATGAAGGCGACTACTTTGCCTATGTCGGACGTCTTGCCCCCGAAAAGGGGATCGGCACGCTGATCCGCGCGGCGGCAATCTCCGGGCAGAAGCTGATCGTGGCCGGGACAGGACCGGAGGAGCAATCCTTGCGCGCGCTGGCTGCTGAAACCGGCGGTGATGTCACCTTTGCGGGCTATGTCTCGGGCGAGCGGCTGCATCGGCTGATCGGCGAGGCCAAGGCGCTGATCCTGCCATCGGAATGGTATGAAAATGCGCCGATCAGCATTTTGGAAGCCTATGCGCTTGGCGTGCCGGTCATTGGTGCTGACATTGGCGGCATTCCCGAAATGATCGTACCGGGTGAAACCGGCATGGTGGCCAGAACCGGCGATCCGGAAGACCTTGCTCGCGTCATGAGCGAAGCTGCCAGTCTGACGCCGCAAGCGCGGCGCAAGATGGGTCGTCTGGGCCGCACATGGGCAGGACAGGAATTCTCGCCGGAAGCTTACCGGAACCGGACACTGGAACTTTACGCGGAACTGGGAGCGCTTTGATGGGACAAGGGGCTAAAAAGCGACGCGTCATGATGCTCGGCCTGCGCGGCATACCCAATGTGCAGGGCGGCGTGGAACGTCATGTCGAAGAACTGGCCCGTCTTTACATCGCCAAGGGTTGGGATGTGGAAGTGGTGGGCCGCAGCCCCTATCTCGACCGGAAGCAGCCCTATGTCTGGGAAGGCGTCAAGGTCACGCCGATCTGGGCGCCGACGTCGATGAAGTTTGAAGCCATCGTGCATACATTTCTCGGTGTGCTGCGCGCCGGTTTCACGCGCCCCGACATTTTGCATATTCACGCCATCGGCCCAGCGCTGGTGACGCCGCTTGCGCGGCTGCTCGGTTTGCGGACGGTCGTGACCCATCACGGTTTTGACTACAACCGCCAGAAATGGGGACGTCTGGCGCGCACGACATTGAAGCTTGGCGAAAAATGGGGGATGCGCTTTGCAAGCGCCCGCATCGCCGTCTCCAACGATATCGCGAAAACGGTTGAGCAACGCTATAACGTTCCCGTCACCTTCATCCCGAACGGCGTCACCCTGCGGGAACCCAGCCGCGATCCGAGCTGGCTTGAAAAGCATGGGCTTGCTCCCAGCCGCTATATCGCGCTGGTCGCCCGCATAGTGCCCGAAAAACGCCAGCTCGATCTGATCGAAGCCTTTGCCAAGCTCTCCGATCCATCGCTGAAACTGGCCCTGATCGGCTCGGCTGAATACACCGCCGACTATGCCGGAGAGGTTCGCGCCCGCGTCGAGGCTGTGCCGGGCGTGGTGCTGACCGGCGCATTGCAGGGTGAGGAATTATCTGCGCTTTTCAGTCAGGCTGGACTTTTCGTGTTGCCATCGAGCCACGAAGGCATGCCCATCGCACTTCTGGAGGCCATGGGCTACGGGCTCAATGTGCTGGCCAGCGACATCACAGCCAATATGGAAGTCGGACTGCCCGACGACGATTATTTCCCGCTCGGCGATATTGAAGCGCTGAAAAACGCGCTGCGCCGCAAGACCGATAACCCGCTGACGGCTGAACAGTCGCAGCAACTCATCGACTGGATCGCCCGCGACTATAGCTGGGACGGCATCGCGGACCGGACGCTGAAGGTCTATGAGGAGGGGAATAGGGGAGTAAGTGAGTAGGGCAGTATGTGATCGGAATAGGGTGCGGGCAAAGAAAAAGGGAGCTGCCGACGATATCGTCAGACATACTCCCTTATTCCCTTACTCACCTATTCCCTTAGATCAGCGTGCCCGGCGCCGTTCTGCCGTTGGCTGGAAAGCCATACGCGAGTGGTACTTGCAATAAGGGCTGGATTCGCAGGATTCGCTGCCGCAGAAGTGGAAATCTTCGTTCAGCGGATCGCCAATCGGCCATTTGCAGGTGCGTTCGCTCAGCTGCAACAGGGTGAGGCGGCGCGAAATAGGCACCACCACATCCGAAGCCGGCTTGATGACGGTCTCGGTCACCACTTCAGCGGCATATTCCATCTGAAGCGCCGTTGCGCCGACCGTCTTGGTAACGGTTGCCGTGCGCATCGTCGTCGTATGGGTGGTATGCGTGCTGCCGCCCGTATGCTGCGTCACAGGACGCGGCGCTGCTGCAACCGTATTCACTTTCTTGCTGCGTGGAGCAGCGGTCGTCGTCTTACCGCGACCTGAAAGCTTCAGACGGTGCACTTTGCCGATCACTGCATTGCGGCTGACGCCGCCAAGCTGTGCAGCGATCTGGCTTGCGCTCAAGCCTTCGCTCCACAGTTTCTTCAGTAGTTCAACGCGTTCGTCTGTCCAGTTCATCGCCCTGGGCTCCAATCATTTTCGTTATCCGGAATCCACCAGTGTTCCCGGATTGCTCCAGGCGCAAACACCATATCTATCCGGGTGACTAGGTCCGCCGCACGAAATGTAGCTTTTTTCTTTAAAGAGAAACTACATTACCGGATGACTCCATGACAAGGGATAGCCCTGTCAGGCAGATTCCATTTTTAGGGTTTTCCCCAACTTGGGTGGCAAAGACGGTTTTTCTTTGGTCCTGTGGTGCATTTTTGAACACCTGGAAGAGAGAAGCCGCCGCACGAACCCTGTCGTGGAAACTGGGCACTATATATAGGGCGTGCGACGGTCGCGCTACCCCGCTTGCCGAATTGTTGCGGAAAGTCTGATATGCCCATCATGCAAGGCTTGGGCAAAGCTTAGGCAAAGCTCAGACGTGCGGACATAAAATGCATGAACTCATGCGCAAAGATGAGCGACAATCCGGGCTTAGTTTGATTGACATTTTTTTCGCGAGCGCCAATATACGCCCATGAATAATTGTGCCGCCCGGTGGGCGGCTTTTTATTTCGGCAGGCTTTTCACGCGCGAGGCGCATGATCCACCTGCTGCAATCCTGTGATGACCGGCCGGAGAGAGGGTCGGATTATCGCTCAAAATGGCAAAGGCTGACAGTCCGTTTTCCTCGGATATGCAGCATTTAGAAGGGCTTATGGAGGCCTGATTGCAATGACCGACGCTACGACCGTGCAACCGCTTTACGACACCTATAATCGTGCGGCTCTGCGCTTCGAGCGAGGTGAGGGCATCTGGCTGATCACCGAAACCGGCGAGCGCTATCTCGATTTTGCGGCTGGCATCGCGGTGAACTCCCTTGGCCATTCGCATCCACATCTGGTCGAGGCCCTGAAAAATCAGGCTGAAAAGCTGTGGCATCTGTCCAATCTTTATGAAGTTCCCGGACAGGAAAAGCTCGGCCAGCGTCTGGTCGACAACACATTTGCCGACAAGGTCTTCTTCACCAATTCCGGCGCGGAAGCGCTTGAATGCGCGATCAAGACCGCACGTCGCTATCATTTCGCGAACGGCCATCCGGAGCGTTTCCGGATCATCACCTTTGAAGGCGCGTTCCATGGCCGCACGCTTGCGACCATCGCTGCCGGTGGTCAGGCCAAGTATCTAGAAGGTTTCGGCCCGAAGGTCGAAGGCTTCGATCAGGTGCCGTTCGGCGACGAGGCTGCCTTGCGCGCTGCTATTACCGATGAAACCGCCGGTATTCTGCTTGAGCCCGTGCAGGGCGAGGGCGGTCTGCGCGGCTTCCCGGAAGAGTTCATGCGCCTTATCCGTCAGATCTGTGACGACAAGGGCTTGCTTTTGATCCTCGACGAAGTCCAGACCGGCGTTGGCCGTACCGGCAAGCTGTTTGCCCATGAATGGTCGGGCGTTACGCCGGACATCATGGCTGTGGCCAAGGGTATTGGCGGCGGTTTCCCGGTTGGCGCCTGCCTTGCGACGGCTGAAGCCGCCAAGGGCATGGTTGCCGGTGTGCATGGCACGACCTATGGCGGCAATCCGCTGGCCATGGCTGTCGGCAATGCGGTGCTGGATGTCGTGCTGTCTGACGGTTTCCTGGAAAATGTTCAGGCCACCGCGCTTGTCATGAAGCAGGGCCTTGCCTCGATCATCGACCGGTTCCCGAATGTGGTTTCCGAAGTTCGCGGTCGCGGTCTTCTGATGGGTATCAAGTGCGTTGTTCCGAACACCACGCTCATTCAGGCGCTGCGTGATGAGCATTTCCTGAGCGTTGGCGCTGGCGACAATGTCGTCCGTCTGCTGCCGCCGCTGATTACGACGCCGGAAGAAGCCCGTGAGGCGCTGAACCGCATCGAAACGGCCGTGGAACGGCTTTCCGTCGCAAATCCGATCAGCAAGACGGCGTAATCATGGCTCAGGATAACGGTATCAAGCACTTCCTCGATCTGTCTTCCGTCCCGGGAAGCGAATTGCGCTCCATCCTTGAGGATGCAAAGGTGCGCAAGGCGCGCCTGAAGGCGGGCGAGATTGAAAAGCCATTTGCCGGCAAGGTGCTGGCGATGATTTTCGAAAAGCCGTCGACACGCACCCGCGTGTCGTTCGATGTCGGTATGCGCCAGCTCGGCGGTGAAACGCTGATGCTCACCGGCTCGGAAATGCAGCTCGGCCGCAGCGAAACCATCGCTGATACGGCGAAGGTCCTGTCGCGCTATGTGGATGCGATCATGATCCGCACCACATCGCATGACCGTATGCTGGAACTGGCCGAATATGCGACCGTTCCGGTCATTAATGCATTGACCGACGACACCCACCCTTGTCAGATCATGGCCGACGTTCTTACATATGAGGAACATCGCGGCTCGATCAAAGGCAAAACCTTTGCCTGGATGGGGGACGGCAACAACGTCCTGCATTCGCTTGTGGAAGCCGCGGCGCGGTTTGACTTCAACGTCAATATCGCGACGCCGGAAGGCAGCGAGCCAAACCAGCACTTTATTGACTGGGCCAGGGCGCACGGTGCGGACATCATGTCCACGACAGACCCGGAGAAAGCGGCAAGCGGTGTGGATTGCATCGTGACCGACACCTGGGTTTCGATGGGACAGGAAGACCGCGCCCGTGGACACAATGTGTTCATGCCCTATCAGGTCAATGCAAGGCTGATGGCGCAAGCTGATCCGAAGGCGCTCTTCATGCATTGCCTGCCTGCGCATCGCGGGGAGGAAGTGACCAACGAAGTGATCGACGGGCCGCAATCGGTCGTGTTCGATGAAGCCGAAAACAGGCTCCACGCCCAGAAGGCCATTCTGGCCTGGTGCCTGCAAGGCGCGTGATTGGAGTTTTCTGTGGCTGAGGATACCAGCAACATTCATATCGAAGCCGAAAACGGCCAGTCGGGTCCCAAGCTCGATCTGGGTGATTTCGGCTTCGCAGGCGACAATGCGGTCGTGCCCTTCCAGGTGGAAGGGCTCGATGTGCGCGGTCGCGCGGTTCAGCTCGGCACGAGCATCGACGCCATTCTGAAACGGCATAAATATCCTGAGGAAGTGGCCCGCCTGCTGGCTGAGGCGACGGTTCTGACCGTTTTGCTTGGCACTTCGCTCAAATTCGAAGGCAAGTTCATCTTCCAGACCCAGTCCGACGGTCCGGTGGACATGCTGGTGGTGGATTTCAGCACGCCGCATGCGGTACGCGCCTATGCGCGTTTCGATGATGAGCGCCTGAAAGACGCCATCGCCGCTGGCAAGACAGAGCCGGAAGAGCTGCTAGGTCGCGGCACGCTGGCCTTCACGGTGGATCAGGGCGCCTATATGCAGCGCTATCAGGGCATCGTGGCGCTTGACGGCTCGACGCTGGAAGAAATCGCGACGACCTATTTCCGCCAGTCGGAACAGATCCCGACCGATCTGAAGCTCAGCGTTGCCAAGCTGGTCGAACGGGGTGCCGATGGCAAGCTCGTCGAACAATGGCGCGCTGGCGGACTGATCATCCAGTTCCTGCCGGAATCGGAACTGCGCGCGCGCATTCCCGATTTGCCGGGTGGGGACGGCGACGACAATGAAGCCGTGCATCATCCGGTGGATGACGCCTGGGATGAGGCGCGGTCGCTGGTTGGAACCATCGAAAGCTCGGAACTGACCGATCCGACGATTGGCTCCGAACGGCTGCTCTATCGCCTGTTCCACGAACGCGGCGTGCGCGTCTTCAACGCCATCAAGGTGGTGGACGAATGCTCCTGCTCGCGTGAGAAAATCCAGGGTGTCCTGGCGGGTTTCACCGCCGAGGAAATTCAGGACAGCATTGAGAACGGCAAGGTTTCGGTGACCTGCGAATTCTGCTCGACCAGCTACGAGTTCGATCCCGCGCTGTTTGCGAAGTAAGGAATGAGAATAATGAAAAGCCGGGGCGGTTCAGGAGAGCCGCCCCGGCTTTTCTATGTCTAGTGATGCAGTTGCGGCTCGGCTTGGCTTAATTCAGCGTGCGGCGCTGCTCGGGCACATCCAGCGAGAAAGCCGGAATATCCACTTCGAATGTGTTGCCGGTCGGGTTTTGCATCTGATAACGGCCAACCATCACGCCGGACGATGTGGTCAGCGGGCAGCCAGACGAATACTGGAACGAGTCACCCGGATCGAGAACAGGCTGTTCGCCCACGACACCGGCTCCGCGCACTTCCTCGACGCGGCCATTGGCGTCGGTAATCTGCCAGTAGCGCGAGCGCAGCTGCACCGTGTCGGACGAATTATTGGCGATTGTAATGCGATAGCCCCAGACATAGCGATTGTCTTCGGGGGCCGACTCTTCTTCCAGATAAAACGGCTCAACCGTTATTTCGATCCCCTGCGTCACCGCCCTATACATCGCATCCGCCTTTATCATGTGCCTGATGTCCACCTATCGCCAAAGTTGCGTTGGAGGTCAACGCGAAGCGGTAATCTGGACAGGGTCAGCGAGGTAGATTTTCTGCGTTTGGATCGTTCTTGCGGGGGATTGCAGCGAAAAGGTCACATTTTTTAAGACGAAACACCGTCTTTGGCATGATCCCGATATGCTTCAGGATGAAAATGGACAGAAATCGAGCTGATTATCCGGCCCGATTCCATTGAGCCGGATAATCACTTGCAGGTATTTAGCGAACCGCTGCCTTCAGCGCTTCTTCGACGTCTTCCATGAGATCGTCGGTATCTTCAAGGCCGACCGAAATGCGCAGCACGCCATCGGAAATGCCCAGCTCGGCCTTGGCCTCATCGCTGAGGTTCTTGTGCGTCGTGGTGGCCGGGTGGGTGATCAGGCTCTTGGCGTCGCCCAGATTGTTGGAGATGCTGAACACCTGCAGCGCATTTTCGAACTTGAACGCGGCGTCCTTGCCGCCTTCCAGTTCCAGCGCGATCAGGGTTGAACCGCCGGTCATCTGCTTGGCGATGATATCCGCCTGCGGATGGTCGGCGCGGCCCGGATAGATGACGCGCTTGACGCCCGGCTTGCCTGCGAGAACATCGGCAACGGCAGCCGCCGACTGCGTCATCTGGCGCACGCGCACGGACAGCGTTTCCAGACCCTTCAGCATGATCCACGCATTGAACGGGCTCATACCGGGACCGGTGTGGCGATAATAGTCCTGAAGCGTGTTCTCGACCCATTCGCGGTCCGACAGCACGATGCCGCCAAGGCAGCGGCCCTGACCGTCAATATGCTTGGTGGTCGAATAGACGACGATATGCGCGCCAAGCTCCAGCGGCTTCTGGTAAAGCGGGGTCGCGAAGACATTGTCGACGATGAGCTTCGCACCGGCTTCATTGGCCACCTGGGCCACGGCGGCGATGTCGATGATTTCGAGCGTCGGGTTCGACGGGCTTTCGAGGAACATCACCTTGGTGTTCGGGCGAACGGCGGCTTTCCAGTTTGCGATATCCGAGCCGTCGACGATCGAGATTTCCACGCCGTAGCGCGGCAGCAGGGTCTCGACGATATAACGACACGAGCCAAATACGGCGCGCGCGGAAATCACATGATCACCCGCCTGCACCTGACACAGAATGGCGGCGGCGACAGCAGCCATGCCGGAAGCCGTGGCACGGCCTTCCTCGGCGCCTTCCAGCGCGCACATGCGCTTTTCGAACATGTCCGTGGTGGGGTTGGCATAACGCGAATAGATGAAACCCGGATTTTCGCCTTTGAAGCGCGCTTCGGCGGCTTCGGCATCGGGGTAGAGGAAACCCTGCGTGAGGAACATCGCTTCCGACATTTCGGCGAAACCGGAGCGAAGCGAACCGGCATGCACGAGCTGTGTCGCGGGGCGGAACTTGCGGGTAGTCTCAGTCGTCATTTTTCCAACCTGTCAAAAGCTGGTCGGCCGGGACGCCCAAAAGCGTTTAGTGGCATCTCGGCGGCCAATAAAAAACCGGCCCAAAAGGCCGGTAACGAACCGCGGCCCTTTTTAGCGAATTCTTTAACGTGGCTGCAAGCCGGCCGGCCAAATCACCACGGAACACATTTTCCTTATGCCTGTTGTGCAAGGTCGTCAATGCCAGGATAGCGAGTTTTGAGGAAAAGCCTGCCTCATCGGTTTGCGATTGAGTTCGATTCCTGCGGAAAACCCCGTTTCTCCGGGCGCTAAGGGTTGGCATCGGGCCTTTGAGTGGTCAAAGGTCTTTTGAAGAATTGCTCAGACTATGGAGTACGAGGTCGATGGCGCAAAGAGATGCGGGAATTCTGGCGGATGCGGATATCGCTGCGCTGTTCGAAAGCGGTTTGCTGGCTTCGCCGCGCCCATTGGATGCCGACCAGATCCAGCCTGCGAGCCTCGATCTCCGCCTTGGCGCAAAGGCCTATCGCGTTCGCGCCTCCTTCATGCCGGGTCCGGGCACGCCGGTCATCGACAAACTCGAGCGCCTCAAGCTGCATGAGATCGACCTGACCGCAGGCGCGGTTCTCGAAACCGGCTGCGTCTATATCGTGCCTCTGTTGGAAAGCCTTTCGCTGTCGCCGCAACTGTCGGCTTCCGCCAATCCGAAAAGCTCGACCGGTCGTCTCGACATATTCACCCGTGTGATTGTCGATGGCGCGCAGGAATTCGACAAGGTGCCTGCCGGTTACAAGGGGCCGCTTTATCTGGAAGTCAGCCCGCGCACATTCCCGATTGTTGCGCGCACCGGCTCGCGCCTGTCGCAGATTCGCTTCCGCAAGGGCCGTGCCCAGCTGGATGAGACGGAACTCGCCGCGCTGCACGATTCCGAGACGCTGGTGGCTGCTGAAATGCCGAATATTTCCGGTGGCGGTATTGCGCTTTCCGTCGATCTTTCCGGTGGTCCGGACAGGCTGATCGGCTATCGCGGCAAGCATCACACGGCCGTTGTCGATGTGGACAAGCGCGCCGCCAATGATGTGCTCGATTTCTGGGAGCCGATCTATGATCGCGGCGCGCGCGAGCTGGTGCTCGACCCGGATGAATTCTATATCCTCGTCTCGCGTGAAGCCGTGCATGTGCCGCCGCTCTACGCCGCAGAGATGACGCCTTTCGATCCGCTGGTCGGTGAGTTCCGCGTTCATTATGCGGGCTTCTTCGATCCGGGCTTCGGTCATAGTGCGGCTGGCGGCACGGGCAGCCGCGCGGTTCTCGAAGTGCGCAGCCATGAAGTGCCGTTCATTCTGGAACATGGCCAGATCGTCGGTCGCCTTGTCTATGAGCATATGCTGAACCGCCCGAAGGCGCTTTACGGCACCGATCTTGGTTCCAACTATCAGGCGCAGCAGTTGAAGCTTTCCAAGCATTTTCGTTGACGGCACGAGTAACTCCGCGCAGATATGTGACAAGGGCGGAGGAGAGCGACTGACGTGGCAAACGGAACGGGATTGGATACAAGCCGAAGGCCGGATTTACAAAACGCGCAAGGCGAAGCTCAGCCACGCAGGCTGTCGGTTGGCATTGTCGCGCTGCCGGGTTTTACGCTGACGGCGCTGAGCCTTTTTCTCGATCCTTTCCGTCTGGCTGCCGATGATCGTGACAAGAGCCGCCAGATCCGTTGCGCCTGGAAAATCTGTACGCTGTCCGGCGATCCGGTTGCGTCCAGCTCCGGCATGGTGATCGAACCGACGGCTCCCATCGGCGAACTTGACGAATGCGATTATGTCGCCGTCGTCGGCGGGGTGCTTGCCCAGTATCGTCCGCGCCAGCAGGCATTGATCGATCTCATCAAGCGCGCCGACAAACGCGGCAAGACCGTGGTGGGGCTTTGCACCGCCGCTTTCCTTCTGGCAGAGGGAAACTTGCTTGAAGACCGCAATTGCTGTGTGAACTGGTTCCACCGCGACGATTTTCTCGACCTGTTCGACGGCTATACCGCTGACACGACTAGCCTGTTTCACCGCAGCGGGCGGCACTATACCTGCGCGGGTGGACTGGGAGCGGCGTCGCTGGCCCTCTCCATTATCCAGAACGAGATTTCCGAGGAACTGGCGCGCAAGAGTGCGTCGATCCTGATGATCCCTTACGAGCTGGTGCGCTCGGAACAGCCAGCGCTCAGCTTCAACGGCGTGCGCTCGCCGATGATCCGCAAGGCCATCCGCATTTTCGAGGAAACGCTGGAAGACCCGGTGCCCATGATCGACGTAGCCCGCAGGCTCGGCATCTCGGTACGACAGATGGAACGCGGCTTCCGGTTGGCGCTGGAACGCACGGCCTTCGAAGTGCGCGAAGAATTGCGGGTCAAGAAAGCAAAGGAACTGCTGGCCGAAACAGGATTGTCGCTTCTGGATGTGGCCGTCGCCAGCGGCTTTACCGATACGCGCAGCATGAACCGGTCCTTTTCGCGCCAGAAGCAGAAGGCTCCACGCGATTATCGTAAGCAAAGATAGAGCCTGCTCCAAAAGTCGCCCTGTGTGGCTGCAAATGGCAATTTTCTACGTTCCGGTGCTCACGTACCTTTAAGTACGCTGCGCTCCGGTACTCGAAAATCACCATTTTCGCACACACATGCCGCTTTTTGATTCAGGTCTTTAGGTTCAGACGCTGAAAACTTGCGGATGTCATCATCACAGCCTATGTCTTGCGCGATGAATCTGTCCGCATGGCGGCAATCGAGACGCAGGAGATTTGCATGTCTGATGGTGTAAACCGTTTTCTTGGCGATACGCCTGCCCGCATCATTGTCAAGCTGGTGCTGATCTCGCTGGTGGTCGGCGTTGTCATGAGCGCGTTCCACTGGACGCCCTATGACATTCTGTGGGGCATTCGCGATTTCTTCCTGCGCCTGTGGAATATGGGCTTCTCTGCCGTCGCCCGTTTTGCCGATTATCTTATTCTGGGCGCAGCCGTTGTCATCCCTGCCTTTATTTTGCTCCGTATCCTCAGCTATCGCAAATAGCAGATATTGGCAGCAGGATTAAACATTCGGACGATGCAGCAAAAACAAGGATTTATGCTTTCCCGGCGTGGCTTTCTGGTGCTCGCCGGGGGCGCGGTTTCGCTCTCCGTTTTGCCGTTTGGCGCGGCTGAGGCGGCGACAAATGTGGTGAGCGCTGGCGATCCCACCGGGCTTTTCAACGCCATCCGCAAGGCAAATGGCCTTTCGATGATGGCGACCGATTCCAAGCTGGAACAGGCTGCGCTTTATCAGGCAAAGCGCATGGCAAGCTATGGCAAGATTGGCCACAGCGTGGGCTGGGGCAATGGGTTCGTTGCGCGGTTGCGTCAGGCGGGCATTCGCGGGCCAGCGGCTGAAAACGTCGCATCCGGCCAGTCGAGCACCGAGGCGGTATTCGACGCCTGGATGAAATCGCCCGGCCATCGCAAGAATATGCTCGATCCCACATTCAGCCATTACGGCCTTGCCTGGGCAACGCCGGAAAACAAGCCCAATCGAATTTATTGGGCGATGATGCTGGGCCTCTGACACTGCAGCGCAGCGCGTGATTTCTCCTGACATAGAGCTGTCAGGAGCTGCGACAATCTATTGGCCGAATTCTCTGTAGTTTCGAGCGATTCCAGAGTAGACGTTCTCGAACAACAGGCATGAATTCGGGGACAGTTGACTATGGATCAGTCGCAGCGCGTTGGAAGCGTTACGAGGCCGTTCGATGTGACGCATCGCATGGTCATGCTGATCGCTATTCCTATGACACTAGCCGCCGTTACGACGCCACTGCTGGGCCTCGTCGATATGGGCGTGGTCGGGCAAATGGGCAAGGCCGAGCTGATCGGCGGACTGGCCATCGGCGCGCTGGTGTTCGACTTCCTGCTATCCATGTTCAATTTCCTGCGCTCCGGCACCACCGGTCTGGTGGCGCAGGCCATGGGTGCTGAAGACGCCGTCGAAGAACAGGCGATCTTCTGGCGCGCCATCATCATCGCTGTCGCAGCTGGCGGACTGATGATCCTGACCTTGCCGCTGACACTGGCGGCGGCCTCGAGCTTCATGCATCCGACAAGCGCAACCCAGGAAGCCATGGCGACCTATGTGTCGATCCGTATGCTGGCGGCCCCGGTTGCTCTCATCAATTACTCCGTGCTGGGACTGGTGCTCGGACGCGGGCAGGGACTGCTCGGCCTTGGCCTTCAGGTTCTGCTCAACGGCATCAACATTGTGCTGTGCATTGTTCTCGGTCTGGAACTCGGCTGGGGTGTGACGGGCGTGGCATGGGCCACGGTCACCGGTGAAACGGTCGCGGCGATTGTCGGCCTTTTTCTGGTGGTCCGGCATTTCCGCAAGGACGCAACCAAGCGCCCAAGCCGCCAGCGCATTTTCCAGAAGGAAGGCATTGTGCGCATGTTCGCGGTCAATCGCGATATCATGATCCGCTCCTTCCTGCTTTTGACGGCTTTTGCCTTCTTCACACGTGCAGGCTCTGATCTCGGACCGGTGACGCTTGCGGCCAATGCCGTGCTGATGAACTTCTTCCTCGTGGCAGGCTTTTTCCTTGATGGTATGGCAGCCGCCGCCGAACAGATTGTCGGGCGGTCCATCGGTGCCCGCTATAGCCCGGCCTTTGTGCGCGGCGCGAAGCTGACCTTTGCTTGGGGGCTGGTGATGGCAAGCATCATCGCCTTCGCGCTTCTGGTTTTCGGTGACCCGATCATCGGCCTCTTGTCCAAAGCCGAGGATGTGCATGCCGAGGCGCTCAAATATCTGCCGTGGGCCGCACTGACCGGTATGACCGGGCTGCTCGCCTTCCATATGGATGGTGTCTATATCGGGGCCACATGGTCGCGCGACATGCGCAACATGATGTTCCTGTCGCTGGCCTTCTTCATGGCCGTGCTTTATGCGGCAAAGCCCGCGATGGGCAATCACGGGCTTTGGCTGGCGCTCAATCTGTTCCTGTCCGTGCGCGGCATCACGCTTCTGGCGATGCTGCCGCGCCGTTACAGGCTGGAATTCACGAGATAATCAGGCAGGCAGCTGACGGGCTGCCCAGTCTTTTGCGTCGCGGTCGCGCAGCTCGGCAATATTGGCAACGCCTTCGCGTTTGACCGCTGCCGACAGCCCGCGCAGGATATCACTCGGCAGACCCGGGCCACGATAGATGAGACCCGTATAAAGCTGCACCAGATCGGCTCCGGCCTTGATCTTGGTCAGGGCGGTTTCTGCACTGTCGATGCCGCCAACGCCGATCAACGGCATGTCCGGGCCGACGCGCTCACGCATGCGGGCCAGCACCACGGTTGACCGTTCAAACAGCGGCGCACCGGAAAGCCCGCCGGTTTCATCGCGGTTTTCGGCGCTTTTCAGCCCCGTGCGCGACAGGGTCGTGTTGGAAACGATGATCCCGTCCAGCTTCTGCTCGGTGGCCTCGGCGGCAATATCGTCCAGTTCCTCATCGGCCAGATCAGGCGCGATCTTGAGGAATACTGGACGCTTCAGCGTGCACATGCTGCCCTCTTCGTTACGCGCTTCCAGCACGCGGCTCAAAAGCTCGCGCAAACTGTCGCGCGCCTGAAGATTGCGCAGGCCCGGCGTGTTGGGCGAGGAAATATTGACGGTGAAATAGCGCGCCAGCTGGTAGAACCGGCGAATGCCCGCCACGTAATCGGCGATGCGATCTTCCGCATCCTTGTTGGCGCCGATATTGACACCGACAATGCCGCTCTTGCCTGCGCGCTGCGACAGGCGCTTGAAAGCGGCCTCGTGGCCTTCATTGTTGAAGCCGAGGCGATTGATGACGGCCTTGTCATCCACGAGGCGGAAAATGCGCGGACGCGGATTGCCGCTTTGCGGGCGCGGCGTGATGGTGCCGATTTCGGTGAAGCCGAAGCCGAGCTTCAAAAGCGCATCCGGCACTTCGGCATTCTTGTCATAGCCGGCGGCCATGCCGAGCGGGTTGGGAAACTGCAATCCCGCAATCTTCACGGACAATGCGGGATCGCTCGGCGCATTGCAGCTTACGAGCCCGGTCTTGAGCCCTGCAATGGACAGGCCATGCGCCTGTTCGGCGTCGAAAGAGAAGAGGGCGCGCCGGCCGAGAGTTTCAAAAAGTCCGCTCATTCGTCTTTCAGCTCCGGGAAAATATGAAGTCCGTCATTATCGAGCAGCAAGGGCTCGACAGTCACGACCGCATCAAGCGGAAGGTCCGCATAGAGATGAGGAAAAAGCGCGCCGCCGCGCGAGGCCTCATATTTAAGGTTTTCACCAAGACGGGTCGCGTCCACGCTCACAAGAACCAAGTTGCTCTGGTTCGCAAAATGCTTAGCCGCCGTTTCGCGCACCTGTGTTGCAGTAGAGAAATGGATATAGCCATCGGCAATATCAACCGGCGCGCCCGTAAAGCTTCCCGCCTTTTCCGCTTGCGCCCAGAGGTCGCGCGGGGCGATCTTGTAGATGATCTTGTTGGTCATGGCTGCTCTCTAGACCGAAATTGTCAGGAAATCAAAGACCCAAAGCATTTCCAGCAAAAGTGCGAAGCGTCTACTTGGGGAAATCAGTCCACTGGACTGATTTCTGATCCCGCTTCGATGCGCGGGATAATGCGTAAAAGCAAACACTTGAAGCGGTTTGCATGATTTCGTTCTTAATTGGAACCGCTACAGGGGGGATGCGGACTAAAACTTGGACCACCAGGAGGTAGTTCATGTATTCCCATGCAGACAGAATTCGCGCCGTTGAGCTGTATATCCAGCTTGGCAAGCGAGTTAAGGCGACGATCCGCCAATTGGGTTATCCGACAAAGAATGCGCTGAGAAACTGGTATCGCGAATACCAGCAACATCAAGACCTGCGTGTTGGTTGTGTGGCTCGCGCACCGAAGTTTTCTGAGGCCCGGAAGCAGGCGGCGCTTGAACACTACCGCACTCACGATCGCTGTATCTCTGCGACGATGAGGGCGTTGGGCTATCCAGGTCGTGGAACTTTGACAGCATGGGTTCGAGAAGCGTTTCCAGAGACGAGGACTTCGATGGTCGGTCGCTCCTGGC